>NZ_QBLM01000002.1 GCF_008828755.2 [Borrelia] turdi | reverse complement strand
ATAAAAAATAAAACATCCCACTTCTATTCCAATCACGAATCGATTTAACTTCTTATATAATAAGAGAAGAGATGAGGTATTTTTAATATATACTAAAAGATAATAATATATAATTTAATTTAATAGTATACAAAAGCTTTGAAAAATTAATAGCAAATAGTTGAAAAACCTGTTTATATATAATATTATTATATATAAACTAACTGAAATGCAATATACTGCAATATTATCAATCTTGTTATTAATATGTAATGTTAATTTATTCTGTTTTAAAAATAAATTAACTACTTCTCACTGGGAATTCCCTAAAGGGGATATATTTGAAAAAAAACTAAAAATAGGTATAATTTACCATAATTATATAAATCCTATCTTTTATGATGAAAACTATAAATACATTGCCTTTATCGGGATATTGACATCTTATAATGAATGGATTGAAATACAATTCAGCCCCATAAATTTTTTTACTATCCCAATAAATAAGGATTTTATTTCAAATGCTTATTTCAATTTAGCTTTCACTATTTACATTGCTAAATATTCAATTTTAGCTGATACACTTACTATAAAATTCTTCATTGGAACCCAAATCGATTTAACTCTAAGAACTACTATATTTATAGGAAAAACAACTAATGCATTTCTCTACCCAATTCTTCCCCTAATTACCTTAAAATTTGAAATTGATTTTATACCTAACAACTACAGCATTTACTCTAAATTATCAACTTCCTTTAAAGAAGCTATTCTTTTGGATTTAGGAATATCTATATTGATACCATAAAAATTTTTAACAAGAGATTATCCAACCATCTAAACATAAATAACAAAGACCAAAAAACGAATTTAATAAAAACCAATTTTACTAAGGAATAAGGACTATATTAATACCTGAACTTAAAGACTTTTTAATAGCATTTTCAATATTAGAAAAACTTCTTGTAATTGCCCCCATATCATAAGAATCTGTCATCATAATGCTAGTAATATTTAAATTTTCTCTTATAATATTAACAATACCTTTGGACATGCTAGTTATATCTTTAGAAATTTTGGGAACATTTACATGGCCAATCATGATAAATTTAGCAGCTCTACCAAAAACAAACGGCACAAAATTATTTAACATTAAGAAGCTTCTACTATAAGGCAAAAATGCCAAATATTTATGTGTGTCTATGGTTGTTCCCCCTAATCCAGGAAAATGCTTAATTGCCGAGAATACTCCATGATTCTGCATACCATCAATAAAAGCTTCTACCATAAGTCCAATATTATAAGCGGAATATCCTCCAAACGTTCTATTTAGTAAAGGAGTATGTGGCGCAAATTTTATGTCGGCAACTGGAGCCATATTTAAATTAATGCCTAATCTACGCAATTGTTTAGCAAGAACTTCACCAATTTTATAAATAAGATGCAAATCGTTAACACCCCCTATATACTCCATAGCTGGGAAATTATAAACCCCCATTTTTTTATTTTCACTAGCTCTACTAACTATTCCTCCCTCTTCATCAATAGCAATAAAAATATCATGTCCAATATGGCTTTTTATTGTACTAATCAATCTTTTTGTCTGTTTAGCATCTTTTAAATTTTCTCTAAACAAAATTATACCAATTGGGTTAATCTTTTTTATTCTATTAATATCATCAGTATTAGGTTCTTGAACATTCTTAAAATTTCCTAAGTTTCTAATTCCAATAAACAAGTTTCTATCTTTTAAAATAGTTTTAAAATCGACTTCACCTAAAAATTCCATAAAATCTACAAGATCTGATTTATCCTTGTTAAAATATTCATAATCTATTTCTGGCAAAGATTCTATTGCAAATAAATTTAAACAAAAAAAGATAAAAAATAAAGCTTTTAAAAAGTCCATCTATAACATCCGCGCAACAAACCATAATCTTTTGATAACAAAGCAGCAAGAGAACAATCCAAATCTTTAGTAGCATCAGAACCGTCAGCTCTCTTGCTATAAAAATATCCATGATGCCTATCTTCAAAATAATTACTATTAAACAACATATCAACAAATAACTTTGCAGGAAGGAATCTTTTACTTCTATCAACAGTTAAAATTAATGGATTTTCCATTAATTTTAACACTTCCCAGGTTATTTGCTCAACCGAAATATATTTACCGAATTCTTTATCTTGTTCTATAATTCTAATGGGCATTTTTTCTATTATCTCATCAATATTTTTTATCAAATACTCTAAATTAAAAAGCCCAGTAGCGCAATTAAATAACAGCCTGTTACCTTTACTCTCAAATTCTTGTATAGTCTCTGAAGAAATACCTCCGCCAATATCAACACAAATTAAACGATCCTCGGCATTTACTGCCAATACCCCCCCCTTAAAATCTGTCTTGCTTTTAAAACTAAATTCAAATCCGGCAGAACAATTGGTCAAAGCCATTAAAGCAAGTGCTTTAAAATTAATTGTAAAGCCCATATTATCAACATTCCCAATGTATACAAATCTTTTCCCAGATTCATAAAGCTGTAAATAAATATCTTTTAAAATTTTAAAATTTTGACCATGACCGGCAGGCAAAGCTAAAAGAGAATTATCATTTTTATTATTCTTAAAAGTAAAATATCTATAATTAGAGCTATTAAGCTTTTCATAACAATAAACTAAAGGTTGTACAGCTGTAAAAACATCTTCTTTTTTTAAATTGCAAAAATTTACACTTTTAATCAAATCATCTGCAAATAAATCATCCAAAAATTTGGAAATAAATTCATCCGTTTTACAACTAGTCATTTGAAATATAGAAGGCTTAATCCTTCTACCAGAAAAAGATTCATATCTTTTGGCAACCATTAAAAGATGTCTAATTTTCAAAGCTAAAAATGAAAACCCAAAACTACCGTCCTTGTTAATATAAGCTGGGGTCATGCCCTTTGGGAATTCTCCAAATTTTTCTTTAAATTCAAGTATTTTAGATTCATATAGCATATATAAATCTTCATTAAATCCCCTATTTTTAACTAAATCAAAATAACTTGTTGCAGAGCCTCCATTTAAAATTCCAAAAGAAAGATATGGAAAAAGAATTAATCCCAAATTTTCAAGATCAGAAGAAGAAAAAATATAACAATTATCTTCTTCTAAATACAAGAATTTAGAAAAATCATAAAAATATTTTTTTAAATTATCCTCAACCAACCCTTTGTTAAGCTTAAATCTCAAAATTTTATCCGAAATATCAAAAATATTTTTATGGCTATCACAAGGAAAGTACTTAATAGATTCAAAATTATTAATTCCTATCTCACCAGAATTAAGTTTTTTTAGTATCATTTCAGAAAAAATTTTATCAACTTTAGCATTCATCAGCAAAAACTAAAACCCTTAAGATAAAACTTATTAATTACAAGCAAAAAAACAAATTTTTAAGTATAATAATATAAGTGTCCATATTATTAATAATTATAGCAATAATATGACTAGAATATCAATGGAAAGAAATTTACATGCTTAAACAATATTCACTTAACATGAAAAATTTTAAAAAAGCTTTTGATGAGATGATATTTTCTCCTTCTGGATTTAGAAAAATTTTTGCAAAATCAAAAAATGAAGATTCAACAGAAAATGAAATAGATAATGAAGATAAAGTACTAATAGCACTAATAATCTTCACAATATCAAATTATTTTAAAAATGAATCCAAGCCCTATATTGGATTAGGATTAGACTCAAGGCCAACTGGCAACATTATTGCAGAAATAGCAATAAAAATATTAATAACAAACAAAGAAAAAATTAAGTTTTTTGGCATACTTCCAATAACTGAAATTTTAGCTTGTACGAGAAACACTAAGGATTCAAAAGGTTTCATTTACATATCTGCAAGCCATAATCCAACAGGATACAATGGAATAAAAATAGGATTAAACGATGGTGGCGTACTAAATTCTGCAAAAACGAATGAAATAATAAAACAAATTAAAAATAATAGACAAAATGAACAGTTAATAAACCATTTAATTAATACTCTAAACAAATTTGATGAAGACAAATCCTATTTAGAGGACTATAACAAAACAATAAAATTAGAAAGAAAAAATAAAAACCAATCTTACGAAGAATATAAATCATTAATACACGAAATAGCATGTGAAAACGATATTAACAATAAAAATATAGAAATTTTAAAGAAAAGAATACTAAAAAATCCAATTGGAATAATAGCAGAAATGAATGGGAGCTCTAGAATCAATTCAATAGATAAAGAATTGATAGAATCTTTGGGATTGAAAATAGAATTATATAATGACAAAATAGGTATTTTTAAGCATGATATTATTCCTGAAGGAAAATCTTTAAATGAATGTAAAAAACTACTACAAAAGAAATATATAAAAGACAATTCTTTTGAGCTAGGATATGTACCGGATTGTGATGGAGATAGGGGAAATCTGATATTTATAGACAAAGTCACAAACACTGCAAATATCATCGAAGCGCAAAAAATATTTGCACTTGTAGTAATTTCAGAGCTTAGCTATCTTTATTATACAGGAATAAAAAATAACATAGCAATAGTAATCAATGATGCAACATCTCTGAATATTGAAAAAATTGCAAATTTTTTCAACGCCAAAGTTTATAGAGTAGAAGTTGGAGAAGCCAATCTAACAGAAATGGCAGATGATTTAAGGGCCCAGGGAATGATTGTAAAAATCTCCGGGGAAGGATCAAATGGAGGTTGCATAATATATCCCTCAAGAGTAAGAGACCCAATTACTACCCTACTTAGTATCGTAAAATTATTAAAAATGAAAGAACTTTATCAAATATGGTGTGAGTTGTCTAAAAACTGCTATAAAGAAAAATATAACTTAAAAGATATTTTAAATACAACAAATTTTTACAGCAATGTAATAGTATCATCCAAGAAAGCCAATTTAACAAATCTCAAAATAAAAAATCAAGAAATTTTAAAAAGAAACTATGAAAATCTATTGACTAAAGAAATAAAAAGCAATAAGTTATTTCAAGAATTATCAATAGTCGATTATGAGATCATTAACTATGAAGGCAAAAGACAATCCAAGATTAGGACAGGAGATTCATCGGGTGGATTAAAGGTATTGTTAAAAACTAATAAGGAAATTGTTGCAACCTTGTGGATGAGAATCTCAAAAACAGAGCCAGTAACAAGAGTGCTCAGCGAGGTTATTTATGAAAAAAGAAACATTTTGCCCAAATTACTAGAATTTAATAAAAGCTTAATAAAAAGGGCAAATCTACTATAATAATTAATATTGTTTGATTTAAATAATAATGAGTTAATTATTACTATAAATCTAGTATAAATCAATACTTTTACAATACTTGGAATTCCTCATTTTTTATTCTTTTCAGTACCATATTTTATTCCATTCCAAGTTTTTGAAAGTCCTATTAAATCCTTAACATCTTTTACCACTTTATTTGCAATAAGCCTTGCTTTGCTAGTACCATCAAAAATAATCTCATCAATAAAATCTTTTTTCTTGCCTTCATAAAAACTTCTTTTATCTCTGATTGGCTTTAAAAACGCATTCAAAGCTAAAAATAATTTCTTTTTAACCTCAACATCACCTACTTTACCCTTTTTATACCTACTTTTAAGATCTTCAACTTCTTCATGATTAGTATTAAAAATATTGTGATAAATAAAAACGGGATTATCTTCAACATTGCCTGGAATATCTGCTCTTATTCTATTTGGGTCTGTATACATAGACATAACTTTTTTTTCTAACAAATTTTCATCATCGTTTAAAAAAATTGCGTTATTAAGGCTCTTGCTCATTTTATTCTTACCATAAATACCCACCAAAGGACGAGAATCCGTGAAAACAGATTCGGGTATTGGAAAAAAATTATTTTTGTACAAATGGTTAAACCTTCTTGCAAGTTCTCTTGCAAATTCAATATGAGACTCATTATCACGCCCAACAGGGACTAAATTTGCTTTTGCCATTAGAATATCTGCACTCATAAGAACAGGATATCCTAAAAGACCGTAAGGAATCTCTTTAAGTCCAGCCGCAATGCTCATGTCCTTTATACTTGGAATCCTTTGCAAACGAGCAACAGTAACAATCATTGAAAATATTAAATAAAGCTCAAAGAGCTCGGGTATAGCTGATTGCAAATATATATTAACCTTATTAGGATTAATTCCACAAGCAAGATAATCTAAAACCATCTCTCTAACATTAGAAGGTATTGTATTGATGCTTTTCAAATCGGGTTTTGTAGTTAAAGTGTGTAAATCGGCTATAATAAAATATGTTTCATACTCTTCTTGAAATTTCAAGCGATTTACCACAGATCCTACATAGTGTCCTAAATGAAGAGCACCAGTGGGTCTATCTCCCGTAAGCATAACCTTTCTTTTCAAAATCAAATCTCCTCGTCATTGCCTGAAACATGGCTAATATTGTTTAAAATCTCAGAACCACCTAAAAATACAGAAAAAGACTTTAACCAGCTTACATTATCAACTATTACCTTTACAATCACAGTAAAAGGATAGGCTATTAAAAGACCCACAATACCCCAAAGCCATCCCCAAAAAAACAAAAAACATAAAAGCAAAAATGGTGAAATATCAAGTCTTTTCCCCTGCATTTTTGGCTCAAGAATATTACCAATCAACATTTGAACAGAAGTATTGTATATAAAAATATAAAGCACTATGTTTAAATTTGGATAAAATTGGATTAAAGATGTTATTACAATAAAAAACACAGCTAATATTGATCCAATGCTGGGAATAAAATTGAAAACAAAGGTAATAACTGCCCAAACAAGAGGAAAATCTTGTCCAAACAAAGTTAATCCAATAAACACTAAAATACCTGTTAAGCAGCTCATAAGAATTTTTATCCCTAAATATTTACCAATTTGATTATTAATCGTATCTAGAGCCCCAATAAATCTAGTAGATACTCGCTTTTTAAAAGCTTTATCTAGTTTCATTCCAAAAACATGTATTTCTGAAAGCAAAAAATACAACAATAAAAAGACTACTACTAAGCTACTTGTAAATCCAATAATCTCATTAGAAGCTCTTGTTAAAAACGAATAAATGTAACCAGAGAAATTCATATCATTAATAACAGAGCTATCAACTTTATATCGACTAAGCACATCTTTCATAATAAATGCCAATTGATTTTGATAGTAGGGCAATTGCCTCATTAAAACAGTAACACTATAATAAACAAAACTAAAAATCAAATAAGAAAAAGAAAATAATAAAAAAAATATAATAAAAACTATTAAAAATTTTGGAACTTTGAATCTTGCCAAAAAAGTATAAACGGGATAAACTAAAAATCCCAACACTATGGAAATAGCTAAAGGTTTAAATACAGTTTCTGCTATTTTAAACACCCCAATAAATATTAAAACTATAACAATAAAATAAAAAACGGATTCTACTCTCCAAGGCCTTAGCCCTTGATTTGTATTTAAATCTTTAAACATACTCCCTCTTTTCGTTTTTTACTGTTTTTATCAACCAAACATAAACAAAAATAAATTAATGAATTAATATGCTCAAGCAAATTTTCTCCATTATTCAATTATATAGCTTAGTGCCCTTACTATAATTAGCTTCAACAAAAGCTCCCATTCTATTCTCATAAAACTAATTTTTTTGCATTATTATCATTTTCATGATGCACTTGCTGCACATTACCATAAATAAGAGTACTATCAAAATCGAATATTAAAGCTATAATATTTTCTTTTTCATTCATAAATTTAAAAACAATTTAATTTAATAATTGTAAACTGTGCTTATTTATATATTTTATATTATACTAATATAGATTAATAAGTACAGTGTTTTAACATTGAGTAGAAAATTCGTGATAGACATAAATGATTTAAACCAAATAAAAGATACTTTTTCAAGAATTTTAGATCTAAGCTTAATTAGCATCCTGGTATACTACATATATAAAAACGTAATCAATTCTTATTCCACAAATCTACTAAAAGGAATATTAATCATCATCTCTATAGGAATTATCTCGTATTATTTAAATCTTTATACCATTAGTTGGCTATTAAATTATATAGCCAATATATTACCAATAGCAATAGTAATACTTTTTAATCAAGAAATAAAAAAAATAATAATGCAAATTGGAAATTTCAATTTAGCTTTTAAGCTTTCAAATAAAAAAGAAGAAACTTTAAAAGTCATTTCTGAAATCCTAAAAGCAGTTAAACACTTATCTGAAAACAAATCTGGCAGCCTAATATGCATTGAAAAAAAAATACAACTGGAGCAAATAATAAACAAAGGAACTAAAATTGATGCGCTAATCTCTAGTGAGCTGCTAATATCACTATTTGAACGCGAAACCCCTCTTCACGACGGAGCTGTAATAATTAGTAAAAATAAATTAAAATATGCAGGCTCATTTTTACCGTTATCTAATGTTGATTCTATTAGTAAAGCATTTGGAACAAGGCATAGAGCAGGACTTGGGATTTCTGAAAATTCTGATGCAATAACAATAATAACCTCCGAAGAGACCGGATCTATCTCTATTACAATCAATGCAAAATTGGAATACAACTTAAGTTTAAACGAAATTAGAAATAAATTAAATCTCGAGCTAATAGAGTAAAATAATGAAAATAAGCAAAAAAATAACAAATATAATAAAATTACTATTTGATGATTGGCAAAATAAAGCCATTTCTATTTTAATAGCTATTTTAATGTTTGTAGCGTTTCATTTCAATAAAATAGAATCAATAACAACTGAAAAAGAATTTAAAATCATCTTAAATGATCAAATAGCTCTTGGAAAAATTCCCGACTTTAGCAAAGTCAAGGTTACAATAAAAGTCAATAAAGATGACTTAAAATACCTTGATCTTAATAAAATAATATTATTTATTGAAGCATCAAAAATAAAGATTCCTGGAAAATATAAGCTACCAATAAAAATAAAAAATCTTAACTCAATACACATTTCAGAATATAAACTTTCAAAAACAAATGTATTCTTAAGTCTTGATAGCAAAATCTCTAAATTAGTTAAAATAGAACCTAAGTTTAAACTTATAGAAAAAGATGGCAAAGGCGAATATTTTATTGCAAAATACAATATATTGCCTGAACATTTATTAGTATGTGGGCCTGAACAAGAACTCAAAAAAATAAATACTATTCAAACCAACGTAAAAGAATTTGATACGAGAACCTTATTTGTATCAGATTATCTTGAAGTAGTTCCTCCAAATCCTCTAGTTATGCTTGAAAAAAGTCATGTGGTGATCAATATTTATTTAAACAAAAAATATTCAAATACAACAATAAAATCTCCTAATCTTATTTTTAATAATCTAAAAAATAGTCTTGCGATTAAAGATAAAGAAAAAATAATAAACTCAGAAAACAAAATGTTTATAAAAATAAAAACAAGGCTTTCTGAAAAACAAATTAAAACCCATATAAACAATCAAAATATAAGCCTTGCTTTTGATTTGGCAAATATAAACACCCCTGGAATTTACAACATTCCCACAAATATAATTCTTAAAGAGAATATCAATGAAACAGAAATATATGATTATGAGCCCAAGAAAATAAAACTAGAAATAATTGAAAGCTCGGAGATCAAGCAATGAAGTCAATAGGGTGTGATATAATAAAAGTTGAAAGATTTAAAAATTTTTTGGAAAATAGAAAAAAAATGGAGAGATTCTTTACGCATAAAGAAATTGAAAATTTTAAATTAAAAGGGAAAAGCATTATAGAAAGTTTAGCTGGAAAATTTGCAGCTAAAGAATCTTTAATTAAAGCATTAAGTCCACTGTTGCAACATAAAATACCTTATAGTCTTAAAGATATTGAAGTAATAAAATCTTTAAAAGGGAATGCAAAGTTTTATTTGCATAATGAAATTGAAAAATTTGCAATAAAAATGAATTTAAAGCTATACCTAACAATATCCCATGAAAAGGAGTACGCTATTGCATTTGTAATAGTAGAAAATTAATTCATGAAAAAAATATCATATTTTACAAAAGAAAAAATTGAATGTCCTATATGCTCTTTTAAATTTCAAAAAGAAGAACTTTTGACTGGGAGTAGTAGATTAATAGCTGGAGAGTTAAAAATTGATCTAAAAAGAGAATATACAAAAAATGCCAAATATGGCAATATTTATCCTAGAATATATTCTGTAACAGTATGTCCAAAATGCTACTTTGCAACATTCCCAAGCGAATTTAATTCAATCTCTAAAAACAAAAAAGAAATTTTGCAAAATAAAAAATCTGAAAGAAGAAAAATAAATGCAATTTTTGATGATATGATTAACTTCAACAAATCTAGAACATTAAAAGAAGGAGCTGCAAGTTATATTCTTGCTATGCTATGTTATGAACATCTTGAAAAGAATCATAACCCAACGTTAAATCAAGCAAAATCAGCAATAAGAGCTGCTTGGACATTTGAAGACCTTGAAAAAGAAGAACCGGGGAAAAACTATAATTATCTTCAAAAGATATTCTACCACAAAGCTGCATATCTTTATAAACTAGTTATCGAAAAAGATAAAGACAATTCAGAACCTGTTAGCGCATCAACCATATTTGGTCCAGATACAGATAAAAATTATGGCTATGATAGTGTTCTCTACTTATCAGGTCTTCTAGAATACTTTTACGGAAATAAAGATAATAAAGAATATAGATACAAGCAATTAAACGATATAAAAACCACTCTTTCTAAAATAGCAGGAATGGGCAAATCTTCAAAAGAAAAGCCTTCAATACTTTTAGATAAAATCAAAGAAGTTTACTTTAAAATATCAAAGGAAATGAAAAATATTAAATAAATGAAAAAAATATTAGCTGAAATAGCTTATGACGGATCTATATACCATGGATTTCAAATACAACCAACAAAACCCACAGTTCAAGGAGAAATTGAAAAAGCTCTAATGAAAATCAACAAAAAAAAAGTAAAGATTCATTCATCTGGAAGAACAGATAAAGGAGTTCATGCAAAAAGACAAATAATAACTTTTGATATTAATATCAATATTCGGCTAAATAATCTAAAAAGAGCTTTAAATGCAATTTTATTAAAAAAAAATATAAAAATACTAAACCTCAAGCATGTTGTTAAAAATTCATTTCATCCACGTTTTAACGCCCAAAAAAGAAAATACAGTTACTGTATATTAAACAGTAATAACTACTATCCCTGGGAAGGCTATCAAGCTCACTATGTAAATAAAAAACTAAACATAAATAATTTAAACCAAATGGCTAAAGCATTAATTGGGAACCATGATTTTACCACATTTTCATGCATAAAAGATAAAAGCAAATCCAAATTTAGGTATATATATTTTGCTAAATTTAAAAAAAGAGGGAAATATATTATTTTTGAAATAATAGGATCTTCTTTTTTATGGAAAATGGTAAGATCAATAATAGGCACAATGCTAGATATTGAAATAAAAAACGAATCAATTTCTACTTTTGAAACAATACTAAAATCAAAAAATAGAACCCTTGCAAGAACAACCGCACCCGCAAATGCTTTATTTTTAGATAAGGTTTACTATGAATAACAATATTTTAACTAAAAAACTCTTTTTACTTAAAATATTGAAAAATAATATCGAAGGCAAAATTACAGAAAATTTTGAAAAAATAGATAATGAAATTAAACAAAAAATAGAAAAAGCTAAAAATGTTGCAATTTTTCAAAAAAATGAAAATAGAAAACCTATAGAAGTATCTGCTAAAAACAAAAATTTAACGAACCTATTATCAAATAATAGCTTACAAGAAAAAAGTATCGACAATTATATCATAATATATGTAAACAAAAACCATCTCAACGAACCTTCAAAAGATACTATAACAAAATGGTGCAAAAGCATAAACATAGACAATTATAAAATAATAGATACTATTGAATCACTTAACTTAGAAATCAGTAATAAAATTCCTAAAGCAATTTTATCTTGCGAAGAAATAGATTTTTTCTTAAATAAACCATTAAGAATTCAAATTGTAAGAGGAATAGAACTAAGATTTAAAGGTATTCCATTAGTTTTTACACACCTTCCTATAAATCAAATAAAAAATCCAGAATTAAAAAAAGAAATATGGCAAGATTTAAAAATAATAAAAGGCATAATAAAATATGGCTGAACATTATCATTCAACTTATTACTATGAAATTGCAATAAATATTCCTTTAAATAAACTTTTCTTTTATAGGTTCAACTTGAATCTAGAAATTGGAATAAGAGTAATGGTTAATTTTAATGGCTCCAATAAAATTGGAATAATCATTAAAAAATATTTTGAAAACGAATTTAAAGAAAATTTTGAATTCAAAATAAAAGAAATTATTAAAATAATAGATAAAACTAAGATAATAACAGAACATAACATTATTTTAGCACATTGGATTAGTAAAAAAACATTTTCAGGATTTGGAGAAACCTTATTCTTTGGATTGCCCAAAAATTCAAAATCTAAAAAAAATCAAACATTGCCTTCAATAAATGATGAGTATCTGTATCCGGATCATAAAAAGCACCTTCAATTAAACAACGAACAACAAAATATTTACAAAGAAATTATTGAATCAGAAAAAACTAATGTTTTTTACCTTTTTGGAATACCTGGATCTGGAAAAACTGAAATATTTATCAAATTGTGTGAATACTACTTAACACTAGAACAACAAGTACTTTTCTTGATTCCTGAAATATCATTGGGATACCAAATAATAAAAAGAATGAAATATGGATTAAATATGCACCATAAAATTTATGAATATAACTCTAAAGTTTCAAATTCTAATAAAAATTTAATATGGAATAAAGTCAAAAATGGAGAAAGCCTAGTTGTTATTGGCATTAAAAGTGTGCTAATGCTACCTTTTACCAAATTAAAATTAATAATTATGGATGAAGAACACGAGACTACGTACAAATCTGAAAATATTCCAAGATTTCATTCAAGACACATATCATTTTTTTTACAAAAAAAATTTAATGCTAAATTTATAATGGGAAGTGCAACGCCTTCTCTTGAAGCATATCACGCAATGAAACACAACCAAATAAAAAAAATTATAATGCAAAACAAATTTTCTCAAAGCAAAATAGAAGATATAAAAATAATAAATATGAAAAAAGAACCTAGTGCAATTTCATCAGAACTATTGTACAGTATACAAAAAAGTTTAAATGAAAAAAGACAATCTTTAATTTTCATTAATAAAAGAGGATACCTAAAAAATCTTGAATGCAGAGAATGTGGGCATACAATTTATTGCCCAAATTGCTCATTCGGTCTGATTTATCACAAAAAGGAAAACAAACTTTTATGTCACTATTGTAGCTATAAAACAAAAACAGCAAACCATTGCCCTCAATGTGAATCAAAAGACATTAAATACAAAACTTATGGAATTCAACTTGTTGAAAAAGAATTAAAAAAATTCTTGCCAAATGCTAAAATTGCACGAATAGATTCTGATCTTACAAAAATAGAAAATATAGATTCAATAAGTAAGTTTGAAAACAAAGAAATAGACATACTTATCGGAACACAAATAATCGCAAAAGGATTCAATTTTGAAAATATAAAAACACTGGGTATAATTAACGCAGACATTGGAATGGGATTACCTGATTTTAGAAGCAGCGAAAGAATTTTTACAACACTCTCACAGATTATGGGAAGAGTAGCAAGATTTAAAGATGACAACACAATTATCGTACAAACAAAAAATCCCGATTATTATGCTATAAAATATGCTTATAAGAACCAATATAAACAATTTTATGAACAAGAACTAGATATAAGAAAAAAATTAAACTATCCTCCGTTTAACAAAATTATTAGAATAATATTTAGAAGCAAAAATGAAGAATCTGTTAAAAAAAAATGTTGGGAATTTTTTGAAAAATCTAAAGAATTTTTGCAAGAAGGAATTGAATACTTAGGCCCATCAGAAGCTATTATGAAAAAAATATCTAAAAACTACAGGTATAATATAATATATTTGTCAAAATCCTACAGCTTACTCGAAGAACTAGTCAACAAAACAAGAGAAAAGATAAAAATAACAAACACTGTTTATATTGAAATAGATTATTACCCAATATCATTAATTTAGATAAAATCTAGCCCTTCTTTACTCAAAGACTTGAGAAACGTTGAAAGCACATAAAGCGCTTTATCATTGTGACCTCCCTCAGGAATAATAAGATCAGCATATTCTTTGGTGGGCTCAATAAACCTATAATAACCCCATCTAGTGGTGCTCAAATATTGATCAATAACCGACTCTAAAGTACGTCCTCTTTTAGAAATATCTCTCCTTAAACGTCTAATAAATCTAATATCATTTGGAGTATCAATATATATTTTAAGATCTATTAAATTTCTTACTCTCTCTTCAACAAAAATCATAATACCTTCAACAATAATAACAGGGGTCGGAACAACCAAAAGGGTTTTAAGTTGCCTTTTATGATTAATAAAGTCATAAAGAGGCATATCTATGGGACTATTTTTTTTTAAATTTTTTAAATGTTCATAAAACAAATTATTATCAAAAGCATCCGGATGATCAAAATTTACCTTAGAAAACTCATATTCATAATCACCTACACTCTTATAATAATTATCTTGAGAAATAAGGACAAACTCCGGAATAAACTCACTAATTTTGCTTACAACTGTAGTTTTTCCACTTCCAGAACCACCAGATATCCCAATAATCTTAGCCATCAACCAACTTCTTTTTTTTCTGTTTGTGGCATATCTTTTAAAGTACCAGCTACAAACACATTCTTAAATCCCATGCTTTTTAAAACTTTTTTAGCCTCGTAAGACTTATTAAAACTTTTACCATAAACAATTATTTGGGATTCAAAATCACCCAATTTATCCTTTTTAGCAAATAAATTATTAAAAGGAATGTTGATCGATTTCAAATAATGAGACTTACTATATTCTTTGGGGGACCTAATATCCAAAATTTTTGCTCCGTTTTTGATTTTTTCCAACAAAAACAGATTAACCCTTTTCATCCTAAGAATGATAAAAACCCAAACATAAAAAAAAAGCAGAACTACTAATACTATAAATTTTGTATAATTCATCGCCATAGTTTTCATGAACATAATATCAAAAAAAATAAAAAAAGGGAATAAAATTGTTTTTTTTGCAAAATTAATATAGAATTCAAGTAAATTGCTAACTTACATAACCTAAAAGTAATTCTAGAGTCAAGATGAAGAAGAAAAAAAAGATAAGTTGTCGCAGAATTAAAAAAAAACTCAAGCTATTATCCATAATACTAGCAAAAAAATTTAAAACTATAGCTAAAAATCCTAAATTAATATTTGATAGCACAATGCAAATAACCTTAGGCTCTGCATTAATGGCAATTTCAACAAATGTTTTATATATTCCTCATGGACTTCTTAGTGGAGGGATTGGAGGCATTTCATTAATGCTGCATTACCTGCTAAGCTTCAATTTAGGGTGGACAATATTTGCATTAAACATCCCATTATTTATTATTGGAATAAAATTCCTAAATATAACATTTATCATTCAAAGCTGGATTTCAATGGGATTATATTCTATTATCATAAACTATTCCCAGTTTTTACAAAATAAAATACATCTTAATGATATGATGCTTGTATCAATACTAGCCGGAATTATTTCTGGACTTGGGCTTGGACTAATATTTAAAGGTAAAGGATCTTCAGGGGGATCAGATATAATTGCAATGATCATTAAAGAAAAATATTCAATTAGTATTGGAACAACAAACTTCATAGTTAATCTAGCGGTATTAATACTTGCAACCTTTTTCTTTAATATTGAAATCGCTCTTTATACACTAATAGCATCATTTGTAACGTCTATCATGACAGACAAAACAAGCACCGGATTTGGCAATCAAAAGGCGATATTAATCATTTCGGATAAAGGAAAAGAGATTGCTTATCTTCTTACAAATAAGTTAAAATTAGCCGCCACATTAATGGAAGGAAAAGGAGCTTGGGCAGGAACAGAAAAAACCATAGTATTCATAGTAGTTCCAATAATGCGTCTGTCAAGAATTAAGTATATATCACAAAAAGTTGATCCAAATTGCTTCATTACTGTTATTAATACTAATGAAATCACTGGGGGCAGAATAATAACCAATTCAGTCTCATTAAAACAAGAAATTTAAAATTAAAAATCTTTTAAAAAAAGGACCAAATTATCAATAATCAAAGTTAATTCATCACTCTTATAAAAATTTGACAAAAAAATAACAAATCTTTTGGGAAATTCAGAAATGAACTTCTTGAAAGAATTTTTTCCAACATCAATTTCAAGCTTATAAGAATGAAGCATTAAAGTTATTTTTTTAAAACTACCATCTACTCTGCCATAAACCTCATCTCCCAATATTGGAAAATTAAGATATTTCATATGAACTCTCAATTGATGTGTACGCCCGGTTTTAGGTTTTAAAGCTAAAAGAGAATATCCCCCAAAATTAAGCAACAATCTATATTCTGTTAATGCTTTTTTACCCCTATCTTTAGAAACACTAAATTTTTTCCTATTATATTTATCTCTATCTATAAAAGATTCGATACTTCCAAAAAAACTATTAAAATTACCCTTAACAATTGCAATGTAAACTTTATTTGTCCTTTTATCTTTAAATTGCTGAGCTAAAAACCCTAAAGTATTAATGTTTTTTGCACAAATCAGCACTCCAGAAGTATCTTTATCCAATCTATGAACAATTCCGGGTCTAACTTTTTCTTCATTAAAATTAATTTTCAATCTCTTTATATGGTATAAAAGAAAATTTACAACAGTATCATCCCAATGCGATATTCCAGGATGACTTAAAATTCCTTGTGGTTTATTCAAAACAATAATATTAGAATCTTCATAAATAATAGTAATGGGTATATTCTTGGGCTTAAGACAATCAATTTGACTACTTTCTTCGTCAAATTCAATCAACATTTCATCATCCTTAAAAACAGGCTTAGACAATTTTATCTTAAAAAACTTTCCATTACTCTTTTTAAACGCTTCCACATTTCTTCTTTTAATTTGACTTCTAGTAAAAACTTCCAAATTGTTTGATAAGTAAAGATCCAATCTTAAAGCATTTTCTTTGACAGTAAATTCTTTCTTAAGTCTTATCATATCACTGGAGAAAATAATCAATCAAAGCAATAGTTAAGGCAGCTACAGCCCCAATGGAAGCTGAAATAATAAATTTTTTATAAATTTCATCTTTAGAAAAACTAGGACCACTTGAAAAAGGATATGGAATGTAACTTGCATTCAATCCACTATAAAAATAGTATCCTACATCAAAAAAAAACAAGCTCAAAAATAAAACTATTGGAAAAGATCCAATACTAATTGCTGAAAACCTAAACAAATCTTTTGCTGATTTTGACTTAAGATCATTCTCAAGATTTAAAGCTTTATTTTCTTGAATATTTTTATAAAGAAAAGAATCGTCCTTGTCAGAAACAGATATATTATTTTTTTCTTGAGAAACAAAATTGCCACTGGAAGTTAATTTATCTTGCAATGGCAAATCTTTGGCAATACTTAACTTTAAATAATTAAAATTCAGCTTAGAATAATCAGGTGAATTTGAATAAACATTCAAAACACTAAAAAGCAACAATAAGCTTCCAATAAGCATAAATTTTCTACTTTAATAATTCTAACTTTAAAGTCTCAGTTATTTCATCAATAATCTCAGAAGAACCAAAATACTGTACAGGACCTGGGTATAAATACAGATTATTCAAAGCCCACTTATCACGATTTTCAACAAACTCTTTAAATGGCCTTCCTTCTAAATTAACTAAAGCTTTTTTTATAACAGGTTTTTGCACTCCATACCTTTCTTCCATGTTCATCAACATTGTTAGAGGCACTCCTCCTGCAATCCAATCCGTTGGTTTTGAATTTAAATTTTTTATACAAGACATATAGCCTGTGAGACCATTTAAAATGAGAACAGCAGCATTGTATCCCAAACTGTAGCAATAATCACTATCAAAATTAGAAGGAAAAGCGCTTCTACCTTCATAGCCAAAGAAATGATCAACTGGAATAAAACTTCCCTTATATTCTCCTTTTTTTTTCATATCGCTCAACCTTGATTGAACCATTTCAATAAATAATTTTTCAGTAGGAACTCTTGAAACATTAAAATTCCCATGGGGATCTCTTTCTAAAATTGAATTTACAAGTTCAAATTGAATAAACAAGGGCAAAGATAAATAAACTCCCTTCATATAATCACTAAGCTTAGCAACAAAAACTTCTCTCATTTTTTCAACATTAAGCCCTTTAAACTCAATTTCATTTTTATCAAAAATATTACATAATTCAACCATTAAAGACTTAACTTCTGGAATAAACTCAATTACACCCTCAGGAACTATAACTATTCCAAAATTATCTCCATTCAAAGATCTCTTTAAAATAACAAACACTATTTCATCAACAATCTCAGACAAAGTTTTCTTTTTAGCTAAAACCTCTTCAGACACAATGCAAATGTTTGGATGAGTTTTTAAAGCACATTCTAAAGCAACATGAGATGCACTCCTACCCATAAGTTTAATAAAATGCCAATATTTTTTAGTTGACATAGCATCTCGACATAAATTACCTATCATCTCAGAATAAATCTTTGTAGCAGAATCAAACCCAAATGAAATTTCAATATGATCATTTTTAAGATCAGCATCAATTGTCTTTGGAACTCCAATAACCTGAATATTCTCTCCCTTCTTTTTAAAATACTCTGCAAGAATAGCAGCATTGGTATTCGAATCATCACCACCAATAATAACAATTGCATTAAGATTGTTTTCTTTGGCAACCAATAAAGCTTTGCTGTAATGTTCTTCTGTTTCTATTTTTGTTCTTCCAGAAGATACAATGTCAAAACCTCCAGTATTTCTGTAAGAATTTACTAAACTCTCAGTAAGTTCAATTTTGTCATTCTCTAACAGGCCTAAAGGACCCCCCTTAAATCCAAAAAGTTTTGAATTTGCGTTAAATTTTTTTATTGCATCAAAAATACCAGATATAACATTATGCCCCCCAGGAGCAGGTCCTCCAGAAAGAATAATTCCAATATTTAAAGCTTTTGAAAAAGATAAATTGGACTTACCCTCGGTAAAACTTACAATTGGCAACCCATAAGTATTCTTAAAAAACTCCTTTAAAGCCTGTTTATCTTGGATTGCTTCGGTCTTTTCTCCATAAACTAAACTAATATTTTTAAAATCTTTTTTTAAAATATTTGGCAATTTGGGAATATACTTTTTCCGTTCTTGCTGAAAAAAAGAAGTATTCATAAATTTTCCTCCTAATAAATTAAGACTCTACATAGCTTAAATATTAAAATAATTCACAACTAATATCTATATATGATTTAAAATTAACATAGCATCACCATAAGAAAAAAATTTATACCCTTTATTTATAGCTTCTTCATAAGAGCTAAACACAAAATCTTTGCCTGCAAATGAAGAGACCAGCATTAAAAGAGTAGATTGTGGTGTGTGGAAATTTGTAAAAAGCATGTCAACAAACTTAAAATAATAGTTTTTGCCGGGATAAATAAAAAGATTTGTACTTTGATACCCTGTTTTAAACTTATTAAGTTTATTGTCATAAGATGACTCTAAAGCCCTAAGCGTTGTAGTGCCAATTGATAAAATTTTTTTACCAAGAAATTTCGCATTCTCTAATCTATCGGCCACACAATCTTTTATTAAAAAAGTTTCAAAATGCATCTTATGCTCTTCGACTTTTTTTGATCTTACAGGAAGAAAAGTGCCAAGCCCCACATGAAGAGTAATAAAATCATATTCAATATTATTTTTTTCAAAAGCAGAAAACAAATCTCTACTAAAATGCAACCCTGCGGTTGCAGAAGCTGCAGATCCAACGTATTTAGAATAAACAGTTTGATACCGATCTTCATCTATTTTATCATAACCTCTTTTAATGTAAGGAGGTATAGGAACAAAACCATGTTTTTCAAAATACTCTTCCCAAACATCATTATCAAATTTTAAAACAATCTCACTATTATTTTTTGACAAAATTTTGCCTATTAATCCTTCGGGAAATTTGTAAGCATTGCCAACAATTTGCTTTTTAGACTTAGAAATAAGCGCAGTAAACAAATCAGTACCAATTCTATCCAAAATTAAAAATTCAACATTAACGCCCGTCTCTGATTCTGCATACATTCTTGATTTTCTAACTTTTGAGTTATTAAAAATAATAAAAGTGTCGCTGTTTATATATTTTAAAATATTACTTACAGAATTTTCATGGTAAATTTTTTGCAATTTAGGATCTAGCACCATTAATCTTGAAGAGCCTCTTTTTTCACTCGGATATTGAGCTATTAAAGAATAGGGTAAATTAAAATGAAACTCTTTGGTTTTCATTAGGATCATCCTCTTTCATCTCTAAGTTTAAATGAAGATACGCAAACTCAGTAGCTTTACGACCTCTGTGAGTTCTATTAATAAATCCTTTCATAATTAAATAAGGTTCATAAAAGTCTTCAAGAGAATCTGCCGTTTCCCCCACAGAAATAGCTAAAGTATCAACACCTACAGGCCCCCCATTAAATTTCAATATTAAACTTCTTAAAATATTCCTATCTTGCTCATCAAGACCTTCTCCGTCAATCCTAAGCATTTCAAGTCCAATTGCAACAATGTCACTTGTAACAACTAAGCTTCCAGTTACTTGAGCAATATCTCTTATTCGTCTTAGCAATCTATTTGCTATGCGCGGAGTCCCTCTTGAACTTCTTGCAAGAAGAAAAGCAGCATCATCTTCTATTTCAATATTTAAAATAAGAGAATTTCTCTTTATTATCTCAACAAGCTCTATTTCACTATAAAGTTCAAATCTTGCTGTAATTCCAAATCTCGCGTAAAGTGGAGATGTCACTTTTCCTGGTTTAGTGGTAGCTCCAATCAATGTGAATTTTGGAAGTGGCATTCTAACAGTTCTTGCATTAGCTCCTTGCCCAATTACCCAATCTAGCTCATAATCTTCCATAGCAATACAAAGCATTTCTTCTATTATAGGCCTAAGTCTATGTATTTCATCAATAAATAAAACACCCTTCTCATCAAGACCTGTTAAAATTCCAATAATATCTTTAGGTTTGTCAAAAGCCGGAGCTGAAGTAATTTTAATCGAAGCATTCATCTCAAAGGCAATAATACTTGCAAGAGTAGTTTTTCCAAGGCCTGGTGGGCCACTTAAAAAAACATGATCTAAAGCTTCATCTCTCTCTTTAGAAGCTTTTATAAAAATACTAAGGGTTTCTTTCACATTAACCTGACCTTTGAAATCTTCAAAAACTTTAGGTCTAAGCTCATTTTCACTCTTATCATATAAATAATTTTCATTAGAACTTAAAAAGTTTGTACTATTTTCGTCTTTCATAAACACCTCTTAAAGACTATTTTATAACTACCAAAAGCTAATAATTAATTCGACATTCTTTTTAAAACCTCCTTAAACAAAAACTGCTCCTTTTCAGAGTCTTTTAAATTTGAAAATTCAATTAGATTGCAAGCCTCCTTAAGCTTACTATTTACAATTTTTCTGTCAAATCCCATGCTAACAATCGATTCTTCTAATTCTTTAAATCTAAAAAGACTAGATTCAAGCTCATTATTAATCAAAAGCTTACCCTGAAGATGTAAAAACATTTTACCAGCCATTTTTTTGCCAATGCCTTTGATTTTAGAAACAAGCTCAACATCTTCTCTATCAATAGCGTCCTTAAACTCATTGTACCTTATATTAGAGAGCACTCTTAAAGCGGCTCTTGGCCCTATTCCACTTACTCCAATAAGACTTTTAAAAGTCTCTCTTTCATCTGAATTTAAAAACCCAAAAAGTTTTAATTCATTTTCTCTTGAATAAAGATAGGTAAAAAGTTCAACTTTGTCTAACAACTTAAAATTAGCAAGGCAAAATGCACTAACTAAAAGCTCAAATTCAAAAACATTAGTCATTAAAACCAAACTGGATTCTTTTTTTTCTATAACTTTACCATGAATCTTATTTATCATATAATTAAATTATATTACACAGAAACATCCAATTTAAAACAAAAGCCTCAAATAAAAGGACGATAAATGAAAAATCAATTGCTAAATATCTACTTTCAATTCATTACAAGTATTTTTTTAATCTTATCTATAACTATGACAGCAAAAGAAACAGTAAAAGAACTAAAAGTTCCAAATGGATTTAAAGTCGAAATTTTTTTAAAAAATATAATCGAAAAACCAAGAGGAATTACAAGCGATCAAGATGGCAACATATTCGTAGGGTCTGGAAGTACTTTTGCATACCTTGTAACAAAAAACAAACAAATTTATACCATAGCAAATACACTAAAAAAACCTATTGGTATTGCTTATTGGGATAATAAATTGTATATATCTTCTGTCGATAAAATATATGTGGTTGAAAATGTAAAAGAAGAAATTAATAAAAGCATAAAAGCAAATAAAGATTATAAATGGAAAATGCAAATTTTTTCACTTTTGCCCAAAAATACTACCAAAATGCATTCTGGGCGTTATATTAAAGTGGATCCTAAAAATAACAAATTAATAGTAAACATAGGATCCCAATATAATGCTAAAGTTCCACCAAAAAAAGAAGCAATACTTCTCAGCATTGATTTAGAAACAAAAAAAGAAGAAATAATAGCTTATGGGGTGAGAAACTCAGTTGGATTTGATTTTCATCCAATTAGTAATGAAATATATTTTAGCGACAATGGCCAAGATGGATTGGGAGATAATATTCCCCCAGATGAAATAAACCTAATAATTAAATATAAAGAACATTTTGGATTTCCCTATATGTTTGGGAAAAACCAAAGAAATTACAATTTTTATAATAAAGCCCCCAAAAACACTAAGTTTAGTCCATCTATTTATGAGCTTCCTGCACATGTAGCTCCACTTGGAATACACTTTTACCAAGGCAATAACTTCCCAAAAGAATATATAAATAAATTATTCATAGCAGAACATGGTTCATGGAACAGATCTTCTCCTGTTGGCTATAAAATAACCACACTAGACATTGATCCTAAAAATAGAATAGCAAAAAATTATAAGGTTTTTTTATATGGATTTTTAAAGCCCGATAACTCCAAATTTGGACGCCCTGTTGATATAATCACATATTATGACGGTTCAATTCTTTTTTCAGATGATTTTGGAAATAAAATCTACAGAGTCTACTACAAAAAAATTTGAATAAAACTGTAAAACTAACTTAATTCTTCTGGAATCTCCAAATTATGAATTACTTCTTGAACATCATCAAAGTCTTCAAGCTTTTCAATAAGAAGAATTATTTTTTCTGCTTGCTCTTTGTTTAAAGAAATTTTATTTTCAGGAATTAAAGCTATCTCTGCCACCTCTTCTTTAAATTTAGTTTTTAAAAAAGATAAAACTTTGTCAAAATTATCAGAACTTGTTATGACTTCTGCTTCATTGTTTGAAACTAAAATGTCTTCAGCACCAGCTTCTAATGCAAATTCCATTATTTCATCCTCAAGATATTTTTCTAAATTGTAAACAATAAGCCCCTTTCTGTAAAACATATATGAGACTGAACCTGGAGTACCAAGAGATCCTCCACCTTTTGCAAGAACACTTTTCACATCACTAGAGGTTCTATTTTTATTATCTGTTAAACATTTAACCATTAAAGCTACGCCATAAGGAGCATAAGCCTCATAGGTAATTTCAAAATATTCAACACCCTCATTGTCGCCAATACCCTTTTTTATTGCCTTCTCAATATTATCTTTTGGCATATTAGCAACCTTAGCCTTATTAACAGCGACCCTTAGCCTAGGATTAGATTCAATATCTCCTCCTCCTATTTTAGCTGCAATAGTTATTTCTCTTATTAGCTTTGTAAAAATTTTATTGCGCTTTGCATCAAGAGCACCTTTTTTCCTCTTTATTGTTGACCATTTGCTGTGACCAGACATTTACACCTCCACCAATTTTTCCAACTGATCTAAAATGTCAAACATATTATTATTAATCAAATGAGCTTTAATTGTGTTAAACATTAACATAAGAACCGTAACAGGACCTATTCCCCCCCTAACAGGAGTAATAAATTTAACACAATCTTTAATATTTTCAAAATCTGTATCGCCTGAGAGAATTTTTCCGTTATCACCCTCAATCTCAGAAATGCCAATATCAATCACATAAGGGTTTCCACACAACATACTTTTATCTATCAACTTAGGCTTACCAACAGCAGAAATAATAATATCAGCCTGTCTTAAATAAACATCCAAATAAATGCTTTTACTGTGACAAGCAATAACAGTTGCATCATAAGGCTTTGATGAAAGTAATATTGAAATAGGCCTTCCTACAAGAGAACTTCTGCCAACTACAACAACCGTTTTCCCCGATGTTTTTATCCCTTCATCTCGCAAAATCTTTAATACAGCAAGAGCTGTACAAGGAATAAATCCTTTTTTATCTCCCAAAATCATTTTACCCAAATTAACAAAAGATAAGCCATCAACATCTTTTGAATAAACTATGCTATTTAAAATGGAGTTTAAATCCACACCTTTCAAAAGGGGTAATTGAACAATAATTCCATCTGTACTTAAATTTTTGTTTTCTCTGTTAATTACTTCTAAAATATCGCTTTGAACAGAATTTATAGAAAATTCAATTACTTCAACATTTAAGCCAATCTCTTTTGCAACTCGACTCTTAATTGAAACATAAAGCTTGCTTGCAGGATCATCATTTGCTAAAACTACTTTCAATGAAATTTTATCTCTCAAGTCGTGCTGCTTTAAGAACTCTTTCAATATTAAATAATACCTATTTGCAAAATCCTTCCCATTAAACACAATATTCAAAATATGCCTCTTAAACCCAATAATATTACCTTAATATTATACTTGGATTGTCAATATAAGAAAAGCTAAACTGCTAAATTTCAAATTGTAATTAAATTTATTTTCAACTATAATGAACAAGGATAATAATTTTAAAAGAATGGAGAATAATGAAAAAGTATCTTCTTATAACACTAGTTGCAATCTTGCTAATTGGTGTAAACATAAAAAAAATTGATGCCGCAGCTAATGTTGATAGGCATACAAACTCTACTCTAGGAATAGACTTAAGCGTTGGAATGCCTGTTTTTTACAATGATTTATCAAAAGCTTATCCTACTAATTTATATCCAGGAGGAATTGGGGCAATAAAATATCAGTACCATATTTTAAACAATTTAGCAATTGGGCTTGAACTAAGATATATGTTTAATTTTGACATTAACCATTCTTTTAATATACTAAATCCAGACTCAAGTGTAGGCAAAATTTTTTATAGTGTGCCTATTACATTTTCAATAAACTACATATTTGATATAGGAGAATTATTTCAAATTCCAGTTTTCACAAATATAGGATTTTCTCTTAATACATATGGAGACAGAAATAATAATATTACAAATTTAAGAACTTTTGATGCACTCCCTACAATCTCTTTTGGATCTGGAATTTTATGGAACTTTAACTATAAATGGTCTTTTGGAGCAACAACATCTTGGTGGATGATGTTTGAATTTGGGAATTCTGCTAAAATGGCGCATTTTGCACTTGTATCATTATCAGTTACAGTAAATGTAAATAAATTGTAGGATAAAAATGAAACAAAAATATGAGAACTATTTTAAAAAAAGATTAATTTTAAACCTATTAATATTTTTACTACTAGCATGCTCAAGCGAATCCATATTTTCCCAACTAGGAAATCTACAAAAAATAAAACATGAATATAATATTTTGGGTAGTTCTAGCCCAAGAGGAATTTCTCTAGTAGGAGAAACTCTTTATATTGCAGCCATGCATTTATTTAAAAAAGAAAACGGTAAGATTGAAAAAATTGATTTAAGCAATTCTTATGAGTTTATAAATGACATTGTAAATGTATCTGGGAAAACCTATCTTTTAGCGCAAAATAGAAACGCAGAACTAGAAGTGTGCCAGCTAAATGGAAAAGATTGGACATTAAAATTTAAAAAACCACTAAAAGCATATAAATTCTTAAAATCTGTAGGAAACGATGGCGTAAAAGAAGCATATATTTTAGCTATAGACAAAAATAATAAAAAGAAAATTTTTGATCTAGAAGGAGTTGAAAAAACGCCACCACAAGCTACTGAAAATGACAAATTTTATCAAATGTCAAATGAAGATAAATTAATCACAGGAAGTTCGCTTAAAATATGGCAAATAAATAGCAATACATACACAAGCATAGACTACCAACAAGCCAAAGAAATAATGCCTATTATTAAAACAAGCATTAGAGGCTTTTCTGAAATCTTAGTAATGACTGGTGGCTATAATAATTTAGACACAAAATTTAAAGTGTATTCAAGTGCAAATAATTACACAACACCAATATTTACTCAAGACGAAGTGGGCGAATTTAGCGGCTACTTTGCAAGAGAATTTAATGATGCGATATTAATCGGAAGTAATAATGGATTTGCAGAATTTACAAAAAATAAAGAAGGTGTTTTTGCTTTACAGGCGCCCTCAAAATCTGTAGAACCAGGATCTTATAACGGTTCCCAACTAAGCAAAGCGGGTCTTAACGATATTATTCCTGTATCAAACAACACAATTTACATATTAACACAAGGTAAAGGTTTGTGGAAATTGGAAAACAAAAAATTAACTAAAGAATAAAGAATAAAAATTTGTTATAAATTTATCATATCTAGATTTACTAAAATCTCCATCATAATATTTTTTAATCTTAATTTTCAAATTGAAATTAATTTTAGATCTAAAATACAAATAATTTATATTATTTGTATTAAAAATTTGACCCTCATCATTCATAACCTTAACCTCAAGATCTAAAAGAAGTTTGGCAAAAAAAATATCTCTAGTAATCACAAGACTGTACTTATCTGCCAAATTCAAAATAAATGCATCAACATTGTCTACCACTTCTAAGACAAAATTCTCAGTTTTTTCTAAATTCAAAAACTTATTAGAAACTACAATAAGTTTTGATTTTTTGTACAATATAAATTTTTGTAAAAATTTTATTATTTTAAAATTACAAGAATCAGCATCAACAAAAATTTTATTTAACAATCTTATAGTCCACTACCTTGAAAGCTAAAAAAGAAACAATAGCATTTTTATTAATAGGTCCAAATATTCTAGAATCATTCAAAACACTTAAATTGTCATTTAATAAGAAAATTTCATTTTTTTTCAAAATAAAACACTTTACCACTTCATCTGTATTAAAAAAATTATTTAACTTGTAATAGCTAACCAAATTGCCATTCAAATAATAAAAATCTGTATCCTTTTTATTTACCAGAACATTAAAACCCCTAACATACACAGAATCACCCTGAACAGCTGCTATTCTTGATACTTTATAGCTTGCTCTTTTGAAAATTTTATTTAAAAAAAAGAAATCTTTTATTAAAGTTAATAAAAGATTATCACTTAGCCTAAAATCTTCATAAAGAACAATGTCGTTCATTTTCAAAGGAATAAAAAAAGATGTTATATATGTTGCAACAAAAAATAAACTAGCATTTTTTCTTATTGTTGGCGACATCTCATCACCTTTAATCATAAAAATTTGCAAAACAAACTTTGTGAAAAAAAAATTTAACATTAAAAATGTTAAAACATATTTTAAAAAAATTTTTCTTTGCTTTTTTCTTAAAAGCCTTTGTTCAAAAGTTAAATATGAAGCCACTTTAAATAAACCCTACTCTAGAAAATGGAAAATATATTATAAGGGTTCTTCCAAGCACTTTATTCTTATTAATTACTCCAAAAAATCTACCATCATGAGAATTGTCTCTATTGTCTCCAATTGGCAAAACATATCCATAAGGAACATAAATTCCATAATCTCTTATTATAGCTTTTTCCATATAATAATCAACATATGGCATAAAAGCAGATAAATACTTATATTGTAATCTTTCAAACTCAAACTTATCAATCACTCTAGCATTAAAAAATGAGAAATCAGGAGTACTACTTAAATCTATATTTAACTGGCTCAGAGCAACAAACATAGCAAAATCACCATAAATCCCATAGTCTTCATTTGCCACAATTTTTTTAATATTAAAATTCTGACCAACCAAATCCCGATAAGAATCTTCTAAAATAAAATTTTCTTCGCCTTCTCTTTTAATGTAAGCTTTACCACTGTTAAATCTAATAATTTTACCGTCTGCAAATACACCTCGTTTCACGAGAAATCTAACATTAGGATTGCCATATTCATCTCTATCAAGATCAACAAAAGATAACGTTAACATGTAAAGTATTCTTTGAAAAATATCAAAAAAAATACCCTTTGACTTATACTCTGGATTTTCAAAAATAATAACATCAGATTCTTCTGGGGTTTTAAAACCATTAATCTTAAATAGCCCTGGTAAAAGTTCAGGACCGTAAGAAAATTTATCTACAAATAAAAAATCCCCTACTTGAAGAGTATTTTCCATTGAACCTGATGGTATTTTATAAGCTTGGACAAAATATTGATTTATTACCAGTACAAAAATTGCCGCCGCTACAAAATCAAATAAAAAGTTGAGCAAAAATCCTCGTTTTTTCGCCCTCAATTTGCAAAAATACTTCTTTCTTTTTCTGTATGTCAAGTATTTCTCAACAAAATATACCAAAAAAGACGCAAATTTATCCAATCTTCTTAAATACATAATCTAACCTCAAGAATTAAATCATACAAAATATTGACACTTATTTAAATACTTTTCTATACTTTAAAAGATGAAGGAAATTGATGACAATTCAAATAATGAGCTTTTTGAAGTTAAATTAAAGCCAATCCTAGGAATAGCCCCAAAAATTTATGTATTTCTTACAACAATAATATTGCTTTTAGGTTTAATATCAATTTTAATTATCATACCTAAGTTTAAAAATCCAGGAGCATATTTAAAAATAAATTCTAATATTGCAAACACTTACATCTATTTAAACGAAAAATATATCGGCAGGACTCCACTTAACAAATATATAAATACCACTGAGGGAATCATTAAAGCAAAAAGGATGGGATTTAAAACCCACGAACAAAACATAAAAATTCACAACAAATTTTTTGGAAACTATAATTTACAAATCAATTTAAAACTGATTGATCCTGAAAAGATCATTAAACAAAGACAAAAAGAGCTCTCTATAATGGTGAAAATAAAAAATACTAATGAAAATACAAAATTAATTCCTGTATTTTCATTAGTATCTAGTGAGCTTAAAGAACATCCTAAATACATTAAAAAATTTTTAAAAGATTCCATACCTTACTTAAATTCAACCGAAATGTTTAAGGATTTCCTAAATTCATACAAACTAGTATATTCAATAGACCAAAGCAATAGCAATCAAGAAGAAATATGGAACTCTTTAAAAACAAATTTTGATTTAGAAAATAGAGCTATCTTTTGGTTTTTAGAAAATTTAGATAAAGATTTAAAAACACTAACAAAGAATGAGCCTTGGGTTAAAACATTAAGCAAAACTCTAGACAATGAAAATATTCAATTAATTTCTAAAAATGAAAAAATTAATATAAAGTTAGCTGGATTTAAAAAAATAAATTCAAATAAAATCGAAAAAATTCAAAATTATGAATTAGATTCAAAAAATATTTCACTAAAGTCTACCTATAGTATAAAAGAATTTCTTATTCAAGAACAAAATGTTACAAAATATGAATATCAAAATTTTTTAAAAGAAAATCCAAAATGGGCATTGAATAATAAAGAAAATTTAATAAAAGAACAGCTTGTAGATGAAAATTATCTCAAAAATGTTAATCAAATAGGTTTAAATGAAGCTATCACGGGAATATCTTATTTCTCGGCAATAGAATATGCCAAATGGTACTCTAAAAAACTTCCCAAAGGATTCAAAGCAAGACTCCCCATATCACAAGAATGGGAATTGTATCAAAAAGAACCAACCCAAAAACCATTAAATATCAATGAAATATCAAAAAAAGTTGGATTTTGGAATCTAATGCAAAATTCGTCTTTTAACGACATTGCAATATTCAAAAATGAAAAAAATTTTTATAACGAAAATTCAAATTTTTATTCATTAGTAACAGAAATTAGAACATACTCCCATCAAAATAATAATTTAATCAATCCATCAACTAGAGCTTCTTTCTTAAAGAATTGGAGTTCTCCAAATATTGGTTTTAGATTAATTGTATCAAAGGAATAAAAGGAATCGATTTGAACACAAACACTTTGCTTATTGAAAACAAAAAGGCAAAATTCAATTACTTTATTGAAGAGAAAATAAGTTGCGGAATAGTACTGAAAGGAACCGAAGTAAAATCGATAAAGGCAAAAAAAATATCATTTAATAATAGCTTTGCAAGTATAAAAAAAGAAGAATTGTGGCTTGAAAACTTGCACGTATCGAAATATAAAGAAGGAAATATCTTCAATCACGATGAATTAAGATCCAGAAAACTTCTAATCAAAAAACAGGAATTACAAAGACTAAAAAAATTTAAAGAAAAAGAGGGATACACTTTAATTCCTATTAGTTTTTATTTAAAAAAATCGATAATTAAAGTAGAAGTTGGAATATGTAAAGGAAAAAAATTGTATGATAAAAGAGAAATACTAAAACAAAAAAGTATAAAAAAAGACCTTAGTAGGGAAATAAAATATAAATAAAAGCTTTAATTTTAAATTACAATGAGTAATCACAATACAAAATTGCAATTACTCATTTTCATAATAAATAAAAATTAATAACTTTTTTTGAAAGACAGCTCAAATCCAAGAGCACTAGCTTGACCCATGTTAATATCAAAACTAGGTTCAAATCCTCCCAAAGCTATGTTAAGGCTATTTTTCAGCTTCCTATTATAACTATTAGCAAATGTAAATGGAAGAATAATTTCTGTCAATCTTGTCACAGCCATAGTAACCGCACCTACTAGTATCATTCCCTTACCCCAAGTCCAGCTAAAATCAGCTTTTTGAGCATTGCTATCAGAAGCTTTGATATCTAAATAAGCCCCCGTAAATATTAGTCCTATTCCAAGCGCATCAAATCCAAGAATAAGAGAACCCCCCAAAATATCTCCTTGAACAAAAGAACCTATACCAAACCCCAAAAGAAGGTTCAATAAAAATGGCACAATAGGATCTTTCTTGCTAGTTTCATAAACTAAAAGTTTTTCTATTGCCCCCGCCCCCGGATTAAACGCGCTTTTAGAATCATAGGTTTGAGCAAAGCTAGAAAAAGCACAAAAGGTTACCAAAACAACAAAAATTAAAAATTTATTCATAAAAACCTCTTTATTAATTAAAACTGGTACTATGGTAACATATTAATGAAATTTAAAAAAGGTTTTTAAAACTATTTAAATTTAACTTTTTTCAAATTGTTACTTGAAATTCGCTTCCCAATAGAGCTTCTTGATTTGACCATAAAATTAGTAATTTCAATTCTTTTAATAATGTCTTTATTTGTCGAAAATTCTACAAATTTGGGACTCAATGAAAAATCGACAAATTCATCATTTTCTCCTAAAAATTCATAAACTTTATCTGTAATAAATTTATCTATTTTAAATCTTTTAATATAATAAAAATTATCAAGTTTATTAAGATAAATTATTGAAAATATTTGTTCTTTTGAATTATTTATATCATAAACTAAAGCACATATATTCTTTTTATCTATAAATACCTTGTCCTCAATATTTTTAAGAACATAACTATTTTTCCTAAAAACCAATATTTTATCATAATAACTAGCATTACCAATAAATTCACCATCAAAAAGACTGGTTCCTACAAAACCTTCTGCCAAGTTCAAATAAACTTTCATATTCTTTGTAGCTATCTCTTTTATATTCTTTGATTTGATTAAAGAAATTTCAGTCTTTCTTTGATGCTCTTTAGAATACTTTGCAAGTAATAAATCAATAAAACTTATTGAATATTCTCTTATTGAAGAAATATTACTATTTACATCCTTTAATTCTTTATTTAAAATTTTAATATCCTTGGAATTCTTATCAATATCAAAAAGACTTATTTTTCTAATTGGAATCTTAAGCAAATTTTCAACATCTTCTTTTAAAACTTCCCTTGAAAAAGATTCTTTATATTTTAAAAGCTCTGACAATATTATACTCATAATATTTTCTTCTTTAGAAATTGTTTCAAGAAGTTTATAAATCTTTTTTTCAATAAAAATTTGTTCCAGTGTTTTATAAAATATTTTTTCAAGAATCTTGCTTTTTTGCAATTCAAGTTCCATTTTTAAAATCTTTTGAAGATGGGCTGCATGAAACTTAATAAGATCTTTAATCGTATAAACAACAGGATACCTCTCACTAAGTAGCAATAAATTAACAGAAATTGATATCTGGCAATTTGTATAATGATATAATTTTTCAATCACTTCGCTTGCATAAATACCCCGAGGCAAAGATAATTCTATGGCCACATTCTCAGCAGTAAAATCATTAATGCTTGAAACTTTAATATAATTTTTTCTAATCGCTTTCTCAATCGAAGATATCAAGCTCTCAGTAGTCTCGCCAAAAGGTAATTCCCTTATTACAATTGTTTTTTCATCTATAGTTTCAATTTTAGCTCTAACCAAAACCTTACCATTACCATCAGCATATTCATTAACATCAACTATCCCTCCTGTTGGAAAATCAGGATAAACATCGTAAGTCTCTCCAAGAAGCTCACTCTTTACTGCATTTAAAATCTCATTAAAATTGTGAGGCAATATTTTAGCTGCCATTCCAACAGCAATTCCCTCACTTCCCTGAATTAAAATAACAGGAATTTTTGCAGGATAAAGCAAAGGTTCATTATTTCTCCCATCATAAGAAGATTCATAAACCGTTATCTCTTTACTGTAAAGAACATCAAAAGCTAAAGGGGTTAACCTACATTCAATATATCGAGAAGCAGAAGCAGGGTCACCTGTAAACAAATTACCAAAATTGCCCTGCTTTTCGATAAATAGATCCTTGTTGGCAATATTAACAAGGGCCTCATAGATTGACGTATCACCATGAGGATGATATTTCATTGTATTACCAACAACATTTGCAACTTTATGAAAATTACCATCATGCATTTCAAAAAGAGAATGTATGATTCTCCTTTGAACCGGTTTAAATCCATCAACAACACTAGCAATGGCACGATCTTTAATAACATAAGATGAATATTGCAAAAAATTATCTTTAAGTACGGTTCTAATATCCATTAAATCAAATTCTCCATAATAAAATTTCGCCTCTCGGGAGTATTTTGCCCCATATAGAAACCCAATTTCTCTTTTATTTCTTTAATATTAAAAAGATCCACTTTTGTAAGTTTAATACTATTAATATCAATAAAACCTTTAAATTCATTTGGAGAGATTTCACCAAGGCCTTTAAACCTTGTTACTTCACATACTCCTTTAAGTTGAAGAATAGCTTTTTGCTTTTCTTCCTCAGAATAACAATAGATCGTGATTTTTTTGTTCCTAACTCTAAAAAGAGGGGTTTCTAAAATATACATATGACCATTTAAAATTAAATCTTCAAAAAAAGTCAAGAAAAAAGTTAACAACAAATTTCTAATATGAAATCCATCAAAATCTGCATCGGTTGCTATTACAACCTTATTGTACCTCAAATTTTCAATTGATTCTTCAATGCCAAGGGCCACCATCATATTATAAAGCTCTTCATTTTTATATATTTCAGATTTATTTTTTTCAAACATATTTTGAGGTTTTCCCCTAAGAGAAAATATAGCCTGAGTATAAACATCTCTACAAGACACCATTGAACCTGTTGCAGAGTCCCCTTCTGTTAAGAATATCATAGTTTGTTCTGACTGCTTACTGCTATCATTAAAATGAAATTTACAATCCTTAAGCTTAGGAATTTTAAAAGATATTTTTTTTGCTCTCTCTCTTGCTTCTTTTCTTACACTACTTAATTCTTTTCTAAGTCGTTCATTGTCAACTACTTTTTTCTCAATCAATTTTGCAAGTATCTTATCTTTATATAAAATCTCAGAAATTATCTTTTGAACTTCCCTTGCAACATTACCTCTAGTTTCAATATTTCCCAGCTTATTCTTAGTTTGGCTTTCAAATATTGGATCTTTAATCTTAACAGAAAGAGTTGCAACAAGCCCTTCCCTAATATCTGTTGATGAATATGTTTTTTTAAGAAAATCGTTAATAGCTCTTACAAAGCCTTCTCTAAAACCAGTCTGATGGGTACCTCCATCGTTAGTATATTGCCCATTAACAAATGAAAAATAAGTCTCTCCATAATTATTTGTATGAGAAAAAGCAAATTCTAAGGTTTTACTAGAATAATAAACAATATCATAAAGCAAATCATCACTTTTGATTTCTGAATTCAAAAAATCTAAAAGACCATTTTTAGATTCAAAAATTTGATTATTATAGTTTATTATAAGCCCTTTATTCAAACAAGCATAATGGAAAAATCTTCTCTTAAGAAAATCTTCACTGTAAGAATATTTTCCGAATATCTCTGAATCTGCTAAAAACTCAACATAAGTACCGTCTTTATCAGAAGATTCTATCTCTCTAGATTCCAATAAGTTTCCCTTAGAAAACAAAGCCTCAAAAGATTTGCCATTTCTTGTTGATCTTACTAAAAATTTTGAACTTAAGGCATTAACCGCCTTAGTTCCAACCCCATTAAGTCCTACAGAAAATTGAAAAACATCATCATTATACTTGGCTCCAGTATTAATAACTGAAACACTCTCAACAACTTTTCCAAGAGGAATTCCCCTTCCATAATCCCTAATAGCAATAAGATTATTTTCTTTTTTTATAAAAATTTCATTTCCGTAGCCCATAATAAATTCATCAATTGAATTGTCTATTATCTCTTTAATTAAAATATAAATACCGTCATCAATATTAGAACCATCTCCTAAACGTCCAATATACATACCGGATCTTAATCTAATGTGTTCAAGAGAAGATAAAGTTATTATTTTGCTTTCATCATAATTTTGAGTCTTCATCTAAATCCTTGCTTTATAAATTAAATTTTAATAGTTTCAAGCTTTTTAACTATCTGATCTCTAATAATACTAGCAAGATTCTCTTTTTCATATTCGCTTAATTTTAAAACATCTATCAAAGGATGAACATGAATATAAACAGAAAGTCCAGAATTAAAAATAATATTTTTAATAAAAAATTTATTAGTATTATAAAGAGTAACAGGAAGAATAGATGTTCCCGTCTTCAATGCCATCTTAATTGCACCTTTTTTAAAAACCTTAGTATCCCCTCCTCTATTTCTAGTACCTTCAGGAAAAATTCCAATAGATCTACCTTCTCTCATAACCTCTATTGCCTTAGCCTCAGCAGCAGCAGCAGATCTTATGCTTTTTCTATTAACAAAAATAGCACCCATAACAATTAAAACAAGATTTAAAAAAGGAACCCTAAGTAAAGAATGTTTTGCCAATATTACAAATGGATTAACAAAAGTGTAAATAAAAATTAAAGGATCCATAGCAGCAATATGATTTCCCAGTATTATTACATTGCTTTTTTGGGGGATATTCTCAGAACCTGTAACAATAATTTTAATTCCAGCAAGCCATAAACCAATCTTAATGCAAGCTCGCATCATAATGAAACTAAATCTAACAACATAACGCTCAAGTAAAAAAATTTTAAAAACTAGGTAAAAAGGAAATAAAAAAAAAATTAAAATTAAAAAGAAAAATAAAACATTAAAATAAGTTATAATACTTCTCAATATTTTCATAAAAACTATTATCCTATTTTTTCTATTCGCTCAAGCTTTAATTTTTGCCCTTTAACTAAGCTTACATCATCTTTTAAAATTTTAATAGGATTAAGAATGATTGTAGAAAATTTTTGCTTTTGAACAACCCTCTCGCTATATTCAAGAAAAAAAGATTCAATAAGCTTATAACTACCCATATCAATTTCATATTCAAGAACAAAATTATTTTTTAACGGAAAAATATTAAAAATACCATAATAAATTTTATTATCATCAATATATGTTAAATGGGGGTAAGAAAAATCATAAATTTTATCCTTATATACGTAATTTCCATTGGGAATAAAATAAATACCATTACCCTTTTTTTTTACATTTAAGACATTCTCATCAAATCTCTTAAATGCCCCTGAAAATCCACTATTATCATAAGAATTTGTACTAGTGTCAATTTTGATTTCAATGTTTTCTTTGTCTACAATTTTTATCCAAAAGTTGTAAACTATCAAATCTGAAAAAAGAGATTTCGCACTAATATTAAGAGTGTTGTAAGCCGGTTTTGAAATATATTCAATCTTTGCAACTTCTTGAGAATTTTTTCTAAAAAGATTAATTTCGCTTGATTGCCTCTCAAAAGACAAAAATAAAACTTCATCAATATCTTTGCTCTGTCTTTTATTATAATCATAAACATCGTACCAAACTCCATGTAAAAACCTATAAACTTCATCTTTGCTTAAATTCTTTAAAGTTTTATAAATATTATTATCAATCTTCCCAACTTTTTCACTTACAGAAGAAAGATAATATTTACCCTGAACATGAGAATATTCATATTTTTCAATCTTACTGATTATTAAATCTTCTCCCGTTTTTTCATATTTTTCTAAAGAAATAGGATAGCTTTCCCTTGATCTATTTTCTTCATAAGCTGAAGACCTTTCATACTTATTGATAAGAACAGTACCATTAACTTTGTCAAAAAATATGGGTTTATAAGAAGATACATCATTTAAAACAGATTTTTGAAAAACGTACAAAACAGATTTATCTTTTAAAAACCCCTGAACAACTATATTAAAATCGTAATCGCCTGTAATATCCTCAAGATACATATTATAAGAATTTTTTGGATCAATATCTATTTGGGTTTTAAAAAGAATCGTTCCAGATTTAATTTTAGGATCAAAGCCAATAATAAATAAATATGCATTAAGATTTGAAAAATTTTGAGCTAAAACCACCTGTTCAAAATAAACATCTAAATTTAAATTTTCTTGCTGAACTGCAAGAATTTTATAACCTTTTAAATCTATAATAGCTCCAAAAAAATCTTCCATTTTGTTGTTTTCTAAAACATTAGAGTTTAGATTATCGATTTTGGGAGCTGATTTTACATCCTTGTTAAAAACAATAAAATCTTTGCTTACTTTGGAACAAGCAAACAATGCAAAAAAAAAGAATAAAAACAAATATCTATAAAAAGCATTATAAACCCGAACTAATTCTTTAATAAAATTAATTACACTAACCCCCAAAACCTTTATCACAACATTCATTTCTTAATTCTGACTAAAGTTTTGCAAAGCAAAAAATGCCTCATTAAAATTATTAACAAAATCTTTTTTATTCAATAAAAAATCTGTAATCAAACCACTATTTGCAATGTTAAAATTGTCAAGGAGTTTTTCATTTTTGATCTCTTCTTTGAACTGGTTAGATCTTTTTTTAGCTGACTTAAGGAAAAACAAATAAACTTTTTTATTCGCCACAAAAGGCTTAGACCAGGAATTTTCTTTTAATCCAAAAACAATATTGTAAAAAGACTTGCTATTATTAAATTCAATCAACTCTTTTAAAGTATTAGGATAAATATTAACATTATAAGATAAATTAACAATTTCTTCTTTTAAACTAAACCTATTTTTTTCAAGGGCTTGGCTTAAGCTGCTAAATTTAACATCGCTAAGAAAATCATTTAGCTTATTTTCTAAATAACCTTCAATAATACTTGGTTCATAAGTTTCAATATAATTTTTAACAGAGCTAATATCATGATCTGAATTTTTATCAAAATCATGGACATTGCCAAATGCCTTATATATTTGATATTCATTTTTATTTTTAGTCTTAATAGGCCTGCTAAATTCACCTTCTTTTAAAGAAAAAATGGAATTTAGATCTTCTTTCTTTTCAACATTAAGATCTAAATCAAAATAATACTTGTCCGAAGAAACAACACCTTTAAAATTAGCTATATCGTCTGAATAAAGCTTAGCAAGCTCTTCAAATGGGGTTTTGTTTAATAGCTTATCATAAGCACTCCTAGCATCACTCATATTTTTAAAACGAATAGATGCAAGCGATAAACGTTTGAATAAATTTAAATTTTTCTCAGCATAAAATATTGCCTCTTTATTAGAAAAATCTTGATAAGAAAGAGAAAGATATGAAATATGCCTTTCTACAGTACTCATATCTTTAATTAGCTTAAAAAGAGAATCGGGAAATATCAAATGACCATTTAAAAAAAATTTAACATTAGAAAACAACATATTTTTTACCATATCATCATAAATTTTAACTTTTTGATAATCAGAAGCTTTATTATATCTTTTAGGGCTAAAATTTCCACTAGAGTCTAAATACTCAGGGGATCTGAGTAAATTTTTATTCAACATTTCCTTAGAAATATAAAAATTATATTTTTTTATCAAGTCAAAAAAAGCTAAATCCTCAACATATTTCATAAATGCCAAATACCAAACATTATAATCTATATTAATATTTTTAGCATTTCCTTGTAACCTAGAATAAAGATTTGAATAATAATTAACATACTTGGCAAACTTACTATCTTTTTTATAGTAAATAGGTTGACCTTTATAAGAGCCAAATTTTAAACCAGATGAATGGGCATTATCAAATATCCCTGGAAGTAAAGGTGCAACAATAAATCCAAAAACAATTAAAATAAGAGCAAAAATACTCCATATACCAACTTTTTTTTCTTTAGATTCAAGCACAACTAAATCATTTTTCACTTTTCTACTTCTTTTTCGCATAAAACAACCTTTAATAAGTAAGCGTACTAATAATTTAAATACTAAATTATCACAATTGAAAAATTATTGCAATTGAAATATCTAACTTAAGCTGTACGCTTAAATATTATAATAACTAAAAAAGAAATTTTCATATTTCTAGCATAAAAACAAATCATTCTGAATCAAAAAAGGAGAATGAAATCAAAGGTATATAAATATGAATCAAAATAAATACAACCTTAATATCAATATAACTAAGGACGAACTTTTAAGGTTAATAAAAATAGTTTACAACAATTTTGGAATCAATCTTAGCGAAAAAAAAAAGATGCTAATTGAAAGTAGATTATCATCTCTTCTTAAGGTTAAAGGTTTTAAAAATTTTACTGAATACATTAACTTTTTAGAAAAAAGCACTGGTAACATTCAATTAATTGAATTAGTAGACAAAATATCAACAAACCATACCTATTTTTTCAGAGAATCTAAACATTTTGATTTTTTAAATAACACAATATTGCCCAAACTTACTGAAAAAATATTAAAATCAGAAAACCCAGAAATTAGAATCTGGTCAGCTGGCTGCTCAAGCGGTGAAGAGCCTTATACAATTGCAATGATACTAAGAGAATATATGGAAAATAATAAAGTAAATTTTAAAGTCAAAATCTTAGCAACAGACATTTCAATTAGCGTTCTACACGAGGCTTATGAAGGGATTTATCCTGAAGATCGTATAATTAATTTGCCCAAATATTTAAAAAATAAATATTTAAATCAACTTCAAGATGATAAATTTCAAGTTAAAGAAATTTTAAAAAAAATGGTTTACTTTAAAAAATTAAATCTAATGGATGAGAAATTTCCATTTAGCAAGAAATTTGACCTGATATTTTGCAGAAACGTCATGATATATTTTGATGAAAAAACTAGAAACAACCTTGCTAATAAATTCAACTCCTATCTTAAAGATGATTCTTATCTTTTAATTGGACATTCAGAAACAATCAGAGGAAACAAAAATCTTGAATACATAATGCCTGCCACTTATAAAAAGATTAATGATCATTAATTCTTTTTATAAAAAATCATCTATTATATAAAATTTTTTAACTTAAAAAATCTAAAAATAAATAATGCTACTCTTAAGTTAAGTTTACCTTCTCACCTATTCTAATAAAATAGAGCAATTCACCAATTGTTGCTACATGATCACCCACTCTTTCTAAGAAACTATTCAAAAATAATATATTTAAAAGATAATCCAAATTTTCAGGATTTTTTTTCATTGCATCAATAACAATACTTTTTTGCTTTGAAAATAATTTATCTATTATATTGTCATACTTAACTATCTTTAATATTTTAGTAAAATCTCCATCAAAATATGCGTCAAAAATATCAGATAACATCTCTTTAGCTGTATCAGCCATTTCTCTTAAGGGTTTAAAATACAGATTAAGAAAATCAAAATCATCCAAATCTGATTCAAGAAGAAGAACAACTCTTACAATCTTAGTGGCATGATCTGCAATCCTTTCAAGAGAACTTATTATTTTAATAATTGCTAAAATTTCTCTAAGCTCTGTAGCAACAGGATGCTCAGTTGCAATTATCCTTCCGCACAAATCCTCAATATCGTATTGATAATCATCTATTATTTTTTCATCTTCATTGATTATTTTCTTAGCCAAGCTCTTATCTTTAGATTCTAAGGCTATTAAAGAGTCATCTATGATTTTAAGAACACATTCTTTCATATCCCAAAGATAATCTTTTATTATTTCAAGTTGTTTAGTAAGCCTTCTCCGTATCATATAATATCTCCTAAAAAAACCTTTTTAAAAATAAATATCTTATCTTGGCTCTCTCATAATAATCACTAAAAGGGTAATTATCAATAACTAATTTATAATAATATAAAGACTTTAAAAAATCTTTATGTTTGCTTTCAGACTCATAAAGTTTTCCCAACAAATAACTATATTTATCTAAAAAACTTGAATTAATATACTTGGGAAAGTAAAGAGAGCTGAAATTTAAAGCAAACTCATACTCTCCCCTTATTACTAAGAATTGAAAAATCTCAAGATAAATACTCTCAGAAAAATCAATATTCTTTTCAACTAAATATCTAGCACTTTCTAAGACCTCTTCTTTAATATTTAATTCTATGCCAAGCTTAATTAGATCAAAAACAATGCTTTGAAAGCATCTGCTCTTCAATTTTAAATAATTTTCATAAGATTTTAAATAATCCCTATTTTTATAATAAATTTCCGCCTTCAATAAAATATATTTATCATCATTAAAATTATATTTATTAAGTAAATCTATTGCTCCTTTGTAATCATTTATGTAAGATAAATTTAAAGCCCTAGTAATAACCTCTAAAGGGGTTACTCCATTAATGCGCTCAAGGTTATTATTATTGCTTCTAAAGTCCTTATTCTTGTCAGAGCCACCATCACTATATGGAATTTCAACTTCAAACTTCTTTGTAATTTTCAAAATAATTATTTTATTAAATTCACTTGAATCTTTAACATTTTGATAACTGAAAATTAGCTTAATTTTGCCTTCTTTTTTAAAAGTTTGAAAAGTAAAAACAGCACCATTCTCATAAGATTCTCCGATTAACTTAATAAAAGCCTCATTTTCATTACTTTTTATATAAATCCAAGACTCATCTTTGAAAGAAAGATTAAACTTTGAATTGGTATTTACATTAATATCTACTTCTTTACTGCTAAAATCAAGCTCATATGAATTACCTTGATCTATAAAAGCTGACTGCTCAGGACAAGCTTCAAAAACAACAAATAGCAAACTTATATAAATCAAATATTTTTTAATCATTTGGAAATTTCTAAAATCTCATCTATTAATTTTTCATTCTCCTTTTCAATATCAATGTTAAATAAATTTTCCTTTTTAATCCAAAGATCTTTAATAAATTTATCATCAAGAAATTTATTTTTAATCAACCCATCAACAGCTAAATTTTTATTTAAATTTCCATTTAAAAAATCAGGCCTAGGAATAAAAAAATCATCCATATTTAAGCATTCATTTAAATCAAAATAAAAATCTTCCATATCAACTAATTTAACCTTAGCGTTTAAATTGTCTTCAACAGACTTTTGAGATTTCTCTAACATTTGCTTTGAATAGAAATAAGTAACGCCTGAGACAATAAAAATTAAAAATATTAAAATTAAAAAATATTTTCTAAAACTAAACTTTCTATCTTGCATGTTAATTCCCTTAAATATAACTTAATTATATATTAAACACCTTGCTTTCACCATTATCAAGTGTAATCCCTATCAAATTTTCACCCCCCTCAGAAACATATGCATTATGGGTTATTACTAAGAGTTGAATTTTTTTCCCTAATTCTTTTAAAAGTAAAGAAAGTTTTTTGCTATTCTCAAAATCAAGAGCTGCATCTATTTCATCAAGCATACAAAAACAAGCAGGAGAATAATAATAAAGCGCAAATAAAAAAGCCATACTAACTAAAGTACTCTCACCTCCTGAAAGCATATTATTGTTTTTTACAAATTTGTTTGAAAAATTTATTCTAATCTCAACATTATCGGTATTTTCATTATAAAAAAGAATGGCAGTTCCTTTGAAAATTTTTTTAAAAAAGTAAGAAAAATTTTTATTAATCTCATCAAATGATTCTCTAAACTTTTTAGAAATCTCATTTTTTATTTTTTTTTGAAGTTTTTGTAATGAAGATTTTGAAAGCTTTAAATCTTCTACTTGTAAACTTACTTTTTCAAAACGATCCTTAGTTTCATCAAATTCTTTATCAATATTGAAAAATACATAATCACCTAAATTGATTGCAGCAATCTCTTTATGAAGTATCTCTTTGGTTAAAAGATCTTCTTCTAATTCAAATTTATTAGACATTTTATTAGAAATATTGAAATTTTCTATTTCACTCTTAATGCTTGCATTAGAGTTTAAAAGAAATTCGTACTCTGTCTGTTTTTTTATATATTCATAATAATTAGTTTTTTTAAAATCATTTAAAAATCTTAAAGAACTCAAATCCTTTTCTTTGAAAGACTCATTGCTGGATTTTGAAGCACCAATAAGATTGCTTAACTCAAGCTGAATATCGCTTTTTTCTAAATTTGAATTTTCAAGCTTTAAATACAAATCTTTAAGCTCTTCATCAAGACTATTCTTAGATTCAAATAAAAATTCTAAATTACCATCTATAAGTTTAATTTCGTCTAAATTTTTAAATTTAGAAAGCTCTATATACTCAAGTTCTCCTAATACATCATTTAATTGAAGTGTCTTTTCTTCTATTAATCTCTCGATATTTGTTATCTCTTTAGCAAAATTTGCTTTTAAGGCATTTTTTTCAAGCAAAAATTTTTTTAAATTAACGTTTTGATCGAAAATAGGCTCAATCTTATCCTTCAATAAAGCCAAAAGATTCTCATCTTTGCTAATATACCTTATTAAATTTATTCTAATCTCTTTAATATATTTTATACTCAATGATTCTTCAAAAAGCTTAAGAGACTCTAATATATTCTCTTTTAATAAAACAAGCTCTTCTGATTTAGCACTCTTTAATACAGATAAAATTAAATCAACAAGTTCAAAAAAACTTTTAGTATATCTATTAATCTCGTCACTTAAAGAAAAAAATTCATTTTTCTTTTCTTTAAGCAAACTATTTAATTGATATAAATCGTTATTTATGGAATTTTTTTTCTCCTCAAACTTAGATTTACTCTTGAAAAACTTATCTTCTAAATTCATCTTTACCATCTTTTCTTGTTCTAATTTTTGAATTTTAATCTCTAGTCCAAGAATTTTAGACTTCGTAAGCTCAAGATCCTTTTCTAATGCTTGAATATTATTAACAACATTTTTTTCTCTAAATGAATAAAATTCTAACTTTTCCTTAAAACTAGAAGACAAAAATTTACTCAAACCATCTAAATTTAATTCGCTTTTTAAAACATTAATATCAAAATTAATATTGAAAAGCTTTTTTAATGTGATTTTTTTTTCTAAAGCTTCTAATTTTTGACTTAAATCTTGATGTTTTTTCCTCAAAAAATAAACATTTTTTATGTTATCGTACTTTTGCCTTAAATTTTCTTGCAAGGCTAACAAAGATGATAAATTTTGATTGGACTGCTTAAAATTTTTAAGAGCCTCTTCTTCTTCAATTTTCAAAATATCTATTCCGCTTGCTTGTTCAATTAAAGATTTAAGATTTACATTCCTTCCCAAAGAAATGTCTTCAACTCTACCTTGAGTTATAAACATATAAGGAGATTTTTTAAACTGAAACCTGTTCAAAAGTCTATTATAATCTTGAAAATTTAAAATTTTATTATTAAAATAATATTCACTCGAACCATCCTTATAAAGACGCCTGCGAATATAAAAATTCGTCCCAAATTCTCTTAAAGTCGATTTTTCACCGTCAATATTGCTAAAAAAAAGAGTTATTTCTGCAAAATTTGATTTTCCGGATTTTGAAACAGAAATTAAATCCGCAATATCTTCAACCCTTAAAAATTTTAAATTATCTTCTCCCATACAAAAACGCACAGCATCAATAAGATTACTCTTCCCACATCCATTAGGGCCAACAATAAAACTTAAATTTTTGCCTATTCCAAACTCTTGTCTGCTTAAAAAAGATTTAAACCCCAAGAGTACTATTTTTTCCAAAACCAAGCTAACTCCTAATTAAAATTAAAAATCAATTACTAATAAATCTACAATTCCATATTATAATAAATAAAAATATTTTTATAAAAAGGTTAATTATGATTTGCGGAATAGATGAAGTTGGAAGAGGATGTATTTTTGGACCTATTCTAAGCGCTGCTGTAGTTTTCAAAAAAAAACCTAACTTTATAAAAGAATTGAATGATTCTAAAAAACTAAAAAAAGAAAAAAGAGAATACCTATCTTCATTAATACTTGAAAACTCATATTATGCATTCGCTGAGGTCTCAAATATAGTAATAGAAAAAATAAATATTCACAACGCATCTCTTCTTTCAATGCAAACTGCATACGAAAATCTAAAATTAAATTGCAGTTTAGTATTTGTAGATGGCAAATTTGTCCCAAAAATAACAGCAAAAACTGTTAAAGCTATAATAAAAGGAGATTCAATAATAGACGAAATAAAAGCTGCTTCAATTATTGCTAAAGTTAAAAGAGATAAACTAATGGATGAATATGATAAAATTTATCCATTATATTTACTCAAAAAAAATAAAGGATACCCCACAAAAGAACATAAAAATGCAATAAAAAAATATGGGGTTTTAAGCCTTCATAGAAAAAATTTCAAACTAATTTAAAAAAATAAAAATTAATAATCCTTCTTTTTAAATCGACCACCTGATATATTAGATTTCTTATGAAATCTAGAATCGTCTACTTTAGATCCCTCTTCATATTCATCATAACCTTTATTATGCCTCATAGAAGAACCAAAAGACCCTTTAGATACTTTCTGCTTAATAACAGCTATTGCCTTAAGCAAATTGGATTCAAACTCACTTATATTTTCTTCATATACAAAAATAGAATGCCTTTCAAAATCTCCGCTTGGACTTCTTTTGCTCTCTACAATATTTAAAAAATAATCCCCTTTTCTATTTTCCTTGACATTAAAAAAATAAGTTCTCTCAGACTCTGTAAATAGTTTCTCAGAGTATACTTCCCCTCTCTCTCCCATCAATTTCCTCCACACAAGTTTTTGTACTTGACTACATTTAAGTTAGATTAATTGTACTTATTTAAAAAAAAAATTACTAGCCAAAAATAACATTACAATAAATCTTATTGACATAAATTGATTTTTTTTATATAAGTAAAGTATCGTCTTGCGTCCTTCGTATAATGGCTATTACCTTAGCCTTCCAAGCTAATGATGTCGGTTCGATTCCGATAGGACGCTTTAAATAATGATTACAAAACCTCTAAATTTAGCAATGCTTTTTATATTTAAAAGATATACAAAAGAATAAAATAAATGGAGATGGCGGGAATTGAACCCGCGTCCTAAAAACAATACCATAAGCTTCTACAAGCTTATCTAGTATTTTATTAAGCAATATGGTTTGGAAATACTAGCAAACCGCCAAATTGCTCTCAAGTATAAAAGTCCCTAAAAATCAACCTGAAAACATTTTTAAGCAAGCTTCGATGTCAAAAAGAGTATAAGTGAACCTCAAAGCCAAATTCAACAAAACTCTCTGCTAACTTAAGCAGCCATTACAAGGTTTGAGCTTGTAAAGTTATTATTTTTTGCATTTATTTTAGAAGTTTTAAGAGATTCCCTCTGCCTGCAACTTACAATATTAGCATTTTCAGTCAAATCCAAAACATCCCCCCATGCAAGTGCCATTTTACCATAGTTTCAAGAAAACAACAATATTGCATTATTTGCAAAAACTAAACTAAAATTTTATAATAGTAAATCTGATATTACTAATATTACTAAAAGAGAATTGTATGTTTAATGAAATTTTATGGTTCGTTATGCTAATTACTACTTATTCATTTTTGATTATTATATTCCTTTTTTTTAAAAAAAACGGATTATTTGCATGGGTTGCAGTAGCAATTATTATAGCAAACATTCAAGTTTTAAAACAAATTACAATATTTGGAATTAATGCTACATTAGGCAACATTATTTATGCCTCGTCATACATTGCAACAGATATTCTCTCAGAATTTTATGGAAAAAAAACTTCAAAAAAAGCCGTTTATATTGGATTTATTAGTTTTATTGTCTTTGCAGTATTAACAAATGCCCAAATTCACTTTATGTCAAATAGAAGTCAAGAAAATTTTAAAAGCTTAGAAGCTATTTTCTCTTCAATCCCAGCTTTACTATTAGCCTCTCTTGTTGCATACCTAGTATCCCAATTAAACGATGTATACCTATATCAGTTTATTAAAAAAAAATTTCCTAGGTTTTTATTTTTCAGAACCAATGGATCAACATTAATAAGCGGCTTAGTAGATACAATAATTTTTGTAAGTATAGCAACTTATTTTAAGGTATTTCCAAAGCAAGCTTTCCTAGATATAGTAATTTCCACATACCTAATTAAAGGTTTAGCAGCAATTTTAGGAACACCTTTTATATATTTTGCAAAATATATAAAACTTCAAAAATAAAAAAGTTATTTTATATAAATAAAAAACTTTATCTAAAATAATTAATCTGGTAAAATTAAATGCTATGAATCAGGATATGTTTGATTTAAACTTATGGATAGGGATACTTCTCTTTACATATATAACATTGGGAATTCTTTACAGATTTTTCGGAAAATCCGGTCTTTTTTGTTTCAATGCAATTATTTCAACAATATCAAATATTATAATATTAAGAAATTTAAAAACATTTGAAATATCTTTAAATTTATCAGGTATTACTTTTTTATCGGCATTATTCTCTTTAAACTTAATAGTAGAAAAATATAACAAAAAAGAGGCAACAAATTCCATAATACTGAGTCTTTTATTAAACATAACTTTTACAATTATGATTAATTTTATGATATTATTTAATCATAATAAATTAGACACTTCGGATATTCATTTTAAAATATTGTTCAATAATTTTACATACATTCTAACAATATTAATTGGAACATATGTGTTTTTTCTATCTCAATATATAAATATCTCACTGTATAATTATTTTAAACAAATAAAAATAAAATCTTTATGGATTATTCATCCTCTATCAAGGCTAATTTCTGGATATATGGCTAATTTACTAGTTTCAATATCTATAAATACAATATTTAAATTCTACCCCGAAACAAAAAATATCGAACTTATAAAAGGTTCTCTAATTATTACATTAACAATAATTATAATTGACACCATTTTTTATTTATTTATAAATTCTTGGAAAAGAATAAGAGAAGTTTAAGAATTAATAAGATTTTCAATAAATTGATAATTTTTAACAACTTGTCTATAGTATTTTAATCTCAAATTTAATTTCTCAGCATCATTTAACATGTAATCAATACCACTTTTTCTTAGGCGAGTCAATAAAGAATACATAATTATCGCAACAGCTACAGAAATGTTATAGCTTTGAGTAAATCCATACATGGGTATTTTTACATATAAATCGGCAGCTTTCAAGACTTCTTCACTAAGACCTGTTAACTCTGTCCCAAAAAATATTGCCATTTTATTGTTAATTGGAAAATTTTCAAGATTTATTGATTGTTCATTCAAAGATGTGGCCACTATGCTATATCCATTAGACTTTAATCTATCAATTGCAAACTCAGTATTATTGTATTTATTTAAATTTATCCATTGCGAAGACCCTAAAGTAACATCTGGATTTAAGATGTGCTTATTTTTTTTACTAATAATATGAACATCGCTAAGTCCTAAAATTTCACCTGTCCTAATGGTAGCACTTGCATTTTGAGGCTGAAAAATATCTTCAAGCACAAATGTTAAATAATTGGTGCGACTACTTAATACTCTTTCAATCCTAGCTTTTTTTTCATCTGTAATAAATTTAGACAAAATATCTATTCTTTTTAATACATCAGCATCCATAATAAAAATTAAATTTTAAAACAGTAAAGCAGTACTTCATATATTTCAAATACAAACTATTTCTTATATAATACAAAAATGAAAGTAAAAATTGAAGAATCTTGGGAAAAAGTTTTAAACAATGAATTTAACAAGGAATACTTTAAAAAACTTGTGAAATTTATAAAACATGAATATAAAACAAAAAAAGAAAAAATATTTCCTCCTCCAAAACTTATATTTAATGCTTTTAATTCTTTGCCATTTAAAGACATAAAAGTGGTAATAATTGGACAAGATCCATATCATGGAAAAAATCAAGCAAATGGACTTGCTTTTTCTGTAGATTCAAAAATTAAAATTCCCCCGTCTTTGCAAAACATATTTAAAGAAATAGAAAAAAGTTTAAAAATAAAAACCATTCCAAACGGAGATTTAAAAAGATGGGCAATTCAGGGTGTATTTTTAATAAATACAATCCTAACGGTCGAAGAAGGCAAGCCTTCTTCTCACAAAGCTATTGGATGGGAAATTTTCACAGATGAAGTAATAAAAATAATCTCTAAAAATTTGAAAAACATTGTATTTATGCTTTGGGGCAATCTAGCAAGAAGTAAAAAAAAACTCATTGATCCATCAAAGCACCTAATTCTTGAAACAAGTCATCCATCTCCATATTCAGCAAACAATGGATTTTTAGGCTCAAATCATTTTAGCAATGCTTTAAATTATTTAAAAAAACACAATATAAATGAAATAAACTTTCAATAAAATTGACAAGTTATGATTTAAAATCACTTCGCATAAAAAAGGAACTCTCTATGTAAAATACTTATCATAGTAAATAGCATAGCACAACAGTAATCAATTTAATATTATTTTTCTTTCAAACTCTTTTCTTCAACTTCATTAATATTAGTATCTGATTTATTATTATCATTATCCCAGAAAGTTGAACTATTCTTATTTTCCGTCTTTATGTCATCTAAAAAGCTATTATCTGCTCTTCTACTATTCATAAAAGATAACAAAACCACAAAGATAAAAAAGAATGCTATAAAAAATCCAGTAATTTTTACAGCAACACTTGAAGACTTTGCCCCAAAAATAGAAGAACTACCGCCTCCAAAAACACCGCCTATTCCATCACCCTGCTCATCTTGAATTAAAATTAAAAGGATAATAAAAATTGAAACAATAACAAAAATTATAAAAATAAAAAATCTAACTAAATCCAAAACAAACCTCTTTAACTAACGAACGTTATTAATTATAGATAAAAAAGATTCAGCCTTCAAAGATGCCCCACCTATTAACGCACCATCAATATCAGGCTCATTCATAAGTTCTTTTACATTGCTCGAATTAACAGAACCTCCATATTGAATTATAATATTATCTGAAGCTGACTTTGAATAAAGACTCATAATTTCAAGCCTAATTGCCTTATGAATTTCTTCTGCTTCTTCCTTAGTTGCGGTTTTACCCGTTCCAATCGCCCAAACAGGCTCATAGGCTAAAATTATTCTTTTAATATCTGATTCAGAAACGCCATCTAATCCCTTTTTAACTTGACCTAAAACAACATCTAAAGTTTTTCCAGAGCTTCTCTCATCAAGAGTTTCTCCAACACAAAGAATTAAATACTTAAAAGGATGCTTAAGCCCTGCAAGAATCTTTTTATTTATTATTTCATCTGTTTCTGCTAAATACAATCTACATTCAGAATGACCAAGTATAACATATTCTACTCCAAATTCTAAAAGCATTAAAGGTGAAATTTCACCTGTCCTTGCTCCACTCTCCATATAAGACATGTTTTGAGCACCAAGAAGAATATTACTATCCTTAATACATTCTGAAACCTTAGACAACGCCGTAAATGGAGGAGTTATCATTATTACAAAATCATTCTTTAAAGTTTTAACTTCAGTAGCAATTTTTTTTGCAACAATACAAGCTTCTGTACTTGTATAATGCATTTTCCAATTTCCTGCTAAAAATGTTTTTCTCACTTTACTTCTCCAAAACCTTAATGCCTGGCAAGATCCTACCTTCAAGATATTCAAGTGACGCACCACCACCTGTTGAAACATGCGTGATCTTATCAGATAAATTAAATTTATTAACAGCTGCCACAGAATCTCCACCACCAACAATAGTTAAAGCTGAGCAAGATGCTACCATTTCGGCAACCTTTGCAGTTCCTTTTGAAAATAAATCAAATTCAAATACACCAAGAGGGCCATTCCAAATTATAGTCTTGGCAGGCTTTATAACCTTTTCGATTTCATTTAAAGTATTTACTCCAACATCCATACCAATCTTGTTTTCAGGAATATTAAAGGAATCAATATACTCAGGAGTAGAATTTTTATTAAAATCGTCTGCTACAATGTGATCAAGTGGTAAAATTACTTTAACACCCAACTCCTTTGCTTTATTTAAAAAAGAAGAAGCTATATCAACATATTCAACTTCTAAAAGAGATTTACCTATAGAATATCCTTTGGAATGCAAAAAAGTATAGGCCATTCCACCGCCAATCACAACTACATTTGACTTTGATAAAAGCGATTCTAGTACTGCAATCTTTGAAGAAACCTTAGATCCACCAATAATCGAAACAAATGGCTTTTCAGGATTTTTTAATACTTCTCCAAGAAATTTGTCTTCTTTTTCCATTAAAAATCCACCAACAGATGGCAAATAATTGGAAACCCCTACCGTTGAAGCATGAGCCCTATGAGCCGCACCAAAAGCATCATTTACAAAAATATCTCCATTCTCAGAAAGTTTTTTTGCAAAACTTTTATCGTTTTTTTCCTCTTCTGAATAAAACCTTACATTTTCAAGCAATACAACATCGCCATCTTCCATTTGCAAAGTATTATTTACAATTTCGCTTCCAATACAATCAGAAAGCATCCTAACATCCTGGCCTAAAAGCTCTGACAATCTATTGGCAACGGGTTTAAGAGAATATTTAAGATTCTTTTTGCCCTCTGGTCTACCCAAATGACTTATAAGCACAATCTTAGCTCCTCTTTCTTTTAGATATTCTATTGTGGGCAATGCAGCCTTTATTCTAGTATCATCACTAATGCTCCCCTCTTTTAGGGGAACATTAAAATCACATCTTACTAAAGCTCGCTTGCCTGCAAAACTATTAAAGTCTTTTACTGTTTTTATTGACATTTTATTACCTTACAAGCATTCCTGCTTATTTTACCAACTTTTGAGCAAGATCAACTACTCTTGTAGAATATCCAAACTCATTATCATACCATGATAACACCTTTGCAAACCCATTTTCAAGAACCATTGTCTCAAGACCATCAACAATAGAAGAATGAGAATTCCCCTTTATATCTGAAGATACAATTGGATCTTCTGTATACCCCAAAATACCTTTAAGCTCAGGTGTATCTGATGCCTTCTTGAGAACAGAATTAATCTCTTCTTTTGTAACATCTTTTTTCTTGAGTTGAACTGTAAAATCAACAATTGAACCTGTTGGCACAGGCACTCTCATTGAAGTCCCATTCAACTTTCCTTTAAGTTCAGGCAAAACAAGTCCAACTGCTTTTGCAGCACCAGTTGAAGTTGGAATAATAGAAAGTGCAGCAGCCCTTGCTCGTCTAAGGTCAGAATGAGGAAGATCCAAAATTCTTTGATCATTAGTATAAGCATGAACAGTTGTCATAAGCCCTTGTTCAATTCCAAATGATTCATGAAGTACTTTTGCAAGAGGAGCCAAGCAATTGGTTGTACATGAAGCATTTGATACGGCCTTTAAATCAGAATTAATGTCGCGATCATTTACACCAAGAACTATTGTTTTAATCTCATCCTTAGCAGGAACTGTTAAAATAACTTTTTTAGCCCCAGCATAATTGACATGATCAAGATATCCTCCTTTATCACTAGTTGCTGATGAAAAAACACCTGTTGATTCAATTACAACATCAATTCCAAGTTTTGCCCAAGGAAGATTTTTTGGATCTCTCTCTGCAATAATTTTTATTTCTCTTCCATCAACAACAATAGCACCGTCTCTTGATTCAACTTTTTTATTATATACTCCAAAAGTAGAATCATACTTTAAAAGATGTGCAAGCGTTTTAGGATCTGTTAAATCATTTATTGCCACAACATCAATTCCTCTTTCAAAAGCAATCTTAAAAACATTTCTACCAATACGACCAAAACCATTAATAGCCAATTTCATACAAAATCCTCCAATTTTTTTGATTTTATTCTTACTAGAATTATTAAATCATAAATCAATAACAAGTGTCAAACTATCTTTTTACAAGCACAGTGACTCCCTCTTGAATATAGTCCTTTAAAAATATAGAAGATTTTATAATACCTCTGGAAATATAATCACTTATATCCTCAATTAAAATTTCTCCTAAAATATCTGATCTTTTGTAAATAATAAAAGAAGAATCTCTAGTGTTGTCACTATTTAAAGCACCTTCTTTAAGAATCAAAAAAACATCGCCTTTTACAACACCGTTTACTTGGCCAAGATTAATAAGAACATCATTATTTTTAATTTGAAGGATCTTTCCTTTTTTGGGTAAATAATCATGAAAATCTTTAGAAAAGGAATTTAAAACATTGCTTAAATAATTAACACCCCCCACATTGTAAGAAAAAGAACCAACCTTAATCCCTGTTTTCCCCGAAAAAACATTCACTAACAAAGTAGCTGTATTTTTCAAAATATCTACCTTGAAATCAAAAATTAAAAATAAATCTAAATTATTATTTCTTGAGTAAGAAAATCCTTCGGAAAAATTATTAATTAGATAGTCTCTATTTTTATTATAATCAAAATTATAGTTAACTATTTCTATATTTAAATTACGCTCAAGTACCCTTTCAGAGTATCTTAATATCAAATCGTTTGCTCCAAAAAGCTTATTCTCACTTTGAGTAAAAATAGCAATTCTATAAACCATCCTGTCATCATAAAGCTTATTAAAATCGGAAATGCTTTTATATCCATATTTATAAAATAAAGATCTTCTAATATCAAAAGACACAACATCATAAAAATCTAAAATTCTAGAATCCGTAGAATTTCTCTGTTTTACTAAATAAAAAAGCTGCTCATAAGCCATAATATCTAAATTCATAAGCTTATATATTTTTGAAAGCAAAAACCTAGCACTATCATTATCAGGCCAAATATCAACAGCATTTTTTACATTAAACAATGCTTTATTTAAATTTAAAGATTTAAAAGCTTTAAGCCCCTCATTTTCATAATGCTTAGAAATTTTAACATTGGAATTGTTTTTCAAAAAATTTCTAAAATTAGATACAAAAAAACTCTCATCAAGAGCAATATTATAAAATTCTAAATCTTTTTTAAGATTTTTGGCTCGCTCTAAATTTAAAATAGCCTTTTCAACATTCCCAAATTTTAAGTAAGAATACCCTAATAAATAATAAAGCTCATCAGAATCTTTATTAACCAAAATAGCTTTCTGTAATGCTTCTATTGCATCCTCATATTTAAATTCGTGCAAATAAACAAGCGCAAGCAATCGGTATGCATCAACAACTCCAAAATCTTTATAAGAACTTTCAATTAAAGCCAAATAATTTAAAGCATACTTTTCAGCAAGACCCAAGTTATTAATACTAATATAAAATTCAGCTACTCTTTTATGGAAATCTGGAAAAGATAAAAAATTTACCCTAACTTTATTTATCAAATGTCTAATCTTGTCATGCATCCCTAGTCTTTGATAAATATCAATAAGATGTTCAAACGCGCTATAATTATTTTGACTATAATCAAGAATGGACAAATAATAATTAGCAGCGGCTATGAATAATCCATTTTTTTCAAAAATTGAAGCAAGTCCAACCAAAGCATCAATATTATTTCTCTGTTTAACTAAAACCTCAGAATATATTTTTTTTGCTTGATCAATTTTATTATTTTTTAATAATATATTTGCATAAAGAATTTTATACTCAATGTCTTCGTTAGACATTTTATAGGCTTTCTCTATGAAAAATTGTGCTTGGGTATATATTTTAAGAGAATAATAAATTGATGCAATAAATTTATAAGCTTCATAATAATTGGGATTAATTTTTATGGCCTCAAAAAGCTCATCAATAGCATCATAATACCTTTTAGATAAATAATACTCATTAGCCTTTTGATAATGCCCTAATGCTGTAGTATCACTGCCCAATAAAACACTAAAATTAAAAAGGAATAATATTAAAAATCGATTAAAATTCATAAACCTTCCTTCTCGGAAATCTTTATTACCTTAATATTTCTTTGATGCATATTTTTAATCGAAAAAACCAAATTGTTGTATTCCACCTTTTCATTTTTCAAAGGAATCCTCCCAAAAAGATCATAAACAAAACCCCCAAGAGTATCAAAGTCTCCATTTGGCAAATTTAAATTAAGCTTCTCATTTAAATCCTCTATTAAAATTCTTGCATCACAAAGATAAGACCCATCATCAAGGCGAACTATTTCATCAAGCTCATTGTCAAATTCATCCTGAATGTCACCCACTATCTCTTCAAGAATATCCTCAAGAGTTACAAGCCCCGAAACCCCGCCATACTCATCAACTACAATTGCAATATGAACATGATTTTCTTGAAATTCTTTTAAAAGAGAGTCTGTTTTTTTGCTTTCAGGAACAAACATAACTTTTCGCATAATATCTTTTAAATCTATTTGGTAGAAATCTTTTTTACACATATGCACTAGCACGTCTCTTGTATGAATTATTCCAATAATATTGTCAATAGTACCATGATAAACGGGAAATCTTGAATGACTACTAGATGTCACAACCTTTAAAAGCTCATCCTTACTCTTAGCATAATCAACAAATATAACCCCTATCCTGGGAATCATAATCTCTTTTACAATAGTCTCTTTAAGGGCATTGAAATTTTTTATCAAAGAAGTTTCAATATTCGACTTATCTTCAAGATCATTTTTTGGGTTTCCTTTTTTCTTCTTTTTGTTTTTAAAATTAAAAAATCCCAACATCTAAAATACCCTTTTATTTTTTTTTAAGACACTTTCTTGAAGAATCAACATGTTTTCCTTTTGAAAATCATTAGTTTTATGCTTATATCCCATTAAATGTAAAATTCCATGAATAGTAACACGTTGAAGTTCTTCATAAATTTCAACATTAAATTCTTGAGCACTAAATTTTAAATATTCAAAAGATATTATAATGTCTCCTTGTATTTTATAATTTATATTATCAACAAAATCTTCGTTAACTTCATTATCATTATAATTAAAAGAAAGAACATCGGTTGGCTCGTTCTTGTTTCTAAATTTATTGTTCAATTTTTGTATATAAACATTATCACAAAGAATAACTGAAAGTTCAAAATCACTAATAGAAAGAGTATTTAAAACAGATAAAATAAAATCATAAAAAACACCGTGATGCTCAAATTTAATATTTTCTACCAATAAATTCAAATCAGATTTGGACAAATTAACTATACCTTCGAATAACCCATATACAACTCACAAATATGCATTTAATTGCTATAGCAATTAAATTATTTTATTTAGTAAACTAAAAACCAAAAAAATCCTTAATTATATTTTCAAAAGCATTTTCTTGTAAAAAGCCAACAGAAACCTTTGGCTTGCCATCAATAGGAATAAAAAGAATAGTTGGAAGACTTTTCACTCCAAAAACAGAAGAAATATCTTGTTCTTTGTCTGTATCTACTTTGTAAAAATCAATACTATTCTCGTACTTTTTAGAAAGTTTTTCAAAAATTGGAGAAAGCATTTTACATGGACCACACCAATCGGCATAAAAATCAATTATTGCAGGCCTCTCGCCTTTAAAACTCCATTCTATATTGTTCTTATAATCAAAAACTTTGGCAACAAAATCTTCTTTGGTTAAAGAAATAGCCATATATTTTACATTGCCCCCCTATCGACTTAAAATTATATCACAAATACAATATTAATAATAAGGAATTATAAAAAATGAATCTAATGTTAATAACTTCTAATGAATTTAAAACAGGAATTTCACTCAATGACACTAGAGCAGAACATCTTGTTAAAATCTTAAAATTAAAAGATAACGACAAATTTAAATTTGGTATTCTTGGGAAAAAGAACATTTATCATTGTATTTACAAAAAAGATAAAAAACTATTTTTCAAGAAAATCTTTAAAATAGGAGAATCTAATAAACTTAAAAAATTAAATGTGCTAATTGGGATGATAAGACCAATTGTTGCCAAAAGAATTATAAAAGAACTTGCTAGCATTGGAATATACGAAATAATTTTTTTTAACACTGAACTTACTGAAAAATCATATTTAAATTCTAAAATCTTTAAAAACAATGATTACGAAAAATATTTAATAGCCGGAGCAATGCAAGGGGGAGTAACATACTTGCCAAAAATAAAAATTATGAAAAATTTGAAAGACAGTCTTAAATATATTAAACAAGAAAATTTTGAAATAAAAATATTACTTGAAAAAAATAGCAAAAAAAAATTAATTGATATAGAACAAGCAAACAATGCGGCTATTATTGTGGGACCCGAAAGAGGATTTACAGAAAAAGAAAAACAATTAATACTACAATATAATTTTTCCCCTTACAGCGCATCCTCAAACATTCTAAGAACAGAAACAGCAATAATAGCTGCATCCATTATTACTGTATCGAAACTAATTAATATATGACTTTATGTTAGAAATTTTTTTATTAATTTAAATCAATACGTTTAAACATAATCAATTTATAACTGTTTGGTTTATAAGCTTATCATAAATATAAAGTTCAATCATAGATCCTTTGTGAACCTCATAGGGCAACTTAATTAATCCTCCTTTTGACTTAAAAGAATAAATCAGAGAATTTTCACCATCCAAACCTTTTAACCTAACAGATATATCAACATAAGATGGATGTTGTCTTAATTTATAAGTCAAAATTCCAAAAACAATTTTATTGTCAACCTTGGGCTTTGCAATAGTAATTAAAATCTTATCTGATTCATTTATTTTAGTTTCAGGCGGAATAGACTGAAAAACAATATTTCCAAAATCGCCCGTATTTACCAAATTAATGTCAAAACTAATCCCATCATTTAAAAGAGAAGCAATTGCATCTTTATAATAAATCCCAATATAATTTTTAACATGTTTGCCCAAACGATCTTTACCCTTGCTAATTAAAAATTGGAGATCTGTTAGACTTGATATTTGACTACCTGGTGATGGATTTTGGCGAATTATTATTCCTTTTGGCAATTCACTCTCAACCTCAAGAGGTTTAACAATGTGGTAAAGTAATTTAGAATTGCTAAAAGAATTGGCCTTTAAATTAATTAAAACATCATCAATGTTTTTGCCAATAAAACTATCAACCCTGTTTATTATAGCCCCTTTGCTAATAAAAATTATAACCTTATTGTTATGTCTTAAAACGGTTCCTGGTTTTGGCCCCTGCTCTATCACTTTTCCTTTGTCAAGAGCACTTGAAGAAAATTTAAACTCAATGTGAGGAATTAATTCTTTTCTCTGTAATTCAATAATAGCATCTTCAAGGGTAAGAGAATAAAGATTTGGGACAACTACAATCTCCTTATTTTCTAAAACCATAAAAAAAATTGCAAAAGAAACAATTAAAGATCCAAAAATAACTAAAAGCAATGCTCTGATTGTAGCTTTTGGCAAAATTAATATTTCGTTATTACAATTTTTGCAACTCTGAGTCAGATCTAATTTATTTTTAAACAATTCTTCTTTATTAGAAAATTTATTTTCCAAATTGTCATTATTATTTAAACTAATATATTCCCCCTATTGAAGAAAATACTTGTCCTATTAGCTGTCTACTCCCATTATAAAAAGACTTAAAATCCAAAACCCTTCTTCCAGGCCTTTGAACTTCTAAAAGTAAAAGAATCCCCTTCCCGGTATTAACAAATAATCCTCTTTTAGAATCAAAATCAACAATTTCTCCTATTTTTCTCTCTTTATATAAATCTATTTTCAAAAAATCAGCACGATGAAAAATAATGTCGCTATAATCAAGACTAGCCCTTACAAGTGGCCAAGGATTGCATGCATTAATTCTGTTTTTAATCTCAAATGCACTTAAATTAAAGTCTATAAATCCCGATTCTTTTTTAAAAAAAGAACAAAAAGTAGCTTCACTTGCTTTTTGAGGAATTCCCAAAAATCCATTACTAATTTTTTCCAAAGCCTCTAAAACAAGAGCTGGACTAAGGCTCGATACAAGATTTGAAATATCATAACTTGTATCGCAAGATCTTATTTTAAAATTTCTTTGCACTAAAATATTGCCACTATCCATTTCCAAAGCCATACTCTGAATAGTAATACCGCTAACACAATCACCATTTAAAATTGCAGATTGAATCGGAGAAACACCTCTATATTTGGGCAAAAGAGAAGGATGAACATTAATACACCCCTTTGGGAAAATATCTAAAAATTCTTTTTTAAATATCTTGCCATAAGAAAAAACTAACATTAAATCTGGATTCAAATCTCTAATTGAATTTAAAATATTGTCATCAAGAATTAAGGGGTCAAAAACTTTAATATTTTTAGCAATAGCTTGCACCTTTATTACATTTTGACTTAACTTTTGACCCCTGCCTTTAGGCTTATCAGGCAAGGTCAAAACTCCCACCACCTCATAATGCTTTACAATCTCTTTAAAAACTTCTAAGGCAATAGAAGAAGAACTTGCAAAAAATATTTTCATTTCGCCTTAAGCCCTCTTTCCCTCATATAAGGTTTTAACAATTTATTTTTTATTTTTTCTTCGTAATAATCAATAAAAAGAATTCCATTTAAATGGTCCATTTCATGTTGAATAATTCTTGCCAAAAAATCGGAATTTTCTATAGTAAAAGATTTTCCATTCTCGTCATAAAAACTTATCACAATAGCTTTAGGCCTCATTAAATTATAATAAACTCCCGGAATACTTAAACATCCTTCTTTGTAAGAGCTAAGCTCATAAGAAGTCTCTGTGATTAAAGGATTAATAAAAACCAAGGGCCTTGCCATTTTATTCTCTCTAACTACAAAAAGTGACAAATCAAGGCCTACCTGGGGAGCAGCAAGTCCAACTCCACCACTAATATCCATTAATTTTATCATCTTTTTTGCATAATCTCTAATCTTGCTATCAATATTAGTAATTTGTTTTGTCTTAACACGAAGCAAATCATTAGGATAAAATACCATTTCCATAAAAATCTCATTCCCCTTTCAAACAAAAAAAGACTTATTTTATTTTTCCAAAAAGCTTCCACTCCTCATTTCCCAATAATGAAAAATAAATATTACCAATCCTAGACTTGGGAATAGCATAAAGCTTGTTTTCATCAATATCTTTAAAAACTAAAAATTCTTTAAGATCTGTATCAAAAAGAACAAGCTTCCTGTCTTTACCATTAAGCTTCAATCGCCAATCTCCTTTTAATGTTTTATAAAAAAAGGTCCCCTCATTAATAGTGTTAATTTCATAACTTTTTTTCTTTTTTAAAACACTTGTTGATTTTATAGTCCCCATAACATAGCTTAAAAAATCTTTATCAAATTGAATACTATTTAAAACAGTTCCCACATAAGCCGCCCTTATTTGTTCATTTTTAGAATCAACAAAAAAAATAGTTGGACTTTTTTGCAGATTAATTTTATTAAAAATTTCATTATCCTTATCGATAACCAAAAAAACATTTTTTTTAGTTATTGTGTGAATAATTTCATCATCTCTAAAAGAATTTAAAAAAGCTTTTATTAGATTTTCTTTAATATCTTTACCAACCAAAATTAAAACATTTTTATTTAATTTTTGAGCTTTTTTAATTGCAATCTCATAAGAACTCTCAAAAATAATATCTTCGGACAAAGAAAACAGATCTAAAAATCCTTGATTTAAAATTATTAAAAATACAATTATAAATCTCATATTTTACTTGTCAGCTTTGCTAAAAATTCTAACTCCTTTTCATTATCAAAATGCTCTTTTAAAGTTGAAAATACAAATTCATGATAATTATTAATATAATTTAACTCATCTTCTGAGAGCATTTCTTTTGCTATTAATTCTTTTTCAAAAGGAACAAGGGTTAAATTCTCAAACTCCAAAAAAGCTCCAAAGTCATTTGCAAAAGCTTGCTTTACAAAAACTAAATTTTCAATCCTTATCCCATGACTAGATGTTCGATAAAGACCAGGCTCAATTGAGACCACTTCAGATCCTTTAAAAGGATATCTAGAATTAGGACTAATCGAAACTGGAAGTTCATGAACATTGAGAAAAAACCCAACACCATGCCCAGTACCATGAATAAAATTCAATTCATTCTTTAAAAGAGGCAATCTACAAATTCCATCAAGAAAAGCTCCCGAAGATCCATATGGAAATTTTAAAGACGCAAGGCTAATGAAGGCCTTAAGAACCAAAGTATAGTCATACCTTTCTTCGCTAGAAGCATCACCTATTAAAAAAACTCTTGTAACGTCTGTAGTGCCAAGTCCGAAATATGAACCCCCAGAATCAATCAAAAGAAGACCCTTTGTATTTATTTTTTTACCTCGTTTGGGCTTATAATGCGGAAGAGCTCCATTTTCTCTAAAACCAACTATTGAGTCAAAACTAGAATCAAAAAAATCTTTATTCAATTTCCTAAAATGCAAAAGCATATCAGCAATATCTATTTCATCTAATTTAGCCAGTTCATCCTTGCTTAAACTTTTGAATTTACATAAAAATTTAATCAAGCCAATAGCATCAATAACATGCGCTTCTTTAATTTTAAGAAGTTCATAATCGGTTTTTACTGCCTTAAAATCGCCTATAATACTCTCTCCAAAAATGATATTCTTCTCACCAAGAACTTTTAAAACCCTAGCATTAGTATAAAATGAAACAAAAAATTTACCTTCATGTTTTATTTGATCTAGAAAACAATAAAAATTGTCGTAAGGCTCTATTTCAAAATTTTCCATTTCAAGTGCTTCTTTAACGCTTGAATCAAGTTTTCTTGTATCAATAAAAAGAACATTTTTTCGACCTTTATTCCTAGATATTAAAAGAAACGAATAAAATAATGCTGACTTTTTAACGTCTGATCCTCTTAAATTCAAGATCCAGGCAATCTCATCAAGAGCAGTAATAACATAAAAATCTGCTAAATTCTTCTCTAAGGTTAAATAAATAGATTTAATTTTTTCAGCTCTTTTATTATTCTTCTCAGCATCAATCAATTCAACTATATTTCCAAACTCAAGCTGAGGCCTAGATTCCCAAATTAAATCAATTAAATCTTTATTTAAAATCTTGATATATGTATTTTTGCATTTTTCACACAACTCTTTATAAAACTTTATAGTAATCTCATCAGAGTAAATTCCAAGCTTTAATTCTTGAAGATTTAAATTTATATACGTAAAAACATCAGGATATCCTTTTATTCCAAGCTTTATTAATTCAACTTCACTCCCCTTAAGTTCTTGATCAGCTTGTAAAAAATATCTGCCATCCGTGAAAAGAACAGCCTTGGATAATGTTACGATTACTGTGCCAAAGCTACCAGAAAAGCCTGTAATAAACTTACGAGTACTATACCTTTCATGAGAATATTCACTAAAATGAGGATCATAACCTGATACCAAATAAGCATCAACTCCATTTTCCCTCATATGATCTCTAAGTAAAGCTAATCTTTTATTAATATCCAAAATCAATCCCCTTTATATAACCTTATTAATACTAGTATACCAAATAATTATCAATTTAAAAAAAAAATTTATTTGATATATGATATAATTTAGCTTGAAACTAACTCCTAAAGGATAAAATATGAAAAATATTAAAGCGGTTGCTTCTGATCTTGATGGAACTCTTTTGCTATCAAAAAGCTATATAGGAGCCTTTACAGAACTTGTAATTAAAAAATTAACAAAAGAAAAAAAGAAATTCATAATAGCAACAGGAAGAAGCAAGAATGAAATTATCCAAATTACAAAAAAAATAGATCGATTGCAAGTTTCATTTTTCATTACATTAAACGGAGCAAAAGTTTACAATCAAGAATGGGAATTAATAAAAAGTCATAATTTATCTCCTAAAGTAGTAAAAAAGATTTTAAAATTAAGAGATAATAAATTCAGTCACATACCTCATTTTTTACATAAAGCAGATCAATACGACGACCAATTAAATATTGACATGAAGACTAAAATTGCAATTGATCAATGCCAAAAATCTAGAAAAGAATCTGATTTTTTCAGACATGAAATAGTCAGTCCAGCCAATAAAATCCAAGAAATTAAAGACTTTAGTGAACTTGAAAATTTTGAAAATGTTGCAAAAATAATATTAGCCGGTAAAGAAGAAAGCCTAATAGAATATGAAGCAATGATTTTAGATAAATACAAAGGAGAAATAAATGCGTATCTTTCTACTCCAAACTCACTAGAAATTGTAGATCATAAAGTCTCAAAAGGAAATGCATTAAAAGAAGTTCTTAAAACTATAAATATTGATCTAAGCGAAACCGTGGCTTTTGGCGATGGATTTAATGATACTGATATGCTAGAAAATGTAAAAAAGGGATTACTAATGGGAAATGCAAATTATAGATTAAAAGAAATGCTGCCTTACTTAGAAGTAATAGGAACAAATGATGAAGAAGCTGTTGCAAATTACATTAATGAGAACATTTTAGAAAACCCTATTCAGGAGGAATAAATGGAGAAAGATTTAATAAAATATGCAGAACTTATAATTTTAAAGGGAATTAATTTACAAAAAAATCAATGTGTTTTAATTCAGGGTTCAATCGAAAATTACAATTTTTTGAAAATATTAGCAAAAAAAGCTTATGAACATGGGGCTAAGTATGTCAAGCTAAATATTAAAGACACTGACATTTTAAAATCAAGATTAAAATTCTCACAAGAGCAAAGCTTAGAATTTATTCCAAATTCAGAAAAAAGCTTTTTAGAAGAAATGGTTCAAGATAAATGGGCAAGAATAAACGTTGATGATACAGAAAATTTTGAAGACTTAAAAGAGGAAATTGGTCAAAAAATGTCAATTTATCAAAAAGCTTTAAATCTAGCAAGCAAAACCTTATCGCAAGCAATAATGAGCAATGAAATAGCTTGGTGCGTTGTTTGTTCGCCAGGTCCAAAATGGGCTTCCAAAGTTTTAAATAAAAAAGAAGGAAATAAAACCTTAGAAGAATTTTTCAAAATACAAAAGGAAATATTGCTACTTGATAGAGAAAATCCAATAAAAGAATGGGAATCCCATGGAGAAAAACTTCACAAAAGATGCAAAATATTAAATACCCTCAACCTAGAAAAGGTAATTTTTAAAACCGAAAAAACAAACCTAGAAGTATATCTACTTGAAACTTCCCTATGGACAGGTGGAAGCGAAAAAGTCAAAGGAACAGAAATAGAATTCAATGCAAATATGCCAACAGAAGAAGTATTTACAACTCCAAACTATAAAAAAACAAAAGGAATTGTGTATGCCACCCGCCCTGTCATGGTGCTTGGAACATTAATATATGGAATATGGTTAAAATTTGAAAATGGAAAAGTTGTTGACTTTGGCTGTAATGATGAGAAGCAAAAAGAAATATTAAAATCACACATCGAAACCGATATTCAAGCAAAATATATAGGAGAAGTAGCACTGGTTGACAATAGCTCTCCTATTTATCAAAGCAATCTTATTTTTTACAGCACATTATACGATGAAAATGCAAGTTGCCACATAGCTCTGGGAGCTGCATATCCATCTTGTTTGAGTAATGAAAAAGATTTGAAAACCGACACAGATAAACTAACTTATGGATGCAACGTATCGTTGATACATACAGATTTAATGATTGGAAGCGATGACTTAAATGTCATTGGTGTAGACAAAAATGGAAAAGAATACATGATAATAAAAGCTGGAAAATTCGCAATATAAAAGGAGGTTCAATAATGATAGAGGCATTGCTTACCAATGATCTTTTTTTATCTTGTCTTGTATCAGGAATTTCTGCTCAAGTAATTAAATATGGTATCCAAACCGTAAAAACAAGAAAGTTAAAACTAACTCCAGCACATCTTTTAAAAAAAATTTTCCTAGAAACAGGTGGCATGCCAAGCAGCCATTCATCAACAGTCACTGCTCTTTCAACCTCAATTGCAATAACTGAAGGGATAGGTACAAATTTTATAATAGCTCTTGCTTTTGCCCTTATTACGATAAGGGATTCTTTCGGGGTAAGATATATGTCTGGGGTTCAGGCAGAATATTTGAATGCACTATCAGAAAAATTAAAAAAAGAAATAAAAATTGACACAACAAAAATAAAAGTAGTCAAAGGACATAAAAAAAAAGAGGTTCTAACAGGCATAATAATAGGAATAGTCTCTGCATATATTGTGTGCTATTTATAAGCATAGGGAAAAATAAATGGTGCGCTTTTTAAGTTTTTTATGTTTAATTGCAATAATGCCACTTATCAATTCCTGCGATGTAGCTCAATTTGGAGATTACAGGCCCTTATACTTTACAAATGAAACCGAGCTAAAAACTGCTAATGAATATATAAGTTCACTAGGATACAAAACAATCTCAGAATACACAACAAAAATCGACATTTTAGATTTTCCCGAAAATAAAAAAATCGCAATAAATGAAACAAATAAACTTAACAATCTTGACCTAAGGAAAAATATATTTTTAAAAAAACTCCCCAATCTTTTCAACATAGAAAATAAAAAACTTCTTTATGTTGAAAACAGATTCAAAGCTATAAATTTAAAAAAACTAAAAAAAGAACTCAACATTAATGTTGAAATGCATTCTCTTGCCTACAAAACAAAAATTAATTTTATTTCAAGCATAATATTTCTAATCATAGCAATTTTATTAATTTTTTTAGACCCAGCAAACTCTATATTTACTTTAATTTTTCTATTAATCTCATCCCTTACTTTTATAATAAGCAAAGAAATAATATATTTTTATCCATTTACAGTGCTCTTTTATTTGTTATTTTCAATAATCAATAATTTTAACAAAAAATATAATAAAATATATTTAAAAGAAATCAATTTTTTAACACTAATAACAAAAATAAAACACTTATTATTTTTCTTTATATTCACAACTCTATATTTCATTACAATCATAACCTTTTTTACTACAAATATTGATCCCACTTTTATTGCCTTTGTTGCAACAACAACCCTTTGCATTTTCCTAATTTTTAGCTGGATCAAAACAGAAAGCAATTTTAAAGATACATTCTTATTCCCAATCGAAATTAAAGAGAAAAGAAAAGAAGAAAAAAAAACTTTAAAATTAAAAATAGCAATACATTTACTACTATTTACGCTCTCATTAATGCCATTCGCTTATTCAAGCTACATGCTAAATTCTTATAAAAACATCAACTACCTTTACAGTAAAAAATTAAATTATTTTGATTATTTAAATCCCAATAATATTTATATAATGCTAGGATATAACAAAGATATCCCCAATATTATAGGATACCTATCGCATATTCTTTATCAAAACGAACTAAAATACAACATTACAGCTAAATATGGAAAAATTTCTAAAAATATAAAAGAAAATTACTTTAAAATAAAAAACGACAAGATAAAGATTAATCCTAAAACTGTTTACGAATTAGACAAATCATTTATTGATGAAGCTCTTAACAAAGAGCTTGCAAGCCTATTTTTAAAAAATAAAACCCCAATCTTAATATATAAAGAAAAAAAGAATAATATCGACATAGATAAAAAAAATAACAAAATACTCTTCTTGTTCTCTTTGCCTTTCTTTTTATTGCTATTCCTATTTAAAGCAATAAGATTTACAATTCTTTTAAACATAAATGAAAAAACCTATAAAAAAATATATTCAAGGATAAACAGCTAATGCTAGACTTAGAAAAAGTAAAAACAATTATTAAAAAATTTAATAAATACGAGGTAAGCATTGACGAGATTCAAATACCTGAGTACGCCCTAATACCCCTTGAAACAGAAAATTCAAAATCTATAATATATATAATTGAAAAACAAAAAATAGAAGAAAATCAAATTTTATCAAAAAATTCAAACATAGAACTATACACATACTCTCCAATATCTGGAATAGTAGAAAAAATATACACAGCCACCTTTCCAGATGGAAAAAAATTAAAATCAGCATTAATCAAATTTCAAGGAAAAATAAAAACCGAAAAAAACACAATTGAAGATGAAATCTCAAGAGAAAAAACTTTGGCAAAATTAATTCAACTGGGGATTCCCTGGTTTAACGAAAATTCTTTATTTCAATTCATAAATAAATGTAAAAAAATAGACAAAATGATTTTATTAACAAACGGAAAAGATGAGTTTACAAATATTTCAGAAGCACTAATGGCAGAAAAATTAGAAGAAATTCTTTCAGGATTCCAAATAATAGACAAAATATTTAAATTCAAAGAAATAACAATAATATCAAATAAAGACAAGCTAAAAAAAGAATTCGAAAAATTGAACATTTTTAAAAACAGAAAAATAAAAATTAAATCTTTGGAAAATGCATATCCTTATACAAATCATGAAATGATAATGCACTTTTTATACAATAACAAAAATACAAAAGATGATATAAACCCACACAACAATATTTTATTAGCAAACATTGAAGATCTATATAATACAAATCTTGTTATAAAAAACAACAATCCTTATAAAGAAAAATTTGTAGCTATAAATGGAAATAAAAAAATAAAAAGTAGAATACTCAAAGTAAAAATTGGAACTTCTTTCAGCCAAATAATAAATGAAAAAATTGATACAAAAAAATATGAAATTTTCTTAAACAATCCAGCCAACAAAATAAAAATTGAAACATTAAACATACCAATAACAAGAGATATTTATAGTCTCACCATATTAAAGAAAAAATCAATATATGACAGAATTAGAGCATTATTTATCTCAAGTTTTTCGCCATTACAAATGGAAAATATTATTTTTTCATATTTGAAAAATGAAAAAATAAATAATACCGGGAAATTAAAAATATTTAAATATACAGAAAAAGAAATAGAAGAAGAAATACATAAGGTTCAAAAAGAAATTAAAGGCAAGATTCTAAATGAAAATCTAATAAATGAGATAATATACACTGAAAACAATTTAAAAGATATATACTTTACTATCATACTATCATTATTGCCTAGTCTAATATTTTCTTTTCTAAATAACACAAAATTCATGACAGACACTTTGCTGCTAATATTTATTAGCGTGGCAATCTACATACCAATAATGCTAAAAATTAATTATAAATGTTTGTCTTTTTTTGTTTACAATGCCTTAATTACAAGTATTATATTGCCTTTAAATTTAGAAATTACACTAAAAATAACTTCCTTATTATTTACTTTTTTAGTATTCTTTTACTTTTTCAGACTATCATCATTTTTAACAAATCCTATATTAATTTCTTTTATGTTTTTTGTATTAAATTTTCCAATAAGTTTAAAGCAAACCTATCAAGAAGAGCTTAAAAACTCACCGTCAATAATTCCAACCTGGAATAAAATAATTAACACAAATCCAAACATAAAAAATTTAAAAAGTTTGAATACCTTTACAAGATATGAAAACAAAAAAATCGATGCAATTGAAAATTTTGTAAATAAAAACATTTTTTCCGTTTTCAATATAATTATCACAAGATTTCATATTGAAAGTCTTTTGGGGGTGAATAATGAAAAAAAAATATCTCCAATTTTGCTTTATTTTGGACTCGTATTAATAGTTGGTAAATATATAATTAATAAATTAATACCATTGTCATTTTACATAAGTTTGATGACAATTTCATACATAACAAACAATATAGGAATGCTAAGCCACATCAGCTCAGATATGTTAACATTGCTTATCTCCCCAATACCAATGCTATTAATATTTACAATGGCAACAGAAGTGCAAATAACACCTCACTTCAAATTTGAGCAAATACTCTACGGATTAGTATTAGCATTTATATACTTTTTAACATTAAGCTATATTCCTTTTGAAACTTTATCAGTCATAATATCTATTTTTATCTTACAAGCAAGCTCAAACTTAATAAAAAAATATAGTTTAACCTTCAAAATTAAAAAAATGATGCATTTTTTGAAAACAAACAAAGAAAAAGCACTCAAAACCTCTCTTGAGAATGAAAAGGATATAATAAAATTATGACTAGCAATTTGATTACATATTTGATTATTAATAATTTAACTTTAATACACTTTGTTGGATTTGAGGATATAAAAATAAAAAATAATGCGATCTTAATAAAAAAATACATCATAATAACAATTACCTCTTTATTAATATATTCAACATCATTTTATTTTTATAAACTGTTTACAAAAAACAATTTATTGTTCTTAATGCCAATTTTTTATGTAATGTTAATTTACATGTTGATATTATTCTTTAAAGCATTAAATGATATTTTTATTGTTTATAATAAAAAATCAAATTATTCAAATGATTTCATGCTTTCAAATAGCAGCTTAATTGCAATAACATTTTTTGCACTTGATAAGAACAACGGATTTTTTGAAGGATTAGAAATAATTATTCTATCTGCACTTGGCATATTAATAGCTTTAATGTCAATAATATCAATAAAAAAAAATTTTGATAAAAAACCTAAAAAAAATATATTGGAAAACGAACCAATATATTTTTTTATAATGTTTATTATATCTTTAATTCCAAATATAATTATATTAATATACAATCAATAATAGCGAGAAATAAAAATGAAAGAAAAAATAAATACACTGTTTAAACAAGCCGAAGACATCTGGAGGAAACTTTGACAAAAAAGAAATTCAAGCTAAAATAGAAAAATACGAAAAAGAAATAAACCAGAGAAATTTTTGGACTGATCCCAAAAGAGCCCAAGAAGTTATTAAAGCTCAAAGTATCTTAAAAAGCAAAATTGATCCTTGGGAAGAACTAATCAAAAAAATCAAAGACTTAAGCGATCTGTGCGAAATTATTGAAAATGAAAAAGATACTAACAGCTTAGAAATTGAATTTAATGTACTTGAAAAACAGTACAAAGATTTGCTAACAATTTCTTACTTTAAAAAAGAGATTGACGCAAACGATGCTTTTTTAACTATTCATTCTGGTGCTGGGGGTACTGAAGCATGTGACTGGGTTTCAATGCTTTACAGAATGTACTCAAGATATGCTGAGAGAAAAAAATACAAAACAGAACTTGTTGATTTACTCGAAGCAGAAGGTGGAATCAAATCTGTTACAATAGAAATCAAAGGTGCTTATGCTTATGGGCTTTTAAAAAGTGAAGTCGGAATACATCGCCTTATAAGAATTTCTCCATTTGATGCTGCTAAAAAAAGACATACATCTTTTGCATCAGTATTTGTTGACCCTGTTATTGATGAAAAAATAGAAATAATAATAAAACCAGAAGACATAAGAATTGATACATACAGAGCATCGGGAGCCGGAGGACAACACGTTAACAAAACATCTTCTGCTGTAAGAATAACTCACATTGAAACAGGAATAGTAACTCAATCTCAAAGCGATCGAAGTCAACACAAAAACAAAGATATGGCAATGAAAGTTTTAAAATCAAGACTTTACGAATACTATAAAAATAAAGAAGATGAAAAAAATAAATCCAAGCAAGACGCAAAAAAAGAAATTTCTTGGGGCAACCAAATAAGATCTTACGTATTTCAACCTTACAATTTGGTAAAAGATCACAGAACAAAATTTGAAAATTCAAACACCGCTTCGGTTATGGACGGCAATATAGACAATTTCATAGAAGAGTATTTAAAATGGAAAAGCTTAAGTTAACACTAGTAATACCATTGCTAATAACTGCAATATACAAAATACACTCTCAAGGCAATATCGAATACAACTTTTCCTATATCATTAATACAAAAAAGGAAAATATTGACCTTAAAAAAGGAATTGAAAAACAATTGAATAAAATCTACAAACAAATAACAGAACATATCATAAAAAATGATGACAAGAATATCATTGAAGATATTTATATAAATCAAGATATAATAAAAACAGAACTTGAAATTAGCAAATTAAAAAAAGAAATGGATAAAAAAAAACTTCAAAACATAATAAACGCAAAAGAAAAGCATAACACCAAAGCCAAAATTGATGAGCTTAAAAAAGCTATTCTAAATATTAATAACAACAAAAAAAAATTTGAAGAATATTTTAACAATTTAAAAAAACTAAAAGTAAAATATAAAAAAATCGAAGAACAAACAAACATTTCAAATTTAAATAAAGAATTTTTCATAAGAGAAGAATTATTTTTTATTAACTATATTGATCTAAAAAAAATAGAAAATTATTATTTGCTAGAAATTAGCAACATCACTCCTGAAAAAATTGAAACTAAAAAAGCGGTATTTAAAACCTCATCTTCTGTTAATGAAATTGCGAATGAAATAATAAAACATAGTTTAAAAGAAATATTGGGTAGAGAATTTCTAAAAATCAATATTAACGTTAGAAACAACCCAGATGCAAAGATCTATATAAATGAAAAATTTGTTTCAAAAGGAATCTATTACGATAATATTTTTGACATTTCCAAAATCCCAAACAAAGAAATTGAAATACAAATCACAAGTACAAATTTTGAAAACTATTTTATTAAAAGAAAAGTAAAAAATGCAGATTCAATAATATTAAATATTGACTTAAAAAGAACAATCTCTGAAAAAGTAGAAATTACAAGCACCGTAAAATCTAAAGTTTTTAAAAAGGGCATATTTATGGGAGAAACTCCAATTGAAATTGAAAAACCAGAAAATCAAGATATCATTTTGCTTAAATCCGAAGGATATAAAGATAGATTCAAGTTGATAAATAAAAAAGAAAATCAAGTAGAAATAGAAATGATAAAAACTAGTAAAAATAGACTGAGCAACGCAAGAGATAAATTTTATGTTAATCTGGCTGTTTTTACATTAAGTACAATAGGAAGCATTTTTGCAGGAACATTACTTAACAATGCAGAAGTACTTTATAAAATAACTGGCAATCACTTTATCAATAAAAAATTAACAGCTGAGGATGTTTATATGGCAAAAGCAGAACAAATGACTGCAACATTTTTATTTGGAGCAGGCATCACTTTAACCATTGGTAGCTTTATTGCATTAATAACTCATTTAGTAGAATATATTAAAGAAGCAAATCTAGGAGAATAGATTTAACAATTAACAATAAAACAGGAGACCAAGCTTTTGGGCATTTTAGAAAAAATAAAAAATTTATTTAAAAACAAACAACAAGAAAATGTTATTGAAAACTTAAAAGACATTCTATTAGAATCAGACATTAATAATGAAATTGTAATAGAAATAATCAACAAATTAACACAAGAAAAAAATAAAAATGAAAAAACTATTATTGAAAAATTAAAAGAACTTTTGAGTAATTATGTTAACACAAAACCATTTGCTCTAGAAAATAACAAATTAAACATTTTATTAATAGTTGGCATAAATGGAATTGGCAAAACATCAAGCATAGCAAAACTTGCAAATAAATTAAAAAATGAAGGCAAAAATATATTAATATCAGCTGCTGATACATTCAGAGCAGCTGCAATTGAACAAATGAAAATTTATGGCGAACAAATCGGAATCAGAGTAATATCTCAAAATCAAGGAAGCGATCCATCAGCTGTGATATTTGACAGTATTTCAAGCGCTAAGCTTAAAAATTACGATGCCTTAATTATTGACACAGCCGGAAGATTACAAAATAAAGAAAATTTAATAAAAGAGCTTCAAAAAATAAACAATGTGATATTAAAGCAAATAAAAAACACTAACATCAATTATCAAAAAATACTTGTAATAGATTCTACTATTGGAAAAAATACAAATAGCCAAGCAGAAATTTTTAATAAAGCAATAGAGATAGACGGAATAATAATCACTAAACTTGATTCATCCTCAAGAGCAGGTGCAATAATTAATATTTCAAAAACTCTTAAAAAACCCATATACTTTACTACATTTGGAGAAAAACTAAAAGACATTAAAGAATTTGATATTAATGAATATCTTAATAAATTGCTATGAAAAAAAAACAATTAATACTTCTTCTATTTATACCACAAATTATTCATGCAAAAAGCTATTTTGCATCTGATGCATTTTTCAACAAATACCAAAAATTAAACGAAAAACCAAAAACTGGGTTTTACATTGAGTACTATTTTATTGATGAAACTGAAAAACTCTACTTATATAAAGAAACTAATTTAATAAAATACAAAACAATTCAAATCATAGAAAATACAAGAAAAATCACATATTATGATACAAAAGATACAAAAAGAAAAGAAGAAATTTACGACAATTTAAATAACAAAATACAAGAAATTGAATATGACAACAAAGGAAAAATTCTTGAAACAGTAAATTACTTTTATGAAAATGGGAACTTAATATCCAAAAATTTAAAAACAATAAACCAAAAACCAAAATTAATATATTACTCTAAGGACGAAAATGGCAAGTTGCTAAAAATAACAGGATCAAATTTTCAAATTTGGAACTATGGAATTAATGGCGACATAAAATCCACATATTTTGACATCAAAAAATCAACAACAAAAGTAATAAAATATGATGATAAAAAAAGAAATTTAAACAGTACAATAATTGTTAATAATAAAATAAAATCCAAAGAAAAAAACCAATATCTAGATGAACAAAAAACAGTAAACACCTTTGAAGAAGAAAATACAAAAATCATATCTACCTATCAAGGAAACAACCTAATAAAAGAAGAAACATACAAAAATAATGAACTTATAAAAATAAATGATTTTCAATACAACTCATCTGATATGATGATTCTTCAAAACACTAAAGAAAAGGATAAAGACCAATACACCAATACTAAAATTGAATACGAATATAACCAAGACAATCAATTAAAAAGCAAAAAAATTTATGAAAACGATATAATTTATCTAAAAACCAAATACTATAATGACAATGAATATGAAGAAGAAATATACTATAATCAAAGCCCCGCTCTTAAAATAAAACACAAGGATGGAAAAGTCACCGAAGAAGAACCAATAGGAAATTAAATGGATATAAGAAATTTTTTGCTTAAAAGATTAATACTAGAAGAAAAAAATAGTCTAGCCCTCACAATTGTAATAATATTAAGCATTGCCTTAGGTGAAATAATAATTATCCTAACAATATCAATCATGAATGGTTTTCAAAATGATTTTTTCCTTAGCATTACAAATGTAGAAAGTGGAAATTTAAAAATAGAAAATGAACTTACCCAAGAAGAAATCAAAAAAATTAAAAATATTAAAGGAATAAAGCATATAAATAAAATATATGAAACTCAAGGCATTGGAATTCAAAATTATTATTATCCAACTATTTTAAATATTATTGCCGTTGATATTAAAGATCTCAAAAAAGATCAAAATTTCATTTCATTTACAGGACTTGAAAAAGCCGAACTTGATCTTAAGGATAATGAAATTATTATTGGAAATGTACTCTCCTACAATTTCAACTTATTCGAAAATGACCTCCTGGGATTGATAATTGCCGATGAAATAAAAAACTTAATATCATTAGAAAATGACATAAAGTTTTTTAAAATAAAATCAATTTTTAAAAGTAATTATGCAAAAACAAACGAAACTTTAATTTTTATGAATATAGACTATTTCATTAAAAACAAAATTTTAAATAATTTTAGTATTAATTACCAAGTAAAAACAAAAAATTTAAATCCAAGTAACAAATTAATTGAAAAGATCAAAGCTATTAATCCAAAAATTAAAGTAAAAACTTGGAATGAATATAATAAAGAATTCTATAAAGCTTTGAAAATAGAACGAAATACAATGTTAATTATTTTAGCAAGCATTTTCATTGTTATCGCAGTTAATACATATTATCTACAAAAAAGAATAACAATAAACAAAAATAAAGCTATTTTAATACTATTGGCCATGGGACTTAGAATAAAAAAAATAAAGCAAATTTTTTTTACTCACTCAATAATAATTTGCACTATAGGAGGACTTCTTGGCTTGATACTGGGAATTTTAATTTCCTTAAATATAAATGAAATTTTAAAAATAATTGACAATCTGGTAAACACTTCAATAAATTTTTTAAATCAAATATTTGCCTTTGAAATAGATAACATTAAAATACAAATAGTAAAAAACACAATTACTCCTAAATTATTTTTAAACGATTTAGTATTTACTTTCTGTTTTGCATGCTTTTCTACAATATATTCAAGTGTAAAAGCAACAAAAAAAATTGAAAGTCAAAAAAACATTGAAACTATAAATGGATCATAAAATGGAAAATATATTAATTATAAAAAATCTTTGCAAAGCATACAAAAAAAATAAAACAAAAATTCAAGTAATAGAAAATTTAAACTTAACTGTAAAAAAGGGTGAATTTATTTCAATTCAAGGGAAAAGTGGTTGTGGGAAATCAACTCTTTTTAATATGATTTCAGGAATTGATAAAATGGATTCTGGAGAGATAATATCTTGTGAAATATTTTTAAAAAATGCAAATGAAAAAACATTAAGTTTATATAAAAACAGACAAATAGGCTTAGTATTCCAAAATTATAATTTAATAAATGAGTTTAATGTAATTGAAAATATAATTTTACCCAAAATCATCTCAGGCCAAGAAACAAAAGAAACAATAAATAAAAAAGCTCTAGATCTAATGAAAATATTAAAAATAGAAGACAGAGCAAAGCATTATCCTTCAGAACTCTCAGGAGGCGAATCACAAAGAGTTGCTATTGCTAGAGCGTTAATCAATGAACCTAATATCATCTTATGTGATGAACCTACGGGAAATTTAGACTTAAGCACAGCTAAAACTGTTGAAAATCTACTTATTAATACAGCTAAAAATTTTAAAAAAACCTTAATACTAGTTAGTCATAACCCTCAATTTGCAAATAAAGCAGATTCAAAATATGAATTCAAAGATAAGACATTAAAAAAACTATGATACTTTTAAAACTAACAGAAATTACAAAAATTGCATATTTAATTTTTAAAAATTCAACAAATAAAATAGCTTTAATAGGTTCTGGAATATCATTAAGTTTAGTAATGATTCCATTAATTATTGTCTACTATATGTCTAGCAATATTATGACTTCTACTATTAACAAATATATTGAAAGTGAGGGATTTTCTACGCAAATAGAATACAACGACACAAATAAAACTAATTCTCTAAAAGACAGATTAAGCTCATTCAAAAAAAAATATAATTACAAAAATTTGAATTATTTTTTTGAAAAACGAACTTATGGAATTATTGGAAATAATAAAAAACAAGGCGTATTAATAAGAGCAATAGAAAATAAATTTATATTGGAAAACAAATCAATAAAATTGATAAAAGGTACTAAAAATTTAAAAAAGGATTCTATCCTAATTTCAAACCAAATAAAAAATAAACTTAATCTAAATCTCAATGAAAAAATTGACATTGTAATTCCAAATACAAAAAACACTAAAATAATACCCAGAATAAAAAAGTTTAATATCTCAGGAATAATTGAAACTGGGCTAAAAGATATTGATAATAATTTGGTATTAATTTCTTTTGAAAATGAAAATCTAATGTCAAAAAAGTTTTCAAAAAGCATAATTGGACTTAAAACAAATTCCAATTCCATAAAAAACAATGAACTCTTAAAACAGAATTTAGAAACTGAATTTCAAGAATTCCAAATAAAAACATTCTATGAACTTTACTTAAATAAATATAATAATCTAGATATAAGTAAAAAACTTTTAATATTCATTATGGCTTTAATTATAATATTTGCAAGCATTAATATATCTTCATCCCTTTCAATGCTTATTTTTGAAAATAAAAAGAAAATTGCAATACTAAAATCAATTGGAATGAATAATTTAAACATAAAAATAATATTTCTTCTGATATCAAGCACATTAAGTACCACCTTTTGTGGAATTGGAATAATAATTGGGAATTATTTAACGCTTAAAATATCTTATTTAATAAACTTTGTTGATAATGTTTTAAACTTTTTTTTAAAAATATTTGGAGAAGAAAATTCCGAAATATTAAACTCAGATTATTACGTATCTGAATTTCAAATAAATTTAAGCTTGAGCTTTAACTTAACAATTCTTGGCTTATATATGTTAATAAACATTTTAACTACACTAATTCCGCTTAACATTATCTCAAATCTAAAAGAAAAAGAAATCTTAAGATAGCTTAAAGTCTACCTAATCAACACATTATAAATTTTAATAGATGAAAAATCCTTTTCAATTGTGGGATAAATCTCATTTGGAAAAATCGTACTAATTGTGAAACTCTGTTTAGATTTAGATTTTAAAAAAGAATTGGCAGAAGAGATTAATTTGCGCCTCAAAGACCTAATGATTCTACCTTCCTTATCAATATAATCAATTTCAATCTCCAAATTTTTAATGACATCTTTTGAAGAATTGAAAACTTCTATCACAGTATTTGCCCTACAAATCCCAAAAGACTTTTTAAAAAAATTCCCAATATATTTAAATTTCAATATAAAGGAATCTGCATCAAGACTTACACCAATTTTATCATCAACATTCTTAAAAAAATCAACTTCAATAATATCTAATACTATTTTTTTAGGATTAACATCAATAGCTCTTGGTATACTTGATATAACATCAATTGGAATATAAACATTTTTACCCCATTTTGCATAAAAATCACTTTCTTTTTCAAAAACCTGATTAAACACAGATTTGCCAAGATCGTCGTAAACTGTAACTCTGTAGGAAATCTTTTTAACAGGGTGCGTTGTTGAAACAACTCCCGCTTTAAGCTGATACAAATGCGCATCTTCAAATACTAAAACCTTAGCATCTTCTATTTCTATGTAATAGAAATCTTTGGGGTTTGAAATAAGATTAACAGTTTCAACTACCAAATCTGTAGCCATAGTAATAGGAGGAAGACCTTTCGATATTAAAATAGGAGTAAATTTTTCTTTTAAAACTGTTTTACTATTCCCATTTACACCAATAAAACTCTGAAAAGATCTGTAAGTAATCAAAGAAATAAAAAATATCAAAATAGAACTTAAAGCCAATATTAACATTCTACTCTTAGATTTTTTAGACTCATAATAGCCAATTAAATCTAAATCATTTCTTATTCCAAATTCTTTTGCTTGTAAACTTACATGAATCATTTTTTTTTTGGATTCTTTAGTATTTACCTTATCAACAATCTCTTTAAAAAGAAAAAAAAATAAACTAAAGATTGATTTATCGTGAAGGGAATAAAAATAGACAGATTCAAGCTCTCTAAAAGCAACATCTATCTTACCCATATCAACAAATCTTTTAGCTCTCGAATAAGATCTTCTAAAATGAAGTCCCATATTTTCAATATCATTATCAGAAATATCTGATATTTCAATAATATTTTTAATACTCTTTTTGCTTAAAATTTTATTTTTATACTTCCTAAGTTTTGATAAATAAATCCTAATTCTATCTTCAGATGTTTTACTATTCATTATCTTCTAATTCATCAACTTTTTTTAAAAGCCAATAAGCAATATTTCTAGCAGTGGTCTTTGTAATAGCAATTCCTATAAAAGAGTTAATTAATACTATTTTGCTCTCTTCTCCACTTTTTAATTCTTTTGAAGCCTCTTCTAAAACACCTTCTTTAGTTTTTGTGTAAGCAATCTCTTCGGAAATCTCTGCAGACTCGAAAACAAGATCACAAAAAATCTCTCCCGTATTAGTTACATTCCCATAAATATTATTAACAGGAACTAACTTATAATCTTCGGCTTTTTCAAACCTATAAATTACTTCTTTCATATAAACGAGTATATCATAATCAAAAAACATAGCCAATAAACAAAATTTATACAAAAAAATAAATTTCAATTTAACAAAAATGATTATTAATTAATAATCATTTTAAACTTTTTTTATGAAATAAAAAATAATGCTATAATAATTAAAAACTAAAAATCAAAACAAAGGAACTTGTAAGAAATTATGGATTTCAAACAAATAAAAAGCAATGCAGAAAAAGTCAAGTTTTTAAGAAAAGATTTTCCTATTTTAAATAAACAGTTTGACAATAAGCAAATAATTTATTTTGACAATGCGGCAACCTCTCAAAAGCCTAAAAAAGTAATTTATTCTAGTATTGAATATTATGAAAATTACAACGCAAATGTACACAGAAGTGGTCACAAATTTGCAATTCAATCTAGCATAAAAATAGAAAAAACAAGAGAACTTGTAAAAAATTTCATTAATGCAGAATCTACAAAAAATATAATATTTACTTCTGGAACTACAGATGGAATTAATACCATTGCAAGCTCATTTTTGTACTCAAAATACTTTAAAAAAAAAGATGAAATTATTCTTACAACTCTTGAGCATAATAGTAATTTGCTGCCATGGGCAAATCTTGCAAAATTAGCTAATCTAACAATTAAATTTGCTAAATTCAATGAAATGGGAATTATTACCCCTGAAGAAATTGAAAAACTTATTACAGAAAAAACAAAGCTCATTAGCATTTCAGGAATAAATAATACCTTAGGAACTGTTAATGATTTGGAATCTATTGGGAAAATAGCAAAAAAATATAATATAAGTCTTTTTATAGATGCTGCACAAACAGCACCTCATATAAAAATAGATGTTAAAAAAATTGGATGTGATTTTTTGGTATTTTCTGGACACAAAATGCTTGCTCCAACAGGAATAGGAATTTTATACATTTCAAATAATATGGCCGAAAAACTTCATAGCTCAAAATTAGGAGGAAATACTGTAGAAGAAATATTCATAGAAAATAAAAAAATTAAATTTAAATCACTTAATGCTCCTAATAAATTTGAATCAGGAACTCCAAATATTGCAGGAATTATTGGACTTAAAGAGGCAATAAAATATATCAATAATATTTCTATGGATTTTATTTTAGAACATGATCAGCAATTAGTAGAATATGGAATAAAAAAATTACAAGAGCTTGATGAGGTTGAATTTTTATTAAATACAAATCTTAAAAGAAATTCAATAATATCATTTACAGTAAAAAATATTCACTCACACGATATTGAAACCTATCTAGATACAATGGGAATAGCAACTAGAGCTGGAAAAGCTTGTTCTTATGTAGCATTTTTTCCAGAAAATTTAAATAAAAACCATCTTTTAAGAATTAGCTTTTATTTTTACAACACACAAGAAGAAATTGATAGTTTCATATTGGGGTTAAAAAAAGTAATAAAAGAGCTTTCATAAAAATTTAGAAAAAAATATCATAATTAAGTTAATTAAAAATCTTTATTTTTAATTAACTTAATTTAAGGCTTAATAAGCATTATTTCAATCTTTAAAAATCTCAAAACAATTTAAACTTTATTTTTAAATAAAAAGTTTTAAAAATATTCATAATATCTTTTATTATTGATTTAATAATTCAAAGAAAATAAAATTAAATTATGCTCACTGAAAAAACTAAAAGAAAATTAATAGATCTAAGTAAATTAAATACTTACATAATACATAAAATAGAAACAAACCAAAATTTCAAACACCGATCTAAATGTGGAGATCAAATCTTATTTCAAATAACAAAAGAAAATAACGGAAAATTTAATTTAAAACATCATGCATCTGGATGCATGATTTTACTTGCAAGCGCCAACGCTTTAAACAAATTGTGCGATAATAAATCAAAATCCGAAATCCTAAACTTAGTACAAAAAGTAATAAACACTGATTTTGTCGATCTAGACGAAATTGACGCAAGTTTAAAAATTTTTAACGCATTTACAAATACAAATAGAAAAGACTGCTTTTTACTGCCATATAAATCATTAAAAGATAGTTTGGAAAATTATAAGCCTTTAAGGAGGGAAACTATTAGATGAAAATCTATTCACACTCATCAATTGGATATGAAGGAGAACTAATTGAGATTGAAATAGACCTTAAAAAAGGAACTTCGGGAATCGATATTGTGGGGCTTGCTGGAAACGAAATTAAAGAATCAAGAGAAAGGGTAAAGTCGGCTATTAAGAATTCAAATTTTCATTTTCCTAAAGATAGAATATTAATAAATCTTGCACCGGCTGGAATTAAAAAACTTGGAACAGCTTTTGACCTTTCGATAGCTAGTAGCATCATTAAAATCCAGGAAAACAAAAATAATAAAAATTTAGAAATCTTAATATTGGGAGAATTACAATTAGATGGCAAAATAAGATCAATAAAAGCGGTCTTACCAGCCATTGCTCTTGCCAAAGAGAAAGGAATAAAATTTGCAATAGTTCCCTTTGAAAATTTAGAAGAAGCTTGCCTAATAGATGGGCTAAATATTTGGGGAGTTAAAGATTTAAAAGAAACTATAAAAATAGTAGAACAATTAAACGACAATATTCTTCCCCCAAGAACAAATATTAAAGCACAAAAAACAATTGAACAAGATTGTATTATAGAATATGACTTTAAAAATATAAAAGGACAGCAAAGAGCAAAAAGAGCAATTGAAATAGCAATTGCTGGTGGACATAACATCATGTTATTTGGTCCACCTGGAAGCGGGAAAACACTTAGTATTAAGTGCGCTCAATCTATTCTTCCCCCACTTACAAACAAAGAACTTATAGAAACAAATAGAATATGGTCAATATCGGGGAAATTAATAGACAGTAAGATAATAAAACAAAGACCCTTCAGAAATCCTCACCATACTGCTAGTAAAGAAGGAATAATTGGAGGGGGTCCTAATCCTTTACCCGGAGAAGCATCTCTTGCCCACAACGGAATATTATTTCTAGATGAAGCTTTAGAATTTAAAAAATCTATCTTACAATCTTTACGTGAACCTATTGAAGATAAATCAATTTCAATCTCAAGAGCAAGTTCTAAATTATTCAAATACCCCGCCAACTTCCAACTAATGCTTGCAATGAATCTTTGCCCTTGCGGGAATCTTGGCAAAAAAAATATAGATTGTTTTTGCTCACAACAAGAAATTTCAAATTATTGGAAAAAACTTGGCGCTGCAATGCTTGATAGAATTGATATTAGAGTCCCAACAAGGGCAATTAATAATGAAAAATTACTAAGCGAAACAAGCGAAAGTTCAAGCGAAATAAAACAAAGAATAATAAAAGCAAGAAACATTCAAAATATAAGATACGAAAATCTTGCAAACATAAATAAAAATTCCGATCTTAATTCCGATCACATTGAAAAATTTTGCGAATTGAGTGCAATCTTAAAAAATGATTTGATTTACATCCTAAACAAACTAAACATATCTTCAAGAGCAACGCATTCAATACTAAAAATTGCAAGAACAATCTCCGATTTAAAGGAAGAAAAAAACATTTCAAGAGAAGCCTTACTTGAGGCAATTGAACACAGAAAAAACGGAGAAAATATGCTTGAAAAATAAAAACCCCTAAAATATTGGGGTCTCAAAACTAAAATTCTATTTTTTCAATATAACTTTTAAGCTGATTAGCAGAACTATTAAACCTCTCAAGCTCTTTAGGGCTTATCTTAAAGTTTAGAACTTCTTTAACTCCTTCTTTACAAACTATGGCAGGTGCTCCAATATAAATATCTTTAATTACCCCGCCATATTGACCATTAATATAAGAAGATATTGGCAGAATAATATTCTGATCTCCAATTATTGCATTTACAATATTCTTAATTCCAAGTCCAATAGCATAATAGGTTGCACCTTTGAGCTTAATCACCTCATAAGCAGCATTAATAACCTTTTTATGAATTTCATCAAGCTCCAACTCAGTTATTTTGCCTTCAGAAAGGTATTCTGATAAAGGCTTCATTGCTATTTTTGTTTCATCCCAAGTAACAAAAGAACTATCACCATGCTCACCCATAATATAAGAATGTATATTTTGAGTGTTCACATTAAAACGATCACTTAAAAAATATCTAAGTCTTGAAGTATCAAGAATAGTACCAGTACCAATAACCTTATGAATAGGAAATTTAGAATATTTCATTGTAACATAAGTCATAATGTCTACAGGATTACTTGCAATGACAAAAATACCATTAAATCCACTAGATACAACATTAGTTACAATATCTTTAAAGATTTTAGAATTTTTATCAACCAAATCAAGCCTTGTTTCACCAGGTTTTTGATTAAGTCCTGCTGTAATTACAACAATATCTGCGTTAAAACAATCTTTGTAAGTTCCAAACAATACATTAATATTTTTCTTTAAAAACATCTGGCCATGATTAAGGTCCATAACCTCACCTTTTGCTTTATTTTCATTAACATCAATAATTACAAGTTCATGTACAAGCGAGTTGTCTATTGTCAAAGCATAAGCAAAGCTTGAACCAACACCACCAGCTCCAATAAGAACAACTTTATTAGACTTAAGCATAAAGTACTCCATATAAATAAATTAAATTACATACAAATAATTTTAAATAAGCAATGATAAAAATATTTTATCGCATTTCCAAGGGCTTTGCCAATCAAATATCCTTAAAAATTGAAAACATATCTAATTATCATTGGATTTCAAAACTGCAAGAAAAACACTTTGTGGAATCTCAACATTTCCTACCATCTTCATTCGCTTTTTACCTTCTTTCTGCTTTTCCAAAAGTTTTCGCTTACGAGTAATATCACCACCATAACACTTAGCAGTAACATCTTTTCTAACAGGAGAGATTGTCTCTCGAGCAATAATGTTAGATCCAATAGCACCTTGAATAGCTATTTTAAATTGTTGTCTTGCTATTTCATCTTTCAACTTTTTACAAATCCCAATAGCCTTAGCTCTTGCACTATCTTTAAAAACCAATTGAGAAAGTGCATCAACCCTATCCCCATTGACTAATATATCTAATCTTACTAAATCTGTATATTCATAATCTAAAAGATCATAATCAAAAGAAGCATATCCACGACTCACGGATTTAATCTTATCGTAAAAATCAAAAAGGATTTCAGAAAGAGGCATTTTATAAATAAGTTCAACGCGCTTAGTATCAAGATAAATTAAGCTTGTCTGCACTCCTCTTTTCAACAAACACACGCTCATAATATTTCCTAAAAATTCTGTAGGAACAATAATATTAGCTCTAATATAAGGCTCAAGAATACTTTCAATAGCTTCATTTCCAGGAAATTGTTCAGGACTTTCAATAAAATAAGATTCTCCTTTTTTAGGAATTATTTTGTACCTAACAGAAGGAGAAGTCAATATCACATTTAAATCAAATTCGCGCTCAATGCGTTCTTGAATAACCTCTAAATGCAAAAGACCAAGAAACCCACACTTAAAACCATGTCCAAGAGCCGATGATGAATCTTTTTCAAATGTTAACGACGCATCATTAAGCTTTAATCGATCCATTGCCTTTAAAAGATCATCATATTGATTAGCATCAACAGGATACACCGAAGAAAATACTACAGGCTTAATCTCTTTAAATCCCTCAAGGGGAGATAATGCAGGATAATCACAAAGAGTTACTGTATCTCCAATCTTCACATCTGATATATTTTTTATTCCTGCAATAAAATATCCAACATCTCCTGCTTCTAACCCGTCTTTTCTTTCAAGTAATATTTTAAAAACTCCAATCTCCTCAATTAAATACTCACTATTAGTATGCATTAGCCTAATCTTATCACCTGTTTTTATTTGTCCTTCGAAAATCCTAAAGTGAACAACAACTCCTCTATAAGAATCATAATGTGAATCAAAAATTAATGCCCTTAATGGATCTTTAGTACTTCCTTTAGGAGATGGCACATACTTACAAATAGCTTCAAGCAAATCATCAATTCCTATTCCATTCTTAGCAGAAATTAAAATAGTAATTTCTTCATTTAATCCTAAATCATTTTTTATTTGCTTTTTTACAAAATCAATATTAGCATTTGGAAGATCTATCTTATTAATAACAGGAATAATTTTTAAATCATGTTCAAAAGCCATATAAAAATTAGAAACTGTCTGAGCTTGTATTCCCTGACTTGCATCAATTAATAAAAGAGCACCCTCACAAGATGAAATTGCTCTTGAGACTTCATAAGAAAAATCAACATGACCTGGAGTATCTACAAAATTTAACTCATAAAAATCACCATCATTATTTTTATAAGTAATTGTTACTGCTTGACTTTTTATTGTAATTCCTCTTTCTCGCTCAATCTCCATATTGTCAAGCATTTGGCTTTTAAAATCACGATCAGATATTATTTTAGCCTTTTGAATAAATCGATCAGCTAATGTTGATTTACCATGATCAATGTGTGCAATAATGCAAAAATTTTTCTTACGAATACTAATACTTACTCCCCCTGAATACAAATCAAGACTTAAAAAATTATCTTTTTTTAAATACAGAATTTTTAATTTGACTTCTTGATTTAGCAATATAAGGAGAAAATCTTGGTGCAAGATCCACTATTAACTTCCAAGTATCTATTGCTCTAAACTTATAATTACCATTAGAATATGCATAAGTAGCAACAGCAACATTATAAACTATTTCCCAAAAATCTGTAGATTCAAAAGCATTTTTTATTGCTTTATACTCATTAATTTTTTGAACAAAAGACCTTAAATTTCTAAACTGATACACAGGTTCATAATAACAAACATAATCATACATTCTTGTTAAAATCCCTACTGCAGCTACAAGTCCATGAGTAATTGAAAGTTCATAAGCCCTTAAACGCAAATAAACTTTTGACAATAATTGATGAGTATCAACAACATTGTAGTTCTTAAATCTGTAAAGATTGAAAGTAAAATCAATACCAAAAGCTCCTCTTACTTGTTTTAAATAAGAAGTTATATAAAATGAAATATTAAATTTATTTGGCGTATTATTCTCACCTTGAGAATAATCATGATAACTATAATAATCTTTTTTGGTTGAAAACTTATTTAATATATCATTTAAATAATCAATTGTATCAACATAATTATTCTCAAGTTCGGCCATTTTGGCCAAAGAAAAAAGTATTTTTTTCTCAAAAGATTTATCTAGTAAATAATCTTTATCTTCAAAAGACTTGTAAAGGTTTAATTTTTCAAGAACAGTATTGCCAGACATACCATAAGCTACTGACAAATAATAACTAGCCTCAGGATAAACACCTTTTCTAAGCAAAGCTTCCTGCAAATAATTAATAGCATATGTAAGATTAGACTTACTAAATTCGGATTTTGAGTAAAGCAACTGTCTACCTTTTTCAAGTAAAATCCAATACGGAAAATTTTTATTACTTGAAGAATTCAAAGAAATACTAAAAGACAAAGCAAAAAACAATAACACCAATTTTCTCATAATAATAAATATATTAAATTAACTCATAAATTACGAGAAAATTTAATATCAAAAGAAACAATAAACCAAAATTAAACAAACTTAAATATCATCAAAAATACCATTACAAAAAGAGCAACCGATTCTATTAATCCCAAAACCAATAGGTATGTAGCAAATCCTTTCCCAGTCTCAGAAAAAGCATCACAAGCGCCTGCTGCCGCTTTGCCTTGAGCAAATCCAGAAACAGCAATCGCAAACCCACCGCCAAGACCAGCTCCAAGTAACAACCATGGATTTGCCTGCGTCATCACTTCATATAAAGTGTTCATTAAAATATATCCATATATTATTTGAGTCAATGGTGCTGAGACAAAAACAATCAATAAAAATGGCGCCGGCTTTCCTTGCATATAACACCTTTTCCATGCCCCAATAGCAGCACTACCTGCTGCTCCCATTCCCAACGCAGAACCTATTGCTGAGATTGTCAAAGCTGAATTAACTCCTATTAAACCTATATCCATAATTACTCCTTTTTATTTATTTTTTATTTTTCTAAAAGGCTTATAAGCATATCCACTCCATTCTTGCCCTAAATGGTTTGAAAATTCAAGCATATTAAGCCTTACTCCATGAACAATTACTGAAAGTAACGATAACATTATATTTAAAACATGCCCAAAAAGTATAACAATAATCCCAGCTGCTATTAGACCAATGTTAGAAGATTTTAACAAAGGTGTTGACATAGCATTAAAACTTGCTGAGATTGAAAGGCCCGCAAGTCCCACTGCAAAAAGTCTAATATAAGATATTATATCTGCAAACCCTGACACAGTGGTTAAAAACTGTTCTATAATGCCTCCAAAACTTTTCAATATGCACTTAAAAAAATTAGAACCATCTTGTTTGCCAAAGATAAATACAAGCGCAACGCCAAAATATATTATGTTATAAACAGCATTATACATAGGAAATCTAGATTGACTAAGTATTAAATTCAAAACAAGATAATAAAGACCAGCTATACCTATAAGCCAACCAATCTGTGCAATTGAATGAATGTGGGGTTTTTCTTTTACTTGTATTAAAAAATTCCAAGCATGAGCCAATGAAATTTGAAGCACTCCTATTGAAAAGCAGATAAAGATAATATTTTGTACACTATTTTTCTCTGTTAAATAACTAACCTTAAATGAATTTAAAATAGGAAACATTTCAAGAATTAAAGGACTGCCAAACCAAGTACCAGTCATAGAACCATAAAGTATCGATGATATACTAAGGTAAAATATTAATCCGTGAACTGGAGTCAAAGGCTTACCTTTAAGAATAAAGCTTAAACTAAGCAAAATTCCTATTAAAAAAAATATCACTCCATAAGCCGCATCGCCTATTATCATGCCAAAAAACACAAAGAAAAATAACATAAAAATAAAACTTATATCCCTTTCTTTATATCCAGGAATTGTCTCTAAAATATTAAAAATAGGTGAAGCTAAATTGGCAATTCCTTTTCTTTTTATATAGGTGGGAATAATATCATTTTCTTCAGGATCTGCAAATTGTACTACAAAGCCTGCTTTTAAAACTGAGCTTTTAAGAGATTCTTGACTTTCAGCTGGAACAAATCCCGTAATATACGAAAAATCTTCAAAATCGGTTTGCATATCAGCTAAAACTTGCTCAAACTCTACGATTTGATCATAATTTTTTATCTCATCTCTTAAAATATCAATATATTTATTAAAAAGAGAAATTTGGGTTAATTTTTGATCTAAAATCTCATCAACAACTTTTAATTTATTATTAATATAATTAAAATCAAAATTAAACTTAAACTCATCAGCAATTTCAATTTTTTGCTCAAACTCACCAACACTCACAAAATAAGAAGTATTTTTTATATTTTTAATCAAAAGCACATTAACATTGGGATCTTTTAATAAATTTTTATATTCACTTTTTTGGATTTTAAAAAATTGAATATAAATTTTAGATTCTTTTAATTTGTCAATATTCTCTAAAGAAAAATTTCCCCAAACAGAAATCAAATTCTTCTCATGTAATAAAGATCGTTTAATATCTTGAAATTCTTTAATTTCATTACCTAAATTGACTATACTTTTTGCAATATCTAAAAAATTTCCATTAGAAGATTTTAAAGCCTTAACACCTCCATCTTCTTTAAGCAAAGAAAAAGCTTGTATTAAAATTTGCCTATTATCAATGCTTTTTTTTAAAGCATCTGAATTTTTATTGTAAGAGTTAATATGAACTGCTCCAAAATCTCTTAAAATCTCTAATGATTCTTTTTTATATTTTGATAAAGTCAAAAGTAAAACTTTTTTCATTTTTACAATCATAAGCTTGTTCCTATTTTTTTTTATCAATCAAATTAGACTTGGCGATTTTACCTCTTACAACAGCCGCAGTTTGCTGATCTCCAAGATATATATTAATTTTTTTTATATTAGCCTTAGCTGTTGGTATCATAACTTTCTCAAATAAATTAACTCTCTGAGATGTTATTCGAAACTCTTTTAAAAGCAAATCAATCTGTTTTTTCAAGATTTTAAGTTCTATATCAATTTGAATCACAATTTTAAGAATTTCAATCCCCTTATCTACCCAATAAGGAGTAAAAAGTAAATCGTGCTTTATATCTTCATATTCAATAGAATCGAATATAGGAATTGCAACTCCTGCAATATTTAAAGACTTCTTGATCACTGTTTTTACTTGAATCCAACTCTCAAAAGGAAATTTTTCGCTAAAAAGAGAAATCCAATTAGAAATACTGCCTTTAAGTTTTTGTTGCTCAATATTTTTAATTCTGTAAGAATCTTCAATTTTAACAATTTCCATATAAAGCTGTTGTTTCTTAAGCTGCAAGGTAGGCAAATATCTCTTAAACATCTTAAGTTTATCTTTTTGCCCTTTAAGATCATTTTTAGTTAATTTAATTTTAGACATAATCAACAGGTCTCTTTTTTGGGCCAATATTTTTCAACAAGATCCGTTTTTATACCCGTTTCTTTTGGGCTAAAACAGCTGGCAAGAATATCCCAACCTAAATCTAAAGCCTCTTCTAAGGGAATATTAACAGTTAAATCCATCATCTTACTTTCAAACATGTTGCTATACTTTAGCAATTTTTCATCCCACTTAGTCATATTAAATCCCATAGCCTTCTTTTCTACAGACTCCTTTGAGGATGCATAAAGTTTAATCATCGTATCCATTATAGTTCTGTGATCGTCTCTAGTCTTACCATTTACCATTTGTTTAAGTCTTGAAAGCGATCCAAAAGGTTCTATTCTACCACCTTTTAAATAATACTGACCCTCTGTAATATACCCAGTATTATCAGGAACAGGATGAGTAACATCATCCCCCGGCATAGTTGTAACCGCAAGTATCGTAATCGATCCTGCACCTTCAAAATCAATGGCTTTCTCATAACGATATGCAAGCTGAGAATATAAATCTCCAGGATAACCTCTGTTAGAAGGCACTTGTTCCATTGTAATAGATATTTCTTTCATAGCATCAGCAAAATTTGTCATATCTGTAAGAAGCACTAAAACTTTTTTACCCTTAAGGGCAAACTTTTCAGCAACAGAAAGCGAAATATCAGGAACAGTTAAAGATTCAACAACAGAATCATTGGCGGTATGAACAAAAAAAATTGTTCTACTTAAAGCACCTCCTTTTTCTAAAGAATCTTTAAAAGTCAAATAATCATCGTGCTTTAGTCCCATTCCACCAAGAATTATCAAATCAACCTCTGCTTGAAGTGCGATTCTAACAAGAAGCTCATTATAAGGCTCACCAGAAACAGAAAAAATTGGTAATTTTTGAGATTCAACAAGAGTGTTAAAAACATCTATCATTGGGAGCCCTGTCCTTATCATATTTCTAGGAACAATACGTTTTGCAGGATTTGCAGAAGGCCCCTCAATTTCAATTAAATTATCATCAAGAGAAGGCCCTCCATCCCTAGGATTTCCAGAACCATCAAAAATTCTGCCCAATAAATTGTCAGAAAATGAAACTTGCATTGAATGCCCTAAAAACTTTATCTCATCTGATGTGGACACACCTCTTGTACCACCATAAACTTGAAGAGAAACTTTTTCTCGATCAAGTTTAATTACTTCGGCTAGAGAGCTTGTATCTTTTGCTTTCACAATAGCAAGCTCACCGTACTTAATACCTTGAGCTGTAACAGTTATCACATTGCCTGCTATAGACTCTATTTTACTATAGACTCTTTTCATATATATATTTCTCCAAACCCCCTAAATTGCCTTTTTTAAATTTACCAATTCACTTAAAGTATGCTCCAATTTATTAAACTTATAATCTTTAAAATAAGAAAGATTCATGTCTAAAAGATTTTGCCTTAATTCATTTATAAAATCTCTTGCTTGAAGCTTATCGGAAAACTCAAAGTTAGTTTTAAGAATATTATAAAGTATATCAAACATATAATTTTGACGCTCTGAACTAACAGCAGCATCAACAGAATCAAATGAATTTTGTTGTAAATAGCATGAATCAAGAAGTTCAGACTTCAAATAAATTAAAAAATCCTCATTACTTATGCCCTCTTCCCCAACAACTTTCATCATTTGATTAATTTCGTTACCTTTTACCAAAAAAGATCTTGCATATTCTGTCTTTTTAGAATCAATCACACCTTTATATTTACTCCAAGATTCAAGAGGGCTAATAGCTGGAAATTTTCTAGCATCAGACCTTTCTCTTGTAAGTCCGTGGAATGCTCCTACAACCTTTAAAGTTGCTTGAGTAACTGGTTCTTCAAAATTACCACCAGCAGGGCTTACAGAACCACCAACTGTCACAGATCCAATATCACCATTATTAAGGACTACAATGCCTGCCCTTTCATAAAAAGAAGCAATAACAGACTCAAGATAAGCTGGAAAAGCTTCCTCACCAGGAATTTCTTCAAGACGACCAGACATTTCTCTCATAGCTTGAGCCCATCTTGAAGTTGAATCTGCCAAAAGAAGAATATCAAGACCCATCTGTCTATAATACTCCCCAATAGTAATAGCAGTATAAACGGAAGCCTCTCTAGCTGCAACTGGCATTGAAGATGTATTACAAACAATGCAAGTTCTATCCATTAAAGATTTACCTGTTTTTGGATCTATCAACTCGGGAAACTCCTTAAGAGTTTCTACCACCTCTCCCGCTCGTTCACCACAAGCTGCAATAATCACTATATCAACATCAGCATTTCTACTTGTAACCTGCTGAAGAACGGTTTTTCCAGCTCCAAAAGGACCTGGGATACAAAAAGTTCCTCCTTTAGCAACTGGAAAAAATGTATCTATAATTCTAGTTTGGGTCAACATAGGCTCGCTAGGAATAAGTCGTTCCTTATAATTAGTGATAGGAATTTTAACAGGCCAATGAAAAGACATTGTAATACTATCTCTCATGCCAGAATCATCTTCAATTACAGCGATTTGCTCATCAATCGAATAGTCACCATCATTTGCAATCTCCACAATTTTATAAGAATCTCTTTTATAAAATGGAATCATTATTTGGTGGTGAACAGTTCCTTCAATTACAAAACCTAAAAAATCTCCTGCAATAACGCTGTCCCCAACTTTGGAGGTTTTTTTAAAGCTCCATTTTTTATCTTTATTCAAAGGCCTTAAATACACTCCCCTTTCTAAAAAAAATCCACATTGAATAGCCAGCTCAGGTAAAGGATTTTGAAGCCCATCGTATACTTGAGTTAAAAGACCTGGTCCCAACTCAACTGTTAAAAGCCTATCTGTAAATTCAACCACATCACCAACAGATATCCCTTTTGTCAATTCAAAAACTTGTGCATCAACTTCATTGCCTCTAACACGAATAACTTCCGCTTTTAAATTTCTACCACCTGTCTTTACAAATAAAACTTCATTCATAGAAACTGAACCTTCTACCTCAATAGTAACTAAGTTTCCATTCACTCCAACAACTTTTCCTTTTGTCTTCATTAAAATTCCTTTTCTAAACCTTTTCATTACTTTTATCAATTAAATTTTGACAAATATTGTCAAAATTTTGAATACCCAATTCTTCTTTAAATGAATTATGTTTTAAAAATAACCTTAGCTTTAAAAAGTAAATTATTACTTTCTCAAAATCAAATTCATATCCAACCTCAAGATCATTCAAAAATTGCCACTTAAGAAGGTCAAAACTTAACTCTATTTCGAAAGAATTTTCTTTCAAACAAATATTTCTCAAAACATTTAAATAATAACTAGAAAAATAAGCAGATTCCAAATAAAAATCCCTAGGTAATCCCAATTTTTCTGCTCTTAAAACTGCAAGTGTATACCTTATTGTATCTTCAAAATCAAGAAAAAGATCAACAACTCTTGATTTATCCCTATCTACCTTAAATTCTAACAAATCTTTTAAAAAATTAAAGTCCTTTTTGCTTAAAGAAATTTCGACATTATTCAAAAAATCTGAAACACTATAATTTTTTAAAGATTTTAAATCAATATAAGGCAAAGAAGATAAAACATAATAATATGAATTTAACACAAAAGTCTCCTAGATCACCTTTATAACTTCCTTAAATCTTGGATTAAGATAATCAAAAAGAATGTCTGCAATAGTTTCCACTGAAAAATCATACTGCAAACCAACATTCTTCTTTTGAATCTTAAAACCTTTGCTTATACCTTTGAAAGGTTTAATCTCTATCCCTTCCTTAAGCTTATTTTCAAGTTTTAATCTTAATATCTGCTCTAAGTTAGAAAAATCAGATTCATTTAATTGAACAACTAATTTTTCTTCTTTAATCCAATAATCCGTTATTTTAATTATAAGCTCTGCTAAGAAATTATTATCACTAAAAACTTCTGCCACATTATCTTTTAAAGTATTTTCAAAAAGAGATTTAAGATTCTTTTCAACGCCAATAATTAAATCTCTGATTGCTTGACGAGAAGCTTCAAGGGCATGACGTTTATAATCATCAACTTCTTTTTCTAATTTTACCTTTAATACTCTAGCAGATTCTTCTGCTCTAGAAACTATTTCTTCTGCTTCTTTTTTAGCCTTAGAAATAATATCGTTAGACACTCTCTCAGCCTCTTCAAGTCCATCTTTTTTAATTTTATTTATCAGATCCTTTACTTCAAATTGCATTAAAACTCCTTATATCGTAAACATAAAAATAATAACTCAATAACAAATCAACGCTTACTAGCAAATAAAACTTTAAAAAGTATACAATAATTATTAATATTAAAAATATTATAATATTAATAAGACATACTAAAATTAGTACAACAATACTTCTTTAAAGAAGATATTAACTTTCAATTATTAGAAATAATACAACCATTAAAAAAATGGCCCAATAATTTTATAAACATTACCATCAAGCACTATCTCAAGATTTTTGCTTGGAAATTTATTTTTAAGCTCTTCTCTGAAGATTTCAATACCTCTTCTATTTATCTTATCCCAAAACTCACCATCAACAAAATTTAAAGTCAATATCTCAATAATAATCAAATAACCTCTTCCAAACCTAGATCCATAGCCTGATGTAAAAGTTGTTGTAACGCTAAAAAGACCATCCAAAAGACCGTTTGCAGCCTTGCCCCTAAAAGGCCTATTGGGATGAATATCATAAGAATTTCCAAATTCATCTTCAAGCACAAAATCAACATCAAGACAAATGTGGAACAATATATTTTCAAATTCATCAAATTTTGCTATATTCACTTAAATTAAATCTCAACTATAGTTTTTCCAGCCCCTCCATCACTAGGATGAGCAAAATAATATTTTTTAACAAACTTAAACTCTTTTAACAGATTGTGAACTTCCCTCATAAGATAACCCTCCCCTTTTCCATGGATGATCTCAAATTTATTAATGCCATTTAATATAATATTATCTATTTTCTTATTCAAAAAGTCTAGAGCATCAACAGACCTCATACCTCTAATATCAATAGTAAAACTTACCGGGTTCTCCTTATTATAATCAATTGAAAAGCTAAAATTTTTACTGCCTTCTTTTTTTTGCTCTATAAAGTTTTCCAAAGATATCTCTGAACTAGAAACACTAACATTAAAAGCACCTACATTAACAGTAATCTTCTTTTTAGAAATCCCAACTATTTTTCCTTTTGCATTAGAATTAACTATTCTAACCCTGTCTCCTATTTTAAAATCTGTTGATATATTTCTCTTATTGTTAATAGAATTTACTTTATTTAACTTGAAGTCTATATTTTTTTCTAAATCTGATATAAAAGCTTTATTTTTTGCAATATTAATATTGCCCTCTTTTATTTCTCTAACTAAATTTTCTAAAGCTTTTCTTGAATTTTTTAAAAATTCATTCTGCTCATTTAAAAGCTCTGTCTCAATATTTTTTTCTTTTAATAAAAGATCTTGATAAATATTTTCCACTTCTTTTTCTTGTAATTCTATTTGGATTAATTTCTTATTCATGCTTTCTTTAATTAAAATCAAATCTTTCTCTTTTTCTATTAATCTTTCTAAAATTTTATTAACTTCTGTTTTTTGAGATAAATAAATCTCATTAGCACGCATTATTATACTACTGTCAATCAAAACTCTACTAGCAACATTAAATGCATAACTTTCACCAGGAATGGAAAAAACTAAATTATAATTGGGTTGCATTGTCTCTAAATCCATTCGCATAGAAGCATTAATAACCCCCTCATTAGTATATGCAAAATATTTAAGAGCGTTATAATGAGTTGATATTAAAACATAAGAATTAATATTAATTAGATATTCAAGAATTGAAATAGCAAGCGCCTGCCCTTGATCAATGTCTGTTCCTGAGCAAAATTCATCAAATATTACAAGACTATTTTTTGTACTATGTTTTAAAATATAAGAAATATTGCTCATATGGCTTGAAAAAGTCGAAAGGGAATTAGAAATTGACTGCTCATCACCAATATCAATAAAAATGTTATCAAAAATTTTAAAAGTGCTAGCCTCACTAACAAGAATAGGAATCCCAAATTGAAACATTGCACTAAGCAGTCCAATCGTCTTTAAAGTTACCGTTTTTCCACCAGCATTAGGACCGGTAATAATTACAACACGATTTTCAGCAGGAGTAAAAGTTATTGCCTTTGAATCCTTTAACAAAGGATGGTGTGCATCAAAAATATTTAATGCATTTGAAATCTCAGGAAATACCCCTTTGGTTTTGATTCCATAAATCGCTCGTGCCTTTAAAGAATCATAATACAAAAAATTATTATAAAGATTATCTAAAAGAACAATGTTACTATGAACCTTATCAGAAAGGTTCTGCAAAATTTTTAAAATTATTCTTTTTTTTTCTAAATTCAAAAAATTTAATCTATTGTTATCATTTACAATATCATTTGGTTCAATATAAAATGTTTCACCTGATGACGAAACAGAAATAACATTACCCTTAACTTTACCTTTAAAATTAGACTTAAGAGCAAGGGTATATTTATTAGATTTATAATAAACAAAATTAGAAGCCAAATATTCTAAATTCAAGCTAATTATTCTTTTTATCTGTTTTTCAACTCGTCTATTTAAATTTTTAATCTCAAATTCAATCGAATCATATTCTTTTACAACACCACTTTTTAATTCAAGAGCATCAACATCTATATATTCTTTTAATTCACTAAGCAAATTTCTTAGCTCTGGGCTTAAAAATAATAAATCGGATAAAATCCGCACATTAAAATGCTTGATATCAATATTTTTATGTAAAAATAAATTTATTCGCAAAACCTCATCTAAAAACTCTATAATATCTCTCAAATTTTCAATAGAAACTCTTGAATTTTCTTTTGTTAATAATGAAATGGGATATTTTAAGCTATTTATAAAAGAGTTTGGATATCCTTTACAACTATCAAAAAGCATTCTAATGAGATTCACAAAAGAAAACATTTTCTCTAAGCTTTCTCTTGTTTTTAATATTTCTTGATTATTTAGTAAATTAACAGTGTCTGGACTAGAAACATACTTAGATACTAAAGATAAAATTTCATAAAAATCAATATTTTTTAAATATTTATCTTGCATAATTTTTATAATTTTTAAGCTCTGATAAAATCTTTAAATAACTTTCATACCTAAGCTTGGAAATACCATTACCTAAAGAGCTTGTAACAAAACAACAAGGTTCGCTAACATGTAAACAGGATTTATATTTACAAAAACTAGCAAAATTTTCAAACTCTTTAAAATAATACTTAAGATTCTCAAAAGGTAATGTTTCAATTCCAAACTCTTTTATTCCGGGAGTATCAACTATTATCCCGCTCTCAGAATGAAATGATATTGAATAAACAGTGGTATGTTTTCCTCTAGAATACCTATGTGAGATTTCATTTACTGATTGAGAAGCTCTTGAATCAATCAAATTTATTAATGAGGATTTTCCAACACCAGACTGACCAATAAAAGAAGTTCTTGAATTTCTCAAAATCTCTTTTACTTCTTTGATGCCCTCAAAAGTTTTAACAGAGGTTTTTAAAACCTTGTATCCTAGATTTTTATAAATTTCAGAAAATTCTTCAACCTTCCGGCTTATTCCTTTATCAATTTTATTAATCACAATAACAGGAACAATATTTTGCTCTTCTGCAACAACAAGAACCCTGTCAATAAAAAAATTTTTCATCTCAGGAAAGTTAGCAGAATTTACAATCAAAACATTGTCAACATTAGAAACAATTGTCTGCCTGAGATCTGCTTTTCTGTTATAGCGCCAAAGAATATTTTTTCTACTTATTCGCCTATCAATATACACCTTACGAGAACTATAAATATATCCCAAGACTACATCTCCTGGAACTAAAGGGCTATACTCCTTACAACCTGTTTCTAATACCTTGCCCTTAAAAATTCCCTCATAAATTAATTTACTGCCAAGCTCTAAAATAGAATATATATTATTAACTCCCCAAATAACTTCAAATTTAAGATAATTCAAACTATCGTTCCTTTAAAGTGGAGATTATATTTTTTGCAAAAATTTTGATAAAAAGTCAAATTTTCGTTTCTAGTCAAATAAAATTCATCTACAAAATGAATATCCTTTTCATAATAGTTTCGTTTACGTTCGGATAAATTCATTACCCTAATAAGATTTTGTACCACTAATTCACGATTCTCATAAACAGGAATTTTTAAAAAATCTTCTATCATTGCCTTAATATGCAAATAATGCGTGCATCCAAGAAAAACAATTTCTCTACCGGTGTTTGCAACTTCAAATTTTAAAGCTTCTAAACAGCTAAGAGCATCTTTTTTATACTTCTCTCCATATTCAACAAAATTAACAAGCTCTCCAGCAGATTTTACAATCAAATCATAATGCATATTTACTTGATCTTTAACAAATTTGCTCTCAAGAGTAGTATTTGTTGCAATCAAAAGAACTCTTTTTAAAGCAAGCTCTGAAGCTGAACTTATCTCTGGCAAAGTATAGACTACTGGAAAAACCAAATTTAATTTATTGTACACACTAACAGAAATTGTATTGCAAGCCAAAATTAATGCACCAATATTATAGATTCTTTTAAGTTTCTCAATTAAACACAAAACTGCTTCTAAAAGATATTCTGAGCTCTTCTCTCCATAAGGAAAATTTTTATTATCGGCAACATAAACATATTGGCATCCCTTGATTTTACTTTTAATATATTTAAAATAAGAAAGCCCTCCTACTCCTGAATCAAAAACAATTATTACTTCTTTGAAATTTTTCATTACAAAATAATAATCACTCCTAAAAACCATAGTATAAATATTAACAAAGTTAATTTCAAGAATTAAAATAATAAAAAATGTTTTGAATGTTTTTTTAAAAAAGGTTTTAAGCTATAATAAAATTGATTTAGCAATATTAATAAATTTTAAGGTGATAAATAAAATGTTTGCAAGCATTAAAGATATTTTAGAAAATCCAATTTTAAACAGCAATGTTACAATAAACGGGTGGATTAGAACCAAGAGGAGTAATGGTAAGATTGGATTTATAGAAATTAATGATGGTTCAACGCTTAAAGGAATTCAAGCTGTAATAAACGAAGAAGAAAGTCAATTTGCTGAAAAAGATCTAAAAAAATTAACAACAGGAGCAAGCATATCGTTAACAGGTTTATTAGTAGAAAGTCCTGCAAAAGGACAAAATTATGAAATAAAAACATATAGTTTTAATGTAATCGGAGAAACAGATTCAAAAACTTACCCACTGCAAAAAAAAAGACATACCTTTGAATTTTTAAGAGAAATACCTCATTTAAGAATAAGAACCAACACATTTGGAGCTATTGCTAGAGTAAGAAATAAAATTTCATACAAGATTCATGAATATTTCCAAAAAAATGGGTTTTTCTATATTAATACACCAATAATTACATCAAATGATGGAGAAGGCGCTGGGGAACTGTTTAGAGTTTCCACATTAAAATTCAACAAACCAACCAATACACTTAGTAATATTGATTTTAAAGATGATTTTTTTGGAAAAGAAGCTTTTCTATCTGTCACTGGTCAATTGCACGGTGAAGCATATGCAATGGCTTTATCTAAAATATACACATTCGGTCCAACATTTCGAGCAGAAAATTCTAATACTACACGCCACGCTTCAGAATTCTGGATGATAGAACCAGAAATGGCTTTTTACAAACTTGACGACAACATCACCCTAGCAGAAGACCTCTTAAAATATCTTTTAAGTTCAATTTTAAATGAATGCTCACAAGATATGGATTTTTTAGAAAGTTACATCGAAAAAGGTTTAATCAAAAAATTAGAAAACGTAATAAATTCAAATTTTGAAGTTATTACCTATACTAAAGCAATTGAAATTCTTGAAAGCTCAAGAAAAAATTTCGAAATAAAACCTTACTGGGGAATAGATTTGCAAACAGATCACGAGAGATTCTTAACAGAAGAGACTTTTAAAAAACCAGTAGTGGTTATTGATTACCCAAAAAATTTTAAAGCATTTTACATGAAAATAAACAAAGATAACAAAACCGTCAAAGGAATGGATATACTTGTTCCAAGAATTGGAGAGATTATAGGAGGAAGCGAAAGAGAAGATGACTTGCAGAAATTAGAAAATAGAATAAAAGAATTAAATCTAAACATTGAGCATCTAAACTGGTATCTTGATCTAAGAAGATTTGGCTCCACTCCTCATTCTGGTTTTGGGCTTGGACTTGAAAGATTAGTGCAATACTCAACAGGAATATCTAATATAAGAGATTCAATACCATTCCCAAGGACTCCTAAAAATCTTTATTTTTAATCAAAAAAAGGAAACAAAGAAATGAGATTAAAAAAACTCTACAAATTAATGTTACTCCTTCTTTTTGTATTAAGATTATTTCCAGTAAAAGATGAAAAATTAAACAATAAATTAGAATTATTTTCAAACATAGAAACAAAAATAAAAAAAAAAATTAAGACTTACGATTCAAACTCAAATCTCAAAAAAATTAGAAAAGAATCGATTTTAAAAAAAGATGAAAACAGCAAAAAGAATATAAATTCCAATATATACATACAAAAATCAAAAAAAATTAATTATCCTAACAGAAATTTAAGCAATAACATCAATCAAAACACCGCAAATGATGGAAATTACACAACAAATCATTATATTAAAGTCTATCCTAGCTATAAAAATGATAATTTTGAAGCAATTAAAAATACTAATAAATTTCCAGTTAGAACCGAAAAAACTCATGTCTTAATCGGCCCAATATTAAAAGATAATTTAGGAATAATAATTAAAATGTTAAAAACAAAAGGATATTCTTTAATAGAATATATAGAAGACAATAATTAAGATTTATTTTTTGCTAAAAATTTTAAAATCTCATTAAGCTCATCATCTATATATTCAAAACTATTCAAATATTCACTTTCATTCAATCCAGTCAATTCATGATTTCCATAATGAATCCAAGTATTTAATTCTTCTTGGCTAGAATATTTATTAACATAATAATCAGGAATATAATCTACAAATCCATGATCCTTATAATCGTAAACTGCTATTTTAACATTTTTATTCTCTATACCTTTTTTTAAAACCTCACCTCTTAAATAAACAATAGTACGGCCCGTATCAAAAATATCATCAACAAATAAAACTTTATCGCCTGCCCTTAAATATTTTGGATCATAAGTCCAACCATCTATCATTATCTTTTTTTGCTCATTAAAAATATCATAAGATCTAGCAACAACAGCGGCATATAAAAGGGGCTTATCTACTTTTACAAATTTAAAAAATTCACTAATAATATTACCAAGATAGGCTCCCCCTCTCAAAGAGACATACATAATATCTGGAATAAATCCATCTTTATAAATTTTATAAGCAAGCTTAAACCCATTAATTCTTATCTCTTCATAAGAAATATATTTTTTCATAATTTAAACTTATTCCTTCTTAATAACAATAAATTTTATTTAATCAAAATATTTTACCTGTAAAAATATCTTATAAATATTTACGTAAAATAAAAATAGCAACATCTAAAACGAAGTTTAACAAATTATACACAAACCAAAAAAGGGTTAAGATAAACTCTTAACCCAAAACTAAAATTCACTAAAAAGAAACATTAAAAGAATCATTGTCTCTTAAAATTTTATAAGTATTTTTACCAATCTTAAGAGCATCATAAAATTCTCTTAAATTAGAAACACTTTTTGAATTTACAGAAAGAATTACATCTCCTGATTTCATCTTAATATTTGATGCTAAATTTTTATCGATATAATCAACAACAACACCTTTAATCCAATTTCTTAAATTAAGCTGCGCTTTAATATCCTCAACTAATGGATATACAACAAAACCTGGCAACATTTTTGAAGAAACAAGTTCTTTCTCCTTAGGTCTAACAGCAAGAATAATCTCAATATTTTTTTTGACATTACCTCTTAAAATTTCTACATTTACTTTTTCACCAGCATAAAAATCACTAATATATGATGTAACGTCTTGAAAAACGCTCATGGGAACATCATTAACCTTCGCAATAATGTCTCCTGCTCTAAGCCCTGACTTAACAGCGGGTGAACCTGGATAAAGAGAAGCAATAATTGCCGCTGAAACATCATTGCCTTCAACCCCTAAGCTTTTTAGGACTTCAGAATCTCTTGTCTTTAGCGGATAAAAAGAAATTCCAAGCCATGCTGATTCAATTTTTTTACCTTTAAGGAAAAAATCTACAGTACTTTTAATATTGTTAACAGGAATTGCAAAACCTAACCCAATATTTCCACCAGAATTTGAAGCTATCCAAGCATTAATCCCAATAACTTCGCCTTTTATATTTACAAGAGGACCACCTGAATTACCTCTGTTGATTGCAGCATCAGTTTGAATAAATAAATTTCTTGATTGCAAATTAGGATTTGCAGAGCGTTGTAATCCACTTACAATACCTGCTGTAACTGTAAAACTAAATTGAAAAGGACTCCCCACGGCCATAACCCAATCACCTATTTCAAGCTTATCGCTATCGCCAAGATCAGCTACTTTAATAGTTGCGTCATTGCTTTCAAAACTAATAAGAGCAATATCCTTTTTTTCGTCTTTGCCAATTAACTTAGCCTTATGCTTTTTTTTATCATAAGATACAACCTCAAGCTCAGTTGCCTTATCTACTACGTGACTATTTGTAACCACATAAAATAATGATTTTTTTTGAGAATCTCTACCAATTATTACTCCAGACCCTGCCCAATTGCTTTTTCTCTCAGAATCAAATTCTGGCATATCAAAAAAGAAAAATGGAATAGGAAAACTCTTCTTAATTACCCCTGTTGCATGAACTTCTACAGACGATGGTAAAATTTTTTTAGAAACTTCTCTAAAAGAATCTTGTAAGGCTTGTACTGTATTGTCCTTTTCTTCTGCAAAAACAATATTACTTTTATTATAATCTAGATAATGCATTCCAATAAAAAATCCAATACCTAAGGCCAAAAAACTGAGAATAAATCCAGAAAAAAACTTTTTTTCCACTTTTATAACCTCCACATAATTACTTTATTTTATAAATAAAATTTTTAATATTTGATTAATTTAAAATTTAAACTTCACTTAAAATTAAAGGCAATCCGTCAACAACAGCAACAGTATGTTCAAAGTGCGCAGAATAACTAAGATCAGATGCGAAAACAGTCCAACCATCACTTTTTATTGAAACCTTATGCCCTTTTAAGTTTACCATAGGCTCAATAGCTAAAACCATACCTTCTTGAATTCTAATATTTTTAAAAAAAGGAGCATAATAATTTGGAACACTTGGTTCTTCGTGAAGTTGAAATCCAACACCATGTCCCGTATATTCCCTAACTATTCCAAAACCAAATGGTTTTATATGCTCTTCTATTGCTTTTGATATATTTAAAATTCTATTTCCCACTTTCATCTCAGCAATACCTTTGTAAAGAGAAGCATTTGTAACTTCTAAAAGTTTATCGATACTAGGGTCTACACTTCCTACTTTAAAAGTTTTTGCCATATCACTATAAAACCCATCAAGAATAACCCCACAATCAATACTGATAATATCCCCATCAGCTAGTTTTCTTTTCCCAGGAATACCATGAATAACCTCTTCATTAATAGAAGCGCAAATAGTACCCTTAAACCCATGATATCCTTTAAAAGCGGGCTTAGCTTTATTTTTAATAATAAAATCATAGGCTATCAAATCAAGTTCCTTGGTGCTAATACCAGGAGCAATATTTTTTTCTACTTCTAACAAAGTAAGCGCTAGCAAACTCGCTGAAGCTTTTATTTTTTTAATTTCATCTCTAGACTTTAATCTTAGTTTAGTCAAAATTTAACTTCCTTTCTCTAAGTGTATCTATCATATTTTTATAAAGCCTTCCTTCATCAGTTTTGTAAAAAGAATAAGAAGCCAAAATAGACTCTTTGCCTTTTTCCATTTTCCCCAAATAAAGATAATTAATTCCTTGTTTTAAGTAGATTTTTGATACAAGCTCACGCTCATAATGAGTGCTAGCATCTTTATCATAAAAACTACTAGGCAATAAAGATATTCCTTTATTAAAATATCTTTCTGCTTCTTTATAATCTTTCTTAGAAAAGCTCAAAACTCCAAGATTATAATAAATTCCAAACATATATTTTTGAGATTTATTATCAAAAATTACTCTTTTTGAGCCAGCAAAATCTCTTTTAAGAAAATAATAATAAAATTTATAAAAATCATACCAATCTTGTCTATTTTCAGAAAAATTATAAATTTTAAAAAATAAATCTAAATCCTTTAAATCTGAATAAAGCAACAAATTCCAAGCCAAAACTTGGGCAATAATAGGATTGTACTCTGTCTTGTAAAATAATCGCCACAAATAAGACTTTTTTGCCTCATACTCAGAATTTGCATAATTTAACGCAAAATAAATTTTAAAAAATAAGGGATCTTCCTTGTAATTAGCTATAATTTCATTAGCTTTAAAATAATTTTTAATTTTAAAGTATATGTTTGCTAAATAATAATTTATTATCTTATTGTCTTTAAACAGCTCATTAGCTTTATTTAAATAAGAAATTGCTCTTTTAAAATCATTCTCATTATTAGCTATAAGTGCAAGATTTAAATAAACAAGAACATTATAATCAGGGAATTTTGTATAAAGCTTTAAATACTCATTCTTAGCACTCTTGATATCTCCTTTTTTAAAATAAGCATCGGCAAGCAAAAAAAGTAAAGTCGGATCATCTTCATTTTTAAGCAACTTAAGATTGGAAATTGTAAAATCTAAATCATTAAGATTGTATGAAATATATGCAAGCTCTTTTAAAAAATTTTTGTCTTCTTTAATTTTAAAAAGTATACGCTTAGCAGCATCTATATTTTTTTTCTCTATATGCAAAAGCATTGCATTTACTAAAAATGCATTATTTTTAAGATTTAAGCCTATCTCTTCAAAAACACGAGGATCCTTTTCTCTATAAATTTTATTAATAAATTTATTAAAATCTAAAACATTATTATCTGAACTTAAATTTTTTATAAAAACTTCATCATAAAGACTTTGATACTCTTCGCTATTTAAAAGATATTGATTTGCAATTCTATAAGCGTCTTTTAAAGACCCAATTTTAAGCTTAGAATAAACCTCTAAAGCTCTTAGTTTTAAATTACCTGGCAAAACTTTAACACTAAGATTTACAATATCTTCCATAAGATGGTAGTTGCCTGTATTTAAAGCCCAAACCTTAGCTCTTTTGATAAGAGCTAGCCATTTAAATTCAGTATTAGCATAATATGATGAAAATCGTATTGCTTTTTTTGCATCAGAAAATTTCTTTTTATCGATATAAAAATCAATTCCTATAATAAGCTTGCTAAAATCTTTCTCACCCTTTAAAAAATATAAAATATTGGGATTGAAATAGAAATAAAAACCGCCTGAAAAAACCGATAATAAGAATAATAAAATGAACACTAAAGTTTTATTTTTTTTCAATACAATTCTCCATATTTTTAAGCAAAGCATCAAGTATGCCATTTATAAATTTGTAAGAGTTTTTACTACCATATTTCTTGGCAATCAAAATCAACTCATCAATTACAGCACGCTTTGAATTTCCAAAATTTTGGAACTTCAAAGAATAAACACCCATTCTAAGTATTGCAAGATCAACCTTGTCTATTCGATCTAAGGACCAATTCCAGGAAATATCTCTAATCAAGCTGTCAATATGTTCTAAATTATTAAAAGTACCAGTTACTAAAGAAGAATAAAATGACTTAATAGATTCATTTTCTATATCTAATCCTTTATCCTCAATATTAAAAATATCAAAAATATCGTCCATTGCGCTTTGATTAATGTCAATACTATAAATCTTTTGAAAAGCCAAAATTCTAACTTCATGCATTAAATCCATACCAAAATTATACAAATAAAAATATGCTTTATTTTAGACTAGAGTCCAAGATTTGTATATTTGCAGACTTGTTAAGCTTACCATACACATCTTGCTGCACTTGAACAACAATTTGCTGTTGTTGAATATTAACCATATTATTTCTTATTGCATCTTTGACAATCAAATCTGTAGTAGGAGATACTTTATCATTCAAGCCTAAAAATCTCTGAGCATATTTTTCTGTAACTTTAATAATATGAAACCCTTCCTTTGAAGCAATAGGCGCAGATATATCACCCTTATTAAAATTAAAAACCTCTTTTATAAAATCAGCTCCAAGAAGATTTTTAGCGTTTTGATCATCCCTTGACAAAAATCCAAGATCTCCATTTTTAGCTTTAGAAGACTCATCATTTGAATACTTTCTTACAGCTTCTTCAAAGGTAATTTTTTTTGACCTTATTTGGCTTAAAATATTTTTTGCTTGATCTAAAACATCTGATCTTTTTTTATCCTTAGTAGAAAAAAATACATGACTAACTCTTGAAATATCAGGATTTACAAATTTAGTTTTATTAGCCTCATAATACTCAACAATTTCTTTCTCACTAGGAGTTTTAACTTCAGAAAACTTAGGTTGAGCTTGTTTTAAGACAAGTTTTTGAGAAGATAAAGATCTTTTCATTGAAGACAAAAGCTCGCTCCAATTTGTACCTTGTTTTTCTATCATCTGCTTGATTTGCTCATCAGTAAGATTTACAAGCCCAAATTGAGTTCTAATCGTTTGCATAACCTCATCATCTGAAATTTTAATTCCTTGTTTTGAAGCCTCTTGACTAAAAAGAACATCTGCTATTAAAACTTGCAAAACTTGCTTTTTCTCAGCATCAGTTAAGTCTCGGCCTTGGGTCTTTTTAAATATATTAACCTTAGAATCAAAACTGGTCTTAGTAATAATTTCATTTTTATATAAATTAATAATAGCAACAGGAGTATTTTGAGCAAAAGAGTTAATCCCCACAGTTCCCAATATTACCAAAAATAAAAAACTCTTCATAACATAACCTCTTATTAAAGAATCGCTTACCCACTAATTTAACAAAATTTTACATTTAAATCTAGTTAATAAAATATTTTCATCTATACAAAAAACTAGAAATTCCTTGCCCACCGCCAACACAAATAGATGCTATTCCTTTTGTTTTATTCTTCATTTTCATAGTACGAGAAAGCGTTAATAAAATTCTTGAACCACTAACTGCAAATGGATGTCCCAAAGCAATAGCACCACCATTTACATTAATAATATCGCTAGTTATATTGTATTTTTTTAACAAAGCTTTTTCAATGCTTAATGCTTGAGCAGCAAACGCTTCATTAACCTCAATCAAATCTATTTCTCTAGGGTTTAAACTTAATTTACTAATAATGCCTTCAATAGCTGTATAAGCTCCAAAACCCATATAAAGCGGATCAAGCCCCACGCTTTTAAATCCCCCAATATAAGCTAATGGTTTTATCCCTAAGCTTTTTACTCTCTCCTCACTTGCTAAAATTAAAAAACAAGCCCCATCATTTAAACTAGAAGAATTTCCAGCGGTTATTGTGCCTGATTCTTTAAAAACAGGATTAAGAGATGCTAGCTTATTTAAAGTTAAATTATCTCTTATTTCCTCATCACTTGAGACAACCCTACTAGAATTAGTCTTCTTATCAAAAAGAATCAAAGGATAAATTTCATCTTCAAAATATCCAAGTTCTCTTGCTTTTAAGGCCTTTAAATGAGAATTATATGCAAATTCATCTTGCATCTCTCTTGTTATCTTATATTTTTCTGAAAGATTTTCTGCTGTAAGTCCCATGGAAATAAAATTTAGAGGATCTATTAAAGCATCTTTTTGGATTGAATCTTCAAGTCCAAAATTACCAAATTTAAGACCTTCGAATCTAATCTTTCTGGGCAATAGATAAGGAGCATTGGTTAAATCTTCTACCCCTCCAGCTAAAACAATATCATTATTTCCAAGAACAATAGAATTAAATGCAAGCTCTAAAGCCTTAAGACCAGAACCGCAAACTTTATTAACACTAAATGCAGGAACAGTGTCACCTAAACTAGATTTCAAAGCAATTTGCCTTGCAATATTTTGACCAAGTCCTGAAGATATTACGTTTCCAATAATAACCTCATCCACTTCACATAACTTATTTCTTTTAAGTAAAGCTTTAACAACTTTTGAAGATTCATCAATAATATCCAAACCCCTAAAAGAACCTCCAAACTTGGCATTGGGCGTTCTAAGTCCATCAATAATAGCTACCTTTTTCATCAAAACTACTCCTAAAGTCTTAGCAACTCCATTGAATTATACAATACAATAGCCCACTATAAAACTAAGTTTATTTAATGAAAAATAAACTATTTAACCTGAATTAATTAATAAATAAGCTAAAATGCTATAATTTTAAAATGAACTTTAAAAAAATATTTTTCATAATATTAATAATTTCTACTCTAAAAGCTTATTCTTATAATTATGCAATCCAATACAAAAATGAAGGTATTGACAAATACTATTTTGAAATACTAAATGATGGATTTGGATTTTCATTAAGCGATTTTTTTGATGATTTGAGAAGTGGCTCTCTAATTTTTACCTATACTTCAAAATACAATTTTATAGTAAATTTAGAAGCACACATGTTAACTTTTAGAGGCTATGAAGACTCACCAAAATCTTTAATTAGTAGAACGGACTTAATTGAAATAGGTTTCATGTATTACTTTCCAATATTATTGCTAATTAATGGAAAAAATTTTGGAGAAATAGACCTTGGCATTGGAATTAAAAACTTATTATTTGGAGACTGGGGAGGATACTTAATACAAAGCATAATTCATCTCATTTTAAATCAAAAACGTCCAATTCCGGGTATAAAAAGCTACGATAACTACAATTACAGAGGATTTTTAAGCTTTGCTCTAAATTATTCTTACATGAATTTTTTAAATTTAGAAAATTATATAGATTTATCTTATTTTGCAGATTATTTTATCAAAAACAGCATTGGAATCACCTTGAAAAATGAAAATATTGGATTTGATATAAAACTTTACGCCCAAACTCAAAATCAAATCAAAAGCCTTAAAACATATTCAAAAACACAAGAAGCAGAAACAGGAATTGGAATAAATTATCGACTTTACTCTAACAATTTTTTCATAACAAATAATTTAAACATTAAAAATTTTTCAACCAAAGAAAATTTCTTAAGCGTTGGAGGATTTGGAATAATCATTACGCCTGAAGAATGCATAAAAATATCAGAACCGAAAAATGAATTTAATATTATAAGCAATAATTTTTATTTTGGATTTGATATTATGATCCCACTTAAAGTAAGAAATTTAATATTCTACAAAATAAATGAAAACATAAACTATTACTTCTCAATATCAACAAATTACTATACCAATTACAATGAAAATAATAGCTTTACAAATCGATTATCATCAGGCATAATGTATGAATTTTTACCCCAAAAAACATTCAATCCTTACATCATTTCGGGATTATTTTTTGCCTATAATCAAAATAACAAAAATATTAAAAGCATCTTCAGACCAATAAGAATAAAAAACATTCTTCAAGTTGGAATTGAAAATGAATTGGGACTTTTGTTTAAAATGTTAAAATATCGCAACACTGAATATATTTTCAAAATATATTCAAAGGCCAGCTATGTACCTCTAGCTTATAACATAGATGAAAAAAAAGTAGAAAAACATTCTATTAACTTTAATTATTTAGGAATTGGAATAGTCATTAAATAAGGACATTAAATTAATAATGATGATCTTTGTTAACAAACTTGGTAATGTGCGGTAAAAATAATATATCTGCCCTACCTGTAGGACCATTTCTATGTTTTGCTATAATAACCTTAGTTTCTATTGGTTCCATCTCAGCAGAAGACTCAAATTTAAAATCTTTATCCCTATGAAGTAAAATTACAATATCAGCGTCTTGTTCTAATGCTCCTGATTCTCTTAGGCTAGCAAGATTAGGTTCACGTCCTTCTGTATCTCTTGTAAGCTGAGATAATGCAATAATTGGAATTTCAAGCTCTCTAGCAAGCTCTTTAAGAGATTTACTAATCGATGCAACTTGTTCGTGCCTTGGAAGATTTTTTGTTTCAAAAGAAATTAGACTGATATAATCAACAAATATTATATCTATGCCATAAAATCGCTTAAGCTTTCTAGCTTGAGTTGCTAAAGTTAGTAAACTAATATTGGGAGTATCTTCAATATAAAGCTCAGAATCACTAATCTCATTTACGATATCATTCAATAACTTTATTTCTTGACCAGATAAAATGCTATTTTGAACCTTAAAGCTATCAATACAAGATTGAGACGATATTATTCTTTTTATTAAAGCATCCGCTGTCATTTCAAGAGAAAAAAACCCTACTTTTTTCTTTCCTTCTTTTCTCAAAGCTATAGCAGAAGCAATATTTAAAGCAAATGCTGTTTTACCAATACTAGGACGAGCACCAACTATAATAAAATCACTATTTCTAAACCCCCCTATAAGAGAGTCAACTTTTCTAAAGCCACTTGGAATGCCAAAATTCGCTTCCTTTTTCTTCATACTACGTTCATATATCTCATTATGAACACGTTCTGCAATAATTTTAGCATGATAGAGGTTTTTACTAGAATAATCTAACTCAATTGAGAGAATCTTTTGCTGAGATTCTTCAACAACCTCATTAATAGTTTTTGTAGAATCATTTATATAATCATTAAGTTCTTTAGAAACATTTAAAATGCTTCTACGAACACTCTGTTCTTTTACAATTTTTGCATAAACATTTATAGTTCTATCTGTTGGTAAATAAACTGACAGTGAATCTAAATAGTCCGGCAAATTGATTAAATCTTTTTTAATCAAAAGCTGTGTTTTTGAAACATGCTTAGATACTTCTTCAAAAACAGTAATAGGATCAATATTTTCCCTTTTTTCATAAAGCGAAACCATTGCTTTGAAAATCAACTTGTGAGTTTCATTGTAAAAATCATCAGCTCTTACATGAAAAGCAATTTGCTCTAACTTATCCGAATTATAAAATATACTAGAAATTACCGCTTTTTCTGCACCATCATTAAAAAGAAGTGCAGAATTTGAAAAAGCTGCTAAAGCCACGAACTACACTCCATCTCTTAGTTTACTCATTTACTTTATTTAAATTTTTATTTAAAGACTTTTTATCCTCTTGCTTTTCTTCTTTTTTTATCTCTACTTTAATAATAGAGCTAATGCCCTCATAAAGCTTAATTGTCACATCATAAGTTCCAAAAGTTTTTAAAGTTCCATGATGTATATCTATTTTTTTTCTCTCTATATCAAAACCAAGTTTAAAAAGTTCATCAGCAATATTCAAACTGTTAACGCTATGAAATAATTTTCCAGAATCATTGGACTTCATAAAAAACTCTAATTTAACAAGATCAAGCTTAGATTTCAAATCATTGGCAATCTGTTTTTTTGTTTCTTGCTTTTTTAATATTGATCTTCTTTTTTGATTAAAAATCTCAATATTATGTTTATTTGAAAAAACCGCAAAACCTTTGGGCAGTAAATAATTTCTTGCAAATCCATCTTTTACTTCTACGGTATCTCCTTCTCTTCCGAGATTAATAAAATCTTCCCTTAAAATCACTTTCATAATTACCCCTAAAATAACTATTTTTTTACAAAAGGCAACAAAGCCATATATCTTGCCCGTTTAATTTCTAATGCCAAACGCCTTTGATGCTTAGCAGAAGTTCCCGTAATTCTTTTAGGTAAAATTTTACCTTGCTCGGTAATAAACTTTTTAAGAAAATCAAAATCTTTATAATCAGGATGTTTGCCAGAATCACAAAATTTACATGACTTTCTCTTAAAAAATCTGAAATTTGAATTTTTTTTAAAGCCATCCTGCTGATTTTCAAATCTTGAGTCTCTTTGATTTACATCTCTATCTTTATACATAAATTTAAACTCCATTAAAAAGGTATATCTTCGCTAAATTTATCATCAACAGCATCAATATCCTTAATTGCATCTTCTCTTTTATGGTTTGTCAAGCCATTAATATCTGAATCTTGCATTTGAAAAGTATTAGAATTTGAACCAAACATTTGCAAATTGTCCACAAATATATTCACTTTACTTCTCTTATCGCCTGTATTCCTATCTTGCCAGCTTTCATATTTAAGAGATCCACTTACCACAACTTGCTTGCCCTTTTTCAAATACTCATTGAGACTTTCGGCTCTTTTTGAGAAAATAACACAATCAAAATATTGTGGATAATCAATCCATTCATCATTTTTTTTCATTCTTCTATTATTAGCTAAAGAAAATCTAAGAATAGCCATACCACTATCTGTATAAGAAAGCTCAGAATCTCTTGTAAGTCTACCAGATAATACTAATGAATTAATATCGGCCATCAAAATCCTCTTATCTTTCCTGAATCTCTGTGCTTTCAGGACCCCTTGGTGTTTCGATTTTAGAGCTACCTTTAAGACCGTCTTTATCAATACTGTCTTTAAATTCTCTAAAATTTCTTCTTTTAATTTTTTTAGTATTAATCTTTCTAACTACTTTAACCAAAATCATATATCTAAGCAAGTTTTTAATTAGCTTAAGCCTTGATTCAAGTTCTTTTAAATTATTACCTTCCATACTAAATTCTATTATTTCATAACGACCTCTAGCTTGCTTTTTGATAGGATATTCCAAGGCTCTCTCCCCAATAAAATTGTTAACAATATCAGTTGCACCAAACAATTCTAAAGATTTTTTAACTTCTTCTAAAGAACCTTTATACTCAATTTCTTCACTTTTAAACAAAAAACATGCCTCATATCTTTTAATCATTATTAAAACTCCTTATGGTCTATCGTGTTACAAAATATGCAACAAAGGCTACTTAGTTAGTATATAAAAGAGATTGATTTTTTTCAACAATAAAAATTTTATTTATAGCATAAAAACGCTAACTAAAACATAATCTTAACTTTTAATCTTCTTCTAATTCGCTAAGCTTATAAGTTTTCCCCGACTTACCTTGTTTTTCAAGTTTTTTGTCTTCTTTCATTTCAATATAAGTCTTAAAGCCTTTTTTTACATTATCAACTGCAATCATAACACTAGCTTCAAAAAGACTCCTTGGAGAATAGGTGTCAATAGCCTTTTTAATATAATATACATTAGATCCATAAAAGAGCTGCACTTTGCCATTAACAAGTCCTATCTTAAGAACTCCAGCCTCTTTAAGCAAATCATTATCAACAAGCTCAGTATTAACAACATCTACATGCAATCTTGTAGAACAAACATTAAGCTTTTTAATATTATCAAATCCACCAAGACCTTGAATTAAAAGATGGGCAATCCCAAGACTCTCTAGCTTGCCTTCTTGACCTTCAAAAAATGGATCGTCTACAACAAATATCTGAAAATCAAAATATCTATAAAGCCAACTAAAAGTAAAATAATAAAGAACAAAAAAGACTGCTCCTAAAGGCACTACACTAATCCAATTTGTTTTAGAATTCCCTTGAAGTATTCCAAACATAAAAAAATCCAAAAACCCGGTAGAAAAAGTATTGCCAATTGTAACATCAAAAAAATTAGCAAGTAATAATGCAAATCCTGAATAAATGGTATGAACAAAATAAAGCAAAGGCGCTGTAAAGATAAATAAAAATTCCAAAGGTTCAGTTATTCCAGTCAAAAAAGCCGTCAAAGCCCCAGAAAAAAGAAGAGCTGAAACCTTGCTTTTATCCTCATGAACAATACCCTTATAAACTCCTAATGCTGCTCCAGGCAGTCCAAACATAATAGAGAGATAAAATCCACTACTAATCTTAGCAAAACCTGATGAAAATTTAACAAGTGATGGATCTAATAACTGGGCATGAAATATATTCTTAAGACCTCTAAAAATATTACCATTAATTGTCTCCACTCCCCCTAAAGAAGTAAAATCAAAAGGAAAAGATAAAATAGAATGCAATCCCAAAGGCAATAAAAGCCTATTTAAAAATCCATAAAGAAAACTACCAAAATATTCAAATCTAAAAACAAACATGCCTAAAGATGCAATTAACTTATCAACGCTTGACCAAACCAAACAAAAAAATATTGCCAAAATAATACAAAAAGGTAAAATTATTACTATAGGCACAAAATGGCACTCTGAAAAAAAAATAAAAGGCTTTGGCAACTTCATATTATAAAATTTGTTATGCAAATAGCCAACCAAAAGCCCCACCGCTAAAGAACCTGCAATTCCTGTATTTAAAGTTTGAACACCAAGAAAATTTATACGACCCACAGAAGACATCGCCTCTGCTTCAACAAGTCCTGAGAAAGCTTCAATAAAATAATTTCCAGCAATATTAAATGTTAAATAACCAATAAGCCCACCTAAGGCGGCTGTTCCCTGCCCCATTCTTGCAACTCCAATAGAAATTCCAATAGAAAAAATTAAAGGCATATTGAGAAGAATAGCATTGCCTATGGCTTTCATTAAACCTAAAACATCTTGAAAAAAGAATTTATCAAAATAAACAAAATTAGAAGGATTTGAAAATACAGATCCAATACCAATCAATAAACATGCAACTGGTAAAATAGAAATAGGCACTCTTAGTGCTTTAGAAAATTTTTGCAAACTTGAAAAGTTAATTATTTTAATAAAATTAATCATGTTCAGCCTCTCCAATGCTAATTTAAACAAACACTATTTATTATAAAGCTTTTTTTACAAAAAAAAACCTTACTTTATAAAACAAACTAAACCATAAGATTAGATAAATCAAGTAAGATTTAATTTAATCTTGAGAAAAACTTACAATTAAAGTAATGTATTATATATTTTATATTTTTTATAAATAAATGATCAAATGGAGGCGAAGTTGTGCTTACAAAAAACAAACTTAAAAAGTACTCATTAAGCAATGTTAATACAAGTGAAATACCAAAAAATGAACTCTTTAGTTCTATATCGCATCTTTTTGGAATTATTTTGTCTATAATTGGAACAACAATTCTTATTACTATATCTGCTCTTAAGAAAAAAGATTTGCATATACTTGTATTTTTTATTTACGGATTTTCAATGACTCTATTATATGCAATGAGCACCCTTTACCACATATTTCCAAAAGGAAGTAAGATAAAAAAAGTCTTTAGGAAATTTGATCACATTTCAATATTTATTCTAATAGCAGGAACATATACTCCTGCATGTGCAATCCTTATACCAAACAAATCAGGACTAATAATCTTATGTATAGTGTGGAGCCTAGCTATAATCGGGATCATTTTCAAAGCAATATTTACAAATAGTCCTGGCTGGTTTAATGGGCTTATATTTATAATTATGGGATGGATCATCCTTTTTAAAATTAACCCCATTTACAAAGCTCTTAGCGGAAAAGGCTTTTTTTGGCTAGTTTTTGGTGGAGTCGTATATACAATAGGTGGAATAGTGTACATATTAAGTAAAAAATTCAATCCGACAATTAACATGAAAATGCATGATGTATTTCATATATTAATAATAATCGCATCAGTATCTCACTTTTGGCTTATGCTAAAATACATTTCTAATTTTTAATTAAATATATTTAATTAAAAATATGCAAAAAGCCTTTTAGATCGTTAAAAAGTCCTAATCCAAAAAGAAATAGCGCTAAGAAAATACCAAAGCTATAAAAAGAATAAATAGTTTTAGCCTTAAATCTTTTTCCACGCAAAAGTTCAATAAAGCTAATAAAAATTTGCCCTCCGTCAAAAACAGGTATTACAATAAAAAACAGATTCATACCAGCAAGAATTAAGCTTAAAACAGAAATGCTATTAATCCAATACAATAGTCCCAAAGAATAAGATGAAGAGAGAATACCTATAATTCCAACAGGCCCTGATACACTCTTAGAAGTATTTAAAAAATTTGTTATCAATAAAAAAATAGAATGCAAAATATCTTGCAAAGCATTTACAACTTTAAAAAAAGACTCTTTAACGGCACCTGAAACATTTTCCACTTTAATTATTCTTTTTAAAGGCGGTGAAAAATATATGCCAATCATTTTCTTTTTATCCTGAAATACTAATTTTGAAGAAAAAATTTCTCCATTTCTAGCAAACTTAATTTCTGCAATATCTGAATTTAAATTCTTAAGAAAATCATCTAAATCTCTTTTATTTTCCAAAAGAATATTATTAATGCTAATTATTTTGTCACCCGATTTAATTCCAGCAATCTTAGCAGGCGAATTTAAAACTACATCTGATACCACAAGATCAATCCAAGGGCCAATTTCTTTTAAAAAATCTTGCAAACTAATAGCCTCTTCAAAAGTAATATTTTCTTTTTCCCTTAAAATATTAAATGTAACTGTAGATTTTTCCTTAGGAATAATATTTCTCAAATCAGAAAAATATTCAATTTTTTTATTATTAACCTTTAATATAACATCGCCATCTCTAAATTTATCTTTTAAAAAAGAATTTTTATTTAAAATACTAACCTTTGAAGAATAATCAAAATATATAATACCCATCATACTTATAAAAATAAAAACAATAAATGAAAAAATCAAATTAAATAAAGGGCCTGCAAAATATATTAAAATTTTTTTAAAATGTGAAATTCCAAACAAAGAATCTTTATCTGCTTCTAATTCCTTATTTGCCTTAAGCTCCTTTTCCAAGTGATCAAATCCTTTAAGTTTACAATATCCTCCTAGAAGGATTGGAGAAAGTCTATACTCAGTACTATTAATTTTAAACTTTAATATGCTAGGACCTATACCCACAGAAAAAACTTCAACCTTAACTTTAAAAAGCTTGGCAAATAAAAAGTGTCCTAGCTCATGAATAAATATTATAAAACTAAGAGCCAGTACGCTAAAAAGAATATACATAAAAATTACCTCCAAAAATTACTAAGATAAATATAAATAAAATATTGGACCTGTCAAAAGAAAAGAATCAATCGAGTCAAGAGCTCCACCTCTACCAGGAATGATTTTTCCAGAATCTTTTACTCCAGCACTTCGTTTTAATCCAGATTCAAACAAATCACCAATAATAGTAAAAACTCCGATTAAAATGCCAAAAATAATAGCTTCTCCATAGCTTAAATTTATTAATCTAAAAATTACTGCAAATATAGCAGTAAACACAGAAAACAAAATACCCCCGATAAACCCCATTAATGTTTTATTTGGACTAATAATAGTAGGACGATAACTGTTTTTCCCTAAAAAATAACCAAAAAGATATGCAAAAGTATCGTTTCCACTTACCATGGCAAAAAGTATTAACATTAAAAATGGAGCCTTGGGTAAAGTTGTAATAGAAACTATAAAAGACATTAATACCCCAGGATATATAAGTATAAAAAGTATTGACGTTGCTTGAGACAAAAAGTTTCCAATCTCATGCTCTTTAATAAATACTAAATTAACAATCCAATTACTAAAAACTAATGCTACAACCAAGTAATATATCACATTCATACCTAAATAAAAAACATTAAAATGAATGTAAGTTAAAATTGGAGGAATAAAACCTAAAAAAAAAGATAATATACCCGAAAGGCCTGAAGATTTAAATTTTAATAAATCATTAACTTCTTTTGCCGCAAAACCACTAAATATAAAAATTAAAATATTGAGAAATAAATAATTTTTAAAATCTAAAAATATTAAAAATAAAATCAAAGGAACAAAAAATAAAAATGTTCCCAACCTTGCAAAAAACGCGAATCTCTTAACCTTGCTCAATAAATCATCTCCCAAAATTTCTTCTTCTAAATTGAAAACATTCTAAATCCCTACTATACCTATTATCATAATATTCAGGCCACAAAACATTTGAAAAAACTAATTCAGAATAAGCAATCCTCCATAAGAAAAAATTACTTATTCTAGTATTTCCACCTGTACGTATTAAAAGATCAAGATCGGGCAACTCTGGATTGTATAAAAAATTGGAAAAAGTATTCTCATTTAAAGACTCTAAATTAAAATCACTTGAAACAAATTTTCTAATAGCTAGAAGTATTTCATTGCGACCCCCATAATTGATTGCTAAATTTAAAATAAGGTTGTTAAAATTTTTAGAAAAGCTAATAGAATCTTTTATCGAACTTCTTACTTCTTTACTTAAAGATTCAATATCTCCTGAAACTATTATTTTTATTCCATTTTTTTTATAAAAATTAAATTCAGCTCTCAAATAATGAGAAATTAAAAACATTAATTCTTCTATCTCACAATCATCCCTTTTCCAATTCTCAGTAGAAAATACATAAAAGGATAAATATTTGATACCTACCTTTAAAGAATGTTTAACTATTTCTTTTGCCCTTTTAAGACCCTCTTTATAACCTTCTAAATAAGATAATCCCTTGCCTAAAGCCCATCTTCTATTACCATCCATGATAATTCCAACATGACTTGGAAGAGAACTTTTATTCATGGTTTTAAACTTCCATTATTTCTTGAATTTTAGATTCTAAAATCGAATCTATCTTTTTAATATAAATATCTGTAGATTTTTGAATATCGTCTAAAATTCTTTTTAAACTGTCCTCTGTGATTTCCGATTCTTTTTCTTGCTTTTTAACCTTATTGTTTAAATCCTGCCGTATATTTCTAGTTGAAATTTTATGCTCCTCTGCTATTTTTTTAGCATGCTTCACAATATCTTGCCGCCTTTCACTAGTTAAAGCTGGAACCTTAATTCTAATAACAGAGCCATCACTTGAAGGATTCATAGAAAGATCAGAATTAAGTATGGCTTGTTCTATCTTATTCAAGATGGTCTTATCCCAAGGTTGAATAACAACAAGCCTTGCTTCAGGAATTCTAATGCTTGACACTTGTGTTATAGGGGTTCTTTGACCATGATATTGAATAAAAATTTTATCAAAAATATTACTACTAATTCTGCCTGTTCTTAATGTTTTATATTCACTATCAAGTGATAAAAGAACTTTGCTCATCTTTTCATCTAGAAAAGCCTTATAATCTTCCATATAAACTCCTCCTTGCTGATAAAAAGCAGTATACCATCTACCCTACTCTTAAATACTTAAACTCAACTATTTCTATCTTGCTTAAAATTGCTTTTGAAATCTCTTCTAACATTTCCCTGACAGTGATTTTATCATTTTTTACAAAACTTTGCTCAAGAAGAGAAATTTCAGCAAGATGTTTTTTTATTTTCCCCGCAACTATACCTTTAATTATGCTTTCTGACTTACCGCTAAATTCTAATTGTTTGAAAAATATCTCTTCTTGCTCTTTAATATAATTTGGACAAACATTATCACTTTTCAAATAAATAGGAGCAAATGCGGCTACATGTAAAGCTAAATCCATAGCAAAATTTTGCAACATTTTATCTTCAGTTTTAGAAAAATCATCCACTTTTAATTTAACTAAAACACCTATCTTAGATTGTTCACCATGCAAATAAATTTTTACAAATTCATTAGCTTGAATCTCGGTAATAAAAATTTTTTTAACCTGAATATTTTCTTTTATAGTAGCTGCTAAATTTTTAAGCTCTGATTCTTGAGAAATAGTTAAAGAATTTCTTCCGCTCTCTACCAATTCCTTAATTAAAGAATTACCTAAATCAACAAAACTATGATTTAAAGCAACAAAATCTGTTTCACAAGAAACCAGCAAAAGACCGGCATGAATATTGTTTGAATATGAGAATACTCTACCTTCTTTTGCATCTCGGTCAAGTCTTTTCTCAGCAGATGCAATCCCCATTTCCCTAAGTTTTTTTTTAGCCAATTCAAAGTCTCCACCAGCAGCAGACAAAGCTTTTTTACAATCTCCAAAACCAGCATTAGTTTCTTCCCGAAGCTTTTTTACATCTTGAGGACTAATAATGCTCATAAATCACTTACTCCTTCTTCGATAGAATCACTTTTATCATTTTTAATTTCAATTTCTTTCATCAAATCTTCTTCATTTAAATTTTCAATTATTTGAATACCAACCTCTTTATCGCTTTCTAAAATAGCATCGGATATTATTTTGGTAAACAAGGCAACAGAACGAATCGCATCATCATTACCAGGAATTGGGCAATCAATAACATCAGGGTTACAATTTGTATCAACCACAGAAATAATAGGAATTTTTAATTTTCTAGCCTCATTAATAGCTATTTGCTCTCGCTTAGGATCAATAATAAAAATAGCACCAGGAAATGTTTCCATGTCTTTAATACCTGTTAAATTTTTTGCTAATTTAAATTTTTCACGATTAAGCTGTGAAATCTCTTTCTTGCTTATCATATCAAAAGTTCCATCAACTTCCATCTTTTCTAGCTTTTTTAATTTTTGAACAGATTTTCTAATCGTATTAAAATTAGAAAGCATACCCCCGAGCCATCTATTGTTAACATACGGCATATCACTTCTTCTTGCTTCTTGTTCAATTATCTCGCTAGCTTGCTTTTTAGTTCCAACAAAAAGAACCTTTTTACCATCTTTTATCACTCTTTGAACAAGCTCATAAGAATCTTTAATGCCCTGTAAAGTTTTTTGAAGGTCTAAAATATGTATTTCATTTCTCTCAGAGAAAATAAATCTTTTCATCCTAGGATCAAGCCTTTTTACCTGATGGCCAAAATGAACCCCTGCCTCCAATAAGCTCTTCATCGTAATAATTGCCAAATCAACCTCCTATTATCCTTCTCTTTTACTCACTATGACAAAACATAGCGGAAATTATTCTTTCTTTTATAAGAATATAATAAAACAATCTAATTAATAAGTCTACCATATTAAAAATAAACATCATCTCTTTAATAAAATTATTAACAAATTGCGTTAATAAAAAATATTAAAAGCTAACCTGATACCCAAAGCTTTTTAAAATTATTCTTTTATAAATCATTCTTATTTCTTTCAGAGAATTTAATCAAACCTATGAAAATAACTGAACCCAAAATGGGAAATAAATAAAGAATAAGATCTATTCGCCTTTCGTAATAATCAGAATAGAAAAAAGGGATAAAAAACAAAAATAAAATGCCACCTAAAAAACTTATAAAATAAACTACTAAGAACTTAAAATTTAATATATTTAAAAACATAACAAAAAAGCTTACCAAAAAAGAAATAATAATGTTTGTCAAAATTAAATGATAAAAAAATACTATCATACTCTCCTTAAAACCAACTAGTCAGATAAACTAAATCCCGACAAATCTCCAAGATCAATAAGTACACTATAGGCATCGTCAACAATACTGCCCACACCCATAACAAAAATTGCCAAATTATATTTAGGGGCAATATCTTTTGTAAAAAAATTATCATTTATATGCTTTAGATCAATTGGTCTTTTTTCTTTGTCTAAAAGATTGGACTTTTTAATAGATTTTGAAAAACCTATGTATTCTCCTTTCTCAATATAGGACCTATATATATTTTTCTTTTCAAGAATAACAGAAGACGAAGAAGTATTTCCATTTTTTACAACAATAAAAGCTTCGCCGGGAAAATTTTTTCTTAATTCTCCAAAATTTATTTCAAAATATAAAGGCAATTTGTTATCAACCCATTCTTTATTTAATTTAAAAACAGGCTTGCCTGAATAAGTAGTAGAGCTCAAATTTATTTTATAAAACCCTCTATTATTAAATTCACCAACATTGTTAAAAACACCCCTTAAAGCTTCAAAATCTTTTTCCACGCTTTTTCGGAAACTACTTATGTGATAATTGGCACCTTCTGGATAAAACTTATAATATATATCAAAACCCCTTAATTTTTCAGCTGCTTGATTAGAAAAATAACCTGCTGGCAAAAAAAACGCTACAGAATCTCTTGAAATTCGATTGTCAATCTTTTCTGGAGAAGGAAGTATTAAAATATTGTCAAGGCCACACCCAAAAACTCCTAAACAAAATACAAAATATAAGATAAAAAAAATTATAAAACCTCCCCCAAAAAATACAAATTAATTTTGCTTAAGTTCTAAAATTTTATTATTTGCTATATTTATATATAAATTATTTTCATATGGAAACTTAACAATCTCTTCATATATTTTAACAGCAAGATCTTTATCTTTTTCCTCAATTAATATTGCTTTACTCAAAAGGGCTCTTACTTTTAAAAAATCTAAACTAGTACTTTTAATAAGATTCTCATAAACCAATAAAGCATCTTCTTTTAATCCCATTTTTTCATAAACTGCAGCCTTACTAATAAAAGCAATTTCGCTTTCAATACCTTTTGCCTTAATAACAATATCTAAATCCTTAATAGCCGCATCATACTGCGCTTGACTTTGCAAATAAACAGCTCTAGCTAAATAAAACCTTGAAATAAAGTAAGATGAAATTTCTTTTTCCTTTGAAATAAGCTCCTTTATCCTAATAGATATTTTTTCTCTCTCTTTAACATCATTTTCTTTTAAATAATCATTTAAATCCTTTTCAAGATTTTCTACTATTTCTCCACCACCCTTTACATAATCTTTACTTAAAGAATTATAAAAAACAACAATAACAGATACAAACACAAAAATAACAGCAATAAAGAAAACTAAAAGATTATTTTTAGCCATTATTCATCCCTCTTTAGTAAATTTTCAAATGGCTTATAAGATTCCTCATCATTGCCCTTAAACAAATAAGAAGAAATTTCTTCTCTTGATCTTTGATTTTCATACTCCCTATAAGAGAGTAGCACTGATTTGTCTTTAGAATCAATACTTGTTATTACCACCTTAAGCTTATCTCCAATGTTTAATTTTTCAAAAGTCTCTAAACTAGATTCTTTTGTATCTCCTAATTGAATTTTGCTAATAAATCCCATTATTTTATTATAAACTCTTACTTGAAAGCCTTTTGACTTTTTCTCTACAATCTCAACCTCAATAGCATCACCTTTTTTATAACTTTTAGAAAAATCTTCCCAAGGACTCTCTTCTAACTGCTTGATTCCTAATCTAACATTTCTCTTTCGTTTATCAACCTCTAACACTTTCCCATTCACTAAATCGCCTATCTTGAAATATTTTTCAGGATCAACCTCTTCAAGCCAAGAAATGTCAAACTTACTCACATAAGCGTCTATACCTTCTTCAATGTTTACAAAAGCACCTGTTTTTGTGATATTAGTAACAACTCCTTGAATAACCCTTCCAATAGGATATTTTTCAGTTAATTTCTCCCAAGGATTCTCATTAATCTGTTTAATACCTAGCGATATTTTTTGATTTTCTTTGTCTATTTCTAAAATCTTAACTTCTACTATCTGACCAAGTTTTATTAATTCTTGAGGACTCTTTATTACCCTTATCCAAGAAAAATTACTTATATGTAAAAACCCTGACAATTCACTGTCAAGCTCAATAACAGCTCCAAAGGGCAAAATTTTTACAACTTTTCCTTTTACAATGCTATCAATTTTATATTTAATATCCACAGAATCCCAAGGATTTGCTTTTAAAGCCTTAAGAGATAATTCCATTTTACCTGTTTGCGGATTTATCTTAATGATTTTCAACTTTAATTTATCGCCAACTCTAACAAAATCTTCAATATTTTCAACCTGACTAAAGGCAATATTTCTTTTATGCAAAATTCCTGTAACAAAATTTTTAATTTTTACAATAGCACCATATTCTGTAATACGATCAACCACACCATCAACCACATCTTCTTCATTGTAAGAACTTACTAGCTCTATTCTCTTAGCAAGATCTTTTTCTCTTTCTAAAGTGCGCCTATCAAGAATAAGTTTTAAACCGTCTACTTCGCTTGCTTCAAGAATATAAAATTCAACAATAGAGCCTCTTTTTAATTTCTCATCCTTAGATTTAGAGCTTAAATAAAAAGGCATAAAGCCAGAAACATTTTCATTAATTTGAATCTTATAACCATTTGGAAGCTCGGCCAACACTTTCCCTTTAATTACTTTTTTATTTTGAATATATTCATATACTTTATCTTGAAAATTTAAAGAATCAAGCTTTTCAACGCTTAAAATCAGCCCTAATTCTCCACCTATTCTTACAACGATTGCTTCAAGTTTATCACCAATTTTGGGAACATTTTCAAATTCTTCAATCTTGATAAAGCCTTCAGATTTATAACCAATATCTACTAAAACATAATCCTTCATAATATTAACAATCGTACCAGAAACACGACTTCCAAGCTCTACTCTTTCAAGCACTTTCAAATAATTTTCTTGTAAATCTTTTTGATTTTCCATTCTCACCTCTCTCTTACTTTTTTCAAATTAAACTTTTCTATTATAATATTACATACATCGTCTAATCCTTTATAGCTTGTATCAAGGTAAAAAACCCCTTTTGATAATTTTAACTTACCATATTGTTTTTTCTTATCAACATCATCTCTTATTTTAAGAGCACGCTCTAATTCTTCTAAAGTATCATTCCCATTTCTTTGCTTATATCGCCTCAAAGCTCGAACTTTAACAGAAGCATCAAGATATATTTTGAATTCAGATTCTGGAAAAACAATAGTAGTAATATCTCTACCTTCTATTATATAATTATCATCGCTAAATTTAACAACTTCTCTTAATTTTTTATTCACAATGTCTCTTACTCCAACATAAGAAGAATAAAAAGAAACTTGAAAATCAATCTTATCGTTTAAAATTTGACTTTCAACATTCTCTCCATTAAGCAAAAAGCCAGAATCATTAAAACTTATATCATTCTCAAAAATTAAATTTAAAAGTCTATTCTCGCTAATAAAATTGCAGCTACTCATAAGAGATCTTTGGGCAATTAAAGTTATTATCCTATAAAGATACCCAGAACTAATAAATTTATAGCCCAGTTTTACACCAAGCTCTCTTGCAATTGAACTTTTTCCCGATGCTGAAGGACCATCAATTGCTATTATCATTTGCCTTCTCCAGCCTAGATTTCAACCTATTTATCTTAATCAAAGGAATAATTTTTACTTGACCTTCCTTTAAACTATCCAAATTAATATTACCAATTCTAATTCTATGAATTTTTTTTAAAAAAACATTTTTACTTAAAAACACTTTTCTTATTTCTCTATTTTTTCCTTCGTCTAAAATCAATCTAGCAGAATTTTTATTTAAAATTTCATAAGATTTTAATTTAAAAAACTCCTCTTTTACCTTTATGCCCGATTTAAAAGAAATAAGCAAATTTTCATCAATATCTCTTTTTGATTCAATAATATATTCTCTTTCAACTTTTTGCCTTGGATGAATAATATCATTTGCAAATTTCCCATCATTAGTAAATAATAAAAGTCCAGAGCTTTTAAAATCAAGCCTACCAATTGAAAATACACGCTCTTTAAATAGCGGCTGAACCAAAGATATTGCCAACTTTCTTCTATTAATATCAAAATTGGAACATAAATAATTTCTAGGTTTGTTCAGAGCCAGATAAATTCTGTTATTACTTTGAAAATCTTTAAAAACATAAATCTGTTTCTTATAAATTACTCTGTCCCCTAAAGCTACCTTATCTCCAAGCTTAGCAATAGAGCCATTAACTCTTACAAGCTTCTTTTTTATCAATTCCTCGCAAAATCTTCTTGACCCTACTCCCTTTTCAGCTAAAAACACGTGAACTCTGGGAAACTTAAGTGCAATCATTAATTTTACAACCTCGATATAATACTAATTTATCATTCAGATATCCTAAATTTACAATATTAAGCATTTTGCACTCAAGAGATACCAAAAAATAAGAAAATCTCTCAAAAGAATAATTATCAGCATTAAAATCTAGAAGAGAATCAAAAGTTATGCTATTCTCCTTATTTAGGATAGAAATAATTTTCATCTTTTTCTCAAAAATTTTCAATTCATACTTATTACAAACAACTTCGGATTTTTTATTACACAAAGAATTTTTATTAACAGCTTTTTTCTTCAATACACCAGACTTACTATTTAAATTTTTCTTTCTATTGTTATTTTTAGTAATAGTATTAATATTTTTAACAAAATTAACACCATTGCTAAAAATAAAATCTTCAATCATTTTTGGATCATAGAATTTAAAATTCTTTATTTGATTTAATTGAAATTTCTCATTTTCTCTATTCTTGCTATATCCTAGTAGCCTTTCCACAACTTTGCGATCTGTTTTATCTTTGTATTCAAGCTTCAATGGAAATAAAATTTGAGTTTTCCAATAAAACAAATTATTAGCAAGATAAAAAAAATCAATCAATCCCTTAATACTTATATTAAGGTCACTTGAAACAACTATAAATTCTTCAATTATTTGATTTAAATTCAAAGTTCTTAAAATGTGCCTATTCATACTGACATATTCAAAAAAAAGCTCTATTCCGCCTGTAAAATTATCAAGACTGATAGAGTAACTACCTAATTCTGACACTTAAGCTTTCTCCACTACTCACATTCATCTTCCTTAAATTCAATAAAATTAACATCCTCTTGATCAAAATTATTAAACATTATTTTTCTAAGCTTCTTATCCAAATCATTTGTAAGTTCTACTTCTTTACTAAGATATTCAATAACACTCTCTCTTCCCTGACCTAACTTATTATCTCCCAATGAATACCAAGAACCTGTTTTTTGTATTAAATTATACTTAATAGCAACATCTAAAATGCCAGCTTCTCTGGAAATACCTTTTCCAAAATAAATTATCAATTCTACTTTACGAAAGGGTGGAGCAACCTTATTCTTCACAACCTTAACTCTAATCTTATTACCAATAACATCACCACTTGAGCCCGATCTAGTTACTTGTTCAATTTTTCGAACCTCAAGCCTAAGAGATGCATAAAACTTCAAAGCATTCCCACCAGTAGTGGTCTCGGGATTGCCAAACATAATACCAATCCTCATTCTTATTTGATTAATAAACATAATACAAGTATTAGACTTAGAAAGTATCCCCGTAATCTTTCTAAGAGCTTTGCTCATTAGCCTCGCTTGAAGACCAATCTGAGAATCTCCCATTTCTCCATCTATCTCTAATTTAGGAGTTAAAGCTGCCACAGAATCAACTACAATCAAATCAATGCCACCACTTCTGATTAAATGCTCAGCGATCTCAAGAGCTTGCTCTCCGGTATCAGGCTGACTAAGCCAAAGTTCCGCAACATTAACTCCTAAAGCTTTTGCATAAACAGGATCAAGAGCATGCTCAGCATCAATAAAAGCAGCTATGCCTCCTTCTTTTTGCACCTCAGCAATTGCATGAAGGGTCAAAGTAGTCTTGCCAGACGATTCAGGACCAAAGATTTCTATTATGCGCCCTCTGGGATACCCACCAATGCCAAGAGCTTCATCTAATACAATAGACCCGCTTGACATGCTCTTTATACCCTGTCCTACAGGAGATTCTCCCATCTTAATAAGACTTCCTTTTCCAAAAGTTTTTTCTATTTGAACTCTTGCAAGCTCAACAGCTTCCTCTTTGCTTGCTCTTTCCATACTAATAACAACTTTTTCTCTTTTTTCCTTTAACTTTGACATTCTTAAATTTTTCCTAACTAAATTTTATGGGTTCTATTTTCTTTACAAAATATTTAAAATTAGTATTATTTATAATAAAATCAAGACTATCTCCTTCCTTAGAATTAAGCAAATTTTCTCCAAAAGGTGATTTATATGAAATAATGCCTTCATCAGGGTTTGATTCCCAAGGTCCAAGTATCAAATAAGATTCATCTTTACCCGTAACTTCATTTAAAATGACAACTTTAGTCCCGAAACCAACAACAGAACTTTGAAGATCTTTAGTATCCACAACTTTTGCATTCTCTATTTCCAACATTAAGGAATTTAATCTTTTGGTCAAAAACTGTTGTTTTTCCCTAGCAGAATGATATTCAGCATTTTCTTTTAAATCACCAAGCTCACGAGCTTTCCCAATTTCTTTTGAATTTTCTGGAATTTCAACTTCCTTTAAATGTTTAAGCTCTTTTTGCTTTTTATTTAAAGAACTTAATATAGTTAAAAATCCAACTTCCATTCTCTCGCCTGTAAGTTGCATCTTTTCATCTTCAAATTCAACCGAATCAAATAATTGTCTTATTATAGATTTGATCTCTAAAAGATCCTTGGGAGGAAAATCTTTTACATAAAAACAAGTCATATAGACTCTCTTTGCAAGCTCCTCATCTCTTATGCACTCTAAAACCGATTTAAGATATCCATCTTTAACTAAAAGATTCATTACCATTTTATAAATTCTTTTACTTGCAACAGAATTATTTTTATTATTAATTTTAATAACACTATCTGTTAAAATTTTAATCAAATTGGCTAAAAGATCTGAATCTGAATAACTCAGCTCAATAGAGTAAGTTTTACAGTGCTTCAAAATCCAAATATAAGCATCTTTATAGACCTTATAATTTTTTATAACATAATTAAATAATTTTTCCACTTCCTTGGGATCTTCTTTATAAAGAGATTCAATCAATTTCTTATTAACAGAATGGGGAAAAAGCTCCTTATAGTATAAAATCCAATTGCTAAGTTCTCTTTTAATTAAAACAACCAATTCTTTTTTAATTTCTGCATTCAAAATTGAATCAAAAAGATCTACTATTCCTTTTGAATACTCCTTTAAAAGAGACTCTAAATTAACATCTTTTTCTATATTAACTTTTGATGACAATTCTTCAGAAAAATTATCTAAAGATTTAAGAATAACATAAGAACTTATAACATGATGATCAACCTTTGTAAAATTGTTAACATAAATTAAAAAATAGTTGAGCATCTCTTCTTCAATATGTAAATCCTTAACAACTCCTTTAACATTGCAATAGTTTATAAATATCTCATATCTTTTATAAAAATCTTTCTCAATTTTAAATTTATCATACATTTTTTCATTTAAATTGGAAGATCTCTCATTATATATATAATAATCAAGCTTACCAGAGTCCATAACAAAATGGGGATTATCCTTTAAGATTTGCTTTGCTTTCAAGCTCCAAGAATTCCATGAACTTTGAGTCATCAAGCTTGGTACTAACTCTTTTTTTATTCCCTTTAAATCAATAGCTTTATAACTTTTTATAATAACTTTTATAGCCCACTCAATATCTTTTTTTACCCTATCTGCAAGTTCTTCTTTGGGCGTTACAGCCTTTAATACCCTAATATCCTCTCTGCTAAGAGGAGAAAGAGCCGACATTGCCATATCAAAACCAATAAAATGGCCTCTTTTAGAAACAAAATCAACCGTAATGCCATGATCATTTACATCCTTTACTATTCCAACAGACCAAGTCTGATGATAAACAAAATTCCCCTTTGCAAAAAACAAATATTTTTCAAAATCTGAATATACATCAATAAAATTTTTATCTAAGTTTTCAATATCAGACTTTATAAGATAATTCTCAATATCCTTTACATCTTTATATCTTTCTCTTAAAAATTTAACTAAATTTTCTCTTGCCTTATGATTTTTATTGTCAAGCTTTAAAATACCTTTTAGAATTTCTATTGTCTCATCAATATTATCGGTCAAAGAATAATGATCAAACAAATCTTCATAAAGGACTATAGCCTTTTTAAATCCAAGATCTTTTTCAATTTTTTGCAAAATAAGCAAAAAAGAATCAAAATCATCTGAAACATAATAAATAAGTTTTGCCCATACTTCCCTTATTCCTGACATTTGTTTTTTATCAATAAAGCGATAAATAGCCTTTCTAAAATAAAAAATTGATTTTTGCAAATCAATAGTTTCGTAATAAGTAGCAAGCTGTCTTACAAACACAGTATCATCAATATCTGCTTCAACAATTCTAGTCCAAATACCTGGAAGCTTATCATTTTCATTGTTTTGGGCATATATCTTTGCAAGAGTATAAAGAGCATGCTTATTCTCAGAAATAAAAAGCATTTCATTGCAAATATGTTCAACAAGGGTCCATTTTAAGTTTTGAGAGAATAAATCAATAACAGCAAGTAAATTCATATCATTTAAAGGCCGCCTACTATATATAAGCATTCCAGAAATATAAAGACCTGCTATGCTTTTTTTAACATCTTTTAAATGCCTGCCACAAATATCAAGCACATCCTCTGTTAACCCCTCATCAATTATATTATCTATCAAATCATCCAATTCTTTTATTTTGGCAAGAGAATAATTATTAACAACTATTCTTGTCCACTTATCTTCTTGCAAAATACTATCTAATTTTTCTATGGTAACATTAGACATCAAACTCTCCTAACATCGATTTTTAGCATCAAGCAACTAATTTACATACTGTTGATAAATTCCCAAGTCTATTTCTTTTATGTATAACAAAATCTCATCAATACGTGCTCTATCCTCTTTTATCCTTACATAATGATCAATAAGCCAAAAATACTTATTAATAAGTCTTGGAAGCAATATGCTCTCATTTATTGATCTATAAGACTTTTCTTTAAGCTCATTACGCAAACTGTAAACAGACTGCTTCAGCTGTCCAAGCTCTATAGGTCTTAATTCTCTTTTAACATTAAAAACACCATTAAGAGAGCCATAAACAGGAATCCATTCTTTTATAAGATCATCTGAAATGTTTTTGTCAGACCTAATAAGATCTATTAATCTTAAAATCATATCAGACTCAAGAGAATATATATCTATCTTTTGAGGATTAATAAAAAAAGCCTCTCTGAATAAGACCTTAGCCTCTTTAATTTCATCAACCAACGCATAAGAATCAGCAAGCTCTGCAACAACATCTGAATTTTCCTTAGCCTCTCCTAATATTTGCAAAAAGACATTAATTGCTCTCTCGTAATTCCCCATACCTTTATAAGACTTAGCAATTTTTATTAAAAGATCCAAATTTTCTGGATGAAGTTTATATATATTTTTATATATATAAAGACAAGTCTGAAAGACAAAATATTTTATAGAATTACGACCTTGCAAAAAATTACAACCCATCTTTTTCAAATATCGTCCTGCAAAATTATTCCACTCTCTTATTAAAAATTCTGCCTTTTCATAATCCTGCCCTATTCTATCAAGGCTTTCAACTTGACCATTCCAATACACAGCGCTTTTTAAAGCTGTTAAAATTTCAATATTATCAAAATCAAGAGAATGGGCTTCTTCAGATTTCAACAAAGCTTCCTTGAAGTTGCCTTTTCTAAAATCCAAATAAATTTCTTTAATCAATTCAGCGATTCTATCTGATGACACATCCCCACCATTTTAAAAATATATAAAACCCCCCATTACACTTTATATAATTATATCATTTATCAATTTTTAGTCAAACAAGAAATTAAGGCAAAATAACAATATTCTATTTATTATTCTTTTAAAACAAAATCTTATATTATAATATTAAAAAGAAAATTGTGGAGTCAAATTATAGCTATATGGAACCTAATAAAATTATTAATAAGGCTATTTATTACTATAATTCAAAAAAATATTCACAAGCAATAAAGCTCCTAGAAAAAGAAATTTTTTTCTACAAAAATTACTATTTATATCACTATGTCTTGGGAATGTCTTATCTTCGCATTGGAAACCTTGGCAATGCTCAAACATATCTTAAAAAAGCTTATACTTTAAATCCTGGCGAATCAAATATAAAGCAAGCTATTGCTATACTTTTAGTAAGTCAAGGTAAAGAAGAAAAAGCTATTCAGATATGGCTTAAAATGATAGAAGAAAATCAAGAAGTAGATCGATCGGAGCTGTCTCTTGAAATTATTAGAAAAAATCCTATCAAAGGATCTGTTTTTTTTAAAAATAGCAACCTATATGAGAAATTATTTCCAATAATTAAAGCAATGCCTGATAAAAATTTAACAAAGTTAGTCATAATAATGACCATTGGTGCAATTGTATTTATTTTAATGTTAGCAATCTATTTTATTTTTTATGAACAAAAAATAACAATATACACAAATCGAAAAGCAGAAATAAACAAAAATTTAAACAACATTGCTGCTTATATTGACAACATTAAAATAAACAACAAAGAAAAAATAAAAAATGAAGAAGGCCAATTTATATTAATACTAACCAACGACGAAATTAAAAATTCTTTCGAAAAAATCAAAATTTATTTAAAAACAGGAAAAGATAATTTTGCAAGAGTAGAGATAAATAAAATATTAAATTCAAACGCATCAGAATCCATAAAGCTAAAAGCCAAAAATCTTGCAAGTTTTATTTCAAGGCCAGATTTTATTAGCTTTAATGAACATATAAACTTAAAAGATATTAAAAAAGATCCATTCATCTATTCAAACGTATATGTAAAATGGGAAGGGGTAGTAAATAATATTGAAAAAAAAGACAATATAATACAGTTTGACTTTTATGTTGGATACAACAAAAATGTACTCTCTGGAATTATTCCAGCAAAAACAACCTTTGATATTGATATTGATTTTAAAGACAGTGTTGAAATACTTGGACAAATAGAATATAAAAATAAAAAACTTATCCTAAATGCAATCACAATTAGGAAAATAGATAAAAATGCAAATCAACCTTAATATCTGTGCCAAAACTTTTTAGAATAATCAATGTTTAAGATTAAAAAGGGGTGCACAGTAACTTTTCATTACATTTAATAAGATTTATTGATTCTTCAAAAGAAAGCAGCAACTCCTCCTTTTTTGTCAAATCTCTTACTTTCATTTTATTTTCTTTGTATTCTTCTTGACCAACAAAAATTAAAAATCTTATCTCTTTGCTTAAAGCATACTCTATTTGCTCTTTAATATTTTTACCATTTTTATTTTTCAAATAGACTTCACAAGAAATATTTTTAACCTTAGAATAATCGTGATTTCTAAACCTAGTAGCAAGTTCATAATAATAATTTTGCAAAGCACTATCTAGGTTTACAATTAAAACCTTAGACCTAGCTTTAGTGACAAATATTTTAATATAGCTAAACTTTTCAAGATCAATTATATCCTTTATTCTGTCAACACCAAAAGATCCCCCAACTCCTGAAATTTTTTGAATAGAGCCTGAGAATGAAGAAACCAAATTGTCATATCTTCCCCCACTACAAACACTGCCCATATTACTACCAAACACTTCAGCTTCAAAAACAATCCCTGTATAATAATCAAGCCCACGAGATATTTTAAGATTTAAATTAAAAGAATCCTGAATTTTTAATAAACTAAGATGCTGATAAACAGCTTCTACTCTCTTAACAGACTCATTATCACCTAAAATACCTTTTAAGGCTTGTATTTTGTCTTTAAAAGCGCCTTGCAAGCTCACTAAACTTAAGATTGAATCCACTGCTTCTTTTTCGACCTCAAGAAGCAGAGCCTCTTCAACCTTATCAATTCCTATTTTATCTATTTTATCAATATTCCTTAAAATAAAAAGGGATTTCTCTTTAATTCCTAACTTTTCAAAAAAAGAATTTAATATACCAAGATGAGAATAATGGATAATAAATTTTTTATTAATACCTTCTATAAAATTCAAAAAAATCTCTTCAAGTCCATAATACACAACAGAAAGAATCTCGGCATCACCTCTAAAACTATCCTCCCCAACTATATCAAAGTCGAATTGCATAAATTCTCTGTATCTACCCCTTTGAGAATTTTCTCCTCTAAAAACTTTTCCAAATTGAGAGCGTCTGAAAGGAAATTTTAAATCAGAAATATTTGTAGCAACAAATCTGGCAAAAGGAACAGTCAAATCAAATCGCATGGAAACATCTCTGCCTCCATTATCTTTAAACCTATAAATTTGCTTTTCGGTCTCATCCCCACTCTTTTTTAAAAGCATATCTGAATATTCAAGAACTGGAGTATCTATTAAATCAAAATTATAAGAATTAAGAATGCTAAATATCTGCCTAACAATATGAATTCGAATCAAAGAATCCTTAGGTAAATAATCTTTAAAGCCTTTTAAAGTTTTAATATCCATTATATTATACCCTCTGATATATAAGTAATCTACTTTTTCAGAATATAATAACATATAATAATGTAGATGCAAAAAAAATGAATAATTTTTTATTTCATATAGTCATAAAATAATTTAAGAGGTCCAAAATTTATGACCAAAAAAATACTTAATAATAAGTACCGAATAAAGATGGTATTAACAATATTTTTAGGAATAACTTTGCTAACTATTTACAAATACTTCACACTAATGGTCTTTAATAACAGCCTAAACAACACAACACCTTTAAAATCAAATGATATTGTCAAAAGAGGAACAATTTACGATAGAAATGGCAAACCAATAGCATTCTCTTCAAAGTCATACTCAATCGGAACAAATCCTCAAAAAATAGAAAACATTGTCAGCACATCTGAAACTCTTGGTGCAATACTCCAAATTGATTCAAAAATTTTAAAGGAAAAGCTTTCTTCAAATAAAGAATTTTTATATATAAAAAGAAAAATAAAAAGAGAAGAATCAGATTTGATTAAAAGAATTCAAGCTGAAGGCAGACTCTCAAACATTGCTTTATATCCTGATTACACAAGAATTTACCCTTTTAGGCATATCACAAGCAATATTACTGGCTTTGTAGGAACAGATAATCTTGGCCTTGAGGGCATTGAATTTTCTCTAAACAGCATATTGGGAAAAGATAAAACCAGACAACAATTTTTAAACGAAGAATTAGAAACAAATAACATCTACTTAACAATAGACATGAATATACAACAGGGTGTTAGCAAAATCGCTAAAAAATACTTTAAAGAAAATAATCCTGAAAGTTTGATTGCTTTAGTAATGAACTCCCAAAATGGAGAAATACTCTCTATGGTTCAATTTCCCCAATATGATGCGAACTTTTATTCTGAATATCCTGAAGAAATACGAAAAAACCTTTCTTCATCGCTAGCCTATGAGCCTGGAAGCATTAATAAAATTTTTACAGTTGCAATAATTTTAGAAAGTGGAAAATTAAATTTAGGAGAAAAATTTTTAGACAATGGAATATATCAAAAACAATTTCCATCAGGAGAGAAAATTACAATTAAAACCTTAAATCCTCCTTATAAATATATCGATTCTACAGAGATTTTAATCTATTCATCAAATGTAGGAATAGCTTATATTACTGAGAAAGTTAGCAATGAATACTTTTATAAAAAACTCTTAGATTTTGGATTTGGGAAAAAAGTTGGATTTCCATTTCCTGGAGAGACAAAAGGTCTTCTAAATCATTATTTAAAATGGTCAGGACGAAGTAAAGCTACAATTGGATTTGGACAAGAAATAGGGGTGTCAGCAGTTCAAATATTACAAGCTGCAAGCATACTAGGCAACAATGGAATAATGTTAAAACCCAGAATAATAAAAAAAATAAGTAACGATAAAGGAGAAAATATTAAAGAATTTGATAAAGAAGAAATAAAAAGAGCAATATCTAAGAATTCAGCACAAAAAGTTTTAAAAATGATGAGAGAAGTTGTAAATAAAGGTGGAATTCCGAATCTTAAAATTAAAAATCTTGACATTTCTGCAAAAAGCGGAACATCTCAAGCTATTGATAGAAAAACCGGCAAATACTCAGAAGAAGACTATACATCTTCTATCTTGGCAATATATCCTACAGAACAACCAAAATACATTATTTATATTGTATACAGATACCCAAAAAAAATAATATATGGAACAAGAATAGCAGCCCCAATGGCAAAAGAAATAATAGAATTTATTGAATACCAACAAAATACAAGCGCATATAAAAAAATCAAAATACCATCAAAAATCAAAATACCTAAAATCGCTACCAATTATAAAAACAAAGCATACTTGCCAAATTTTATCAACCTTTCTAAAAGAGAAGCAATAGCCATACTAAAGCACTATAAAAGCAATATAAAAATAAAAATAAATGGCAAAGGATTTGTTTATAAGCAAAGCATACCCCCCAATACAAAATTAGAAGATATAGTAGAGCTTGAACTGTATTTAAAATAATCAGGCAAATAAATTTTTAATTTCATTTTTATAAAAATTTAAAATATAACTTCGCTTAATATCCATTTTAATCGATATTTCCTTACCAACTTCAAATGGTTTTTCTAAAAGAGCAAACTTCAATATCTGTTCAAAAGGTTTAAATCCATTAGCTCTATTGATTAATTTTTTTATTTCATCATTTATAGCCTTAAGAACAATATTATTTGAAATAATTTGACGCCTATTATTAGCATCAAAAATCTTTTGCCCAACACTTTCTAAATATTTATTTATTTCTTCAAAATTTGGGAGAATAAGCGCGCCTAAAAATTTTTGATCCTGCCCTACAACAACCGCTTTTTCTATTAAGATTGATTCTTCAAGCTTAATCTCAATTGGAGCAGGCTCAACATTCTCTCCATTATTCAAAACAATTGTATCTTTTTCTCGACCAATAATTTGAACAACATTGTCTTTAGACAATTTTACAATATCACCTGTGTTTAAAAACCCATCAGAACCAATAATCTTATAAGTTGCTACTCTATCCTTGTAATATCCAAGCATTACTTGAGGCCCTTTTACAAATAAAATTCCTTTTCCGGGTTTTTTAAGCTTATTCCCATCAGAATCTCTAATCTCAGCAACAGTTCCGGGTAAAATTTTCCCACAAGTACCAATGATCACTTTTTTATGCTTATTAGAAGCCACTCCTGGCGAAGTTTCTGTCAATCCATAAGCATTAGCTAATTCAATACCGATTGAATTAAAAAATCTAACAACAGACAAAGGCATACTCCCCCCGCCAGTAATTCCAACAACAAAATTATTACCTAAAATTTTATTTATTTTATTAAAAATCAAAATATTTCCCAAAGCTTTAAAAGGAAATATGCAGATTAACCCAAACATTCCTAAAATTTTCTTTATAGGGAAAAATAAACTAAACCCATTGTCCGGATAAAGTCCCATTACCATCCTATAGCAAATATCGCTAAGAAACGCTAATTTTATAAAAAAATGAAAAATTATTCTAGAAATAAACGGCCTTTTGGAAACTTCTTTGTAAATATTTTGTCTTATTGCAATCCAAAGCCTAGGAACAGCTGCAATATAATGAGGATTAATATTTTTAATGTCATCAAGCATTGCCCTTGGAACAATGGTAGAAAATAAACAAACCATACCCTTGAGAAAAATATTGTAAGAAAAAGATCTTTGAAAGGAATGCCAAATTGGCAAAATACACATAAATATTTGTCCCACTTGTGTATCAACCATTAAACTAAAACTAGAAACCTGATAAAGAAGGTTAGCATGACTGAGCATAACCCCCTTTGGATGGCCCGTTGTTCCAGAAGTATATATTATTGTTGCCATATCATTAGAATCAACTTTACTTGCAATCTCAATAATTTCTATATCTTTTCTTAAATTGTCCCCTAATAAAATACAATCGCTATAAGTATAAATTTCAAAATCACTATACTTTAGCCTATCTTCTTTGCTCAAATTTTCAATGATAATAAATATTGGCTTTACTGTAAATTGAATTCGAACAAACATATCAAGAAGACTTAAATTTTCTAAAATAACTACACCTGGAAGAACAGAGTTAAAAATAATTTCAGCTTCAAAAAGAGTAATATCAGAGCCTTTTGGAACATCAACAGCACCCAAAGATAAAATTGCAAAATCTATTACAGACCACTCGGCCCTATTCTCAGAGCAAATAAATATTTTATCTTGATACTTAACATTGATTGACTTTAAAAAGGAAGCAAGCTTTAAAACATTGTTTTTTAAGTCGCCATAAGTAACGCGGGCATATCCATTGCAAATTTTATATATTTGAGCAATTTTGTCCTTTTGTTGATCAGCCACTTCAAAGAATGCCTTTGCTATTGACATATAATCCTCCTTTTAACAAAATTAATATGGTTTATTATATCATTATTAACCATAAATTCATAAAAAAATTTTTTATAAAGCTTTCCCGCTATTATAAAAAATACACAAAAAGCTAATAAGAATAAAAACCTAAAAAATCAAAACTAAGTTTAAAAAATAGCTTAAAATCTAAAAATAAATTTCCGTTTTAATATTTTAGCAAGTAATATTTTTTTCTCAAAATATATCAAACATCAAACATCATCAAATTACTTTCACAAATATAAAAACAACATTATTAAGATCCATTTTATTACCTTTAAAATAATCAATCACCTTTTCTAAAAAGAATCCTTATATTTCTTTTAAAAAAGAAATATAGTTTTTTTGTAATAAATATTTATTCATTTAAAATAAAATCCCCACAAGACAATTAACATAAGCTTGATCGCCTGACTGTAACATTCTAAGTTTCTTTTAAAATATTTTATTGAGTGAAAATTTTGAAAACTTAGCAACGAATATTAACCTTCTTTAAGCTATATTTTACACCCGAATTTTAAAACATAATTCTTATTATTCAAAAATTTATTACCCAAAACAGCAATCAAAATCCTACTCCCAAGCATTAATTTCTCAAAATAAAAAAATTAACCCCCTCTGTAGGGTAAGAACGATTCAAATTATCTACAATGTCCTTTAATTTATTAACAATAGATTGGTTGGAAGTATAAATAATCAGAATAAAATTTTCTTCAGGCCAAACACCGTTACCATGCTTTTCCCCCTTCTTGCCTTTTCCATAAACATTTTCTATCTTAGAATAATATATAGGCTCCCCAAACTCTCGCTCTATTTTTCCTATACATTCAAAAATATCGAGCTCTAAAGATAAATTGGAAATTATTTCAATCCTATATCTATAAAATTTAGTCATATTAATCTCCATCTTCTTCAAATAAATTATCATAACTACTTTTAGTTGAATTATTAATTTTGAATGATTTTTCAACATCTCCACTAAGAACCACTCTTTTTAACCTAGATTTAATACTTGAAACAATATTAGAAAAAATCTCAAAAAGCATGGGAATAAAAAGCAGAGTAAGAAATGTACTTGCTGTCATTCCACCAATAAAAGTGAATGCAATTGGCTTTAAAAGTTCATTTCCACTCCCACTAGAAAATGCCATCGGAATAAGCCCTATTATTGAAGTTAAAGAAGACATTAAAATTGGTCTAAACCTTGAACGACAAGACTCAATAATTGCTTCTCTTAGACCAAACCCCCTCTTAATCAATAAACCAGTATAATCTACAAGAACAATTCCCGTATTTACCACAACACCAACAAGCATAAGCATTCCAATTGCGGCAAAAATAGAAAGTTTTTCTCCTACAAGAAAATGTATAAGTACAACTCCTATTGCCGTCAAAGGAATTGTAAAAATAATAATAAAGGGTTTTAAAAAAGATTCAAATTGAGAAGCCATAATACCAAAGACAACAATAATGGCCATCATAATGATTATTTTAAACTGATCCATAATATTTGAAAATTCATTATACTCTCCTTCAACCTTAAGCACTGTGCCCTCTTTATGAGGTACCTTATTGTTAATAAAATCTATGACTTTTGCAGTTACTTGAGTTAAATTACTATTTGGAGAAATAGATGCACTAAGATAAATGGTTAAAGCTTGATTTTCTCTATAAATGGCTTCGGCTTTATTAGTTTTTTCAAAAGTAGCTATTGATGAAAAAGGAATTTTAATTCCAGATGAATTTGTAATAAATATTTTTTCTAAGTCTTTTAAATTTTTAACATCCATTCTATCAAGCTTAAGAACAATATCATAATTAAGCCCATTCTCTACATATTGTCCAGCAATAACACCATTAATATTGGCCTTCAATTCATTTAAAATGGTATTCATATCAACGCCATAATTATAGGCTAACGCTCTGTCTATCTCAACGCTAATTTGAAGTTGAAAATCATTTATATTAAGTCTTGGATTTACAAGTTCAGGAATTTCCTTTTTTAACATAGAAACTAAAATTTTTCCATAATCTTTTATATATTCAAAATCATTCCCTGAAATTTTAATTTTAATAGAATCTCCGCCACCTAAAGCATTGCCACCAGAAGGCTCAATATTATATTCAGGATAAAGATTTCCAATGCGATTCATAATTTTATATTTAATAGCATCATAATCTATACTTTCAATCAAATTATCTTTTACTTCTTCTTTAAGAGGAAACAATATATTAAAAGTTATTCTGTCAGCGCTCAAGGTAGAAATAATGCTTTTATATCCTTTAGCCTCGCTTTTTACAATTTCTAAAAATTTATTAGAATAAAATTTTGCATATTCTAAATTAGTTTTATGAGGAAAATTTAAATTAATAATAATGGAATTCTCTTTCCCTCTGCTAAAAGTTGTCACATCTAGCAATGATCCTAAAAACAAGCTACCAATAAAACTAGAAAAAACAATTAATCCAAAAATCAATTTATGATTTAAAACTATATTTAATAAATTGATATAAAAAAATTCTAAAAAATAATAAATACTAGAAAAAAAGGCATCAATTTTCCTAATAAAAGCACCCTTAATATTTTTTTGAAAACTCGTGTATAAACCAACATAATGACTTGATAAAACAGGAACTAAAAAAATCGCAACCAAAAGAGAAACCCCTAAAGAAATAACAATCGTAAATGAAAAGTCTTTAAAAAAATACCCATATATCCCAAGTTCTGATTTAAAAATAAGAAATGGACCAAAAACACAAATAGAAGTAAGAGTTGAAGATGTAATAGGCAGCATCATTTCTTGGGCTCCTAGGATAGAAGATGAAATAAGCTTTGCTCCTTTTTGCCTATATTTGTATATATTGTCTATTACAACAATTGAACAGTCAACAACCATTCCAATCCCAAGCGCAAGACCTGCAAGACTCATAATATTAAGAGAAACATTTACAAAATACATTAAACAAAAAGTCAAAACAATTGCTATTGGAATAGAAATTGCAATAATTATTGTAGCCCTAAAGCTTCTTAAAAAGAAAAAAATCACAAATATTGCAAGCATAGCTCCAAAGTAGGCTGAATCTACAACCGTTGAAATGGACGCTTTAATAAAATCGGTACTATCAGAAACAATTTCTAATCTTATATCTTTAGGCATAGATAATTTCAATTTTTCTATTTCGCTCTTAATAACATTAGAAACTGCAATAGAATTGGCATCACTACGCTTTTGAACCGATAAAGAGATTGAAGGCAAGCCATTATATTCAACATATTCTAACAAATCTTCAAAATCGGTTTTAATATTAGCAATATCTTTAAGTTTTATCTCAATAACAGATGAATTTATGCCAGAAGAAATATCGGGCATCTTATAAGCTATAACCACATTGCCTATCTCTTCAATCGATTTAAATTTTCCAGACACTTGAACTAAATATTCTAAGTTGTTCTCCAATATATTACCAGCTGAAAGTTCCAAATTTTGAGATGCTATAATCGAAGATATTCTTGATAAAGAAAGTCCATAAGACTCTAATCTATTTTGAGAAACTTCAATTAAAACACGTTTTTTACTTCCACCATTAACATTAACAATTGCAACTCCATCAAGCCTTTCAAGTCCGGGTTTAATAATCTCATCGGCATATCTTTTAAGCTCAGAAACTGGCCTTACAGAATTAATAAGAATTTTCATTACAGGAATATTTTTAAGATTGTATCTAAAAATTCTGGGAGTCTGCGACTTACTAGGCAATGAAGATTTTACCAATTCAAGAGCATCTCGAATTTCATTTAAAACCAAATCTAAATCGGTCCCATGATAAAATTCAAGTGAAACAGTGCTACTTTCTTTAGAAGAAGTACTATATATATTTTTCAAATTTTTTACAGAACTCAAACCACTCTCAAGAACTCTAGAAACACTCTCTTCGACTTCCTTAGGAGAAGCGCCAGGATAAACAGTATAAATACTTATTTGAGGGATATCAATTCCAGGCAAAAGGTCTACCTTTAATCTTGAAAAGGTATATAAACTTATCATCATTAACAATGAAAATAAAATCAACATTGTTATTGGTTTGCCAACGATTCTCTTTACCAACATAAAACATCTCCCAATAAATTAAATATTGCTTTCAGCTGAAAGACTCTCTTTTGTATCCACCAAATTTATTGGAGTTCCATTAGAAAGAGTAGACATGCCTTCTACTACAACTAGATCATTCTCCTGAACCTCTCCCGAAAGAGCCACAATGTTATCTATTTCAAGAAGTACTGTAACAGGTAACATTTGAACAATTTTGCCTTCTAAATCAAGCTTAAATACAAACTTTTTACCCTCTCTCTCAACAACAGCCCCTCTTGGAATCTTAATTACATCTTTAAAGCGTTTAGTAATAAGTTTGATTTTAGAAAACATACCAATAATCAGCTTATCTAAATTGTTACCAATAGGTGTAAGATATACTTCGATAGTACGACTTTTAGAATCTAAAACAGGAGATATCTCTGAAACTTTAGCTTTAAACTTTTCATTAGGATAAGCTCTAACCTCAACAATAGCATCATTTCCAACCTTAATATTTGAAATATATTTCTCAGACACATAAGTTAAAATTTGCTTTGTATCCATTCTTCCTACTACTGCTATGCTAGACTGAGAATTGACTGTCTCACCAATTCTTTTTCTAATATTTAAAATATATCCTGAGATTGGCGCTCTTACTGGATTTTTCAAATATACAGAACCAGGCTTTGAAGGATCAAGAGTCGCAACTATTTGTCCCTTTTGGACATAAGCTCCAAGCTTTATTTTCAAGGAAGTTATTTTACCTGTAGTATCTGGGAAAATATCTGCTTTAACTTTTGTATCTATATCTCCATTTAAAGATAAATAATCACTCAGGATTCCACTTTTAGCTTTTATGGCAATTACTGGAAATCTATAAGAACTTTCTTTTCCTTCATTAATATTTTCATCTAACTTGTTCTTACCCACACATCCAACTAAGACTAAGACTAATAAATATTTTTTAAAATATAAATTAATATTAAAAATCAAATTCATAAAAATACCTCTTAATCTAATGAATTTATTAAATCCTTATATTCAAGTATAGAATTAGAATAATTCAATTTATCCTCAACGAGCTTTAAATCGCTCTGTTTATAAACAAATTCAATATCATTTAGCTTGGAAAGATCTATGATCCCAGAATTAAAAGCATTAAATGCCATTTGATAATTTTTATTAGCTAATTCTACATTAATTTTAGAAGCATCAAGAATCGATTTATATCTTCTAATATCTTTTCTTTTTTGCACAATGCTAGATTTTAAATTTCTAATTTTATCCTCAATATTGTTTTGCAATATTTTTAGTTGATAGTTGTTATCTTGTATTTTTGTAAAACTCTTTGAAAATGGAAATATTTCAGTTAAACCATAATTTAAGCTAAAAGACGCTGAAAACCCACTTGAAAAACCTTTAGAATTTTCATGAAATGATCTATAAGGAGAGTAAGAAAATGAGAGTAAAAGACTTGGTAAAAAAGTATCTAGCCAAATCGAACTAATAAGCTGCTCTGTCATTTTTAAGCGCATATTTAATTTCTTAATCTCTAATGATTCATTAAAATTTAACACTTCATTAAATAAAGAAAAATCTATTGTCTCATCTGGCAATTCTCCAACAATCTCAAAATCTTGATCAGGATCTAATCCTATTAATAATTTGAAAATTTCTTTTGATTTTTCAAAATTAATAATCTGACCATCTAAATCTGGTTGAGACTTTTTATACTTAAGCTGCGCATCAAGGAAATCTATTTCTGATATTAGTCCATTATTATAAGCAATTCTAGCTTGTTCAAACTTAAGTTTACTATTTTGTATCTGACTTTCAAAAACCTTCAAAATACTCTTTAAAGCTATTAATTGATTGTAAGACTTAAGAACATTTAACTTAATATTACGAATAGCACTCTCCCTTTCTATTTTTGCATTATCATACTCCAACATAATAAGTTCAATCTTTTTTAAAACAGAAGGCGACAAAGAAAGACTAACAGCGACTCCAAACCCCAAGCCCCAATAATCTCTCTCAAGCTCACTCGAAACAGAGGGATTTCTACTAAATGTAGAGCTAAGGTTAACATTTGGAACAAAAACATTCCATGCATTATTTTTATAAAGTTTTTTTATGTTTTCCTTGTACCTAGCATTTTCCGAATCTAAGCTACTTTTTAAAGCCATATTTACAGCTTGTTTCGGTGATATTTGAATAATTTCAGCAAAAGAAAAAGAGACAGTCATAAAAATTAAAAAAATTTTTTTAATTCAAAGCCCCCTTAATAAAAATTATAAACCTTAATTAATATTTTTTAATTCACTTGATTAATCATTATATTATAATACAATTCTAAATATGAACATTCTCAAAATTTTCTTTATATTAAATTATATTATTATTTTTTTAATAAAAATTTACCAAAACACTTTTTCTAAAGTATTTGGACTGCAATGTATATACAACCCTACTTGCTCAAAATATTCAATTGAATGCCTTAAAAAATACAATCTTCCAACGGCCTTAACATTAATGACATTAAGAATAATAAGATGTAATGCATTATTTAAAGGGGGATGCGATTTTATTCCTAAATGCAATCCCATCTCAACATCTTTAAAAGAATTTCAAAAAAGATTAATCAAATAAGATCTTATATTTTTCTGGAACCCACATCTTTACAATTTCTTTATTCTTTTCAACAAATTCGACTGCATTGCGATACTCTTTACCTGGCTCTTTATCATTTCTATCCATCAAAGGCAATATTAAATCATCATTCCAATAAAAATGATCAAAAACATAATATGCATCAAGATCATCATTTTCAAGACCAAGCCTAACAAGAGTGTGCACACTCTCAACCCCCCCCATAATTAAATCAGGATCATCAAGCAATTTAATATCGTACCTAGAAAAAGCCCAATGGGGCTTCCACAAAGGAACCAAAACCCATTCGTTTCTCTTTATTGAAGAATCTAAACTTGCAAGCATAACACTCTCACTTGAAGGAACTAGCTCATACTCTTTGCTTAATCCATAATGATCTAGCGCTTGTTCTGTAACAATCTGAGTCCCGGCGCCAGCATCTATGCCAATCATCTTATTCTTAAACTTAGCCCCTTTGCCTTTAAGCTCACTAATACTAGAAATTGGAACATAGCTTGGCACCACAAACCCCTGAATAGTTCCTTCATAATTTGCGCCAAGATCAACAAATTTTGTTTTCAATTTTTCGTAATAAAATTTATCAGCTGTAGGAAGCCAAGAAGATACAGTGCCATCTACTTTGCCAGATGCCAAGTATTGATACATTACAGATGTAGTAACTGAAAATATTTCTGCATTGTAACCTATTTTCTCAAAAACAACTTTCAATACATTTGTAGCTGCTGTTTCTCCACCCCAATTCACATATGCAATTTTTACCGATTTCAAATTATTTAAACTCTTTTTCTCATCGCAAGATAAAAAAATAAGAAAAATACAAAATCTAACTAATAATTTATAAATAAAACTCATAAAATACCTTCCATTTATTTATTTATTATACATTTCTAAAAATCTTTTAAATTTATTTTCTCTCTTTCCTCCATAATGGTCCGTATTCAAATAGCTAAATTTAATAAAGATAGACTGCATAATCCTATCTAAAATAATAGCTATAATAACAACTGCCAATCCAGATATTAACCCTTCGCCAAAATTTAATCTTTCTATAGAGTAAATCACAGTTCTGCCCAAACCAGACGATCCAACCATTGCAGCAATCACTATCATAGATATCGCCATCATTATTGACTGGTTAATGCCTTCAATTATACTCTGAAGAGAAAGAGGAAGCTGAACCTGTAAAAGAATGCGCAAATTACTACTGCCAAAAGACTTGGCCGCTTCTATTACCTCATCTGAAACTTGAACAATTCCTAGCCTTGTATATCTAATAACAGGAGGCATGGCAAAAACTATTGTAGCAAAAATAGCTGAAGCTGTACCCATTCCAAAAAAAGGAATAGCGGGAATCAAGTAAATAAACGGGGGCATAGCTTGCATTAAATCTAAAATGGGTTTTAAAAAAACATAAAATTTTGGAAAATATCCCCCAAAAATACCTATAGGAATTCCCAAAATAACAGAAACAAATACAGAAACAAATATAATAGCTATTGTATCCATTGAAGCTTCCCAAAGATTAAAATACAAAATAAAAAAGAACCCAGGCAAAATTAAAAATACCAATCTCTTTTTTAAGAAAATAAAACTTAGCAAGCATACAATCAAAATAAAAATAATGGGATTAACAAAAAGAAATAAATTTTTCAAATTTTCATATAAAAAAATTATACTTTTAGAAAAACCTATTCCATCAGAAATTGAAAAATTATCAACTAAAAAATCAAAAAAATTATCTATTTTTGATATAAAAAAATCTTTATTCATAAATTCCTATCTTGACAATAAGTCGGAAATTTCATTTAAATTAATATATCCGACAATAGCTCCTCTTTCTTTTATTATTAGATAGTCTTGCTTATTCAAGTATTCAACAATTTTTTTTATCTCATCATCTAACTCTAAATTTAAAGATACAAGATTATCATATCTTTTATTAAGCACTTTATCGTATAAACTAAAATTTTCACCTTGATATTTAATAACAACATTTAAGCCATCATCACTACTAGAGTTTAAATCAAAATCATCTCTTATAATATCTTTTATTTTTAAAATATTTAAAACGGGCAAATTTTTAATAAAATGAGATATAAAATCCGTACTAGGATTGGCTAAAATTTCCAAAGGTTTGCCAACTTGGATAATATTTCCATCTTTCATAAAAGCAATTCTATGTCCCAATTTAAAAGCCTCAATTAAATCGTGAGTAATAAACACAACTGTTTTTTTAAGCTTAGCTACTAATCTTAAAAGTTCTTCCTGCATTTCTCCTTTAATTAATGGATCAAGCGCCGAAAAAGCTTCATCCATTAAAAGAATATCTGGATTAACTACTAATGCTCTTGCTATTCCAACCCTTTGCTTCATTCCTCCAGAAAGTTCATCAATATACTTATATTTTGAATCTTCAAGTCCTACAAGATTTAATACCTCAATAGCACGCTCTTCTCTAACCTTCCTAGGGATATGCTTGACTTCAAGTCCATAAGTAACGTTTCTCAATACATTCATATGGGGGAAAAGTCCAAAGTTTTGAAAAACCATTGCAAATTTATCTTTTCTTAGATTAGAAAGATCTTTGCGATTTATAGCATTCATTTCCATGTTATTTACTAAAATAGATCCCGAATCTATTTTGTAAATACCATTTAAGCATCTAACTAAAGTAGACTTACCACAACCTGACATACCCATAATAACTAAAATTTCATTTTCATAAACATCAAGATTAATATTGGCATTTGCAATAAAGATAGAAGATTCTTTGTAAATTTGCATTCTATCTTTACCATCTTCATAATCTTTTATAGCTCGACTTATCTGTTTTTTGTCAACATAATAAGAAAACGCTTTATAACAATCCCTAATTTTAACAGTAACCCTACTCAAGGCAAACTCCTCAATAAGCCTGCATTATACTTAATAACACATTATTATAAATTATACTAAAATTATTAAATTTTTGCCGATCCAAAATAAAAAAAAACAAAAGATCCTTTAAGAGGATCTTTTGTTAATAATTCGCACTAATTGATTTAAAATTTTATCTAAGCAGTGACAAAACATATTGGGGAACTTGATTAGCCTGTGCAATCATTGCCATTGCAGATTGTGTTAAAATACTATTAGTTGTAGCTGCTACAACCTCATCGGTCATTGTAGCATCTTTTATTTGAGCATAAGATGCTTTTAAATTTTCAATAGCATACTCAGTGCTATCCTTTATAGATTCAAGCCTATTTTGGAAAGCACCCAAATTTGCTCTTTGATCACTTATCATTCTAATAGCATTTTCTATTTTAGCAAGAGATGTATTAGCGTCAACTGTAGTTGTAACATTAACAGGAGAATTAACTCCGCCTTGAGAAGGCGCTGTAGCAGGTGCTGGCTGTTGAGCTCCTTCTTGTTGAACACCTTCTTGAACAGGTGCAGCCTGAGCAGATTGAGCTCCCTCACCAGAAAATAGATTTGCAACATTAGCTGCATAAATATTTACAGCAATAGCTTCATCTTGATTTGCTCCCACATGAACTCTTAAGGTCCAAGAAGCCTGAGACCCTGAAAGTGATGCTGGTGTATTAATTTTTGCAGGTTGCATTCCAAGCTCTTCAGCTGTTCTTACATTTTGAGAAGAAGATTTGTTTGACAACATGTGCATTTGGTTATATTGAGCTTGATCAGCAATTCTATTAATCTCGTCTGTAAGTTGCTCTATTTCAATTTGTATAGAACCTCTGTCTGCGTCTGAATATGTACCGTTACCTGATTGAACTGCTAATTCTTTCATTCTTACTAAAACTTTTTCTACTTCATTTAAATTCCCTTCTGTTGTCTGAATAAAATTAATAGCCTTAGAAGTGTTTCTAGAAGCTTGTGATAAGCCTCTTATTTGAGCATTAATCTTACCAGAAACTCCCATACCAGCAGCATCATCAGAAGCTCTATTAATTCTGTAACCACTAGAAAGCTTCTCTTGAGTCTTGCTAAGATTAGCAGCATTAATGCCATTATTTCTTGAAGCATTAATAGCTGATGTATTATGATTTATAATCATATATCATTCCTCCATGATAAAATTTAATTATTTATTTTTGGCAAATCCTTTTACCTGTTAAAAAGAATAGCACAAAAATTTAAAAAAAAGAAACGTAGGCAGCAAAGCATTAAAAATAAATTGTTATTATCTATTTCTTTGATTAAAATCAAAAGCCCTTAATGTATTCTCCTGATCTTTCATGCGCTTAACTGTAAAATCCAAAGTATTCAACTCGCCTTCTATTTTCCTCTCTCTATCATCATACTTCTTTTTATAATCTTCAACCTTATTTTTTTGATTAACAATTTTCAAGTCGTAATTTTTTATTTTATTATAAATAACTCCTCCAGAAGTCACAAGAGGCAACAAACAATCTCCTAGCATTTTGGCAATCCCATTATCATATACTCTGTCGCCATTAAAATCAAATAAAAAAAGTTCTCTAACATTATCAATGTTGTTGCGAATTGATTCATCAAACTTTTTCTCATCAATCCTTAAATATCTAGAAAGTCCGCCAGAAGAAGAAATAGAGTTGGTAAACACCCCCATCTGATTAATTATTGAAAAATTAGGATCACTAGTAACATAAGGCTTAAAAATTATTGATTCTAGCCTGGATTTAAGATTTTTCAATAAAAATTCAGACCTTAGAATGCCTAAATTTTTATAAGCCTCTTCTTTTTGAGACTCGCTAAGGTAAGTTAACTCTTCAACTATAGTAGACTTTTGATTACCAAGCTGATCTTCATTAGAACTTACAATGTTAATCTCAGCCAGAACCTCATTATAAGCACCAATAAAATCTAAAAGAACTCTCTTAATCCCCTCATAATCGGGTTCAATTTTAGCCTCAACAATATCACTTGAAGCTTTTTTTAAACTTAATGTCACATTTGGAACTAAATCATTAATAACATTTGAATCTCTTTCAACATCTACTCCATCAAACTTAATTTTTGCATTCTCAGCAAAACTTTTAGCATTTATTGGCAAATGACCATCTCTATTTTTTGGATCAAAAACTTCGACATTGGTAATAACAATTACTTTATTATTTGCCTTATTTTCAATATTTATTTCTTCTAAATTAGAAAGAGCTCCAATATCAACTTCAACTTCTTCAAAGTTATTTGAAATATTTATTAAAGGAAGCTCTAAAGACCCCTCCTTGCTAGATATTTTAACCATATTCATTTGAATATATTTTTTTTCTAAAGGAATTTTTAAATCAGATCCAAGATCAACTACACTATCTTCACTGTCGACTTTTGCATCCTTAAATGTAGCTTCTCCGGGATTAAAAATAATTTTGTTATCAGACTCTTCTAAGCCTGTATCAAAATATTTAATTTCAAATTTAATTTTACTCCTAGATGTAATTTTAATATCTTCAGGAATTTCAATAGACACCTCTGAAAGCGGATTTAAAACAAGGTTTTTATTTTCAAAAGCAAGGCTATTATTGCTACTAGATTGATTTAAAACAATATCTGAAAGGATAGGATTAAAATTGGTCTTCAGTTCACTTAAAATACCAATTTGCTTGGCAAAAGACAATCCTTCTCCCTTGATAACAAGTTTATTTTCTTTACCTTCCTTTAAAGATTGCAAGATAAAACGACTATTCCCATTTTTATCACTTTTTACTATTTTTGCAGATAAAAACCCCTTTCCTTTGTTATTAATATCTCTAACAAGCAAATCAATATTTCCATTACTTTTTACATTAATTTCTTTTTTCCCGACTAAAAATATATAATCTCCTTCTGGAATTGTAACTTTTTTAGGATCAAAGCTTGAAGACAAAAACACATCAGCTGATGCTATTTGATCAACAATTAATTTGTGAGTCTCATTCTTAGATCCATATCGAGTAGATAAAGTTAAAACTTCACTATTACTAGAATTTCCTGACATTAAATTAAAAGGACTGTTAAATGACGTAATTTCTTTTGCAAGAGAATTTAAAGTAGAAATTTTTCTATTAATTAACTGCCAAGCACTTTTCTCTTGCTCTAAAGATTCAAGTTTCTTAAAAGAAGAATCAATTTTAGCTTTATCGGGCTTAAGCATGGACTCACGAATTTCTTTAGTATTATATTTACTCTCAAGTCCAGGAACAAAAAATCCTGATGCCATAATAACGCCCTCCAAAGTGTATTATATCATTAATAAAATTGAAAATAAAATATAATAAATTTTAAAACATAAACTTTTAAACATCCAAAGGCTTTAAAATAAAAAAATATAAATAGGCAAAAACTTTAAAAAAGATCAATTTTTATAGTAAAATAAATTAAAAGGAGCATGAAAATGCCAAGTTTTTGCTTATTCAACTCAAAATCCGTTTTAACTGGAAACGACAAACTAGATAATTCAGCAGTCCTAATTAAGGACAACAAAATTTTTGATATTGTAACATCTGATAGGCTTAAAAAAATGGATCTCAAAGAATACCAAATGATTGACACAAAAGGCAATTATATAACTCCTGGACTTTACGACAGCCATATTCATGGATTTCACGGTCATGGGACAGACAAGTGTTCAACAGAATCAATACTTAAAATGTCAGAGTATTTAGCACAATACGGCGTAGTAGGATTTTTACCAACTCTTTATCCAAGACCAATAGATGAAATGATTCAAACAATAAAAGCTTGCACAGCAGCAATTGGTAAAGAAAAGGGAGCTAAAATTTTAGGACTTCATCTTGAAGGGCCATTTTTCTCCCCTGAAAAAAGAGGAGCGCACCCTGTCTCCTATCTTCACGAGCCTAGCATTGAAGTTATGAAAAAACTAATAGATGCAGCTGGTGGGGTATTTACAGGCTCAAACGGTAAAAAAAAAACAAATATAAGCACAATGACCGTTGCCCCTGAACTTAAAGGAATGAGAGAACTTGCAATGTTTTGCCTTGAAAACAATATAAACCTTCAAGCAGGACACACAAACGCAAAATATGAAAATATGATAGAAGGATTTCAAGTCGGAATACTTCACACAACCCATTTTTTCAACGCAATGTCAAAACTTGACCACAGAAATCCAAATGCAATTGGGGCAGTATTAATACATGGTGATGTTTCTTGTGAAATTATTGCAGATGGTCATCATATACACCCAAAATTAGTCTTAATGCTGAGAAAGCTTAAAGATATAAGTAAAATAGTCCTTGTAACTGACGGACTTACTCCAAATTTTCAAACTTCTGGAAAATTAATTGCAAACGGAGATGAAGTTTATATTGCAGAAGATGGATTATTCCATAGTGTAAAAAGCAACACCATAGCTGGATCAACACTTACAATGATACAAGGGCTTAAGAATTTAGTAGAATTCGGCTACAGTTTAAGCGATGCCGTTCAAGCAAGTTCCTACAATCCAACAAGAATTCTTAATATTGATAAAAAAGGGTTAATATGCCATGGATATGATGCAAACATAAATGTCTTGGATAAAGATTTTAATCTAAAGTTAACAATGATAGAATCTAAAATAATTTTTAACAATCTTTAACTTTAACCCATTTTAAGGAGATCGCAATGAGATTAATAATCAGACCTACGTACGAAGACATATCAAGGTGGGCAGCCAATCACGTAGCACAAAAAATTAAAGAATTTTCTCCAACAAAAGAAAAGCCATTTATCCTTGGACTTCCAACAGGAAGCTCTCCAATCGGTATGTACAAGAATTTAATTGAATTAAATAAAAATAAACAAATTTCATTTCAAAATGTCATAACTTTTAACATGGATGAATACATAGGAATTGAAAAAAGCCATCCTGAAAGCTACCATTCATTTATGTGGAAAAATTTTTTTTCTCACATTGATATTAAAAAAGAAAACATAAATATACTAAATGGAAATGCTTTAAATCTTAAAAAAGAATGTGAGGAATATGAAAAAAAAATCAAATCTTTTGGGGGAATAATGCTTTTTGTAGGTGGAATAGGCCCTGATGGTCACATTGCTTTTAACGAACCAGGCTCTTCCTTGACATCAAGAACAAGAATCAAAACTTTAACTCAAAATACAATCATTGCTAATTCAAGATTTTTTGAAGACAATCCGAATAAAGTTCCCAAAAGCGCTCTAACTGTTGGGGTTGGAACAATTATGGATTCACAAGAAATTTTAATAATAGTAAACGGACACAATAAAGCAAGAGCATTAAAGCATGCTATTGAAAAAGGCGTTAATCATATGTGGACAATTAGTGCACTTCAATTACATAAAAATGCAATCATAGTATCTGATAAAAATGCAACTTATGAATTAAAAGTTGGAACAGTAGAATACTTTAACGACATAGAAAGAGAAAACTTTAATAATGATTTAAGATAAATTACTTAACATTTTAGAATAAAATACTAGCTTTAAAATTAAAAATTTTTATCTTTATAAAATAAAAGCTAATTATTAGCTTCATTGTAAATTTTTGAAACTTCTTCCCAATTTAAAGCCTTTAAAAATGCATCAACATATTCAATTCTTCTATTTTGATATTTAAGATAATAGGCATGCTCCCAAACATCAATGCCTAAAATTGGTTTATAAGACTTCATTAAAGGGCTATCCTGATTAGGCATTGAAATGACTTTAAGCTTACTATCAGGACATAATACTAACCATGCCCAACCACTTCCAAAAACTTTCATTGCAGCATCTTTTAAGTTAGCTTTAAGAACGTCTAGGCTTCCAAAAGCTATATTGACATCATTTTTAAAATTTTCCAAAAGATTACTCTTGTTTCCTGGTTTTAAAGTTCTAAAATATAAAGTATGGTTTGAATAACCCCCAGCATTATTTCTTATTAAAGTTTGAAATTCATCTGGAAAATCCTGAATATTTTTTAATATGCTTGACACATCTTTTAAATGACTTTTCCCCATTTTTTCAAAAATAGAATTCAAATTCATCACAAAACCATTATGATGCTTACTATGATGAATTTCCATAGTTTTAGCATCAATATAAGGCTCAACAGCATCATAATTATAACCAAGTTCTGGTAGTTTAAACATAAAAACCTCCTATTCTAACTTTTACCATGACAATTTTTATATTTCTTCCCACTTCCACAATAACAAGATTCATTTCTGCCTATTTTAGGAGAACTTCTAACCACTTGAACATTAGAAATGCTTTTATTCTCATTAATAAAAATTCCTGAAAGTTCTTTATGAATTGAATTAACATTTTTAGACTTCTTTAGTGACCTAAAATCGGAAGAATTACTATCTAATTTTAACTGAAGAACGCGCCTTATGGTAGAAACTTTAATATCTTTAATAAGTTCGCTAAATATTAAAAACCCCTCTTCTTTGTACTCTGTAATTGGATTTTTATTAGCATAAGACCTTAGATAAACAGCTTCTCTTAAAGAGTCTAAATTTGCAAGATGCTCTTGAAATTTAAAATCAATATTTTTTAAATATTCATACCTTAAAAATCCATTAAAAAGATCCTTACCTATCGAATTTTCCTTCTCATCTAAATTTGTCTTTGCTATTTGCATTAACTTAGCCTTTAAATCAAGAGAATTAATATTTTCAATAGAACCAAGACTCTCAAGCATATAGGCAAAAATTAAATTTACTTCATTTAAAAAAACATTTGAAACTGTGTTACTTTTTGTTCCCTCAAGCAAAAAACTAAGATATTCTTCTAAGGCAATAAGAATACGATCCTTAATAGCTGCGTCTTCAAGAATAGAATTTCTCTGAGCATAAATAAAATCTCTCTGCTTTGTAATAACATCATCATACTCTAACAAATGCTTTCTAATCTCAAAATTCCTGTCTTCTACTCTTTTTTGGGCATTAATCAAAGATTTGGTTAAAAGAGAATGTGTAATAGGCTCTCCTGTTGCCATTCCAAGCTTACCCATTAATGATCTTAGGTTGTCTCCGGCAAAAAGACGCATTAAATCGTCCTCAAGCGACACATAAAATCTTGAACGCCCAGGATCACCTTGTCTTCCGCTACGCCCACGAAGCTGGTTATCTATTCGCCTTGATTCGTGACGCTCGCTACCAATAACATAAAGCCCACCAAGACTTTTAACTTCATTATAGTCTTTTAAATAATTTTCTCTTTCATTTTTAACAGCCTCTTGAAATTCTTCAAGGCTTACATTAGTTCCAATTTTTTTTCTAACCCTGTGTTCAATATTACCCCCAAGTTTAATATCTGTACCACGACCAGCCATATTTGTTGCTATTGTAACTGCATGCTTTGCTCCAGCTTCAGCAATAATAAATGCTTCTCTAGAATGATTTTTTGCATTAAGAACTTCATGCTTAATCCCTCTATTTTTAAACATAGCTGATAAAATCTCAGATTTTTCAATAGAAACAGTCCCAACTAGAACTGGCTGCCCTTTCTTGTAAGTCTTATAAACCTCATCTGTAATCGCATTAAACTTAAATTCTTCGGTATAATAAATAGTATCATCCTCATCTATTCGCGCCAACAATCTATTTGTTGGAACTACAACTACATCAAGATTATATATTTTATGAAATTCCTTAGCCTCTGTATCAGCTGTACCTGTCATACCAGAAATTTTATCAAACATTCTAAATAAATTTTGAAAAGTAATGGTTGCCATGGTCTTATTTTCATTAGCAACTCTAACTCCTTCTTTAGCCTCAATAGCTTGATGAAGTCCATCAGAATATCTTCGTCCTGTTAAAACTCGACCAGTAAATTCATCTACAATTTCAACTCCAGAATCGCCAACAATATATTCTCTATTTTTTAAAAAAAGCAAATGCGCTTTCAAGGCTTGAGTCATATAATGAACATAATTAAAATTTGAATCGGTATACATAGATCCATTAATAATGCCTTTAGAAACTAAAAGCTGTTCAAGATTATTAAGCCCTTTAGCAGTAAAAGAAATTCTTTTGGCTTTTTCATCAACAGTATAATCACCATCAAGATCATCTATTTCTAAAGGATAATCACCTGTTTTAGAATCCTTGGAACATTCTTTTAAAAAAGAGACAAGAGAATTAACCTCAAGATAAGCATTTGTATTGCCCTCAGTAGGCCCTGAAATAATCAAGGGGGTTCTTGCCTCATCAATCAAAATAGAATCGATCTCATCAATAATACAATAATTGAATTTTCTTAAAGATTTTTCATTCAAGTCATAACGCATATTATCTCTTAAGTAGTCAAATCCAAGTTCATTATTTGTAACATAAGTAATATCTTTGGCATATTGAGCTTTTCTTAACTCATAATCCATATTAGATAAAACAACCCCTACACTAACACCTAAAAGATCAAAAACTGGTTTCATCCAATTAGAATCACGCTCCGCAAGATAGTCATTAACAGTAACAATAATAACCCCATCCCCTGTCAAACTATTCAAATAAGCTGCTTGAACTGACGAGAGGGTTTTTCCTTCTCCTGTTTTCATCTCTATTATTTTACCTTTATGTAGAGCAAGACCTGCAATGATTTGCACATCATAAGGCCTTTCTTTAAGACGCCTTCTAGCAGCTTCTCTAGATAGAGTAAAAGCTCGCTCTAAAACACCTTCTAAAGAATTGCCCGATTTTAATTCATCTTTAAACTTTTGTGTCTCTTTTGAAAAATCTTCATCTGCTAACGATAATGCCCAACGCTCAAGCTTATTAATATTTCTTAAAGTTGGAAGATAATCTTTTAAATCTCTTTTACTTTTTGAGCCAATAGTTGCCTCAAGTACCGCTTTTAACATGCTAGGTATTAATTCTCCTAAATAATTGACTTAAAGTCATTTTTCATTTTAAATGATAATATAAAAATATGAAAAAACACTATAAAGCTTTTATATTAAGCTTGCTTTTTGCAATTATATCATGTAATACTAAAACTTTAAATGAACTAGGAGAAGAACAATTTAAAATACCATTTGGAACACTTCCTGGTGCAATAATGCCCTTAGATAACAGATTTACAAATTCAAAATTTGATATCAAAACGTATAATGGACTGGTTTACATTGCAGAAATAAAAACAAATAAATTGATGATTTTTAACTCATACGGAAAACTAATACAAACTTATCAAAATGGAATATTTAAAACAAATCCCGATTTAAAAATAAAAAAAATAGATTTTGAAGGGATTCAAGCAATATATCCACTAAAAAATTACATTATTGTTGCAGATAAACTAAATAATAAAAAATCAACATTCAATCAAAAAGAAAATATTGCATACTTTATGAGAATACTAATATTAAATAAAAACTCGACTGTAGAAATTTTAGGGCAAGAAGGTTTAAACGGCACACCATTTCCACAAATTTACGATGTTAACGTTGATGAGAATGGCAACATTGCAATAATATCAATATATAGCGAAGGCTATATAATATATTCTTATAATAAAGAATTTTCTCCGCTTTATAAAATTTACGTCAATAAAAACCTATTAAAAATAATAGACAATCAAAAGAAAAAATACAACATTTCAATAGACAAGGTTTTTTTTGAAGTTAACAAAAAAATTCTTTATATAAAAACCACTTACTATGAAAACATTGGAGACAATGAAAATATAAACGATCTTGGAATTAAAATTAAAGATCAATATATCTATAAAATGAGTTTAAAAAAAAACAAAGAATTTGAAGTAATAAGTAAAATTGCTCTTCCTAAAAACTTATTAGATGATAAACAAGAAAGCTTTATCAATATTATAAAAATACAAAAAGATAAAATAATAGCATCTACGAACATGAAAAATTTATCTAACAATTTAATATGGAAATTAGACAACAAAGGCTCAATTAAAGAACAAATAGCTTTAATTGAGCCCCCCAATTTAACATTCCTCTCTGAGAGTTTATCTAAAGACGGAATACTTAGCATACTTTACGGCGGAAAAACTGGTGTTAGTGTTTACTGGTGGAATTTAAATACATTATTAAAATAATAATCATAAAAAGGTTAAATTTGTAAAAATAATGAAAAAGATTAACTACAATCAACAACTAGAAATTGAATACCAAAAAAAATTGAAAAAACATATCATTGTTGGAACAATCTTTGTTATAATTCTTTTATTTTTTAAAATTTTACTAATTCCAAAGATTCAAAATCACAAAAACAATAAAAACAATATCAAAATGATAATAAGCTATAAACAAGAAAAAAACAAATTATTGCTAAAAATAAACATAAAAACAAAAAAAATCTCTAACCTAGGAAAAGCTAAGCTAGATATTTATCTGGATAATAGATTGATAGAAAGCAATATGCTTTATATAAGCAGCAAAAACTTTACATCATATGCCAATATAATCTATCAAAATGAAAGCTTATTAAGTATAATACTAAAGAGCAATGATAATAACAATATTTTTTATAACAAAAGAATAAAACCTAGAGGATAAAATATGATGCAAATATACTTTATGTCTGTTTTGTTTAACATCTTAGGGGGAATCATACTTGCATTCCCAATGTTAATAGAAAAAATAAAATTTTTTAAAATTTTTGAAGATTTTGTAAATTTAATAAACGATAACAAAAAGGTAAAAAGCATTTTTGGATTATTATTTTTAATAACTAGTGCTTTTGAAATAATTAAGCCTTACAAATTACCAATAATTGGAAATTTGATTCCAGCTATAAGTTTGTTTTTAATTGGATTTATCTTGTTTTTAAAACAAAAGCTACCTACAGAGATTCAAAATAATAACAAATATGGAAAATTCCAATCAATACTTGAGAACAATCAGCAGTTAATTGGAATTATGTCAATCATTATAGGAATAATTCATTTCTTAGCAGCAGAAATACCTTTATTGTAAGAATTAAAAATAAAACTGCTAAAACATAACTTGACTTTGACATAAGTATTCTATACTATTAGAGTTTAGCGTGGCATAATTTTAATTACCACTCAATAAAAACCATAAATGGTACAAAGGAAGAAGATACAATGTTTAGAGCATTTAAACATTTAAAATTAATGGCGATACTTATGTTAATGTTAGCTTGCGCTTTTTTTAAAAAACCGCAACCTGTTCAACAAGACGGAAATATTGGAAAACCAATAAGCGATGAAAATTTACCTTTTTTAAAAAAAGCACAATCTGCACAACAAGACAGCAATACCGAAAAAATAGACGATGAAAATTTGCCTTTAAACGATGGAAAATTACATTTAATATCAGGAAAAATTTTGAATAAAAAATTGCCAATCATAAATAGCAATCACAACGTAAATTGGATAAAAACAAAAACAATGGCAATCCTAGATGAATATGGAAAAGCAATACCAGAATTTAAAAACAAATTTGGGTATTCTTATATACTATCCCCTATAAAAATAGACGATAAATATAGTAGCCTAGCATCACTATTAATACTCTTTGAAACAACTAAAAATGGAGATAAAGAATATGAGATTGAAGATATTAAATTTATAACAGCTGGTTCTAACTTAAAGCTTAAAAATCCTTTTTTAGTTGTTGAAAATTCACAAGAAAAAGGATATATTACTGCATACCCATTTGGAATATTAATGAGTAAGGAACTTAAAGATGCTTTTAAGACAACATATCAAAATGGTCATTGGAATTATATGCTTGCAAATTTAACCGTCAAAAACAAACTTGCTCAAGAGTCTAAAATTTATAAAATTTCTCTTAATTCAAAATTAGTTATTGAATTTTTAAAAGAAATACTAAAAGAAAATTCTATTTTAAAAGACAAAAACGGAGATCTATTTGAAGATTTATAATAAATATAAATAAAAGGAAATATTTTATGAGCCTTAAAAAATTTATTTTAACTGTAATAATTCTTTCTTTAGCTGAAAATATTTTCTCTAAAAACGAAATTAATATTTTCGAAGATAACAATTATATTGTAAAAGAAAATATAAAAACAAAAATTAAAAAACTAAAACAAAGCTTTTTACTTGCATCTGTTGATATTGCCGTTACCCAGCCTTACATAGAATTAGTAGATTTGCATGGAGAACCAATAAAAGAACTTACTGAAGTCAGCTATTCATTTATAAATGTATTTTCAAAAATTGGATCTTCTGCTATTATTTCGTTTGACCTATCAAACGAAGCTTCTGAGAAATACAAAATCACAAAATTAGAATTTTTAAGTCCAGATAAAGGAAATTTTATTAATAATCTAAGCAGCCTCACTAGTGGGAAGCAGCAATCAAAAAAAGAGCTTTCAAAAGACGCTTATTCATTTGGCACATTAAAAACCGAATCTCTTTCAAAAACGATTGCAGAATATTACAAGAATAACAAATGGCATTATATTTTGGCCGCAATAACAGTAGAAAATAATATAAATAAAGAAACTAAAAGATATGAAATTAGAATTAACCCTAAAATATATAATGATTTCCAAAAAAATTTGAGATTACATTTTAAAGGCAACAAATTAAAAAAATTCCCAATACCCATTATAGAATAAATCACAAATTAATAGAAAAAAGATTCTTACTTCTCTAAAAAAGCTAAATATATGATAATAAAACAATGGGCAGTAACAAAACAATAATAATAAATTTAAATAATTTAGAGCATAACTTAAATTTAATTAAAAAAAAAATTGGTGAAAAAGAAATAGTAGCTACCTTAAAAGGCGACGCATATGGTCACGGACTTATAAATATTTTTAAATTTTTTAAAGCAAAAAAAATAAATTACTTTGGACTTTCTAATATTGAAGATGCTAAAACACTTAAAAAGATTGATAAAAATATAAAAATATTGATGTACATTAAAGTAGATAAAAAAGAAATTAAAAATTTGATTAAACTCGATTTATTACCATTTGTTGCTGATTTTGAATATCTATTTTTAATAGAAAAAGAATGTGCATTACAAAAAAAGAAAATAAAAGTCCACTTAAAAATTGATATTGGCATGAATAGATATGGAATAAAAATAGATAATGCCCTTGAAATAGCCACATATATTCAAAGTTCAAAATTTCTAGAACTAGAAGGGGTCTGCTCACATCTTCCAACAACAGAAAACTTTAAAACCACACAAAAACAAATAGAGCAATTCTTATCTTTTTTAGAAACACTTAAACAAAAAAATATAAATCCAAAATTTGTCCATATTTCTAATTCGGGACACATTATGAACTACAAACTAAGCCCACAATTTAATATGGTAAGACCGGGCCTTATTCTTTATGGTTACTATTCCCCCCTAAAAAACAAAAAAACTACCCTAAATTTTAAACCTGTATTAAATTTATTCTCAAAAGTAATATTTATCAAAAATGTAAAAAAGGGTGAAAAAATTTCATATTCAGGCACATTCCAAGCCAAAGAAGATATGAAAATAGGAATTATTCCAATTGGATATTTTGATGGAATACCTCAAAATATAAATAACAATTTTTATTTTTTAATAAAAAATAAAAAATGTAAAATAAGGGGGAGGGTTTGTATGAATATAACAATAATAGAAATTCCTAAAGACTTAAAGATTAAAACGGGCTCAAAAGTAGAAATTGTATCAGAAAAATTAAGTATAGATAAAATGAGCGAATTTTCTAAAAGAAGTCATTATGAATTACTATGTAATATAGGAAAATATGAAAAGAGAAAATACTTAGATTAAATTACCCAAAGAATCAAATTTTTGAAAATCTATTAAATTACCTCTAGCATCGTAAATCCACTTATAAATTGAAAATCCTCCAACATCATCTCTTAATCTTAAATCTGGACCATGATTAGACTGTTTTGATATTTTCCCAAATTTATTGTATTCATATTTATAAACACTAACTCCATGAATATCGTCCTGCAATTGTCCTAAGCTGCCAAAATTTTTTTGAGAAATAAGCCTATTTTGTTTATCATATTCATATAAATATTCAAAAACAAAATTACAATCAGCAACCAAAACTCCATCCTTGGAATAATTTTTCTTTGAAATCATATTGCCATTAGAATCATAACTAAATTTATACTTTGAAACTCCTTCAAAATCATCTATTGGATTAACAAAATCTCCACCAAAATGTTCTTGAGCAATTAAAAATCCGTCTTTGTCGTAAGAATATCTGTAAATCATCACACCTTTAGCATCAGCTATCAAATTAAAATTTTTATCAAAAAAAATATTTTCTATTAAATAAAACTTGTCATCATATTTATAACTATAAATAGCAATTCCTTTAAAATCATCCACTATTTCATACTTTTCCTCATAAACAGTCGGAATATCTCTATTATAGTTTTTATTGATTTTATTACTATAGTTTATTATTCTTTTTTCATTATTTTGAATATAAAAAATGGTCTTTTTCATGGCATAACCATTTTGACTGATTGTTAAATTATTATTATTGTCATAGCTATATTCTTTGTAATAACAATCTTTCTCTTTAAAATAATATTCATAACGATAAATTGCTACATTATTTTCATCAGGAGTCAAATTATTATTAATATCATAATTTAAAATCTCAATAACTTTTCCATCAACATCATAATGATATATTTTAGTAGCTACAGAAAATGGATTTGAAACAATATGAGCTGATTTATCAAGATATTCTTCTTTAATAAGATTATTATTAGCATCATAGGTTAATCTAAATCCACAAGTACCATTTTTTGATCTTACAATATAACCATTCTCATCGTAATACAAAACCGTTTTAACAAATTTAGAATGATCATAACTAATCTTTGTAAAATATACATTATTTAAATCTTTAATTTGAATCCCTGATTCATTAAATCTGTAAACACTAAAATCTCTCTCATTGTCGTATAAAAAATGATAATAAGAAACATTATATTTATCTCTAACCATTTCATTAGATCTATTGTAATTAAAAATATTTTTAATCCTACCATCATTCATATACTCTATATATTCAATGTAAACACCATTATTATTTTTAAATGCAAGTCCCCTATTTAGAAATACGCGCCTTTCACTATGCTTGGTTCTTTCTATTTTAATTTGACTTGCACTAAAAAAAGAAGGCATTAAAATGCTAAGCTTACCAATATAATCAACCAAAATAAGATTATTATTGCGATCATAAGTAAATTTATATCCATACTCTTCCTCAGACTCTTCTTTTGTAATCTCATATTTACCTACTATGTTGTAATTAACAGAATAATCTGCAAACCTATAGTAAACTTCTTTTGAAAAAAGAGAAGCACTCATAAAAAATATTATAAATAACATGAATAAATTCCTTGATAAATCAACCTTATTTTGATAGATTTTATTATACAATAAATCTGTCAAAAGGAGCTTAAAATGGCAAAAATTTCTAAAAACGCTCAAAGAGTAGGTTCAAAAGAACTAATAAGCCGATGGGGGGGGAAAATTGTAATGAAATCAAAATTTGAAAATGGAAAAATAAGGCATTATGCAGAATGTCAAACTTCAAAAAATACAGCAAGAAAGCCGAGGGATTTATTTTAACAAATAAATCCACTCACTTATAATGCTATTTTTTTTGTATCCTATCACTAAATTTGACCCATGCTTCATCTTGCTCTTGTTTTGTGTAGTTCTTATTTACTGATTGCTTAGATGTTGTCCCCTTTTTAGGAAAAGATTTTCTAACTTGAGCTTTTATTTCCTCTCTTTGTTTTCTAATTTTTTCCAATTGTCTTTTAACTCTTTCATCTGAATCAAAAAGACCGCCTCCACTTTTATTCAAGCCAGCTCTAAAATCCAATCTAGACAAAGCCTCTTTATAGCTTTGATGCTTGCCTGTCAAAAATAAAAGAATTCTTTTAAACAAGCTTAAATCTTTATAAGCAGCATTCAAAAGCGAATACAAATCAAGTTTATATATTTTGTATAAAGGCAATAGTTCATTACTATTCTTAAAATATTTTGCCGCTTCAACTTTAATCAAATCTTTAAGATGAACTTGAACACTTTGTGTTTTATAAATTCTTCTATAATGAGAAACAATAAGGTCAAGAAATTTAACTTTATTTTTTAAACAATACTCATTCATAATATACCCAGAAGACACCAATCTATTAATAACTTCTTCTAAGCCTTCTTCTGTAAAAATAGAAGAAGGATCATCCCCAAAACTAAGAATTTTAAATATACTAGTCCTCAACTCACTATTGAGAAATTGCAAAACCTTTTCGTATTCTTCTAAAAAAAGCTCATATGCAAAAGGTTTGTACAAATAAAAATTTTCTTTTACTTGAAATATTTTTGGCAAAATATCCTGAATTTTAGATTCAAAAAAGTACATATTAGCAACTAATAAAAAATTTTCAGGATCGTTTAGACCTTCTGAATAAACTTTTAGAATACTAGAAAACTCTTCTGTATCAATTGCACCTTTTTTAAACTCCAAAGTTTTTTCAATTGCTTTTAAAGATTCATCAATTTTAATAGCTTCTATAGCCTTAAGCTCTTCTAAATCTTTTTCATTTTTAATAAAAAGATTAAGGAAATCTAAAAAAACAAAATAATTTTTTGAAAAAGTGATTCCTTTCTTGCCAAGAACTTCATCCTTAATTTCAAGGATGCCGGAGAGAATCTTGAAAACAGCTCCAATCATATTCTTACCCTCTTCTAAGGCTCTCTCATAATCACCAAGCTTTAATCCTTTTACTCTAACGAAAACATCTTTTACAATATTATTAGAAGCAATATTAAAAAATATTTTTTTAACAAACTCAATAAAGTATAAAGCCCTGCTCGATGGAATTATCAATGATTTCCAAACCAATATTTCTTTGAGTTGTGATTTTGTTTCAAAAAATTTGTAGTTAATATCTGAATCTGTAATAGCTATAAATTCATTCTGAAAAACCAACAAGCTAGATTCTATATTTTTAACAGTAAGCAAAGAACTAAAAAGATCTATTCCTATATAAGTTTTTAAAAATAAATCGTCAATAGAATAATAATAAAAATCATAACTGGCCTCATCAGTTAAAATTATGCTATCTGGTAAAAATTCTCCATCCGTTGCTATTTTATTAGTGACTATTCCTCTTTTAACTTCATAAAGTTTACGAAATAAAAAATCAAGCTCCCCTTTTAAACCCCGTATTCTTACAGAATGCTCTTCTATAAAAGAAGCATAATCTATAGCATTCTTTTTATAAGATAAAATAGTTTTCAAAATTAATTTTTGGGCATCAGAAGATATTCCTAGCTGAGAAATCAAAATATCTACTTCTTTGCTACTCATATAAAAAATTTCTGGTAATTTTTTCATATTGTCCCTTATATTACATTAAAATAATAAAGCATATTACATTAAAAATATATTAACAATCTAAAATTAAAATTACATAATCAATAAAAGTTAAATAACATTAAATTATACAAAATATATAAAAGCAAAAAAATTAAAGAAATGCCCCTGCTAAAAACCCCTTTAAATTTAACCACTAAAAATAAAACTAAGGTTATAAACACCATTATACTAAAATCTAAAATATAAATATCTTGCAACAAAATGGGTCTTAAAAAACTACTACTAGCTAAAATAAAGCCAATATTAAAAATATTGCTACCAACAATATTTCCAAATGCAATGTCTGATTCTTTTCTGATTATTGCAAAAAGAGATACAACAAGCTCAGGAACACTTGTCCCAAAAGCCACAACTATAATTCCAATCAACTTTTCACTAACATTAAAAACATTATTGGCAATATAAAGAGCCCCATCTACCAATAATTTCGATCCCAAATAAAGAAAATACATGCTAATAAAAAAGCTTAACACATTAAAAAATATAAAATTTAAACTCTGATTTAAATTGCTTACACCTTCTTGAGAAGAATTTTCTAATCTAAAATGCGCTTTTTCTTCTTTGTAAAAGAAGAACAGATAGGATAAAAACAAAATTAAGATGCTCAATGAGCTAAAACGATTATAAGGTGCTGTAAAAAAAGAGTAAGATCTAAAATCAAATGAAAGCAATAAAAGAAGAACCATTAATAAAAACAGAAACATAAAAGAAAGCTTAAGTCTTTTAAAATCCGCCTTAATTCTTAAAAAGAATCCCGCTAAAGGTAGCGCAAGCAACATATTAATAATATTGCTACCAATAACATTAGAAACAACAATTTCATTTTTACCCTTAAAAGCCGCCAATAGACTTGTAAAAAGCTCTGGAGCGCTTGTTGAAAAAGATACTATTGTAACTCCTATTAAAAGTGTTGGAACTTTCAAATAAGTAGCAATGCTAACTGAACTTTTTAAAAGTAAATTACCGCCAAGATATAATAAAAAAATACCAAATCCTACATAAAAAAATTGAATTAAATGTTCCAAATAAATCTCCTTTGTAAGAAATAAAAATTAAAAAGAATCTAAATACTCTTTTAAACTGCTTTTAACCATATAATACACATTAGATGCATTCCAAAGGCTAAAACCACTACCAAATGACTCTTTGACTCCTTTAAGCTGAAACTTTAAATATTTTAAATAAATCTCATCATCCACAACCCTTTCTTTTCCTAACAAAAAAGCTTGAACATAAGGCCTAATGACAACCCTATCCAAAGAAAACATAAATGCTCTATCGCTCCCCTCTTTATAAATCTTATAAGCTCTTTTTGTATAATAAGAATTGCTTGACAAAAAATCATCAGTATAATGTGAGGGATAAAACATAGGAGATATAACATCAACATAATCTGATAACATTGCAATATTTTGCCCAATACTATTAGTAGGAAACCAGCCGTTGTATCCATAAATATCAACAGAAATAGGAATATAAAGCTGCTCTCTTGCCATAATCAAAAAAGATTCAAGAGCATCAACAGGCCTCATCTCATACTTATTCATCCTTGAACCTGCAAGAGATACAGGGCCATCTGATGGAAATCTAATATAATCAAACTGTATCTCATCAACTCCAAAAGATTGTATTTCTTTTGCAATAGAAATATTATACTCCCAAGTAGCAGGAGAAAAAATATCTACCCAATGCTCTACTTGCGAATATTTAACAAGACCTCCAGAATCAACTTTTTTAATAAAATGCGCCCAGGGTTTATTAACCCTTTTGTTCCAAAGAGCATGTTTAAAATTATTATAATGATACAATTTTGCATCTTTAAATACAACACATCTAGCAATAACATAAATTCCAAGTTCTCTAGCTTTTTTAAGAATATAAGAAACATCAATCAAGTTTTTAACAGATCTCAACTTATTGGGCAAAGAAAGCTTACTAGAATAAGTTAAATTGCCATTATCATCTTTAAAGTCAATTACAACAGCATTCATACCTAAATCTTTAATAAATTTAAATCTTTCATCAACTGCCTTGTTATTACGCAATGTATATGCTGTTAAATAAATAGACCCTTTATTTTTAGCAAGCTGCATCCTTTGTGATTTCTCAACAAAATCCTGATCTTGCAAAGATAATTTTCCAATAAATACCCATTGCCCATTAATATAAGAATAAAAATGATTGTCATATGTTCTAACTAAAATTTTTTCTACATTCTTGTTAGATAAATCTAAAATACGTATTATTTGCTTTTTAAAAGGAAAAGAAATTTTTTTAATAAATCCACTTTCTTGATTAATTAAAAAAATATCTCCATAAACTCCAGAAGAAAAATACAAATTATTTATATCTTCTTTTGAAAATTCAATAGCACTAATAACGTCGTAATACCCCGTACCTAGATAAATCTGTGGCATTAAACGATTTAAATTTTTAAAACTAACAGCTCCATTAACACTCAGATAAATGCCGTGAATCGCAGTTCCAATAGCAATACGCTTATACTCTCCTTGAGAAAAGGCGCTTGATGTAATATACGCACTACTGTTAAATTTATTAATTCCAACTAATTTTCTAAAATTTTTTGAATAATCATAAGAAACGTAAAGATTATCACTTGTGGTCAAAAATGAACTTGAAGAATAAACATCTTCATAAATAGAGGTAATTCGACTAGGAACAAGCTTATCAAAAGGGTAAATCCACCTGGAATCTATCCCGCTAACTTGAACTTTGGTTATTTTTCCATTAACACTTTTACTCAAAAATCCTTTATGAACAAAAAATAAATTATATTTTTTAAAAAAATCTTCATCGGTTAATGAATATATACTAAAAACTTTAAAAACAAAAAAGAAGAAAATAAATGCCCAATAGATAAAAATCTTCATATACATTAATAAATAATACTTGCAAATCAAAAAATATTAAATAACAATGATTTTCATTTGACACATTAAATCTCAATTAAATTTAAAAATATCAAAACATTATAGCAAATTTCTTCTTCTTCTTAAAAATCTTACGCCCTACCATAAAGCCTTGTAATAAAACCTATATTTTTACTCAAAGTATCATCTAAATCACTTTCTAATAATCTAAAAATCCAATTATCTAAAGTACTTTTTGGAATATTTGCCTTAAATTCATCTTCTAAATTAATATAATCTTGCATTGGAACTATTACATTATCAGAAACACTACTCATAGCACTTCTTATCATATCCCAAACAACAAAATCTTCATTTGTATTTAAATAATCAAAAATATACTTTTTATGTAAATCATCTAAAGAGTTAATAAATTCTCGTATTGTACCATTATCACCAACTCCTGTGTAAACTATACAATTTTTAATATAATTATGAGGAAGATTCTGATTACCTGAATCAAAATCAAAAGCAAGATTCATTATTCTCATTCCTGGAAAATTAAAAAAATCTTTTAGCCTTGAAACATCTTCAAGATCGTTTTGAAAATCTTCAACCCAAATTTTTAAATCTTTAATTTCATTTAAAATAAAATTAAAAAAATCTCGTCCTGGTGACTTTACCCACAACCCATTAAAAGCATAAGCCTCATCCACGCTAACTTCCCAAGTAGAAACAAAACCTCTGAAATGATCAATTTTAATTACATCTACATACTTTCTTAAAATCTCAATCCTTTTTGCCCACCATTCATACTTAAATTTCTTTAAAACATTCCAGCTATAAGCTGGACTATCCCAAGCTTGCTCTTGTTCTAAAAAATAATCTGGAGAAATTCCTGCGACCTTATCTTTGCTTGCATCAAATCTCAACTTAAAATATTTTTGATGTGCCCAAACATCAGCAGAATCATAAGCTATAAAAAGAGGCACGTTCATAACTAACTCAATTCCCTTATCATTTGCATAACGCTTTAAAGCTTGAAACTGTGAAAAAAAGAAATACTGCAATACCTCTTGAACTTTAATCTCTTTTGAGAGGATATTTCTCAATTTAAATAAATCTTTTTCATTTCTTTTAAGAATTCCTCTATCAAAAAGAACGTTAAAAGCATCCTTTGATTCTTTAAAAAAATATTCTTTAAATGCAACAAAACTTGCAAAATCCAAAAGCCAATAAGAAGACTTTTTTTTAAACTTTTCAAAGCTTTTAACCTCATTGACCGAAGCTCTACTAATAAAATTTAAAGCAGCTTCTTTAAGGAATTTATCTTTAAAACTTAATTTTTTTAAATCAGAGTACCTGGTTTCATTTTCCTTTAATAGATTCAAATCTGAATCTATAAATTTGCCAATAGCTTCTAAATCAATATAATAAACATTACCAGCAAAAGCCGAAAAAATTGAATAAGGGGGAGATCTTGTAAAATCAACAGGAGAATAAGAAAACATTTGCCAATAACTCTGCGAAGATGCAAACAAAAAATCTATAAATTTATAAGCACCTTTACCCAAATCTCCAATACCATATTTAGATGGCAAAGAACTTATGTTAAGCAAAACACCACTTTTTCTTTTCAAATTTAAATTAAATCTTATTTTTTTATATTTCATATAAAACCCCTATTAATTAATAATTTAAAAAATTACCCACTGTGCTATAAATTATAATCAATATTGGATTATAACAAAATATCAAATAGTAATTTGAAGACAAATTTAAAAATTAAATACTTTTATGATAAAATTTATTAATGAATACCAAAGCAACCATGATATTGTTGCTATTATTTTTAGTTCAAAGTGTAGCTTTGTCTTCTGAAATCTTTGAATTCAAATACATTAAAGGTGCAAAGTTCAGACTAGAAGGTACAGATAATCAAAAAATATATTTAAATGGACATTATAATTCAAATTATACAACCAATATTCAAATTTCAAGCGAAATAACAAACATAAAAGAAAAATTTGCAAACATTAAAGCTTTCTTTAGAATCTTAAAAAGAGAAAATATTAATGATCCTTACCTATTAAATGAAGAGTTTGAAGAAATTTTCAGCATAAATAATCAAGGAGAATATATAATAGGAGCAAATCAAAAAAGACCCTCTGTTAGAGGCATACCAAGATTTCCAAAAACACCTATTAAAATAAATGAAAAATGGACATATCCTGCAGAAGAATACATAGAAGCTTCAAAAATAGACAAAAGTATAAAAGATTTTATTGTAAAATTTAATGTTAACTATGAATATAAAGGCAAAGAAGAGCACAACGGAAAAAATTACCACATAATCCTCTCGGATTATGAATCACAATACAATATAAAAAACATATTTTTTTATCAAAAAGTAACCCAAAAAATTTATTTTGACAATGAAATTGGCAATACGTATAAATACAATGATGAATATACATTTGAAATAAAGCAAAACAACAACCAACATTTTAAAATGATTGGAAACTCTTTTGGCAGAGTAGTTTCAATTGAGCTTCCAGATGACAATTTCATTGAAACTGAAGTTGAAAATTACATACAAGAAAAAAAAATAAAAACTATTAGTGTTGAAAAAAATAATAAAGGAATTAATTTAAGCTTAGATATTGAATTTTATCCTGACTCATTTCAAATACTGCAAAAAGAATACAAAAAACTTGACCTTATAGCTAAACTTCTTGAAAAATTTAAAAAAAATAACATACTAATAGAAGGACATACTGAGCAATTTGGATTGGAAGAAGAGATGCACGAACTCTCTGAAAAAAGAGCTCGTGCAATTGGAAATTATTTAATAAAAATGAAAGTAAAAAATAAAGACCAAATACTATTTAAAGGATGGGGATCTCAAAAACCAAAATATCCTAAATCATCCCCATTAAAGGCTAAAAATAGACGAGTAGAAATTACAATATTAAATAACTAACTTAAAATGCCTCATCTTCTGCTCTTTTTTTCTTTTTTTGTCTGACAACTAATACATAAAAAAGCATAAGGAATTGCCAAAAGTCTCTCCCTAGCAATTTCTTTTTCACAAGCCAAGCACTTACCATAAGAATTTTGAGAAATTCTATAAAGAGCTTGATTTATTAAATTCAACTTTCTCTTTTCAACAAAGCCTAATGCTTCAAGATTATTTCCATCCATATTATCAAAAGCAATATCAACAACATCCTTTGGATACATATCATTATTGATTATTTCCTTTTTGCTATTTTCTACAGACTTAATAGAATCTAATATCTCTCTTTTTTCTGCTGAAAGAAATTTCTTTATCTCTTCAATAAATTCATGCTCAGAACTAGCTTTTTGCATGATACCTCCCTATAAATTACATTTTTAAAAAACTTCGTGTAATTATATACACAATTTCTTATAATGTAAACAAACAATAATGCTTTTATTCTTAAAAAGAACAATTGAAATGATATGTTTAATCATGTAAAATTTATCCTATTAGAGAAAATACGGAGGTTGTCTTGAATATTAAAGAAGAAGCTATTGAAACAGAAGGAGTTGTAAAAGAATCCCTTCCAAATACCATGTTTAGAGTAGAACTTAAAAACAAACATATTGTACTTGCCCATCTATCTGGCAAGATGCGAAAACATTTCATAAAAATAGTTCCCGGTGATAAAGTAAAAGTTGAACTTTCCCCTTATGATCTTACAAAAGGTAGAATAGTATACAGGGAAAAATAAAATTAAACCCTTTAAAAAGATTAAAATCATTGTAAATATTTATTTTTAAATTAAATCATCTTTTAATGACACAATAAAATTTTTATGAATCCAGCCTTGAAGTCCATAGCTTGTTTCAATAAGAACAAAATTGTCTTTGCTGTCAAGGATATAAACACTAGCATTTCCTTTTAAAAATCTCCAACTTCTTGAAAAGTTGTCAGGAACTTTATAAAGAGAAACTAAATCACCTTTAATTATTCCTACCTCAGATTGTTGCTCAGAATAAAAATAGTATGTTTCAAATATAGTAAAACAAACCGCAGAAAAAAGTAAAAATATAATTATTTTTTTTAAATTTTTTGCCCAAAATCTATAAGAAATAGATACGACTAAAAAATTTATTAAAAATAAGCTAATAATAAAAAAAATATTAGAAAAGATAAAACTATTGTTACGAATATTATCCGTAATTCCATTTTTAGTTTCAATCAAATCAATAACCTTATAGGGGGCATCATTATTTGGAGAAGCCAAAAATGCTTTATAAGCTGAATAAATAGCATCAAAATCTCTATCCATTTTACTTAAAACAAGAGCTCTATTTAACCAAAGCCCTGAATAATTTGGATATTTTTTAAGAATATTATCAATCTTGATAAGTGAAGCATCATAATTTTTAGTATTATAGTTTTCAATCAAATCATTTATATTTCTTTCTGACAATAAACCATCATCTACAGCATTTAAACTAATGCCAGCAGCCAATATTAAAATAGCCAATCCAAAACTTGATGCTGCAAAAAATTTTTTATAGTTAATTAAAATGGCTAAAGATAATAAAAATCCTGGAATCAAAAGTAAATAATAGTATGGAACAAAAAATAAAAAAGTTTTATTTTTGTAATTCAAAATATCAGAATAAGATAACAGCTTAAAATCAGAATCTACATTATTTTGAATTTTGTTTACGCTATTAAACTCCCCTGAGTATTCGTACTTCAATTTTTTTCCTTTAAGAGTATAAACTGTCCCATTATCGGGATTTAAATAATTAAAATCGCCAATATTCAAAAATACACTGCCTTTAGTACCAGGCTTAACTGTATAAATTTGAGAAATACTGCCCTTATACCCGCTTTTAGTAGGCTTAAAATTATAATTTTTCTTTTTATTAAGAATTTTAGAATTATAAGTCTCAATCTCTGGAAAGTAAAAATGTGGAAAATTCCCCTGACCTGTAATCTTTATTAAAATAGTAAATATATCTTGCTCAATTGCTGAATAAGTCGGAGTCTCATAATCAATTCTAAAAGTTCCCACCGCTAAAGATTTAACCTCTTTGGGAATCGGTTTAACTTTTAATAAAAGCTCGGGGGTTTCCCTAACAAGGCCAGAATCAATATTAAAAGGAAAACTGGGAATCAAAACGCTTTTTGAGCCCTTAAGAGGAGTCAGTACAAAGTTATAAAAAGGTACATCTAGAATTTCTTTATTATGGAAAGTTCTATATTTAATATCTCCAAATATAGGCATCTTTTCAATCATTGCATCCTTAATAGCAGGCAAAAATCCAGACATTTCATTAGAATTACTATCTGAAAGCCAATTTGAACGCAAAACAAGCCCAATGCTTTGATATTCATAAACCTCTTTTTTATCAAAATCCCAATATAAATCAACTGGCAAACCAAAAGAATTTATTTCATCAGATCTTAGCACGCTAACTTCAACCTCTGAGGATAAATAAAAATCACCTTTATAAATTACTTTTAATGGTGGAATCTTAATAAATCCTAGACTCTCAAAAAGATATTCAACTTTAATCTCAACAAAAGAAAGGTTATTATTATCAGTTATCCTGGATATTGATAAAACATTAGAATTGGATTTAACTTCTTTATTTATTTCAACTTTTAGCAAACTTATATCAATATCTTGTAAAGGATTGTTAAGCTTTACAATCTGAATAAATTTGTCACCCTTTAAAACTTTAATATTAGTAATAAAATCAATACCCGTAAGTGAATAAAGTCTTGAGATTGAAAAAAAATAAATAAAAAATATTACCAATCTTCTTTTGAAACAACTAGGCTCTCGTCTATTTTTCTCAACCATACAACCCTCTCAAGATTTTCAATATACCTTAAAAAATTTTCATTACTTTCAACGAAATTTTTACTTTTTTCTACACTTAAAGAATTAAAACTATCACGCACTGTTCGTTTTTTTATTATTGTAAGTTCAAGATTATACTTAGCATTATAACTACTAGGATCAATTTTTAAAGCCTCCTTAAAAGCCATCTCAGCCTTATGATAAAGCCCTTGATTATAGTATATTATCCCCTCGTTATAATTGACATTAAAATTTAAAAAAATATCATTAGTCTTCTTTGCATAAGATAATATCCTAAGAGAACTTTCATATTCGCCTAAAGAATAGTATACAATACCAAGATTGTAATATCCCCAAGCAGAATATTTTTTATCCTCTACAAGATTATAATAATTTGAAATTGCATTTTGATAATTTCCTCTAACATATTCGTAATTCCCAATAGCCATTAAAGACATAGACTTAACATTCGAACAAGACAAAAAACCTAAACACAAAAAGTAAGCATATAAAACTGCTAAAAAGTTTCGTCCCACTTTATCATCCTGACAAATAAATACATAAAAATAAACAACAACGAAATAACTAAAAAAATTTTATACCTTGATACATCAACGAGTATAATATCATTTGATGTTTTTCTTATTATACCATTTCTTATATCATCGACAACAAAGTTAATCCCTTTTAAATATAAGTTATAATATGATCCTTTAAGAGAAGAGGTAAGAAGAAGTAAATTTTCTTCATTTATTACAGTTTTAACAGGATTCCCATTTTTATCTTTAATAATTGAGTTTTGATCAAATAAAACCGGATTACTCCCCCCAATTCCAACTATAAAACTTTCCAACTTTAAATTATTGACAAATTTAGAAAACCTATAATAATTACTTTCTCCCCAATCATCACCATCTGTTAAAATAACTAAAAAATTATAATAAGAATCATCCATCATATTAGAAATTACACTAAAAACAGCATCTCCTAAAAAACTTCCAGGAGAACTTATTAAATCAGGCTCTATATAATTTAACATCTTGTTTAAACTGGCCTTATCTTTAGAAAAAGGCAAAACCAATAAAGAATTGCCTTTAAAAATAGTAAGAGAATATTCTGCATTCTCAAAATTACTTAAAATTAAACTAATCATATTTTTAGCACTCTCAAGTCTATTAATAATTTTACCTTCATCTATACTTAACATACTACGAGAAATATCAAAAATAAAAGAAATTCTCAATTTACTCCTTTCATCCTCAACAGCTCTTTGTCCCCAAGAAATATCTAAGATAGATAAAATTAAAAAAATTAAGCTAAAAATAAAAAACATTATCATGAGAACTTTTTTAATGTAGTAATTTTGCATATAAGAATTGTCTCTATACATAAAGCTTAAGGTTTTAAAAAACGGAATATTTCGTTTAAAATCAAGCACACATATAAAAAAAATCCACATTAAAATTAAAAAAAAGTATAAAGCACTATAATTATTTATACTCATAGTATCTCTTTTAAGAAAATTTTTGAAAAAATAAAATAAATAAGCAATAAACAAAACGCTAAAACTAAAAATTCTTTATAAATATCTTTATTGTCCACGGCTATTTTAATTTTTCTCTCTAAACTTTCTTTTTTTGAAAAATCTTGAATTGCAAATTGAAAAGAAAAATCATCATTAACCGAATAGAAAAGACCTCCCGTTTTATTTGAAATCTCAACAAGCATACTAGGATCATAAACCTCTTTAAGACTTCCTTGATAAAATTTTCCAGATCTTAATTTAAACTCAACACTAAATTCTTCAGAACTTCCAATACCAATAGAATAAATCTTAACATTTAAACCTTGAGCAAGGTTAATCACTTGATCTTTATAGATCTCATCTGAATTGACAACCCCATCTGTTAAAACCACTATCGATCTTTTGAAAGCTTCAGAATGCTTTAAATGAGACAACGCAATAGAAATACCCAATCCTAAAGCAGATCCATTGCCAAGATCCATAATATAAATATCATCTAGCTTTTTATTAAAAAAATCCCTATCCGTTGTTATAGGCACTACTATTGAAGCATCTTTTGCAAAAGCTACCAAGCCAATATTATCATTTTCGCGTTGAGAAACAAAACGTTTAATCAATTCTTTTGAAAACTCAAGTCTATTCTTAGAAGAAAACTCAACAGCTCCCATACTAGGCGATATGTCAAGAACAATGACAATGTCAGCGCCAGCGCTAAGATGTATCATCTTTTTTTTTGAAACCGAAGGACCTGCTAAAGCAAACACCATAGCCATTGCGGCTAAATACAAAAAAGAATAAGTAAAAAAATACATCAAATTTAATTTATAATCCTTAAGCTTTAAAGAATTAAAATTACCATAAAGTGATATTGGAAACTTTATCTTACCCCCTCTATTTTTAAAAAAATGATTAAAATAAATTATTAAAGGAAAAATTACTAATAAAAACAAATACAAGGGCTCATTAAATGTTAGCATTAGAACCTCTATTAAATTCTTCAAAATTCGATGCTGCAGTTCTTAAATCATCTAAAACAAACGACAAACTATCAAATACTAAATCAACACCACTAAATTTACTAAAATCAGAAAGCCTTAAAGTATTAATAAAAGTTGAACGAATCTCGTAAGGAACCTTAAGATCTTGCAAAATTACAGAAATTTCTGTTGTAGTAATCGCATTAAAATCAAAACCTGTTTTTTTAGACAAATAAACTCTTAAAGAAGAATTTATTAAATTATAAAATGTACTCTGATCTCCACCTTCTTTAACATATTTAGACAAAATAACAAACTGTTTCTGCAATACTTTATAAGGCTTTCTAAGTCCATGCTTAACTATCAAGTAAATTAAAAGCCGATTTAAAAGCTTTAAAAGCTTAATAATCAAATAAGGAATCAAAAACAACGCAAAAATAAATAAAAACAAATAAGCACTTGTTCCAGGAATAAATAAAACGCCTTCTATATTTTTAATTTTAAAATCAGAATTATTAGATACTAGTTTATCTGTATTGATTTTTATATTCTCTAAAACAACCTTTTTTTTCTTACCATTGCTAATTACATCCCCAATATAAAGAGAAGGAAGAGAACTACTTCCAATATAAAAAGAGACAAAATTAACTATTATTTCATTTGTTACATCATTAAAGCTAATTGAATTTACTTCAACAAATTCATCTTTAATCTCTTTAAAATCAACAGGAAAAAACTCTTCATCATCATTTAAAATTAATGAAACTTTAAAATCAACAGAATCACCCACATAATAACGAGTTGGCATAAATATTTCATTCTTTATTTCATAAGAATGTAAAAATAAAGTTAAAAAAAGAAAAAGATTTGAAATAATTCTCTTCAAAATCTATTATCCCTTTTTAAGAAGAATTTTAAGTTTCTTAAAAACATCTTCTTTAGTATCAATTTCAATAAAACTAATATTTTTTTTAATACACTCTTTTTTCCATTTTATTTTATCAAGTGTCCAATAGTTTTTATAACCACTTAATGTTAACTTGCTAAACCCTGAAACTAAAAAATTTTCTCCAGTTTCAATGTCCTCACAAATCAAAGTTCCAATTTTAGGAAAATTTTCATCAAAAAAATCTGAAATTCTTATAGCAACAACATTATGTCTCTTACTCAAAACATTTAAAGATTTAAAATAAGCATTCGCCTTAAAATCAGAAATAATTATAACTAAAGATCTTTTTTTATAATATTCTGCTGTATTTTTAAAAATATAAGCTAGGCTGCTACCCGGCTTAAGATTTCTATTGATTGTTTCACTTAAAATCAATCCCAAGTGTGAATGGCCTTTGCTAGAAGGTATAAACTTGTCTGTTCCGCTTGAAAAAAAAGTAACACCTATTTTATCATTATTAAAAAATGCCATATGTGCAAAAATAGAAACCAACAAATCCTGAACATCTTTTTTATTTACTTTATCTCCTAAGCTCATAGAAAGAGAATTATCAACTAGAAGATGAAGATTCATTCCTCTGTCTTCTTTGAAAACCTTTGAAAAAATACTATCGGCTTTTGAGCTCACATTCCAATCAATAAATCTAGCATCATCAGAATCCTCATAAGGTCTAAATTCATGAAACTCAAGACCAAGTCCTTTAAAAATTGAACGATAGCCGCCAAAATTAAGCTCAGAAAGCATTTTCCTTGAAAAGAACTTTAAAGCTTTTATCCTGGTTTTAGTACTACTATTTAACTCGTTATCTTGCATCATTTAAAAATTATTTCCTAAGGAAGAGCTACAGCAGAAAGAAGCATTCTAATAATATCATCAATACTCATTTCCTCTACCTCTGCCTCATAAGATGGAGTAATTCTGTGCCTTAACACACTGTAAGCTACAGCTTTGACATCTTCTGGCAAAACAAATATTCGCCCCTCATAAAGAGCATTAACACGAGCACACTTTAACAAACTAAGAGAAGCCCTGGGAGATGCGCCAAATTCAATATATTTAGCAAACGGATAAGTTTTTTTATCTCTCTCGCGAGATGCCGAAATTAAAGTAACAATATAAAGCATTATTTTGTCATCAACTTTTACCCTGCCGACCGTTCTCTTAATGTCAGCCAACGAATAAGCATTCATAACCTTTGCAACTTTAATATTTTCAAGACGCCCATCTACTGAGAATATTTTCAAAAGCCTTACTTCATCTTGCACTGATGGATAATTAACATTAACTTTTAATAGAAATCTATCAAGTTGAGATTCTGGCAAATTATAAGTCCCTTCTTGTTCTATTGGATTTTGAGTAGCAAGAACAAAAAACGGATCTGGAAGTCTATGGGTTTCATCCCCAAGAGTTACTTGTCTTTCTCCCATAGCCTCAAGAAGAGCAGACTGAACTTTTGCAGGAGCCCTATTAATTTCATCTGCTAAAATAACATTTGAAAATACTGGGCCTTTTCTAACTTTAAAAGTCCCTGTAGCACTTTTATAAACCATATTACCCGTAAGATCGGACGGCAAAAGATCTGGGGTAAACTGTATACGCTTAAACTCAAGATCAAGAACATCAGATACAGTTTGAATTGCAAGAGTCTTGGCAAGACCTGGAACCCCTTCAAGCAAAACATGCCCCTCTGTTAAAAGCCCCATTAAAATAGCATCAATCATCTCTTTTTGACCAAGAACCCTACTTGCAACCTCTCTTCTAAATTTATTTATCAAATGTAATGCATTTTCTACTTCTGAATCTATTTGAAAACTACTTTTCATAATACTCCTAGTCAAAATCACTCTAAAATATAAATTGAACCTAAACAGATAATAATATTATCTGTTTATCTGTAAAGCAAAACCAAATTTCTGTCTAAGCTTAATTTTGAATTTAAAGACTTTACTTCTATTTTACTAAATAAGTCTTTAATTTGATTGACTTCAAGGTTAATTTTATCAAATTTACCTTTATATGCCATAATTAAGCCCCCATTCTTTAAAAGATTCTTTAAAACTAACGCATATTCATTCATGCTTCTAAAAGCTCGAATTGTAATAAATTCATACTTCTTTTTTTCTCTTTCAATCTCATATTCTAAAATTTTTACATTTTCTAAATCAAGTTCTAATTTTATCATTTTCAAAAAAGTAGACTTTTTTTTACTTCTCTCTAAAAGATAATACTTTCTAGAAGTATCAAAAATAGCCAAAATAATACCTGGAAATCCAGCACCACTTCCAATATCAAGAATTTCAGAAGGATTAATCGCTTTAATAGTGGGCAATCCTAAAAGAGAATCTATAACATGTAGATTAAGAATAGAATTGAAGTTACTATTGCTCTTTGAAATTAAATTAAATCTGGTATTTAAAAGTAAAATTCTCTTTATATATAAATTTATTTTCTGAAGATCTTTATAAGTAAACTGAAAATTATGTTCTGATAAGGCAAATTTAATATTACTTATCATAAAGAAAAATTTAAAACTACCTTATTTTTAGGATTTGAAAAATATATAAACAAAACAGTAATATCCGTATTTCTTATTCCAGGAATTCGACTTGCTTGAGCAAGAGTAGCTGGTTGAACCTTAGAAAATTTTTCTCTAGCTTCTCTTGAGAGACCCTCAATAATCTCGTAATTAAAATCCAATGGAAGCTTAACAAGCTCAAGATTATGAAGTTTTTTAATCAAATCTTTTTGTCTATTAATATAGCCTTCATATTTAATATCTAATTCAACTTGCTCTAAAATTACTTTTGAATCACTTAAACTTGGATCAATCTTTATCAAATTATCTAAACTAATAGAAGGATCTTTTAAAATATGGTAAAAATCTTTACTAACATGTTTTTTAAATTGCTCATCAACAACATCTTTTAAGCTAAGACGCCTTTGCTTTAAAAGCTCTTTTATCTCTTCAACTCTCCTTTTCTTAAAAAGATACTGTGAATATCTCTCCTCATCAACAAGTCCAAGATCATATCCAATCTTAATCAAGCGCTTATCACTAGTATCGTGCCTTAAATTAAGTCTGTGCTCAGCCCTAGAAGTAAACATTCTGTAAGGCTCTTTAGTACCTTTAGTAACAAGATCATCAATAAGAACTCCAATATAAGAACTGGTTCTTGTTAAAACCATTGGCTCTTTATTTTGAAGTCTAAGAGCCGCATTAATTCCAGCCATTAAACCTTGAGCTGCTGCTTCTTCATATCCTGAAGAGCCATTGGTCTGACCTGCTATAAAAAGACCCTTAACTCTTTTACTCTCAAGATTTGGATAAAGTTCAATTGGATTTATATAGTCATACTCAACAGCATAACCAGGCCTTGTAATAATAGCATGCTCAAGACCTTCAATGCTGTTAATCAATTTTTGTTGAATATTCTCAGGCAAAGAAGAACTAAGGCCATTAAGATACATTTCTTCCGTATTAAACCCTTCAGGCTCAATAAAAATTTGATGTCTGTCTTTATCTTTAAATTTTACTATCTTATCCTCAATAGAAGGACAATATCTTGGACCATTACCCACAATCTCGCCAGAATAAAGAGGTGATAAATGCATATTTTCACTAATTATTTCGTGAGTTCTTTTATTAGTATAAGTTACATAACATGAGAGCTGAGATTTATCTAACTTGCCATTTGAAAAAGAGAAAGGTATGATGTCTGAATCTCCAAATTGAACCTCAGTTTTTGAAAAATCCACACTTTTTTTATGAATTCTAGCTGGAGTGCCTGTTTTAAGCCTACCCATTTCAAATCCAAGGCTAAGCAAGGTTTTGTCAAGCCCATAAGCAGAAAATTCAGCAAGCCTGCCCATATCAGCTCTATACTCACCAATAAATATTTTACCTCGAAGAAACGTCCCTGTTGTAAGCACAACAACTCTTGATTTAAACTTATTACCCCTCTCTGTAACAACACCTTCGATTTCATTTCTCATAGAATTAAGAAGAAAATCAACAACTGTATCTTGGAAAAGATCAAGATTATCTTGACGCTCTAAAGTTTCTTTAGCCTTGGTTTGGTACATTAATTTATCAGCTTGGGCGCGTGGAGCTTGAACTGCAGGACCACGACTTTTGTTTAAAACTCTAAACTGAATCATGCTAAAATCAATAATACGACCCATTTCTCCGCCAAGAGCATCGATTTCTCTAACCATATTACCCTTAGCAAGCCCACCAATAGCGGGATTGCAAGAAAGCTTTCCGATTGTATCTAAATTTTGAGTAATCATTAAAGTTTTAAAATTCAATCTTGAAAGAGCAAGCGCAGCTTCAATTCCCGCATGACCTCCTCCAATAACAATTGCGTCAAAATCCATATTTATTTTCCCAAACAAAAATTCTTAAACATATTGTCAAGAACATCTTCACTACTAATTTCTCCTGTTATTTCACCCAAACAGTTGACAACTTCATAAGCATCAAATGCTAACATATCATAACTCACTTGACGCTCAATTTTACTCAATAAATCTAAAATCAAAGCATAAGCTTTCTCTAAAAGTTGCATCTGCCGTCTTGACGATATTATTACATCATCAACACTAAGCTCTACTCTCTCATAAGAAATTAATTCCTTTATTTTGTCATAAAGAATATCTATTCCTTCTAAATTTTTAGTACTAATCATTATTAAATTTGAAGAATTTAACACACTCGAACGAACAAATCCCTCAGTAGATTTATTTATCTTTAAATCTATCTTATTTAAAACAAATAATACTTTAATATTAGATTTGTTTGAATCAATAAATAAAAAATCATCTCTTGTTAAATCTGAACTAACATCAATAACATAAATTACTAAAGATGCTTCCTTTATTAAAGAATTACTTTTTTCAATTCCTAATCTCTCAACAAAATTATCAGCATCTCTAAGACCTGCTGTATCAAAAAGATTAAATAAAATACCATCAAGCTCAAAACTTGCTTCAATATAATCTCTTGTAGTACCAGGATCTGAAGAGACAATTGATCTATCTTTTTTGAGAAACAAATTAAATAACGAAGACTTGCCAGCATTAACAGAACCTGCTAAAACCAAGGTAACACCACAATCAATTTTTTCATAAACTCTATAAGAATTAATTAATTTTTTAAGCTCAGCCTTGCTATTTAAAATCAAGTCAAAAGGAATGTTAATCTCATAATCATCAACCTCATAATCAAGATAAACACTAACAGCCGAGAGAAAATTTAAAATACATTTTTTTATTGCATCTATTTTAACAAATAAAGCTCCAGAAAGTTTATTAACTGCAAGAGAATAAGTTTTATTAGTCTTGGCAAAAACAATCTCATTAATTGCTTCTGCTCTTGTAAGATCAATTTTTTTAGCAAGAAATGCGCGTAAAGTAAATTCACCAGGCTCAGCCATCCTAAACCCACTTTTTAAAAACAAATCTATAATCTTTTTAATTCCAATCACAGAACCATGAGCTATAACTTCAATAGAATCTTGCCCCGTAAAGCTCTTTGGTGCTCGATACAAACATACAATAACTTCATCTACCTTGCAATTGTTCTCATTATCTAATATATAACCATAATGAATCGTATTCCCAGATGCTGAATTAAGAGCTGCATGATTTGAAAAGATTTTAGAAAATTTAGAAATAGAAAAAGCACCACTGCTACGTATCACACATAAAGCACTACTTAAAAGGGGAGTTGCAAGAGCTACAATGTCATCATCTTTTTCAAAAAGCTTACTCATACCTTAATGTATTATAACATAATAAAAAAACAAAGTTGATTTGTAAATATATTTATAATGGCTTATAATTAATTTTATAAAAATGAAAGCAAAACTTGAAATTGAACTAAGAGATGTCTTGAAAAAAGAACTTCTCTTGGTAGAAGAAGTATATAAGTCATACTTAAAAATAAAAGAAAATATCGACAATAAAAATGAAATCGAACTTAAAGAGATCGTAAACGAAACAAAAATATCACTTGAAAGTTTTAAAAAAATTGAAAGTAAAAGAGACGAAATTTGGAAAAAATTTACCAAAAATGAAAACTTTAAATCAACTTACGAAGCTGTAGAAAAATTAACTACAATTCATAAAAAAGAAATATACGACTATATACACAAATTGAAAATTGGAATACTAAATATCAAAAATTTAAACTGCATAATACAAAACTATGTAAACACATCCCTTGACATGTTGGCAATAATATTTCAAGATATCCAAGAAAGTGTAGAAAATGTAACTTACAAAAACCCTTACGGGCCAAAAATTGGACGCTCAAACGAAGCTTCCGTTTTAATAAATAAAAAACTTTAAAGGAGTTTAGAGTGGATTCAACATTCTCAGGAATAGAAATTGGCAAAAGAAGCTTATTTGCAAATAAAGATGCAATGAATACAGTTGGGCATAATTTATCCAATGCTACAAAGCCTGGATATTCAAGACAAAGAGTAACAATGAAAACCGAAATTCCGCTTTATGCTCCACAAATAAACAGAGCTAAAAAACAAGGGCAATTGGGTCAAGGAATTGTAGTTCAATCTATAGACAGAGTAAAAGACGAGCTACTTAACACAAGGATCGTTGAAGAATCACACCTACTAGGGTACTGGACTTCGCAAGATAAGTTTATATCAATGCTAGAAGATGTTTATAATGAACCTGAAGATCAATCAATAAGAAAAAGATTAAATGATTTTTGGGAAAGTTGGCAAGATCTAGCAAATCAACCACAAGGTTTAGCAGAAAGAAAGATAATTCTAGAAAGGGGTAAATCTTTTTGCGAAGTAATGAGAAGTAGATTCCATTCTCTTGAAAGAATTTACGTAATGGCAAATGATGAAATAAAAATTACAACAGATGAGGCAAATAATTATATTAAAAACATTGCAAATCTTAATAAACAAATTGCAAAATCTCAAGCAATGAAAGACAATCCAAATGATTTAATGGATGCAAGGGATTTAATGGTTGAAAAATTAGGCAATTTAATGAGTATATCAATTGAAAACAAACAAGATCCTAATGAATTTTTAATTCACTCAGAAGGAAGGCACCTTGTACAAGGTTCAATTGCTAATGAATTCAAGCTAGAAGCTACAAACGGACCTACTAGAACTAGATGGAACATTTTATGGGCAAATAATGATAAAGTTCACCTTAAAACGGGAAAACTGGGATCTTTGCTTAACATAAGAGATAAAGAGATTAAAAATGAAATTGATGAGCTGAATAATTTGGCTGCCAACATTGTAGAGCTTGTTAATGAAATACATGAAACAGGGCATGGAATGGACAAAAAAAGCGGAAGAAGCTTTTTTTCTCAAGAATTAAAATTAACTGATGATCGTGGTAGGTATGATACTAACGGAAATGGCCAATTTGATTCCGTTCATATCTTCAAAATTAATAGCACAAACGAAGTATTCCCAGAAGAGAAATTGGGATTTTACGGAATTCTTAAATTTGAAGCTACTAATGGTAATGAGATTATAGAAATACCTTACAATGCTCCAGATACAGTTCGAGATGTACTAAATAGAATAAACAATTCCAATGCACAAGTTACAGCAAGAATTAACTCAGAAGGCAAGCTTGAAATCAAAGCCGTTAAAGAACAAGAAAATGAGAACATAACATTTAGAATCAAACATATAGAAGATTCTGGATTATTTCTAACAAAATATACAGGAATATTAAATGCATCTGGGCCTGAGGGAGCTTATGATTATAAGAATATTGACACAACAGACAAATTAACACCTAAATCTACTTATTCAATCTCACCTCTAAAAAATCCTGCAGCATGGATAAAAGTTGCAGACACAATAGACTCAGATCCTTCAAAAATAGCAGCGGGAATCAAAAATCCAACAAATGAAATATCTATTGGGGATAACCAAGCAGCGCTGAGAATCTCTTCTTTTGGAAATTCTCAGATTATGATTGGCAAAAATTTAACACTAAATGATTACTTTGCAAATACGGCATCAAACATAGCAATAAAAGGACAAATATCGGAAATTACAAAAGAAAGCCAATCTCAAATATTAAAAGATTTAACAGATCTAAGAATGTCTATTTCTGGGGTAAATAAAGATGAAGAACTTGCAAACATGATCGAATTTCAGCAAGCATTTATTGCAGCAAGTAAATTTATTGCTGTTTCTACTGAACTAATAGACACAGTAATAAATAAAATGGGAGTATAAGCATGATAAATAGAGTAAGCCATCCATTAACATATGAAAATTTAAAAACCTCTGCAGCAGAACAAGAATCTAAAATTACAAGACTTTTAGAAAACTTATACAAAGGCGGCAAAAGGATTGTAAAACTAAGAAACGATCCAACAGGCGTTACTCACGCAATAAGACTAGATAGCGACATATTTAAGCTAAACGTATACATAAAAAATATTGGCACTTCTAAAAGTAACCTTAGATATGCAGAGGGATACTTACAATCTCTTGCAAATATTTTAACACGGGCTAAAGAAATTGCCATTCAAGGAGCAAGCGGAACTTACGAGGCAGATGACAAAAAAATGATATCAAAAGAAGTAAATGCCCTACTCGAAGATGCCATTGCAATAGCAAACGCTAAAGGACCTGATGGATACAGTATATTCTCAGGGACCAAAATTGATAGCGAAGCATTTAAAGTAACTAGAGAGAACAAAATAAGCAAAATAAGCAAAGATGGTGAAGGCCCGCAAATAATTAAAGTAGAATACAACGGCAATCAAGCTGAAAAGAAAACAGAAGTATATAATGAAGTACATATGTCAAATAATTACCCTGGAAATAAAATATTTTTCTTGCAAAACCAAAATATTATCTCATCAATAAACACTAATGGATTTGCCGTAAAAGAAAATACAAAAATTTATATTGATAATATTGAAATAGGATTAACAATAGGAGATACTGCTCTTGATATTGTTGCAAAAATCAATGAATCCTCAGCACCTGTTGAAGCAAGCATTGATCCCGTTTTAAACTCATTATCTATTAAAACTACAACTCCACACCAAATTTGGATAACAGAAGCAAAAGAATCAAATGTTTTACAAACGCTTGGAATACTTACTAAGAACAATGATACTAAACTACCTCCTTATAACCTTTCTAGCAGTACAGAAGTTAGAAGTAGATCTATTTTCGATGCGCTTATTGATCTTAGAGACACACTTTACAATAATAAAGAAGAGCTTATTGGAAGTAGAAGCCTAGCAGAAATTGATGGAAGCCTAAAAAGATTGTTTATATCCATTGCGGATCTTGGAGCAAAAGAGAATAGACTTGACAGAAGCTACGAAAGAATAAGTAAAGAGACTGCGGACATGAAAGAAGATATGGTCCAATACACCGATATTGATGTAACAAAAGCAATAACTAATTTAAATATGGCAAGCTTAGCTTATCAAGTATCTTTAGGAATCTCTGCTAAAATAATGCAAACAACATTATTAGATTTTATAAAGTAACATGATAAATGAAAAAAGCATAGAATTTGATTTTCCTGAAGGAATACTTGGATTTGAAAACATTAAAAAATTTATAATAAAGGACTCTAAATATAAGCCTTTTTCTATTATGCAATCCATTAATAAAGACGTAAGTTTTTTAGTAACATCTCCTTTTAATTTTTTAAGTGAATACTTACCAAATATCAAGAAAAAAGATTGGTTGGACATTAAAGCAAAAACAGAAAATGAAAAAATTATACTATGCATAATCAATATGCATGTTAATGATTATAAAGACATTACAGCTAACCTAAAAGCACCAATCATAATCAATAAAAAAAAATTACTCGGAAAACAAGCTATATGCACAAATGAAAAATATTCACTACGCCATAAAGTTTTCAAGGAATAAAAATGCTAGTATTGTCAAGAAAAGTAAATGAAAGTATTAAAATAAACTCTAATATTGAAGTTTTAATATTAGAAATAAAAAAAGATACTGTTAAAATAGCAATCAAGGCTCCTGAAAACATTAAAATATTTAGATCTGAAATTTATGAATTTATTATCGAAGAAAATAAAAAATCAATACTAAAAGGCGGACACAACATAAGCAAAATTAAAAGTCTATTTAATCATTATTTTAAGAATGAAAATTAACCTCTGCATCACTTTGTCTTATATAAAGCGGTCCTGATAAAATATCATCACTTTTACTATTTTTTAAGTATTTAGCTATTCCAAGTTCTGTTAAAATTCTTCCAAACGAACTTAAATTTTCAATGATTTTAAATTTACAATTGAATTCCCTAGAAACACTCTCTAGATTATTTCCAATAAGCACTGAATCTGGATCAATCTGATTTAGATACTCAAACAAATCTTCCTTAGAAAAACACAAAATCTTCCCCATCAATTCACAATTTTTATAATACCCAAGAAAATATTTACCAGCAGTAAAAGTTAACACAATTACACTGGAACTGTTTTTAGCTAAATTTGCAAAAACATCTAATGTAGAAATATTAACAAAAGGAATAGAAAGACCCAAAGCAAGACCTTTGACAAAGCTTAAACTAATTCTAAGCCCAGTAAAAGAACCGGGTCCATAGGAATTTATAATTAATTTAATTTGATTAAGATCAATGTTATTTTTAGTTACAAAATCATTGAAAATTTTTGGAATACTAAAATTAAAATTTGATTTAAGTTCAAATAATGAAAAATCCTTATTGTTAATTTTGCAATAAACTATTAATGCTTTATATGAAAATTCAAATGCAAGCGTATTAATCATCAAATTCTATAACCCTACCTGAACCGACTATTTTAAAAGTTAAAAAAAATAATCTGTCTTTTGGAAGAACACTTAAAGCAATTTGTGGCCATTCGATAGCAATAATTGAGTTAAGATCCAAAAGTATTTCCAATCCTCCAATAAGTTCAAATTCTTCCAAAGAAAACACCCTATATAAATCAATATGATAAAACTTAAAATCTATAAAATCATAAACATTAACAATATTATAAGTTGGACTTGTAAAATAAGAAATTCCAAGATTAAGGGCAAGTCCCTTTAAAAAACTAGTTTTTCCAGACCCCATATCACCACTTAAAACAAATATTTTACCAATTGGCAAAGGATAAAAAAAGGATTTAGAAAAATTTATCATTTTTTTTTCTGATTTAAATTCTAAAATCAAGGAAGCTTACCTTTAAACTCCAAATCAATTACACGTCTTTTAATTGCAACCATTAACTTTAAAACAGGATAATTCAAAAGATCTATAAAATCAATAGTGACATGCTTTTCTCCTAAGGGTGTAGCCTCAATTACAAACTTTACTTTTTTGATCTCTAGGGTGTCGTTATACTTATAAACAACATCGGCAAAATATACATTTCTGTAATAAATAAAACTTTCTTGCTTTTCAATATTACTAAGAGAAATAAGCTGCACAATAATAATCCTTAAAATAAAGTAAACTCCCAAAAAGCCAACATAAGAATACTTTTATTTAGCGCTATTTTTCAAGGCGGAATTTTTATTCTTAACCTCTGAATTGCTTTTAACTAATCATTGACTAAAAATCCTCAAATTCCTAAATTTAATGAGATGTCGCAAAAAAATAACTCTAATTCTTAAAATTAAACCCTCCAGGAGCTTTGATTTTTCATCTTCTTATTTCTAAAACAATTTTTTTAAAAGCTTCAGCATCTTCAATCGCCAAATTAGACAAAATTTTTCTATTAATTTTTATATTAGACTTTAATAAACCCTCAATAAATCTTGAATAACTAACCCCAGTACCACTTAAAGCGGCAGAAATTCTTGAAATCCACAAGCGTCTAAAATCTCTTTTTCTAGCCTTTCTATCTCTTGTAGCATACATCATACCCTTTCTCAGGGTATCCTTAGCTTTTTTATAATTACTCTTTTTTGTCCCCCAAAACCCTTTTGTCTTTTTTAAAATTCGCTTACGCCTTGCAACGTGAACTGTGCCGTTTTTAGCCCTAGCCATATCTATCTCCTAAAATTATTTTAACCATAAGGTAATAAAGTTTTAATTCTTTTAACTTCAAAACAAGAAAGATTGCCCAATTTCCTTAAATTTCTCTTACGTTTAGAAGATTTTTTTGTCAAAATATGCCTTAAATTTTGTTTTTTATATTTAACTTTACCACTTACAGTAAAAGAATATCTTTTTTTTGCACTTTTACGCGTTTTCATTTTGTTTGCCATTTTATCCCCTTTAATTTAATATTTATTTTTTAAACTTAGGCGCTACAATCAAAAACATTGTCTTACCTTCCATTTTAGCCGCAGACTCCAAAACATAATTCATATCACCTACTTTTTCAAGAATACTATTTAAGATACCATATCCTAAATATGTATGAGCAAGTTCACGACCTCTAAATCTTATTGTAACTTTAACCTTATTACCATCTTTGAGAAAACTTAAAATGTTTTTTGATTTAAAATCAAGGTCATGAGTATCTATCTTGGGCTGCATTCTGACTTCTTTAAGCTTAATTACTTTTTGATTCTTTTTTTGTTCTTTTTGACGCTTTTCTTGATGAAATTTATATTTCCCATAGTCAATAATCTTGCAAACCGGGGGAGATACATTAGGAGAAACTTCAACCAAATCAAGCCCAGCTTCTTTTGCCTTTTTAATGGCATCTTCAATTGACAAGACCTCTTGTGTTCCATTTTCGAAAATAACTCTTACCTCACGAGCCTTAATTCTATAATTAATTTTCAATTCCTTGTCATTTGATCTGGATCTATCCCTATCTCTATTGGCATTTCTATTTATCATCTAAAAAATATGTACTCCTTAATTAATTAATTAATTAATTAATAATTAATTTTAATATACATTCACTAAAAAGTAAATTCTAAGATTTGGTCAATCGATTGATTTAAAAAACATTGATTTAAAAAATGTTTAAAAGTAGAATTATACTTACAATGAGTTTATTTTTATTAACGAGTCTACCACTAATATTAAAAATATATATGAATACTCAGTTAAAAGAAAGTAAAGCAAAAAATACTCAAGCCCATGTTTTAGCAATATTTTTTGCAATAACAATTTTTTCTTTTCTTTATTTAACTCAAGAATTTATTTTATACAGATCATTTGATTTAAACTACACATCAAGAATAAGTCTAGGAATTACAATATTTATAAAAGAGCATTTATACTACTATATATTCCCACTATTAATATTTATGTTTTTTTTCACCCTAAATGAAAATTCTTCATTTAAAAAAAACTCAACAATTCTTATATATTTCACATTCGGACTAATATTTTCTAAAAACCTAGAAATAGCAATCCTAAATAGCAAAATTTTTGGAATCTATGAATATATTGAATTACCAATACTTAATGCAATAGAGCTAATAGTTTCATCCATAATCTTTGAAAAGAAAATTGAAAAAGGCCAAAAATATTCAGCAAAAGCATACAAAATTATTCTTTCTCCTATTTTATTTTTAGGATTATTTATTACAACCTTAAAAACATTAATTCTAACTAATATGAGCCTCTATGCCTTCATAATATTTGCATCAGCTTTAATATTTATAGCAATTAATAATAAGTATGCTAAAAAATAGTATATCTCTCCCAAAAAAACTCGTTATAATAGTGCTCTTAGCAATCTTAACACAAGGGTGCAAAGAATCTTCCGTTGTTGAAAATCAATTTAATTATGCAATAATTTTTTCAGATGCAACCGAATATTTTTTTGAAATTCAAAAAACTCCATTTATAAAAAATAAAATACTATTTATAAATGACAAAAATTTAGAAATTGTAAAAGACAAACTTAAAACAATAAAAAAAATACTATTAACCCATAAATCAAATAACGAAATACTAAATAACGAAATGCTAAAAGATAAAATTTTTCATCTATCAAAAATAAAATTTTCTTTAAAAAAATCTATTGATTTCCTGCTTGATGGAAAATCAATAGATCTCCAAAAAGCATTACTATTTAGAGACAAATCTCTGAATAACGAAGACCTTGAATACTTGGAAAAAAAGGGTAAAGAAAAAAATATTAATATTACCCTAATAAACGACCAAAACATATCCTATGTAAAAACATTTATTACTCCCCAAGTTAAAACAATAATATTATTCTCTTTAAGAGATAATATTATTGTTTTAAAAAAGATGTCGAATTCGCCTTTTTTGAAAAATATAAAATTTGTATTAATTGGTAATACAAGAAAAGACTTAAAAATTATTAAGCTAAAATATGTAATCACCCTTAAAGAATCTGATTTAATAGAAATAGTAAAAAACGTTGAAAAAAATTTTCAATACGAGTTTAACATTTATAAACAATAAAAATGATTACAATAAAAATGATTAAATTTGCAAATAATAATAATAAAACATGTAAAAAAGTAGCTATAAATAAACATTTTAATGCAACAATAAAATATCTTTAAAACTATTAAATACAGCAATAGCAATATCATTAACAGAGCAATTTTTAATCCTTGCAATCTCAAGACATACATATCCTAAAAACAAGGGCGAATTTACTTTACCTCTTAATGGCACTGGAGCTAAAAAAGGACTGTCCGTTTCTATTAAAATATCATTAGCATTTAACTTGCTAACAACAATCCTTAAAGGTTCTGCATTTTTAAAAGTTATATTTCCTGAAAAAGAAACTTTGAATCCTAAATCAATAAATTTTTTAGCATACTCATAAGTTCCTGAATAACAATGTAATATACCCCTATTTAAAAAATTTAAAGACCTTACAATATTATAAGCATCATCATAGGCATCTCTTATATGTAAAATAACTGGCTTTTTATATCTACCAGCCAAATACAATTGCTCTTCAAAAGCTTTAATTTGAAATCCCTTGTTATCTGCCTTCAAATAATCAAGACCCATCTCACCAATGGCAACAACATTTTCGCTAATCAAAATTTTTTCAAGCTGTTTAATGTCATCTTTAAAATTATCACCTAAATTTAAAGGATGAATACCTGCTGTTAAAAACACATTAGAATAACAGCTTAAAAGATTTTTTCTATCATTAAAATCACTAGGATGTAAACCAACATCAAGAAAATAAGAAAAGCCGTTTTTAAAACATTCATTAATAATATAGTTAACATCTAAAGATCTTTTCTTTAATTCATAAAAATGAACATGTGTGTCTATTAATTTATCAAAAAAAATAGATTTTTCAGTTTCAAGTAAGCGTTCCATCATTCCATTTTTTTCCTAAGAGCCGCAAGGTAGTCAATAACAACAATATTTTTCATACCAAGATGCAAAAAACTTGATAAAATATCAACAGCACTTTCAATCTGCCCTAATGCTTCATAACATTCAGCAGCACTAACATATAATACTGAATTTTTAGGATTATTTTTAATTAAACTTTTAATAGCTATTAACGCTTCGTTATATTTACCTTGTTCTTTTTGAAGAAGAGCAAGTCCAAGTATAGCAAACATATCAAAATCAACATCAAGAGCTTTTTTATAATAAATCTGAGAATTTTCATAATCATTCAAATAGCGATAAGCATCTCCTACCCTTGTAAGAACCAAATTATTTTTTGGATCTTTTTCGATAATATCAAGCCAATATTTTAAAGCCTCTTTATATTCTTTATTTCCCCTATAACAATCAGCAAGTCCAAAAAGAGCATAAAAATTATTAGGTGAAATTTCTAAAGCCTTTTTAAAAAAATAAATTCCTCTAGTAAATTCCCTTAGCTTGCGATAACAATTACCAATTGAAGTCAATACCCTAACATCAACTTTAGATTGATTTAACTCATACATTTTAAGCCAATACTTTAAAGCCTCTTTATATTCTTTAAAGTCGTAATATAAATGACCAATCCCTACAAGCGCATAATCATTTTCAGGAATTAATTCCATTACCTTAAGATACGTTTGCTTAGACTTTTGAAAATTTTTTAGTTTCCTGTAAGATGAAGCAACTCTTGTTAAAACCGTTATATTCTCAGGATCATATTTTAAATACTCTTCCCATATGTCTGTAGCTTTTTTATAATCATCCAAACTTCTGTAACAATCTCCAAGCCCAAAAAGAGCATAATTATTGTTTGGGTGCTTTACAAGACATCTTTGATAATAAACTATTGCTTTATTGTAATTATTTTTCTTCCTTTCAATATCTCCAAGCCCAACAAGAGCATAATTATTCTCATTATCCTTTTCAAGGATATCAGAAAACAAGCTTTCTGCTTCAGAAAGTCTTTCTTCTTTGATCAACTGATATCCTCTTTTTGATTTTTCGGTGACATCAAGAAGTTGACCATCAGGAATGCTTGAGAGATTCTCTAAAGCATCCAAAATTTTTTCATTCAACATAAATACCCCTTTTAAATCGGTTTATCAAAGATATAACTTTTAACTATCTTGAACATACCACAAATAAGAATACGCAAAGCTCAATTTATATACAAATACAACGAAACCTAATCTAACTTTAATATCCAACTTAATAACATTCATTATATAAAAAAACATAAAAAAATATAATTGATTTTTTTGCGCAAGATTATTCTATTTGTTCAATAAAAGCAGTTTTTTAAAAAGAATGTTAAAATAAAACATAAAAATAGAATTTTAACACAAAACTTACTAAAAAGCCTACCAAAAAAATCCAAAATTAATATAAACTATTACTATCTTTCAGGAGAAATCGTAATGCTTTTAGAAAAATTAAATTCAGCGACAAGTAAGATTAAGTCGATAGAAGAAAAATTGCAAGATACAAATCTAATTAAAAATCAAAAAAAATATTCAAAAATAATAAAAGAATATACATATCTAGAAAAAATAAATACTAAAAAAATTGAATACGAAAAAATACTAAGTCAAATCAATGATAACAAAAACATCTTAGAAAAAGAAGAGCAACAAGAAATGAAAGAACTAATAAAACAAGAGCTAATTGATCTGGACAAAAAAAGGGAAGATCTTGAACATCAAATAAAAATATTACTTTTACCTCAAGATGAAAATGATAGCAAAAATATAATAATCGAAATTAGAGCTGGGACAGGAGGAGAAGAAGCTGCTCTTTTTGCAAACAATCTTTATAGCATGTATATAAAATATTCAGAGAAAAAAAAATGGAAAACAGAAATCATAAACTTTAATGAAACAGAACTTGGGGGATTTAAAGAAATAATCTTTGAAATTAAAGGAAAAGATGTATTTAAAAAATTAAAATATGAAAGTGGTGTCCACAGAGTACAAAGAATTCCTATAACAGAGTCTAACGGAAGACTTCAAACCTCGGCTGCTACAGTAGCAGTCCTACCTAACATTGAAGAAACTGAAATTGACATTAATGAAAAAGATTTAAGAATTGATGTTTACAGATCATCTGGAGCTGGTGGACAACACGTTAATACAACCGATTCTGCAGTCAGAATAACACACCTGCCAACAGGGATTGTTGTGCAGTGCCAAAATGAAAGAAGCCAACATAAAAACAAAGACCAAGCAATGAAAATATTAAGAGCAAGGCTTTATGAATTTGAAGATTCTAAAAAACAAGAGCAAAGATCAAGCAATAGAAAACAACAAGTGGGTTCAGGAGACAGATCTGAAAGAATTAGAACATATAATTTCCCTCAAAATAGAATAACAGACCACAGAGCAAACATAACTCTTTATAAATTAGAAGAATTTATGCAAGGAGAACTTGATCCGCTTCTTGATCCCTTGATCATAGAACTTCAAGAACAAGCATTGAAAAGCAACAATACACAATAATGAATGTAAACGAAGTTATAAATTATGCTAAAAATAAAAATTTAGATACAATAGAAGCACTACTAATCCTTGAATTAATTTTAAAAACCAGAAAAGAGTTAATAATTGCAAATACAAAAAAAAGGTTAACAAAAAGAGAAGAAAAACTTTTTTTAAATCAAATAGATAAAATAAAAAAAGGAACTCCTATTCACTACATACTACAAAAAAAAGAATTTATGGGCATTGAATTTAACCTAAACAAACATGTCTTAATTCCAAGATTTGATACAGAATGTTTAGTAGAAGAAGCCTTAATTCAAATTCAACAAAATGACTTTAAAAAAATATTAGACTTATGCTGTGGCAGCGGATGTATAGGGCTTTCTATTGCCTATTACATGAAAAAAAAAGTAATACTCTCAGATATTTCAATAAAAGCTTTAAAAATGGCAGCAAAAAATACAAAAAATCTCAAACTTGAAAAATTTGTAGAAATAATCCACTCTAATTTGCTAAGCTGTATAAAGGAAAGGTTTGATATAATAATTACAAATCCTCCTTATTTAAACAAAGAAGAATTAGAAATAAAAAATAAAATAAAAAAAGAACCCGCAAAAGCTCTTTTGGGATTTGGAAAAGATGGCCTTAATATTTCTAGAAAAATATTAAGCCAATCAAAAGAAAAACTTAATCCAAATGGACTTATAATAATAGAATCGGCTCCTTGGCAAATAAAAAGTTTAAAAGACTTTGCAATCAAAAAGGGATTTAAACATTTAAAAACCATTTATGATCTTGAAAAAAGAGCAAGAGCGCTGGTATTGGAACAAGAATATGATACAAGCATATGAAATTGCACACTTAATAAAAATAAATGATCTTGAAAAAGCTAAAAATATTTTCAAAAAAACTGTTGAGAATACTTATAAAGATGAATTTGAACAGAAAAGCATATTCAAAGCTCTAGAAATAGCAGAACAGCTCCACCATGGCCAATACAGAGAAAGCGGAGAACCTTATATTATTCATCCAATAATGGTTTCATTATTTCTTGCTAAATTTCAACTAGATTTTAAAGCAACTATTGCTGGATTGCTCCATGACGTACTTGAAGATACAAATATCGAAAAAGAAGAAATAGTAAAAGAATTTGATGAGGAAATTTTAAGTTTAATAGATGGTGTAACCAAAATTCATGATTTACACAATAAAACAAGAAGCATAAAAGAAGCTAATACTATTTCAAAAATGTTTTTTGCAATGACACACGACATTAGAATAATAATAATAAAACTGGCAGACAAACTACATAATATGACAACTCTCTCTTATTTACCTAAAAACAGGCAAGATAGAATTGCAAAAGACTGCCTTTCAACTTATGTTCCAATAGCAGAACGCCTTGGAATCTCATCTCTTAAAACATATCTTGAAGATCTTTCGTTTAAGCATCTTTATCCTAAAGATTATAAAGAGATAAAAAATTTTTTATCTGAAACAAAAATAGAAAGAGAAAAAAAACTATACAAAGGTAAATTATCAATAGAAAAAGAACTTCAAAAAAGCGGAATTGAAGCAGAAATTACAGTAAGATCAAAGCACTTTTATTCAATATTTAGAAAAATGCAAACAAGAACAAATAAGCTTACTCAAATTTTTGATACTCTAGGAATAAGAATAATTTGTAAAAAACAAAAAGAATGTTATGAGATCTTAGAAATTGTTCACAGAGTATGGAAACCAATTCCAGGAAGACTTAAAGATTATATTGCAAGTCCAAAAGAAAATAAATATCAATCACTACACACCACCGTAAGAATACCTGAGGACAATCAGCTTATTGAAATACAAATTAGAACAGAAGAAATGGACAGAATTGCTAATTATGGGGTTGCAGCCCATTGGATATACAAAGAACAAATTGCACTTAAAGCTGATGATCTTTCATTTATAAACCGAATAAAAAAATGGCAACAAGAATCGGCTAACAAAAGTCAATATTCAATGAATGATATCCATAAAGAGTTGTTAAATACATTTATATATGTCTACACCCCAGAAGGAGAAGTAGTAGAGCTTCCTTTTGGATCAAATTCAATTGATTTTGCATACATAATACACACAGATATTGGAGACCAAGCTCTTTATGCAAAAATAAATGGAAAAATAAGTTCAATCACAAAACCGCTTAAAAACGAACAAATTGTAGAAATATTCACATCAAAAGACTCAAAACCAGATGTAATATGGCTAAATAGTGTAAGAACAAAAAAAGCCCGATCAAAAATTAGATCATGGCTTAACAAAAATGACAATACAATTTTTGTAGACAACAATATTATTGCGTATCTTGTTGGAGCAAACAAAGAACAAAGAAGGCTTTTTAGTTTATTCAAAGCTTATACTAAAACTAAAATAAAAAGAATTGCAATAGACTCTGAATGCAATCCCACAACAGGTGAAGATATTATTGGAATAATACATAAAGACGAGATAATAGTGCACAATGAAAATTGTCAAAAACTTAAGTACTATAAAAAAAATCAATTGATTGAAGTTGAGTGGGAGGCAACACCAACTAGAAAAGTGCATCACATTATTTTGCTTTTAAAAGAATTGAAAGGGATATTTAGCTATCTTGAAAACATTTTCACAATCAATGACGTAAGACTTATTAGCGAAAAAATAGAAGACTGTGGAAATGGACATGGAATAACAAATATAATAGTCTCGTCAAATGCTAAAAATATAGAAAAAATTATTTCTGCTTTAAAAGAAAACTCAAATATCTTACAAATAATGCAAGTAGAAGAAGACATTAAAAATTATGACAATTAAAATATTATTATCATTGTTATTAATTGCTTTGACAAGCGCCCCTATTGTGCCAAATGAAATGGGGAAAAATATATCTAATTCAAACAATAAAATTGCAAACATAGAAACTGAAAAGAACATAAAAATGCATATTGAAAAAATTAATCAACCAAGTAAAAAACAAGAAAAAATCATAAACACTTTTAATTATATAAAAAAATATTTCAATACAAATGATATTAAATATATGGAATATTCTTTACAAGAAATTGGCTTTATTGGGTATTCTCAAAAAATAATACATTCTAAAATCAAAGGAAAAAGCTCAGCTATTTATAATATAATCATTCCAATTAAAATACTAAATAATTTAAAAAATAATTTAGCAATTGGGATTGCTATTGAACTTTTGAACAAACTTAAAAATACTAACCCTAAAAACAGTATAAATTTTTTTTTTGTTGAAGATGATTCTTTAGAACAAAACACAATAATTAGCAGCAGAATTTTACTTAGCAATAATTATTTAGGAAAAAATACAAATACAATATACTTAATGCTAAACGAAAATAGAATAAAAAATAAACTTTACTTAGAAAATGAATCTTTAATAACAAATTCAAAAACAAATTTGGGATTTTTAAAAGCTATTATAAAAACCTTTGAAAAAAATAAACTTGATTTTAATACAACAAAAATAACTGAAAAAAAATTAAACAATTTATATAATTTATACTGGGAAGAATCTATCCCCTTTTTAATAATAAATAACAATTTAAATCCTATATTAACTCAAAATAAAAATACTATTTTTGAAATTTACAAATCAATCGAAGAAGCATTAACCAACCAGTACAACAGTAAAAATACTAACGAAATACACTACATTGTAATTGATACGCCCTTTAAAAAAATAATAATTAATGAAATTGCTTTAATAGCATTAATTTACATTTGTTATAACTTGATTATCATTGTATTTATTAGAAAATTCAAAGAAGCCGGATTGGTCATGAAGAAAGTAAAAAATAATTACTACAAATTAGTAAGATTGTTTTTTACTTTTTTTTTAAGCACGTATCTATCCTTATTACTTACAAATAAAATATTTGTAAGTAATGAAAACACAGCAATTTACAGTATAACAAATCCAAAATATCTAATAATTTTTTTTACAACTTTGCTCATACATAATCTTTTGTCTCTTTTTACATATAATTTCACAATATACTTAAATTACAGACAGCTTAAATATCTGGCAATATCAACCTCCGTTATTGAACTAATAATATTAATGTTTATTAAAGTAGAATTTATCTTAATAATTATCATAAAAAGCATTTTGCTATTAATAAAACCAAATAAAAATACTATTATTCAAAAAACATTAGTAATAATTATTTGGATAATCAATTTTGTATTAATAACATTAATACAAAATACTACATCAATCACAAATACACTTACATTAAGCTATCTAATCTCAATTTGTCTTTTTTCTACCATATTTATTAATATCTCAGAGCATTTAAAATCCAAACTATCAAAAATTAAACAAAATTTAAAGAAAGTCGAAAAACTTGGCCTTATAACTTTTTTTTTAATAACCACAATCATAATATCTAAAAATATCGATAAAAAAGGGCATATAATACGAATAGAACAAATAGCCAGCTTTCCAGAAAAAATAAATAAAATAAAAATTGAATATATAAAGGGCAATAAAAATCCTATCCAAATAATTTCAAATGAATTTAACCTAACTTTACAAGCAAATAAAAAAACATTAAAAACTAGCATTAAAGCTGATGACGAGCTAATGAATATTGATTTTAAAAAAATAGATATAGCAGAAAGAGCTGTTTATAGCATCGATTTGGTTACTCAAAAAATTGCAAATCAAATCGAGCTGCATTTTAAAAATGCATCTAAACTAATAATTTACCAAAGCAATACTCCTTATAAAATATTGGCTAATAATATTATTTTTTCACTTAAAAACATTAGCTCTAAAAAAACAACAATTGCATTTACTCTTAAATCTCAAGATGACATAGCATATGAAGCATTTGCAAATCTACATGTTAAAAAAAATGAAGTTAAAATCTACAATAAAGCCAATAATAAAGAAGAAAAAAATATAAAAATAAATTATTCTTACAAAATAAAATATTCAGGAATATTGCCCAAAGCAGAAAAATATAAACATCTCGAATACTTCAAGCTCAAAAATGATAAAGAGATTGAAAATCTAAAAACTTTAAAATTAAATTAATCTTCAAAATTAATCCTTTTTTTCCTATTAATATAACTTTGAAAAGCATAATCAATTAAACTGTCCACCAAGTCTTTAAACTGAAGACCGTCATGACTACACATTTTAGCAAACATAGATATATCGGTAAATCCTGGAATAGTGTTTATTTCATTAAGATAAATTGTTCCTGTTTTTTTTTCAACAAAAAAATCAATTCTTGCCATACCCCTGAGTTCTAAATTCTTATAAACAAAAAAGGCATATTCCTTAATAGTTAACAACTGATTTGTCTCAAGATGTGCAGGAATATTAAAGACAATAGAATTCCCAGGAATAACAGAATATTTAGCATCATAATCATAAAATATAAAATCTTGCACAACAACTTCCCCAGGAGAAAATATTTTCATCTTTTCATTCCCAATAATAGAACATTCTATCTCTCTAGCTTCAATAAATTTCTCTATTACAATGGTAAGGTCATAATTTAAAGCTTTCTCAATAAAAGGTTCGATCTGATTTTCACTGTAAGCTACATTTATCCCAATCGAAGACCCTAGTACTGCAGGCTTAACAATAACAGGATAGCCTAAAACCTCCTTTACATTTCTTTTTACTTCCTCTTTATCTAAAAAATAATCATACTGTCTAAATCCAATAAAAGGAACTAAAGGGATATTAAAGCTTTTAAGCAAAAGTTTGCAAAAATACTTATTGCTAGCAATAGCACTACCTATAATGCCAACACCAACACAAGGAATGTCCATAACTTTTAAAACCCCTTGAATAGCACCATCCTCACCGGTTCTTCCATGAACAACAGGAAAAACAACATCAATCTCAAGATTTTTGTTATTTGAAAAAATTCCAAGTCCTGGCAATAGGCTGACAATAGGCAAAACATCTACACTAATGGGCTTTGGGGGATCAGAAACAGAATCTAATAAGTACCAAATACCTGTGCACTTGTCAATATAAACAGGATAAATATTATATTTATTTAAATCCAAAAGAGCTAAATAAATGCTATAAGCGGATTTGCAAGAAATTTCATGTTCAAAAGAAACACCACCAAATATTAACATAAGATTTTTTTTCACATCACTTCTCCTTTTCTGATTTTTTTAAACCTAAAATAGCATTTTGAACCACCTCTTGTTCATTCCAAAAAGCTTCTGTATTTTTATAAATTATTGAACTTTCATGTCCTTTTCCTAAAACTACAACTAAGTCTCCTGCCCTTGCAAGACCTATTGCTTTTTCAATAGCCTGCTTTCTATCAGGAATAAAAAACAAATTCTGATTTACAACTTTATTTACAATTCCTTTTGCAATATCTTTAATTATACACATACTATTCTCGCCTCTTGGATCTTCATCACAAAGTACAATTAAATCAGAATAAATATCTGAAATTTGTCCTTGGAAAAATCTTTTTGCAACATCTCTTTCTCCTGCAGAACCAAAAACAGAAATCAATCTATTTTTAGCAAATCTTTTAAAAATAGGAAAAAGTTTAGAAAAAGCACCGGGGGTATGAGCATAATCAATGATTACAGAAAAATTTTGCCCTAAATTAATATTATCCATACGCCCATCAAGACTCTTAATGTAAATAAGCTTCTCAATAATGTCTTGAATATCAGTATTTAAAATTTTGGAAACTAAAATAAGAGCAGCCATTACATTCTCAACATTAAAACTCCCCAACAGGTTAACATTAGCAATGTATTTAACCCCTTTATGATAAAATTCAAAACTGGTAGAATCTGTTTTCTCATCAATAAAGCTGACAAAAAAATCTGCTTGATTGCTTTTTAAGCTATAAGTAAAAGATTTTTCAATAGCATTCTTAAAGTCAGAAGAATAAAAGTCATCAAGATTAACAACTCCGAAACCAGCATCATCACTAACAGACTGGAAAAGGCTTAACTTTACATTCAAATAATTTTGAATTGTACCATGAAATTCAAGATGCTCATGTCCAATATTAGTAAAAACAACAGCAAAATAATTAACATCAATAAGTCTTGCTGTTTCAAGGTCAAGCCCATGAGAAGTAGATTCAAGAATTGCATATTGAACCTCATTTTTAACCATATTGCTTAAAAATAAATGTATTTCTGTAGATTCAGGAGTTGACTGTCTATAAGGATTTTTAATCAAACTTCCACTCCCATCATCAAAAAATACCGTCGATACAAAACCAACTTTAACGCCTTTGCTTTTTAAAAGCAAGTAGATATAATAACAAACAGAACTTTTACCATCAGTGCCAGTGACTCCAATAACTTTTAATTTTTTTGAAGGCTCATCGTAAAAAATATTTGAAAAATTAGACATAAATTTTCTTATGCTAAAGCTATCTACCTTAATATAAGTAACATTGGGATTGTAAAAATCCAAATCTCGCGAATATACAATAACATTGCTACCCTTTTGAATTGCGGTTTCAATAAAATCATGTCCATCAAAATGAATTCCTGGAAGAGCAAAAAACGCAAACCCGGGCAAAACTAATTTGGAACTGTAAGTAACTCCTGATATTTCTAAATCAAGAGAGCCTTTTATATATTTTATTAAATCTTGATCCAATTTTAATAAAACGTCATTAAGTTTTTTATTCATATATTAAAATTTTACATAAAACTAATAAAAATAGCTAAGAAATTTGAAATTATGCTTCAATAGAAGTTATATTTACAATTTTCTATTTTTTTAATAAACTAAGCAATGTTACAAGGCGCTGTACCCAAGTGGCTAAGGGAGAAGTCTGCAAAACTTTGATTCGCCGGTTCGATTCCGGTCAGCGCCTTTTATAGTCAAGTCAAAAATATTTTTGTTGCTTAAGAATGTAATAAATTAAAGCATTTTTGTTGAAGATAAATTAAAATAATACATATGTTAGAATTAACTGTGATACTACTATTTATAATATTATCTGCTATTTTCTCAGCATCTGAAACAGCTTACACTTCCTTAAGTGTACTTCAGATACAAGATATAAGAAAAAAGGGGAAATCTGGAATATCAGTGTACAACTTGGTTCAATCTCCTTCAAAATTAATCACTACTATTCTTATCGGCAACAATATATCAAATATAATTGCAAGTACACTTACAACAAAATTTGTACTTGAAAAATACGGAAACAGCACACTTGCAATATCAACAGGCCTAATAACAATAATCGTTCTAATTTTTGCAGAAATACTTCCAAAACAAATTGCAATTTTAAATAATGAAGTCATTGCTCTATCCACTTCATTTTTTTTAAAAACATTGATTTTTATATTTACTCCACTAATATATATAATAAATAAAATAATAAAAAAAATATTAAATCTCTTTAAAATTAAAACAAGCTATAAAATGACTAAAGAGAGCATAAAAAATATGCTCTCTTTAGCAGGAAATTTAGGAATTTTAAAAAACGATTCTAGAATATTTATGCAAAAAATGTTAGATATCGATCTGGTAAGAGCTTCTGAGATCATGACTCACAGAACAGAAGTTTTCTCACTCTCAAGCTCATCAAAGCTAAAAGATGTAATTAAATTGATCAAAGAGGAAGGATACTCTAGAATTCCTATATACAAAAGACAAAGCAGAGAACAGATAATTGGAATTTTAATAGCTAAAGACCTCATAGAGATAAATAAAAAAGATATGAATAAAAGCGTTTCTCAATTTATTAAACCCGCCGTATTTGTACAACAAAACAAAAAAATAAAAGACATATTAGATATTATGAGGAAAAAGCAAAAAATAATGGCAATCGTAATTGACGAGTATGGCGGTTTTTCAGGAATACTTACAATAGAAGACATAGTAGAAAAAATTTTTGGAGCAATATCTGACGAATACGACATTAAAGAGGAAAAGCCTCTGATTACACAAATCAACAACAATACTTACTCAATACTTGGAGAAACTACTTTTGACGAGATTGAAGAGATAATTGGAATATCTATTAAACATAAAGAGTATACAAATACAATCGGGGGATACTTAATAGATCTACTTGATAAAATACCACAAAAAGACGAAACCGTAACAACAACTGATGGAGAATATTTTATTAAAGAAATTCAGAATAATAAAATAAAAACAATAACTTTTATCAAGTCTAAAAAGTAACGATAAAATTCGCTTATAAAATAAAAATGGAGGAGAATCAAATGTTTAACATAAAACAAATTTTTAATAAAACTTACGAATATTTAATAATTATTATTACTTTAATACTAATATTAATAATAATTATTGCAAATATATTTATAGTCGGGCCATCAGAAGAAGCGATTGTACTTCGTCTTGGAAAACTTAACAGAACTCTTGATTCAGGAATACATGTTAAAATTCCATTAATTGAAGAAAAATTTATAGTGCCCGTAAAAATAGTCCAAGAAATTAAATTTGGATTTATAATATCTCCAAATGATATTAGAGAAAATGATAATGCAAGCGATGAAAGTATGATTATCACCGGAGATTTAAATATCATAAATATTGAATGGTTAGTGCAATACAAAATAAGAGATCCGTACTCATTTAAATTTAAAGTAGAAGACCCTGAGACAACAATTAAAGATATTGCAAAGTCATCAATGAATAGATTAATTGGGGACAATACTATTTTTGAAATAATAAACGATAACAGAGTAGGAGTGACAGAAGGTGTGAAATCTTCTATGAATGAAATAATAGATAATTATAATTTAGGCATTGATGTAGTGCAAGTACAAATTAGAAATGCCCTACCCCCAAAAGGAAAAGTTTACGAGGCTTTTGAAGATGTAAACATTGCCATTCAAGACAAAAATAAATACATAAACGAAGGGAAAAAAGAATTTAATCAAATAGTTCCCAAAATTAAAGGTGAAGCATTAAAGATTATTGAAGAAGCTAGAGGATACAAAGAAAGCAGAATAAATAATGCATTAGCAGACACAGAAATTTTTAATGCCATACTAGACGCTTATTTAAAAAATCCTGATATTACAAAAGAAAGACTTTACAATGAAACTATGAAAGAAATACTTGAGAACAAAGATAATATTGAATTAATTGACAAAAACTTAAAAAATTTTCTACCATTTAAAGAGGTAAAATAAATGAAATTTATAATAAATATTTTATTATCTACTATAAAAATTATAACTTTTACAATAATAGTTTGCTTAGCTATTTTGTCTATTTTCCAACCAATTTATATTTTAAAAGAAAATGAAATTTCAATAACCACTCGACTTGGAAAAATTCAAAGAACTGAAAGTTTAGCTGGGCTTAAATATAAAATTCCATTAATTGAAAGTGTACAAATATTTCCCAAAATCATTCTTAGATGGGATGGAGAACCTCAAAGAATTCCAACAGGCGGAGAAGAAAAGCAATTAATATGGATTGATACAACAGCTAGATGGAAAATTGCAGACATAAACAAATTTTACACAACAATAAAAACAATGAATAGAGCTTACGTCAGAATTGATGCAGCAATTGAACCTGCTGTTAGAGGAGTTATCGCAAAATATCCTTTGCTTGAAATTATAAGAAGCTCAAACGACCCAATTCAACGTTTGTCTAATGGAGTACTTACTCCGCAAGAAACAAAAATTAACAGTATTTATAAAATAACAAAAGGGCGAAAAATAATCGAAAAAGAAATAATTCGTATAGCAAACAACAATACCAAAGATATTGGGATTGAAATTGTAGACGTATTAATAAGAAAAGTTACTTATGATCCAAGCCTTATTGATTCTGTAAACAACAGAATGATTTCAGAAAGACAACAAATAGCAGAAGAACAAAGAAGCATAGGATTAGCTGAAAAAACAGAAATTCTTGGAAGCATAGAGAAAGAAAAGTTGAGCCTATTAAGCGAAGCAAAAGCCACTGCTGCAAAAATCAAAGCTGAAGGGGACCGGGAAGCCGCAAGAATTTATTCAAACGCATATGGCAAAAATATTGAATTTTACAAATTTTGGCAAGCATTAGAAAGCTATAAAGCAGTATTAAAGGATAAAAGAAAAATTTTCTCAACGGATATGGACTTCTTTAAATATCTTCACAAGAGAGATTAAAAATTTGTAAAATATAAATCCCAAGGTACTGTTACTATAAATTATTTTTTTAGAATTAAATTCAAAAGCTAAAATTTAAAAAGAGTTGACAAACATATATACTTATGAAAAAATTAAGGTATTGTAAATAAAAATGCTGCTGTAGCTCAGTTGGTAGAGCATAGGACTGAAAATCCTTGTGTCAGGAGTTCGATTCTCCTCGGCAGCATCTTAATTGAAATACAGTCGTCGCTGTAGCTCAGTTGGTAGAGCATAGGACTGAAAATCCTTGTGTCAGGAGTTCGATTCTCCTCGGCGACATTTATTTAAAGATTAAAAGGATCTCAAAGTGATACTTAAAGAAATAAAGCAAATAAAAGATCTAAATGAACAAGACGTAATTTTTGCAAGAATAGGAAATTTATCAAAACTTGGCACAAGAGTAAATGAAAAAATTATTAAAATACTCTCTAAGGGCAATACCCCTTACATTCCTGTACTTAAAAAAAAAGAAGATGAGTCATATGAGAACCTGATAAAAAAAATAAATGAAGAAATTTTAAATGATGAACTTAGCTACTTAAGAGAAAAGCTAATAGATAATCTAAGAGACGTATATAAACCCTTTAAAGAAGACGACCCAATATTTTTTACCAAAGGGAAAAAACCACTCATGAAAATAAATACATTAATGGAGTCTGAACCCAATCAAATTTATTGGAAAGAAATATTGGAAGGAAGCTTTAAAATACTTCCAAGGCATAAAATAATATCTTTGCAAAAAATTTTATTAGAAATATATCATTATTTTGATATTCAAAAGCTTAGAACAAAAGAAAACCTTAAAGATAAAAAAACTTTAAAAAAATTATATTTATATTCTGCTAGAAGAGATTATGAATTTTTTAAAGGAAAAGTCAAAACAGAAGGCGATTCAATACTCCTACATTCAGTCGACACAACAATTTATTTTCTAATTACAATTGCAAATTTGAACAAAATAAGATCTTTACAAAATGCACCTCGTTCAACTATTAAATTTTTTCTTGATAAAACTGAATATACCGAATTTACGGAATTTTTTTACGCAGAAGACATGATACTACAAGCCGCTCTTGGATCATTGCTACACTCAATAGGATTGATGCATATAACAATATTAGAAGATATAGGAAATAAAATAAGCCTTAAAAATAAAAATTCAAAAGAACAGCACAAATTAAAAATAGAATACTTGGAAAAAAATATTAACATTGCTAAGAATTTGTTTAGAATAAGAGAAGACATTTCAGCTATTACGAAAATGATAATCAATGGACAAAAAGACTACCTTGATGCTACTGGATATCCGCAATTAAAAATCAATAAATTTATTCATGAACTTGTTAGAATTTTTTGTATAATAGATACTTACGATGAATTGGTAAATCCAATAATAATAAAAGAAAGCGCCAACCCTTTAGAGGCTATTAAATTCTTAATGGAAAATAGCGGACAATACTATTGGAGCAAAAAAGAACCAAACGAGCAAACAAAAAACAAAAAATTTGACATTAAGATGCTAGAAAATTTTTTAACAATACTTGCGCCTTTTGATTATGGCCAAATAGTAAGTATAAATAAAAAAAACACTCATGAAAATCTTTTTCAAGCTGCTATTATTGAATACAAAATGGGCATTGTCCCAAATTTATCTATAATGAACAAAAAAGACCAGACTTACAAGCTAGAAGAAATAATAATGGATTTTGAAAACAAGGAAATTTTAATAAAAGATACAGATGGAAATTACAAAAAAAATCCACTAAAAAATGTGGACGATTTTGTAATACAAAACAACATTCCAGAATTAAATAAAAATGAAATTCAGCTCATTCTCTTTAACTATGAAAGAAAACCAAATCCTACAGTATTCTCAAAAAAATAAGTTTTGATCCCCCATACCTTTTCAAATTATAGACTGAAAATTTTGATGTATCTATATTCAAATCTTCACTGAAAGGACAATGCATAATGATATTAACTTTATCATTCAAAATTTTACCTTTTAAAATAATCTCAAGTAAATTAATCTTATTTTTATAATTAAAAGGAGGATCAAGATAAATAAAATCATAAAAAAGATCTTTTTTGCCCAAAAAATCCTCTGCTCTTTGAAAAAAGAATTTATAAAATTCCCCAACAAAACTAAAATTTTTTACTAATGTAATCTTAGTTTTTTTATTACATTCAACAAGATGTGCAAGACTTGCTCCCCTACTAAGAGCTTCAACAGACATTATACCAGTCCCCGCAAAAACATCCAAAAACTTTGAGTTAATAATATCCTTGAATATAATAGAAAAAAAAGCTTCTCTAACAAGAGACATCACAGGGCGAACAGCGCCAGTCTTGGGAAACAAAATTTTTCTACCTTTATATTTACCCGAACTTACATACATAAGTAGAAATTTTAAAATAATTTTAAAAAACATTGAATATATAAAATTAAATTTTTGCTATAATCTTATCTCAAGAGAGAAAAGTATGAAAGGCATCATTCTAGCAGCTGGGTATGGAACAAGATTTTTACCAATAACAAAAACAATTCCAAAAGAAATGTTACCGATTTTAAACAAACCAGCCATAGATTATATTATCCAAGAATTTATAGATTCAGGAATAAAAGACATTTTATTAATAAGCTCAAGACGGAAAAAAGTTCTTGAAGATTATTTTGACAGAGAAATTGAACTTGAAAATATTTTTTTAAAAGAAAATAAAAAAAATGAATTAGAAAAGATTAAAAATAAAAAAATTAACATAAGCTTCATAAGGCAAAAAGAAATGCTAGGCACAGGAAATGCACTACTTTATGCAAAACCTTGGATAAATAGAGAACCTGTAATTGTAGCTTACCCCGATGATCTTCACATTGGAAATCCACCATTAAGCTTACAATTGATCAAACTTTATGAAAAAACTGGAAAAAATATAATATCTATCATTGAAAATCCAGAAAATATAAACAGATACGGAGTAATAGATCTCTACAAAGACGAGATCCATGTAAAAAACATTATTGAAAAACCGAAAATTGGAAGTGAGCCTAGCAATAAAGCATCTATTGGAAGATTTTTATACAATTATGAGTTTTTTGAACATTTAGAAGAAGGATTTAAAATACATCAAAAAGGTGAATACTATCACATTTATGCTTTAAAAAAGTTGATGGATCAAAAAAAAGTATTATATAAAAATATTACGGGCAAAAGAATTGACACAGGAACTCTTGAAGGATATTTAGAAGCAATAATAAATTTTGCAAAAAAAGATAAAAATTTAATAGAAATTATAAAAAAAGGAATACATGAAAACGATTAAAAAAGATCCAGAATTTTATAATTCCCTTGCTACATTAAAAAAGTACATAATCAAACATATAGAAGAAAAAGTCTTAAAATACAGTATTTCTTCCCAACTTTATAAATTAGGAAAACCCGAAATAATAGAGCTTATAAAAATTAGCAATGATTATGAAAAAGAACAAAATACATTAAACACTTCACTCGAGGAATACTACTACAAAAAAACTCAAAATGAAATAATTAAAAAATGGATATTAGAAATAGTAAAAAGTAAAAATTTCGCTCAAATAAGCAAAGAAGCTAATTTCAACACCAAAAAATTAGGAATAACATATAAACTAAAATCCAACAACTTTTTAAAACTAATTGAAATACAAAATAACCCTTATTATTCTCAAGAAAAAAAAGATATTTACAAGCAAATTATATTAAATTTTTCCAGCAACATTAACATTAATAACTTAGAGCAAACAGTAGACATTCTAATAGCTGTAAGAAACAAAAATAAAATCAAAATATTAAATATATTAAATAAAAATTTAAAAAATCAATTGGAAAATCAAAAAGTTTTTAAATCAAGCTTAATTAATAAAGAAAGCAGGCTAATAAAACTAAAAAGAATGCTAATACTTACATATTGGCCGGTTGGATGTTTGAGTAAAAACATTTTTATTAAAATTTTGATAAAACATTACAAATACTTAGAAGAAGAAATTCTAGCGCTAAAATACAATGAAATTTTAAACTACTTGCGTGCAATAAAAACTTTAAGTCTTAATGAAATTTTTTATAAAGGTTCAAGCAAAAATATTAACTTTAATTATTTTTTCAGTGATTTTACACAATACACTCCAAAGGATTTTCAAAACACATTAAAATGTTATTTATATATAGTTGAAAAAACAATAACAAAAAAATATTTAACTTGGTTTTTCAAGGACAAAATATCAAATAATTGGGAATCTTTCATAAATGCACTTGAATACATTGAAAAACACAAATTAATCAACATAAAAGAAAAAATCAAAGAAATTATAAGCGCAAAATTTCAAACAGAGGATTTTTTTACATCTTTTGATAAAACAAATTTCAACCCCTATGAAAGCTCAACCATATTTAAAGAAAAATACATTAAAAATGCATTCATACAAAGCATTATGAACTATGTAGAAAAAACCTCTCAAAATATAGAAACTTATGGATGGATTGCATTTTATATTTATGCTGACAATAAGAATAAAAAAATTTTTTGTCAGCAAATGAAAGAATTTTTTAAAACTAAAACCTTTGAAATACAAAATCAAATATTTGTATATTTTCTATCTTTTTATCCTAATATTGAAAATAAGCATTTCAAATTTATATCAGATATGCTACTTTACCTTGACGAAAATAAAATTACAATACCTAAAAAAATAATAAAAATACAAAAAATAAATCCAAACCAACTAGATTACCAAAGGTCATATCTTTTAATAAAATCACTAAAAACAAGATCAAGAATTCTAAAAATTCTTCTAAAGAATATAAAATTTAATCTTATTGAAAAACTGGAAGATGAAAATGAGAAAAAATTATTACCTGCAATATGCTATTTAATATATTGTGAGAATCTGGTAGAATTAAAAAACAATAGAAAGATAAAATCTAATGAAAAAAGTAGTTTATTGGAATTTATTTCTTTTTTTCAAAACAAAATTGAAGCAAAAAATAAATTTTAAAAAAGAGCTTATTAAAGCTAAAGACATATAATCTAAATTAAATAAAATGGGAAAAAATGAGAATTTATTTATTATTATTAAGTAAAAATTGTAAATTTTTTATTTTATTTTTAATTTTAATATTTAATTCAAAATTAGCATATTCTCAAAGGCTAATTAGAATCGGCAAAGAAGAAATGAAAAATAAAAATTACATTCAAGCAATCGAAACACTAAGCGATGCTATTAAAAAATATCCAAAAGTACAGCTTGGCTACTACTTTTTATCAATAGCATATAGAGAAAATAACCAACTAACAGAAGCAGAAGGAGCCTTACTCGATGGAATTGCAGTAGGCGGTGAAATCGATTACATACTATATTATGAATTAGGTAACATAATGTTTAACAGAGGAGAGGGTTACTATCCCTTAGCAATAAAATATTATTCTAATTCTATTAAAAGCAAGCCCAATTATGACAGCGCACTGCTAAATAGAGCTAATGCTTATGTTCAACAGGGCAAAATAACATCTAAAGAAAAAGAATATCAAAAGGCTTGGGACTCATATACTATGGCTATCCACGACTACTCACAATTTATTACCCTTAGATCAAAAACAGAAAAAAAAGACAGCATTTTGCTTATAATAAGCTATTTAAGAAATGAAAAAATTAATCTTGAAAAAATTGACAAAAGTTTAAAGGGACGAACTGAGCATATTGTATATGCTAAAGAAGATAAAAATCAAATACTTAAAGATGGTTTTAAAGACAATCTAGAAACAAATTCTTTAATTGAGCTAGAAAAACTTAATTGGCAAGAGGAGTTACACATAGATGAATAAAAAACATACAAATTTTTCAGTATTATTGCTTTTAATTTTCTTACTTATCTTATCATTTGGAGGCTTTGGTTACTATATATATCAAAGCAAGTTAAATGACAAAAATCGAGAAATAATGCTAAACGAAGTTAAAAATAGTGTAATAGATCGAAACTATAAAAAAGCATACTCTGTTGCAAAACTTCTGCAAGACAAATACCCACAAAATGAAGACATTGTAATGCTTGCAAATACACTAGCAGAAATTGCAAACAGCAGTCCTTTTGAATCAAACGATTTACAAAGAGATTCTGCAAATAAAATCTTAGACAAGATTAAAGGTCAAGACAATTCAAAAACAAATGCAAACGAAAATTTTGATATCGCATTTAATAATAGATACATTAAAGACAGCGCAATAACAGAAAATTACTCTGACAGAAACGATGATGTTGGTATTGAAGATGAAGACATATCTGAATTTAAAAAAAGCAAAATCCCAAAAAAAATAAACCCAAATACAATATCAAAAGAAGAAGATCAAGCAATACAATCTTCAAATCCCAAATTAAACGTTAATGATGAAAAAAATTTATTTAATTTGGAAAAACTAAAAAAAAAAATAAGTGAAAAATCAAATAGTAAAAATTCTTTAAACAACACTCAAAAAATAGGAAATGATAAGCAAACCACAAATTTTTCCAAAGAAAAAAATGCAGAAAATATTTTAAAAACCCCAGAAAATAGTAAATATTCAAACAATGATAATGCTACTCCCTCAAATTCTAAAAAAGAAGGCGATTTTTCTCTGTCCGGTCAAACTCAAACAATAATGGGGAAAATTCATAGGCCATATAGCTATTTAATAAAAAAAGAGCTTTATGAAATATTAGACAATATTAATACCGGTAGAATCACACTTGGAAAAAACAGATTAAAAGAATTAATCAAAAAAGGGTTAAGCAACAAATTCCAAAAAGTAAATGAGTTGATTGAAAGTTTAAAAAATAAAGAAGCTTCCCATTTACTATTAACCTTAATAAAAAAAGATATTGAACCAAATTTAATTAATATACCAAAAGATCCTTACAAAAAAGACATTTTCCAATTAAATAAAGAAGACAATAAAATTCAACAATTGGAAAATCTTAAATCTAAGGTTTATTCAATAAAGCCTGCTGATCTTGAAAATCCAAAAACTCGTCAACAAGCCATTAAAGATCTAAACGAATTCTTAACAATAAATCCTAATGACAGCTATACCTCTAACACTTTAGCCCAAGCTAATAAAATTCAACAATTGGA
>NZ_QBLM01000001.1 GCF_008828755.2 [Borrelia] turdi | reverse complement strand
AAAAACTCGTCAACAAGCCATTAAAGATCTAAACGAATTCTTAACAATAAATCCTAATGACAGCTATGCCTCTAACACTTTAGCCCAAGCTAATAAAATTCAACAATTGGAAAATCTTAAATCTAAGGTTTATTCAATAAAGCCTACTGATCTTGAAAATCCAAAAACTCGTCAACAAGCCATTAAAGATCTAAACGAATTCTTAACAATAAATCCTAATGACAGCTATGCCTCTAAAACTTTAGCTCAAGCTTATGAAAACAATGGAGATTTACTAAAAGCAGAAAATGTATATGAAAAAATTACTAAGCTCACAAACACCCAAGAAGATTACTATAAACTTGGAATTATTAGATTCAAGCTTAAAAAGTATGAACATTCAATAGCCTCATTTGATCAAACAATAAGGCTCAATCCAAAACATAAAAAAGCACATAATAACAAAGGAATAGCTTTAATGATGTTAAATAAAAACAAAAAAGCAATAGAATCTTTTGAGAAAGCAATACAAATTGATAAAAATTATGACACCGCCTACTACCAAAAAGGAATAGCTGAAGAAAAAAATGGCAATATGCAGCAAGCATTTGAAAGTTTTAAAAATGCCTACAATCTCAACAAAAAGCTAAATTATGCATTAAAAGCTGGAATCGTATCAAACAACTTGGGTAACTTCAAAAAAAGTGAAGAATATTTGGGTTTTTTTTATGATAATACAAAAACCCCCAACGAAATTGCTATTTATAACCTATCAATAGCAAAATTTGAAAACAATAAACTTAAAGAATCTCTTGAAATAATAAACAAGGCTATCAATTTAAATCCAGAAAAAAGTGAATATTTATATTTAAAAGCATCTATAAATCTTAAAAACGAAAATTACCAAAATGCCATATCGCTTTACAGCTTAGTAATTGAAAAAAACCCTGAAAATACTTCAGCCTACATAAATCTAGCAAAAGCATACGAAAAATCAGGAAATAAAACTCAAGCAATCTCAACTCTTGAAAAGATAATAAACAAAAACAATAAATTAGCTTTAAACAATCTTGGAATACTTTATAAAAATCAAAAAAATTATCAAAAAGCAATTGAAATTTTTGAAAAAGCAATAAGCAATTCCGATATTGAAGCAAAATACAATCTTGCAACCACTCTAATTGAAATTAATGACAACACAAGAGCTAAAGACCTTCTAAAAGAATATACAAAATTAAAGCCAAACAATCCAGAAGCCTTACATGCGCTAGGAATAATAGAATATAATGAGAATAATAATGATCAAACATTAAGAGAGCTTGTCAAAAAATTTCCAAATTACAAAAAAAATGAAAATATTAAAAAAATAATAGGAATATAAATTGTAATGAATAAAATAAGATTCTTAGATAAATACTTGGTTCAAAAAATAGCAGCAGGAGAATCAATAGACAGACCATGTTCAATATTAAGGGAATTACTAGACAATTCAATAGATTCTGGGGCTACTAAAATTGAGGTCTTTCTTGAAGAAGGGGGAATTCACAAAATCTTAATAATAGATAATGGAAGCGGAATAAGTAAAGAAGACTTAAAAATCTGCTATTTACCACACACCACTTCAAAAATATCCTCAGAAGAAGATTTAAGAAAAATAGAAACTCTAGGATTTAGAGGCGAGGCTCTCTCCAGTATTGCAATTTGCTCTAACATTTCAATAACAAGCTCAACAACTAAAAATGAAAGCTATCAAATAGAAATAGAAAATGGAATTGAAAAATGCTTTAAAAAACAACCCGCCATAAACGGAACAATAGTAGATGTTACAAAAATATTTCACAACTTTCCAGCAAGAAAAAGATTTTTAAAGCAAGAACCCATTGAAACAAAAATGTGTCTCAAAGTTTTAGAAGAAAAAATAATAACCCATCCTGAAATCAATTTCGAAATTAATTTAAATCAAAAACTAAGAAAAATTTACTTTAAAGAATCGTTAATTGATAGAGTGCAAAATGTATATGGAAGTGTAATAGAAAATAATAAATTTAAGGTCTTAAAAAAAGAACATGAAAATATAAAAATAGAAATATTTCTAGCACCAGCTAATTTTTCTAAAAAAAGTAAAAGACATATTAAAACATTTGTAAACAGAAGACCTATCGATCAAAAAGATCTCTTAGAAGCAATAACTAATGGGCACAGTAGAATACTTTCTCCTGGCAACTTCCCAATATGCTATTTATTTTTAGAAATAAACCCTGAATATATTGACTTTAATGTCCATCCTCAAAAAAAAGAAGTAAGATTTTTCAATCTTCCATTTTTATTTAAGCTAATTTCTGATAACATTAATAATTTTTTCGATAAAGACACAAACAGCTACAACGACATAATAATAAAAAGACAATTAACAGATGATGATAATTTAATAGAAATGATAAACCAACCAGAAAACTTTAATAAAACTAGCACATATTACATACCCCAAAATAAAAATTTAGAAACAGAAAATAATGCAAACGAACTAAACAAAAACATAATACAAAACGATATTGGCCTTAAAAAATATAATTCAATTATACAAAACAGACCATCATTTAAGGAAAATATTACAAACATTTTCTCTGACAACTTTTTAGAATTTGAAGAACCAATAAACAAAGATGAAAAAGAAGAAATAAAATTTAACTACATAGGGCAAATATTTTCTGAATTTTTGATCGTTGAAAAAATAAATGAAATTTACTTCATAGACCAACACGCAGTTCATGAAAAAATAATATATGAAAAACTTAGAAATTCAAAAAAAACTATTCAAAAACTTCTAATACCAATTGAATTCACAATAATTGATAAAAACATAGAAGAAATTATAGATAGTGAAATCGAGGAATACAAAAAAATGGACATTATAATCTCTAAAATAGGCCCTAAAAAATATCAACTTGAATCTATTCCTAATATTTGCAATCAATATGAAAATACTCTTATTCACTTTTTTCAATCAAGAAAAAGTAGAACAATAAATTCTCTTGAATCTGATTTATATGCAACTATTGCCTGTAGAAAAGCTGTTAAAACAAATGACATATTAAGCCTTGAATTTAGCAAATTTTTAATAAATGAATTTTTCAAACTAGAAATAAAACACTGTCCTCATGGACGAAAAATTTATTACAAAATATCTAAATTTGAGCTTGAAAAAAAAGTTGACAGAGCATAAAATGAAATCAGAGTTCCCATGATAAAGAAAATCAAATCCGAAATCAGCTCATTAAAGATAGAAAAAGAAAAAAGTTTAATTGAACTTGGAAAAATATTAAAAAATAATAATATAGTAGAATTAAAAAATTTAAACCACTATCCTAATCTAAAATTAGCAGAAAAAGAATTGTACCAAATGAAAAGCAATTTAAGCAAATCAGAAGAAAATGAAAACATATTAAAAAATTTAAACAAAAAAATTTATATTCTTAAAACAGAACATAAATCTGTTAGTAAATCATACAAAAAAAAACTTAAAGAAATTGCTAAAGCAATAATTGAAATTTATCCTCAAAATCTAGAATTAATATCAAAATACAACATGAATTTTTCTAAATTAAAACTTGAAAAATATAAAAAAATAGAATTAGCAAGTGATTATAAAACAAAAAATCCTTTACAAAGGATAATACTTAAAGTCAACTCAGCAATAAACAATATTATAAATATGGTAAATGTATGTAAAATATCAAAAGAATTTGAAAAAAAAATATTAACAAAATATTACCTTTCTGAAAACTTTGAAAGCATAATAAATGAATTTTCATTAAATAAAAAATTAAACAATATAATTATTAAAGAATTTAAAACAATAAATGAAATCAAAACAAATATAAAAAGCATAAAAGAAGAAATAAAACAAATAATATATAAAAGCAAAAAAGAAAAAATATACAAAAAGAATCTAATAAAAAACAAAATCAATGTTATTGTAAAAACCAAAGAAAATATTTTAAAAAAAATTGCTGAAGAATTTATTGAAACCACAAAAAAAGATAAAATCACAACTAAAACCAATACAATCAGCGCAGCAATCCAAACAATCGAAAAAACAAACCAAAAAATATTAAACTTAAGTAATGATTTAACAAAAATAACAAAACAGGAAGAAATAAAAACCATTCAACAAAAAATGCAAATCCTAACAAAAGAAAAAGACAAAATTAATAACAAATTAGATGCATTAACTTCTAAAATAGAAGTTATTCAAAATGAACTTGACAATGAATAAAAAATAAATATAATAAATTAAAGCTAAGGAGGGCCCATAGCTCAGTTGGTTAGAGCACCCGACTCATAATCGGTAGGTCCCAGGTTCAAGTCCTGGTGGGCCCAATTCAAATCTTTTTTTTAGTTAACCTTAAAAAAAAGATTTGAATTTTTTTCAACATAATAAAAACTTATGTAATTATCCAATGTTTTATCAACCTCTAAGTTATCTATTGAATCAATCCTAGCAACTGAAGAAATAGGATATAATTTGTCTTTAAAAGTTTTAACAAAAAATACTTTAGAATTGCTTAACTTATTTAACATTGCCATATCCTTAGACTTATATACATAATTATGAACGTCATCTAAATCATACTTTGACATACCTAAAGAAATAACAAGCTCTCTATTGTAAACTCTCATACCCTTATCAAAAAGACGAACACATGAAGTAAAATCAGAAAAAGTTTCATCAAAAAAATTAAATCTCAAATCCCTACAATATAAAATATCCTTGCCAAGAATAGAATCTATAAAAAAAGATCTATAATTATCATTAACCACTTGAATAAACTCACTAGTGTCCTTATTCTCTATTGACAATTTAAAAACATCCTTTGACTTTAGAACCTTAATTGCAAAATCAAAACTCATAAAATAGTCTAAACGATTCTCAGTAAAATAATAATTTACCTTATAATCAAGTTCTTTTATCTCAGGATAATTTATTTCGCAAGAACAAACAATATAACAAAAAACCAATATTAATTTAACTTTTAACTCGCTCTGCATACTCTTTGGTTTCAGAATTAACTAAAACTTTATCTCCAACGTTAATAAAAAGCGGAGCTTTAACTACAAGCCCCGTATTAAGAGTAATATTTTTCATTGCATTTGTTACAGTATCACCTTTAACAGCTGCTTCAACCTCTACAACTTCAAAAGCAATCTTTGGAGCCAACTTAATATCAATAACCACATTATCAAACATTATAAGAGAATAGATTTCTGACTCCTGCAAAAAAGGAACCTTATCTTGAAAATTGGCACTTTCCTTTAAGTCCAAACTAACCTGATCATAAGTTTCTAAATCCATAAAAACCAAAACGTCTTTATCTTTGTATAAATACTGGGCGCTAACCTCGTAAATTTCAATTGCCTCTGCAGTATCTGCCCCTTTTAAAGTTTCTCTAATGACAAATTTGTTTTTTAAGTTCTTAAGCTTTAATCTTACTATTGCCCCTCCTCTACCTGTTTTTGAAAATTCTCTTTCAAGAACAATATGGGGGGTCCCTTTGATAAGCAAAAAAGAACCTTTTTCAATCTCACTAGATTTAACTACCGCCATTTAAATACCTCGCAAAACTTAATATACAAATCTAGTAGTAATTTATACCAAAAAATTAAAATATTTACTATTATTCCCCAATTATAACTTGACCAATAAAGCTAATTTATAATTGACTTATTTTAAAGTAATGCTATTATATACTTAAACGAAGGAGTTTACTTGATGAAAAAAATTATTATCTTAATTTTTATGCTATCAACAAGTTTATTATACAACTGTAAAAATCAAGACAATGAAAAAATTGTATCAATTGGGGGCTCTACAACTGTAAGTCCAATACTAGATGAAATGATTTTAAAATATAGTAAGATAAACAATAATACTAAAGTAACATACGATGCACAAGGAAGTAGTGTTGGCATAAACGGGCTATTTAACAAAATATATAAAATAGCTATATCATCAAGAGATTTAACAAAAGAAGAAATTGAACAAGGAGCAAAAGAAACTGTATTTGCTTATGATGCTATAATTTTCATAACAAGCCCTGAAATAAAAATTACAAATATTACAGAAGAAAATCTAGCTAAAATACTAAATGGTAAAATTCAAAATTGGAAACAAGTGGGAGGCCCTGATGCTAAAATCAACTTTATTAATCGAGACTCCTCTTCTGGTTCTTATTCTTCTATAAAAGATTTACTTCTTAATAAAATTTTTAAAACTCATGAAGAATCTCAATTTAGACAAGACGGAATAGTAGTAAAATCTAATGGAGAGGTAATTGAAAAAACAAGCCTTACTCCACACTCAATAGGATATATAGGTCTTGGATACGCAAAAACTTCAATAGAAAAGGGTTTAAATATACTTTCTGTAAACAGCACATATCCTACAAAAGAAACAATAAATAGCAATAAATATACCATTAAAAGAAATTTAACAATAGTTACAAATAGTAAATACGAAGATAAAAGCGTAACTCAATTTATTGATTTTATGACAAGCTCAAACGGACAAGATATCGTTGAAGAACAAGGCTTTTTAGGGATAAAAACATAATTAAATTAAATAAAAGATTACTTGACTTAATATTAAGTCAAGTAATACAATTGAGCATTGAAATGAGCTTTAAGGGATTCTTTTAAAAAATGCATCTAAGCTTAAAGACAAAAAGAAAGATAATTGGAATTATTTTCAAATCTTTTATTCTTATATCCGCAATAATAAGCTCCCTATCAATAATGTTTTTAGGTGCATTTATATTAAAAACCGGAATAACACCATTTATTAATAATAAAATTAAAATTTTAAACTTTTTATTTAGCACAAATTGGGATCCTACTAATAATCTACAAAAATCTTATGGTATCTTATCATTCATTATTAACTCCTTTTTAACTACACTTTTTTCTATTTTAATCGCTTTACCAATTGGATTAGGATTTGCAATATATTTACTTGAAAAAGCAAAAGGATTTTATCAACAATTTTTACAAACAATAATAGAGCTTTTGGCGGGAATCCCTAGTGTAGTTTACGGATTTTTTGGAAGCACATTTATTGCTGCTTTAATAAAAAACATTTTTCAAAGAGAAGACAATTTGGGATACAATTTAATAAGCTCATCACTCATATTAAGCATAATGATAATTCCCACAATAATTAGCGTTTGCTATTCATCACTTAAAGCTGTTCCTAAATCATATAAATTTGCATCTCTTGCATTAGCAGCAACAGACTGGCAAACAATATATAAAATAATAATACCATCAGCTAGTCGAGGCATTTTAGCAGGAACAATATTGGCAATAGGAAGAGCTATTGGGGAAACAGTAGCAGTATTAATGGTTGGAGGAGGCTCTCCTCTTTTTATAAAAAATATATTTTCTCCTATTAGAACGCTAACCGTAAATATTGCTATGGACATGGGATACGCTTCAGGCACCCACAGAGAAGCTCTCTTTTCTACAGCTCTAGTATTGTTGCTATTTTCAATAATTACAAATTTACTCAAAAATTTTATACTATCTTCAAATAAAGGGTTAAAGAAAAAGTGACCAAAACTCAAATAAACAAACTAATCAACAAGTTTTATTTCTTTATAATCAATTCTATTGCATATTTTTTAACAGCTCTATTGATTTTTATCATCGCATATATATTGTATAACTCTTTGTTTTATTTTAAAAAAAAACAAACTTTATTTTTAAGCAAAGCTCAACACTTTGTACCATTCAAAACAGAAGAAAACAAAGAAATGCAAATTGCTTTTATTGTTAATAAAAATATCAATATAAATAAAATCTCAATAGAAGACATTTATAACATATATAATAATAAAATTTCGCACTGGGGAAGCATTTCAGATCAAGGAATTGATATTATACCTATTGCCAATTCACTTGATAGCATATCTAGCAAAGCTATTCTAAGAACACTAATCAAAAACAATATATTTAATAAAAGATACGTAAAAATCGAATCATCTACTAAAAAAATACTTCAAACCATAAACAGCACAATAGGCTCTATAAGTTATTTAACAAAAGAAGAATTCGAATCCCTAGATTTTAAGTTATATCCCAATATTAAAGCTTTAAAAATAAAAACTATGTCTATCTTAATAAGTAAAAAAACTTTAACAAAAAATGAAAATGAAATAATCAATACGCTAGGTGTTGATGAGGTTGAAAAACTTATTAAGGGTAAAGAAAAATGGATTAATTTAATAGCAAAGGATATTAAATTAAAAATAATAAAATATCTTGATCAAGAAGAAAAAATAATACAAACTATAGAACAAACAGAAGGAGCACTAGCAATTGTACCTTGGCATTATTTTCAAAATACTAAAGCACCCTTTATCAAAATGCATTACTTTGATAAAAGCAGCCCTTTAAATTTAAATTTCATATTATCTATTCCAAGAGATTCTGGTGCATATGGTGGAATTTCTTACTTAATCTTAAATACTTTTTATGTAATATTATTAACAACTGCTATTTCAATATGCATTGGAATAGGAACTGGCATAATGCTTGCCGAATATACTTCTAACAAGATATTTTACAAAATACTATCTATGAGTGTTGACATCCTGTCTTCAATTCCTGCAATAATTTTTGGACTTTTCGGACTGATATTTTTTGTACCAATTTTTGGAATGGGAATACTCTCAGGAGCAATAACAAGCTCCCTAATGATATTACCAATGATTGTTAAAACAACCGAAGAAACATTTAAAACAATACCAAAATCATACAAGTATGCATCATTCGCCTTAGGAGCAAACAAAACAGAAACTATAATTAAAATTATGGTTCCAACAGCTATTCCTGGAATACTAACAGGAATAGTTCTTGCAATAGGAAGAGCTTTAGGAGAAACAGCTGTATTGCTTTTTACAATGGGAACAAACTTGGGACTTGCAACAAATTTAAATGAACCATCAAGAACATTAACTGTACACCTATTAATGTTATTTCAAGAAGGACACCTGGACAAAGGATTTGGAACAGCTTCAATACTTGTAATAATGATACTCATAATAAATTTAACATCTAAATTTTTAATAAACAAACTATATAGGATTAAATAAGTGGTAAAAGAAAAAGATAACCCTAAAAATGAAATTATAATAAAAACAGAAAACCTAAATCTATTTTATACAGAATTTAAGGCTTTAAACGAAATAAATATTAAAATACTAAAAAATAGTATTACTGCTTTAATAGGTCCATCTGGCTGCGGCAAATCAACATTCTTAAGAACTCTCAACAGAATGAATGACCTTGTAGAAGGCATTAAAATAGAAGGCAATGTAATATATGAAGGGAAAAACATTTATTCAAATAATTTTGATATCCTAGAACTTAGAAGAAAAATAGGAATGGTGTTCCAAACTCCTAACCCATTTTTAATGTCTATCTACGACAATATAAGCTATGGCCCAAAAATTCACGGGACAAAAGACAAAAAAAAACTAGATGAAATAGTAGAACAATCACTAAAAAAATCTGCACTCTGGGACGAGGTCAAAGACAAACTTAATACAAATGCCTTAAGTTTGTCAGGAGGGCAACAACAAAGACTCTGCATTGCAAGAACTCTTGCAATAGAACCAAATGTAATACTAATGGATGAACCTACCTCTGCACTCGATCCAATATCAACAGGCAAAATTGAAGAACTAATAATAAACTTAAAAGAAAGTTACACAATAATTATTGTAACTCATAACATGCAACAAGCCGGAAGAATATCTGATAGAACCGCATTTTTCCTTAATGGATGCATTGAAGAAGAAAGCCCAACTGATGAACTATTCTTTAATCCTAAAAATCCTAAAACTGAAGAATATATCAGTGGAAAATTTGGCTAACTTTAACCTAATGAAACATCAAGAAACATCATTAATGTAAAACCAATAACACCAAATATACTTGGCACTTTATTATCAATGTCTTTTCTCTTAGCTTCAGGTATTAATTGTTCAATAGACACATAAATCATAGCTCCTGCTGAGAAAGCTAAAGCAAAAGGTAAAATTCGAGTAAAAGAATAAACTGCATAAGCCCCCATAAGACCACCTACAATTTCTACTAATCCTGACATTTGGCCATAATTAAAGCATTTTGCCAAAGCAACATCACCTCTTCTTAAGGGTAAAGAAATAGCTGCTCCTTCAGGAATATTTTGAATGCCAATACCAAGCGTAAGAAGCATAGCTCCAACTAAAGTTTGAATATCCGGATTAGAAGCCAAGGCTCCAAAAGCAACTCCAACAGCCAATCCTTCTGGGAAATTGTGTAAAGTAACAGCGGTAAAGAGTAAAAAATCTTTTTTCCCGTGTTTAGTTAAATCTTCATCAATAAAAGTAAGTTTATCAAGATCTGGAACAAATACATCTACAATATATATAAAAAATGCTCCAACAAGAAATCCAAAAACAGCCGGTACCCAAGTAATGTATCCAAGCTCCTCAGCTCTTTCTATAGCAGGCTGAATAAGTGAAAAAAAACTAGCCGCTATCATAATACCTGCTGAGAAACCAAGCATAGCGTCCATTATTTTATTATCTACCTTTCTAAAGAAAAAAACCGCTGCTGCTCCAAAAGCTGTGGTAAACCAAGTAAAAGTAGAGCCTAAAAGTCCTAATAATACAGGATGTAAAGTCAATAAATAATCCAAAATTGATTTTGTCATAAAACCTCCTATTAAAATAAAATCAATAAATAATAAAAAAATTTACTCATCAACCAAAATAGCTTTTATTCTTCTTACACCCGAAGATGAGGATTGTTCTTTTTGTATTTTAAAAGTACCAAGTTCATTGGTATTCTCAACATGAGGGCCTCCACAAACTTCAAGTGAAAATCCATCTATCTCGTAAACACTAACCAAATTATCATATTTTTCTCCAAAAAGAGCCATGGCTCCTTTTTCTTGAGCCTCACTTAATTCCATTATAGATTTTTTCACAGATAAAGAATTCTTTATCTGTGAATTAACAATCTCTTCAACTTTTTTTATCTCATCATCTGTCATCTTTTTAGAATGAACAAAATCAAACCTTAATCGCTCAGCAGTAATATTACTTCCTTTTTGCCTAACATGATCACCTAGTACTAATTGAAGTGCCTTATGAAGCAAATGAGTTGCTGTATGCAGCTTGGTGGTCTCATAAGTATAATCAGCAAGCCCTCCTTTAAAAACTTTGTCACCCCCTTTCTTTGAAATCTTTTGATGCTTTTTAAAAAATTCATCAAAACCCAACTTATCAATATTAAAGCCATATTCAAAAGCAAGCTCTTCTGTTAATTCATATGGAAAACCATAAGTATCATAAAGTTTAAAAGCAATATCACCAGGAATAGTTTTATAGGGTAAATTTCGTGTTATTTTAATAAATTCTTGCTCACCTTGAAATAAAGTTTTAAAAAACTTTTTTTCTTCTGTGCTCAATTCTTTTTTGATAAAATTTTTCTTTTCTGTTAACTCATTATAAAAAGATTTATAAATAGTCTCTACAGAATCAACAAGATCAGCTAAAAAATGGGATTTTATTCCAAGCTTCTTTGCATATCTAACCGACCGCCTTATTAGTCTTCTTAGAACATACCCTTGACCCAAATTGGAGGGAAAAACAACAGAACTATCAGCAAGAATAAAGCAAGCAGCTTTAACATGATCAGAAATTATTCTAATGTATCTATCATCGTCTTCTTTTTGTCCATAAACTTTACCAGAAATAAATTCTATTCTCTTTATTATAGGTATAAATGCATCTGTCTCATAAACTGAAGATTTACCCTGCAAAAAAGCAATTGTTCTCTCAAGCCCCATTCCCGTATCGACACATTTTCGATCCAATTCTATGTAATTACCATTTTCATCTTTATTGTATTGCATAAAAACATTATTCCAAATTTCAAAATACTTGCCACAAGAACACGTAATATTGCAATCAAAAGAGCACTTAACCTTTCCAGTATCTACATATATTTCAGTATCTGGTCCACAAGGTCCTTTAGATCCAACAGGCCCCCAAAAATTATGCTCTCTAGAAAGATAATATATTCTATCTTTGGGAATGCCTAAGCTTTCCCAAACCCTAGCCGTCTCTGTATCACGAGGAATTTCTTGATCGCCTTCAAAGACACTCACATAAAGACTATCTTTTGGAATATTTAAATAATCAGAAGAAGTCAAAAATTCAAAACTACATTTTACAGAATATTCTTTAAAATAAGCTCCAAGAGACCAATTTCCAAGCATTTCAAAAAAAGTTAAATGACTTAAATCTCCAACCTCATCAATGTCTCCTGTTCTTAAACATTTTTGCACATTAACAAGCATGTCTCCTGATGGATGTGCTTCTCCAAGAAGATAAGGAATAAGGGGCTGCATGCCAGCTGTATTGAAAAGAACTGTAGGATCATTTTCAGGAACCAATGATTTACCCATTATTTCAAAATGTTTTTTTGATTTAAAAAAATCAATATATTTTTTACGCAACTTATTAAGTGTCATTAAATAAATTCCTCATTTTTTCTATATATTACTAAATCGCCTTTTAAAGTTAAATTTTTAATATAATTAATAAAAAATAGTGTCATGGCTTTTAAATTTTTTTTACTTATTTTCCCCAAAAAAGCTTCTTCATCTAAAATAATTTCTTTACGCCTTTTTGAAACATTTGAAAGCATTTTATCTCTAACCTCATCAGTTTTATCTTTAATAATAATTGCAATCTCTTTATCTGTAAACTCTCTTAAAATATTATGCAAGTCATTATCCATGATTCTCAATATTACATTAATATCGAATATTTTTTCTCGAATTTCACTGTCCACAACAGGATTTAAATCCTTCATATTAATTTTATTAAGCAAATTTTTCTCTTCATTAGAATCCATATAGCTTAAAATATCAACAAGTATTTTAGATCCATCAAGTTTATCTGTCTTAAGAGTCCCTTGCATTCTAAATCTATCCTTAAGTTTATTTGAAATTGCCTCTATTGTCTCCATACTCAATTGCCTTGGTTTGGCAAGATCTTTTATAAATTCTCTTCTATCTTCTTCTTCTAGCATTGAAAAAACATACTTTTTTTGATCTTTATTTAAATAATTATATAATATGACAAGCGTTTTAATATTCTCATCTTTAATTAATGCCCAAAGTTGTTCATGTTCGATTTGAGATAAATAATCAAAAGGAATAAAAATATCATTACCAGTAACTTTTTTATAAATTGATTTTGCTTTAGATTTTCCTAACGTTTTATTCAATAATTCATAAGCAAAGTTATCATCAACCTTAACATACCTTTTTTCATTTCTTAGCAACTCTTCAAATTCTTTAATAATATGATCTTTTTCTTCTGGAGAAATATAGCTAATCTTTGAAATTTCTCTGGTAATTAAGATTATATCCGAATCATCAAGCTCAGACATAATCTTTGCAGATTTTTCAAGCCCAATAGCCAAAAAATATTTTGCAATCTTTGTAACCTTACTCTCTTTGCGAATAAATCCTGGCTTTAAATCATTAATATTATTGGATTTAGACTCAATAGATGCTTTGTTTTTATTACCCTTAATAAGGCTTATCCAAGATCTAAGCATAGAACCTTGAATTTCTGAATCAGAAAAGTTTTTATTTAAACTCAAAGTATCAATTTCTTCAACAGTTTTTTTGCTTAAATTTTTAGTATTTTTATACTTAGAAAGCCTAGGATCCTGCATAACCTTCATCTCTTTTAATGTTTGTAAGAACCAATAAATTGGGATGCTCTTTAAGAAGTCTAGCTGGACATTCATTGATAGAACTATTAAAACCTAAAAAATTTTCTAAAGCTCGCTTTTTATCAACACCCATAAATAACAAAACAATAGCTTTTGCATTAAATAAAGATTTTGGCGTTAAACTTATTCTTTTACTGGGAAATTTGGGAGAATTGTACTCGTACTGATAACCTTCTACATCTGAAAACAACAGTTTTCTTGAAGGGAAAAGCGATGCGATGTGGCCATCTTCACCAGCAGAAACTAAAATAAAATCAAAAATATTAAACCTTGAATTAAATTCAATATTATAGTCATGAATAGCTGTGGTTTCATCTATTTCGTTATAAATAAAAGCATGAAATTTAGAAATGCTTATTAAATTTTTATCAACCATTTTGGAAAAAAAATTTTTATTTAAAAGATTATAATTACTATTTTTGTTATTTAATGGAACACACCGTTCATCAACTAAAAAAAAATGTGATCTTTTAAAAGAAAAATTTTGTTTAAGAAAAACACTTAAAAAAGTAACTATGCTTCGACCACCACAAATTCCAATGCTTGTATATTTATCTTTATCTATATTCATATCAAAAAAATCAAAAAATCTATTTTTTAAATAATTCTCTTCATCAGAATATAAAAACTCCATTTAATTTTCCTTAATACATATTAATCTAAATAATAAAAAATAATTGCAACAATCCTTAATAATTTTTTGAGGATAAAGCTTTTGGTTGTCAAAGCTTATATCAACTGAAAAAAATTTAAAGTATTCTTGATTTGCATTTTTAATTTTTAACATTTCGGACTTTATATCATTAATTTTATCAAAAAAATATCTTAAGCCTACATTATTACTAATTAACAACTGTTGATTATAAAGCTTAATAACAATATTTTTCCCTACTGCTTTCATTTTCTCAAAATCAATTGTATTGACAATCAAAGAAATATACACGCTGTATCTATGAAGCATTTTTATAACGCCACTCATTAAATTCATAAATCCTATTTTATATGATCTTCATCAAATCCATATTTAATAAAAAAAGTTTTTAATCTTATGCAATTTTTTATGCAATTTTAGTCTTATATAAATTTAAATTATTCATGTTAATGCTGCCATTAGCCGTATCACTATTAAAATCATATTGTAAATTCCAAATCAAAAATATTAAAAGGATTTCTATTCCGCCTATACTCTTAAATTCAATAGAATTACCATTCTTAGTGCTAATGTTTTTTATTCTATAAGAAATTATCATTGACAATGCTAGAAAAAGTAGTAAAAAAAATAAATCTTTTATTCCAACCAAATAACAATTCCTCCTAAATATAAGAACAAATGATTGTTAAATTAGCTCGTTTATTCTAACATATTATGTAATGTTAATGAATCGAAAAATATCAATAGCTCCAATGGTAAACATTACAGACGAGCATTTCAGATATTTAATAAGACTTTTATCAAAAAAAGTTGCATTATACACCCCAATGATTTCTGCAAAGTCAATAATTATGGGAGATGTAAAAAAAATTGTAAAGCAAACTCCCCTAGAATCTCCAATTGCAATTCAAATAGCAACAAACTCTAAAAATGATGCTCTTAAAGCCATTCAAATTCTTGAAAAACACTTCAATTTTGATGAATATAACCTTAATGTTGGATGTCCATCTCTAAAAATCCAAAATGCAAATTGTGGAGCTTGTCTAATGGGCAATGCCAATCAAGTAGGTGAAATTTTAAAAACAATGAAAGAAAATACAAATAAGCCTATTTCAATCAAACATAGACTGGGTATAAGGCTTTTATCTAGTGATTACAGAAATGAAAGTTACTCTGAGCTAAAAAGATTTGTCAAAATAATTTCGGATTTTGGTATCAAAAATTTTATTGTACATGCAAGGGTTGCAATATTAAAAGGATTTTCTCCTAAAAATAATAGAAATATCCCTAAATTAAGACATGAATTTGTATATAATCTAAAAAAAGAAAATAAAAATTTGTTTATTGAGACAAACGGAGGAATCAGCAACTCAGAACAAATTAAAAAACACTTATCTGTTGTTGATTCTGTCATGATTGGAAGAAGTGCGTTTGAAAATCCATACTTTATTGCAAACGCCTCAAGAGAATTTCTAAACGAAACTGATAAAATTCCCACAAGAAAAGACATATTGATGCAAATGGTAGAATATATTAAAGAATGCGAAAATTACTTGTCAATAAATATATTATTTAAACATCTTATGGGAATAACCTTTTCCAAAGAAGGAGCTAAAAAATTTAGACAAAACTTAACAGCACCATTTCCAAAAAACTTGAGAAAACATGAAATATTGCTAAAAGCTATAGAAACATTGCCAGAAAAAATACTAAATTCTAATTCTTAAAAGGAATGTAATCAAAACCCGTATACTTAACTAAACTTTTTGGAATTCTAACTCCGCCCCTTTCATCCTGAAAGTTTTCAAGTATGGAAATAATAACTCTAGTTGTAGCTATTGCTGTTCCATTTACCATGTGTACAAATTTATTTTGCCCATCTTGATCTTTATATCTAATCTTAAGCCTTCTTGACTGATAATCTGTACAATTTGACGTTGAAGTAACCTCTCCATAACTACCCCCAGCATCTCTTCCAGGCATCCATGCTTCAATATCATATTTTTTATAAGCTGGAGAGCCAAGATCAAAAGAGCAAACATTTAAAACCCTATAAGGAATCTCAAGCTCAGTAAAAATTTGCTCTTGAATGCTCAAAAATTCGTCATGAATAACCCGAGATTCTTCTGCTTTACAAAAACAAAACATCTCCACCTTGCTAAACTGATGAACCCTATAAAGACCTTTCGAAAGCTGCCCATAAGCTCCAGCTTCTTTTCGAAAACAATGTGAAAATCCTGCCATTCTTATTGGCAAAGTGAGATCTATTATTTTATTATAATAGTAACCGCCAAGAGTAATTTCAGAAGTGCCTACAAGGTATTTATCTGTACTTTCAATCTTGTAAATATTGCTTTCATCGCCACGAGGATTAAAACCAATCCCATCAACTATAAACTCTCTTGCAACATCAGGGGTAATAAAAACATCAAAACCTTTTTCTCTTAACTTATTTAAAGAGAAATTAATCAGAGCAATTTCTAAAAAAACTGCTTCGTTTTTAAGATAATAAAATTTACTACCGCTAACCTCACGCGCTCTGTCAAAATCTAGAAGATCCAAATCTCTACCAAGCTCTAAATGATCTTTTGGCTTAAAGTTAAACTTTGGAACAACCCCTACTTTTTTTATCTCAAAATTATCTTCCTCGCTATTGCCAATGGGCACATCAGGCGACAAAATATTGGGTACTCGTTTATTTTCAAGGTCAAAATCAAAAGATAGTCCTTCAAGCTCTTCTTCTAGATTAAAAAGCTGTTTTTTTAAAATCTTTCCAGTTTCTATTAAAGAGTTTTTCAACCCCTTATCAAGATTCTCTCGCATTTTGAAGGAATTTTCATTTCTTTTTGCATTAAGCTCACCAATTTTGGTAATTATTTTTTTTCTCTTATCGTCAAGATAAATTAACTTATCAATATCTAAAACAAGCCCTCTTGCTTTAATACTTTTCTTAACAAGATCAAGATTATCTTTAATAAATTTCAGATCAAGCATCCTATCTCCTAAGATATGTCTTAAGTAAAATTTTTAAACAAAATTACAAATAATATTAATTCATATCAAGGTTATTATATAATATCTTATAGCAGGATTAGAATAAATATTGCAGGGAGAAACAATCGTATGCTAAATCCAATAAAAATAAAATTAACTTTTGTGTTAATATCTACATTAATGATTTTTAACGGATGTACAAAAAAATTAACCAAAATAAATTTTAAAGATATTAGATCAAATAGCAACAAAATGAATTCTTTAATAATAACTTCAATAAGTTCAAAAGAAGAATCAAAATTTTATGAATACAATATTAGAATACCTAAATTAATAATTGAAGGAAAAGAAAAAGGAAATCTTGAAGAATTGAATACTGAGCTTAATGAATATGTAAGCCAAATTGTAGAAAGACTTGACATTGTTAGCAAAGAGCTTAAACCTGAGGATAAAAAATTCAGCTTAAAAATAGACTATGAAATTTACCATGGATACAATACTTATACAATAATAGTTATTGCAACTCAAAAAATCCATGATAGTCCTATTACAAATTATAGAAGCTATTACATTCAAGATAAAGGAAATTATATTCATAATATTGACGACATAATTAAAACAGATGAAGCATTCCCATTTTTTATAAAAAAAATTAAAGAAAAAATTTTACCTAACGAATTATTATTCGATTTACAGCAAGCAGTAATTTACTTTGAAAACAAAAAAATTATTATTAAATTCCCTGAATACACATTTAAACTAGACGATACAGAAGAGCTCCAAAACATATTTGAATTTAATGAAAGTGAAATAGCACAATTTGTAAAATAAGGATTAAAACCATAAATGAAAAAGAAAAAAATTTTCAAACTAATTTCAAAAACTTATTTAGAAGAATATGATGCAGAAGGATCTTATTTTAAACACTCCAGCGGCCTTGAAGTATTTCAATTAAAAAGTGATTCTTTTAAAGAACATGCATTTTGCATAGCTTTCAAGACAATACCTTCAAACAATACTGGGGTTGCACATGTTTTAGAACATACAATCTTTTGTGGTTCTAATAAGTATAAAATAAAAGATCCATTTCTTTATCTATTAAAGGGAAGTCTAAATACATTTTTAAATGCAATGACATTCCCAGACAAAACCATCTACCCAGCAGCATCTACAATTGAAAAAGACTATTTTAATTTATTTAATATCTATGCCGATTCCATATTTCACCCATTACTTAAAAAAGAGTCATTTATGCAAGAAGGATACAATATAAATCCAAAAGATTTTAAAGTATCTGGAATTGTATTTAATGAAATGAAGGGTAGCTACTCAAATAAAAATTCTCTAATCAACGAAATAGCAATTAGCTCTCTTTTTGAAGAGGGAACATATAAATATGATTCGGGTGGAATCCCAACAAATATTATTGATCTCACCTATGAGAGTTTTTTAGATTTCTATAAAAAATATTATACACTTGAAAACTGTAAAATATTTTTATGTGGCAACATTCAGACTGAAAAAAATCTAAATTTCATTGAAAAATATATAATAAGACCTTATAAAAAAGAAAAAAGCAATGTTAATATTGATATAGAAAAAGTTAAAAGATGGGAAAAAGGGAAAAAGTTAATATACAAAATTCCTAAAGAAAACGATAATACTCTTGGGGTATACACAATAAATTGGCTTTGCACAGAAATTAACAATATTGAAGACAGTATTGGTCTTGAAATTCTCTCAGAAATACTCTTAGATGATTCTTGTTCATTTATAATCAATATCTTAAAAAGCGGGATTGGCGAAGATATAGCTCACATTAGCGGAATCAATACAGATTTAAAAGAATCCGTTTTTTCATTTGGACTTCAAAATGTTGTTGAAAAAAAAGAAAAAGAATTTAAAAATTTAATTTTTAGTGAACTTAAAAATTTAGTAAAAAATAAAATTCCAAAAGAACTAATAAAAGGAATTCTTTTTGGCTACGAATTCGCTTTAAAGGAAGAAAAAGGACAAAATTTTCCCATTGCTTTAATGATAAAAAGTTTCAAAGGATGGCTAAATGGCATGCATCCAATCAAAACATTACAAACAAGCTACTATATAAATGAAATTACAAATAAATTGGAAAAAGGAATTTATTACTTTGAAAATTTAATCGAAAAATATCTAATATTTAATAATCATTATACATTAATAAGCTTTATTCCATCACATGATACAGAAAAAGAAATGGAAGAAGAAATTGAAAAAAAATTAATGACCAAAGAAATTGAAATTAAACAAAATCCAGAAGAATTTTTACAATTTAAAAAAGACTATAATCAGTTTAAAAAATACCAAAATAAAAAAGACTCTAAAGCAGATATAGCAAAACTTCCTTTACTAAAAATAGAAGATTTGCCAAAACAAATAGAAAAAAGTTTCGATCTTAATGAAATAAAAGAACTGAATTTACATTCTTTTAAATTTAAAAATAATAATATTTTTAATGTAAACCTATTTTTTAAACTAAATTTTTTAGAAAAAGAAGATTATATATACCTATCTTTATTCAAAAGAGCTCTCCAAGATTTATCTACAAAAAACCATTCTTACATAGATATTAACAATAAAATCCAAAATACTTTAGGACAAATAAATATATCTGAAAGCTACGACGAGGATATTAATGGAAACATTTTAAATTCGTTTAATATTAGCTTTAAATCTTTTAACCATAAAGTTAAAGAATCATTTGAACTGATTAAAGAAATTTTAATTAATATTAACTTTCATGATTATGAGAGATTAAAAGAAATAACGCTAAGCTTAAAAAACGATTTTAAATCCTTATTAATCCCCAAAGGACATCTTTTGGCAATATTAAGATCCAAATCAAAGCTAAAATTAAATGAGTATTTAAAAGAATTACAAAATGGAATAACAGGTAGAGAATTTTGGCAAAAAGTAAAAACCGATAAAGAGTCTTTAAAAGAAATCGCAAATAAATTGGACAATTTAAAAAGTAAAATAATTTTAAAAAACAATCTATCTGCACTAATAATGGGAAACACTGATGACATTCTTAAAAACTTGAAAAATGAATTGTCTAATCTAAAAGAAAGCTTAAAAGAGAATAATTATTACGATGGATTACTCAATATTGAGACAAACAACAAAACATTAAAAGAAATAATAATTATCCAATCAAAAGTGGCTTTCAATGCCATATGTTTTCCTAGCTACAAAATCAACGATGAAAATTATCCAAAAGCAAGTTTTTTAGAGCATATATTAAGAAGTGGAATTTTTTGGGAAAAAATAAGGGTAATAGGCGGTGCATATGGAGCAAGCGCATCAATCGCTAACGGAATTTTCTCTTTTGCATCCTACAGAGACCCCAATTTCATTAAAACGTACCAAGCTTTCGAAAACTCTTTAGAAGAATTGGCTAATAATAAAATGACAAATGAAGAGATTCATACCTATTTAATAGGATTAATAGGAACCAACATCTATGTAAAAACTAAAGCTACAGAGGCTTTACAAAGCTATAGAAGGAAAATATTAAATATTAGCGATAGTTTAAGACAATCTATTCGAAATGCCTACTTTGCAATTACACCTCAAGATATTAAAGAAATATCTGGAAAGATTCTAACACAAATAAGACAACAAAATAGCATTACATCTTTAGTAAATAACCAAACATACGAAAAAGAAAAAGATAATCTGGAAAAATTAATAGGAAAAGAATTTAATGTAAAAAAAATTTATTGATATTCTCTCAAAATTTCATATAAAAAACTAACTTTTAGAAAAAACTAACTTTTAAGATTTTTTATACCTTTTATTAAATTTATCAATTCTCCCTGCTGCATCAACAAACTTCTGTTGACCAGTATAAAAAGGATGTGATTTGCTTGTAATCTCCACAGTAATCAATGGATATTCCTTTCCATCAATATATTTAATAGTTTCTTTTGAATTCAAAGTAGATCTGGTTAAAAACATCGCCCCATTTGATCCGTCTTTAAATACCACTAAATTATTTTTAGGATGTATACCTTTTCTCATAAAACCTTCCTCTTAACCTTCACTAAAGTTTAATTGACATTAAAAATAATGTCAATTTATTTAATTACCATTGCTCATTGTCTTTAAAAAGATCTCATTATTTTTGCTTTTTTTCATCTTTTCTATCAGAACCTCAACTCCCTCATAATCATCAACGCCTCCTAGTATTCTTCTAATAAGTAAAATCTTAGAACGCTCCTCCTCGCTGAGCAATAACTCCTCTTTCCTGGTACCTGACTTTTTAATATTAATAGCGGGGAAAAGTCTTCTGTCTGCCAAACTTCTATCAAGAATTAATTCCATATTACCGGTACTTTTAAATTCTTCAAAAATAACTTCATCCATTTTGCTGCCAGTATCAACTAAAGCGGTAGCTATAATAGTCAAGCTTCCACCTTCTTCAATATTTCTAGCAGATCCAAAAAACCTCTTTGGTTTATGAAGAGCATTAGAATCTACCCCGCCCGATAAAATTTTACCAGAAGTTGGCATAGTTTGATTATATGCCCTTGCAAGTCTTGTGATAGAATCAAGCAAAATGACAACATCTTTTTTATTTTCAACAAGCCTTTTTGCCTTTTCAATAACCATCTCTGCTACCTGAACATGCCTACTAGCCTGCTCATCAAAATTAGATGCAATAACCTCACCTTTAACACTACGAATCATATCTGTAACTTCTTCTGGTCTTTCATCAATAAGTAATATCATCAAAATAACGTCTGAATAATTAGTAGTTATTGCATTAGCTATTTTTTGAAGTAAAGTAGTCTTTCCCGCTTTTGGAGGGGAAACTATCAAAGCTCTTTGCCCCTTACCTATAGGTGAAAAAAGATTAATAAGCCTTGTAGAAATATTGCAATTTTCATATTCAAGATCCAATTTAATGTTGGGATAAAGAGGAGTTAAATTATCAAAAGGTATTCTGTTTTGAGCAAAAGTAGGATCTTGATTATTAATAGATTTAATTTTAACCATGGCAAAAAATCTCTCACCATCTCTAGGCGATCTAATTTGACCATGTAAAATATCGCCTGTTCTTAAATTAAAAAGTCTAATCTGAGAAGGAGAAACGTAAACATCATTGCCTCCTGAAAGATAAGAATTTGATGCGGTTCTTAAAAACCCATAACCATCACTAAGCACGTCAAGCACACCTGTAAATAAAACATTAATATTATTCTCGCTTAATATTTTTACCAATAAAAATATTAATTCGGTTTTTTTCATTGTTACAGCAATAGTATGATTGGTCCCAAGACCTTCAACAATTTTTCTAACCTCTGTAATTGGCTTATCATAAAGTTTTTCAATCTCTACATGATCTTTGTCATTAAAAAACTTGATGATATTACTTTGTTCTAAAGTTTTAATGTTATTTTCTAAACCTGAAGCAGGAATATCATAATCAAATTCAGAAAATACTAAGCCATTTGAATCCTTTGCGCTACTTAATAAATCTGAAGATTTTGCCATACTAGACGCAGAATCCTTTTTAGCAACAACTTTAATCACTTTTTTTTTCAAATTGTCTTCAATCTTAAGCTCTTTAGAAACATCCAACCGCCTTATTTCGCTGCTTTCTAAAGCAAATTCACCATTCTTTTTATCCATAATTTCCTCTACGAATTAAATTTTTGAGAAAGGATTTTATAAAAATCTACTTATTATTAATTAATAAAAAACACCTATCTTATTGCAAAGTATCTTTTATTTGTGAAACGGTGAAAGAAAATAAATCTACAATCTCATTAGACTTTATCATTTCACACTTACCATCAAAAATTATATTATCATTAATAAATATTTTTTTTGTCTTTACATCCCCATATATTTTACAACCGCTGTTTAAATAAACTTTACTAGCAGCATTTACATTGCCCTTCAAAATTCCTTCTACTATTAATGTATCACAAATTACTACATTGGTAATAACTTTACTGTTCTTACCAATAAAAAGCACACCCTCTTTCGAAGATATTTCACCCTCAAAAGAAGAATCAAGATACAAAGTTCCTTCAAATTTTAATTTTCCTCTAAAAGTTAAACTAGAATCCAGCTTACAATCCCATTTATAAGAATCTACCATATTAACCGGCATTTAACCTTTAATACCCCACACTCTCTCTTTTAAATCTTTGCCTGGACGAAAATAAGCAACATGATGATCTAAAACCTTAACATATTCTCCTGTTTGAGGATTGCGAGCATTTAAACGCCCCTTTCTTTTTCTAACTTCAAATGTACCAAAAGATCTAAACTCAATAACATTATTCGAACAAAGATTGCTTTTAAGCTCTTTAAAAAAAGCATCTATTACAATCCTTATGTATTTTTTTTCTAATTTTATATTATTATTTCTAATGCTCAAAGATATTTGATCAACAATATCTGACTTGGTAACCTTTGGTCTTCTTGAAAAAGACATAAACTAATTTCCTTACTTTAAAAGCAAAACATTTAAACGAGATTTTTTTCTAGCAGCTTTATTTTTATGAATTATTCGCTTTCTAGCAGCAGTATCTAGTTTTTTTGCAACAAACTTAAAAAATTCAATAGCTTCGTCTTTCTTGCCCGCTTTAATCATGTTGATACAGCGCTTTTCTATTGTTTTTAATTCACTTTTTACACTTACATTTCTAATCTTTCTTTTTAAATTTTGCCGAGAGCGCTTCAATGCAGATGCATTTTTTCTCAAGTGGTACTCCTTAATATTATTAAACAATAATTTTAATATATCAACTAATTTAAATATAGTCAATCAAAGCTTAAATTAATTCAACATAATAGTTCTGATTAATATACTCAAAAACCTTTTGCATAGAATAAGAAATTTTTTTATTCAAAATATATACTTTTTTTGTTGGATGATCTCCTTTATAAGAAAAGCATAAATAATTTTTATTATTAAATTCAAATTCTCTGGCAATAAAAATTTTTTCAAAAAATTCATAAAAATAAATTTTACTTTTAAAGATTTTCCTTTCATAAATAGAATCTTTTCTAAATTCGTAAAACAACACTACATTACTAATAACTAAAAAGTCACCTAACAAAACTTTAATATCAATAAAGCAAATAAATAAAAAAATAAATATATTGCTTAACGAAATATAATAAACAAATAAACTAATCATAATGCGAGCTAAAAACATGAAAAGATAGGAATAAGACAAATAATATCTTATTGGAAAATCTTCTAATTTTGAGACAAACAAATCTTTTCTTTTAAATCTAAGCTCTTTTAACAATTCACTCGAACCATTGCCTATCAAAAAACAAATCTTAATCTTTTTTTTATTTTTTAATTTCAAAATCAAAACATTGTCTGATAATCTTTTTTCAAACGCAATAATGTCATCAAAATCAAAATTATAACTTAAAAAAATGCCCTTATAATAAATTCCAGATCCCTTAAAAGAAATGGAGCAAAAATATCTTAAATAAAAAAGAATTATAAAAAAATTTACAAAAAGAAGTGCTATAACAAAGTAAAAGAAACTTGTATCATGTAAAACCAAATAAAGCAAGCAAATTACAATATTAAAAATAAACAAACAAGCTAGATTTATATTGTTGAAAAATAAATTACCCATAATATAAAATAAATCTAAACATTAAATTTAAAAAAAATCACATCTCCATCTCTTACCAAATATTCTTTACCTTCAATTCTAATGAGTCCTTTCTCTTTTAGTTTTTGAACACTTTGAAATTCAAACAAATCCTCACAAGAATAAACTTCTGCTTTAATAAAACCTCTCTCAAAATCACTATGAATTATTCCGGCAGCTTTTGGAGCCTTCATGCCCTTTTTAAATGTCCAGGCTCTAACTTCTTGCAAACCTGCTGTAAAATAAGTTCTAAGCCCCAAAGTATAATAGGCTTTTTTAATTAAATTGCTAAGGCCACTATCATTAATTCCAAATAATTTTAACATTTCATTTTTATAAGACACATCCTTTATTTCAGCAAGCTCAGCTTCAATTTTGGCGCATAAGATTAAAAAATCATTCCCTTCTTTCAAGGCAATATTTTTTACAATATCTGTATATTTATTACCACTAAGTGAATTTTCATCAACATTACAAACATACAAAACTTTTTTAAAAGTCAAAAGATTTAACGATCTAATAAAGTTGTATTCAAAATCATCAAATTCAAACTCAATAACAGGATTCATATTACTTAAATGATCTTCAAGTCTTTTTAACATTAAAACAATTGCTTTAGAAGATTTACTAATTTTTTTATCAGCGCTTTTAACATTTTTTTCTTGTTTTTGAATACTTTTTTGAACAGTTTCAAGATCTGATAAACAAAGTTCAACATTAATTGTGGTTATATCTTTCTCAGGATTAATATCATCATTAATATGAATAACCTCTTTTTCTTCAAAACATCTTACAACATGAACAATAAGAGAAACTTCGCGAATATTAGCTAAAAATTTATTACCAAGCCCTTCGCCTGATGATGCTCCTTTGACAAGGCCTGCAATATCTACAAATTCCATAACAGCAGGAATAATTTTCTTCGAAGCAATACACTTTGCAATTTTTAAAAGCCTTTCATCAGGAATCTCTACTATTCCTATATTTGGCTCAATAGTACAAAAAGGATAATTAGCAATCTCAACCTTAGATGATGTCAAAGATGAAAATAAAGTAGATTTACCCACATTGGGAAGCCCCACAATTCCTGCATTAAGTCTCATAGCCTATCCCCTCCTAATAAAATCAAAAAGCAATCTAATTAATAAAATATGCAAACTCTCCTCTTCCTGTTTGTTGATTTACATTTGCTTCAACAGATAAATTAAAATACTTATTAGGCTCTTGAGGACCTGGATAATAATATTCTAACAAATAAGTACCTGTTTTTTGTTCTAAAATTAAATCATAAACTTTAGATACTCCTTCATAAGATGAAAAAGGAATTATAGCACCACCTGTTTCATTAACTAAATACTGAAGCTTACTATTAACAGGATCGTTGCCAAACAATATTAAGTAAAACCTTATATCATTATTTTTATAATAACTTACTATTGTATCTAAAGAATACTTTTCAAAAGCTTTACGATTTAAAACACCACCACTAAAATAAACTACTGCTCTTCTTGAGCTTTTTGACATAAGCCCAGAACCTGCTAACTTTAAACTAACATCTGTTTTTACAATATCTGTGCTATAAGGACCAAGAGAACTTGTATTTTTAATGCTATTTTTCAAGCTTTCAATATTATCTATAATGGGAACACTTGTTGCATTTATAAAGCTAAAATTTTTATTTTTTGACGATTCTATTAAAGCATTTAGACCTACAATTTGATCTAGATCATAATTTTTCATATAAGAAGATTTATCAAAAACAAGTGCTATATTAATGTCTTTTGAAGCATTTACATTGTAAGCTACCCTAGGATTGATAATGTAATAATTTTCATTTGCAATTGAAAAATTTTCACTTTTAAGCCCAACAACCGGCAAACCACTTTTACTGCTAACATTAACCTCAACATAAATTTTAGACCCTCCAGGCCTAACTATTCTTCTAACATCAACATTTAAACTATCATAAAGACTTGAATCGGTTTTGTAAACCGAAACCTTAGCATTATTAAAATCTGAGACAATCATTTGATTATTAGCATCTAAAATAGATGAAGAAATTTTAGAATTAACTTTATCTGCTTTTAAAATTTTTGTAATTGTCTTTTTAGCAATATTGTACTTATAAACACCATATTTTGAAGATATTATAACATTGTTGCCAGCAGAATCACTACTAAGCCCTTCTATTTCTTCAATAGAAGTAAAAACTGAATACAAATGATTACCACTAGTATCAAAAACTTCAATAGTATTCCTTAGAGAATCTGCAACATAAATATTTTCATTCAAATAAGTAATACCAGTGGGACCTAAAAGCCCCTTGTAACCTAAAGTTCTATAACCAAAGTGCAGAATAAAATCACCCCCAAGTCCAAATTTACTCACCCTTTTATTTCCCCATTCGCTTACATAAATATAGTTTCTCTTATCAATAGTCATATACTGAGGAGCAAGTAATTCACCATCTTTTGTGCCTTTTTTCCCAATAGATCTCTTTTTAACTCCAAGAGCTTTGTCGTAAACACCAATTTCGTCACTTGAATAAAGAGTAACATAAAGCAAATTATTAGCTTCAATAACATCATAAGGTGATTTTAAATAACTAAATCCATCTTTAACTAAAGCATTAACATTATTATTAACATCAAAATACAATATTTCATTACCTAAAAAGTTAGCAGCATAATATCCGCCATACTTATCAGCCCTCAAAGATGTAATTTGATACCCATGTGGCCTTTTATAAATAGAATTATCAAGAGAAGCAACTTTTACAAGTTTTTTTAAATTAAGTTCATAATTTGAAAAAACACCTCTCCTTTGCTCAATAGTGGAAATCAAATGTCTCAGATAGGGCACCTTATACCCTTGATCTTTTAAATTTCTCCATTCCATTAAAGCTTCTTCGACATATCCCAGTCTATAATAAACATTGCCAGTCCAAAAATGATAATCAAGGTTATTAGGATCAAAGCTTAAAATTTTTTTAAAAGACAAAAGAGCATCATCATAAATTCCATTATTATAGGAATTAAGAGCCCATTTAAACTCTTCTTGAGCATCTTTATTGGTAACTATTCCTTGAGCATGTAAACCAAAAAGACTTAAAAAAAACAAGCCAATAAAACCAAAAATCAACATAATTTCCTTTACTCTTTTTTAAAGAACTATTTTAAGCATAAATTTTCCAAAAAAATAATACAAAAAATTTAATGCTATCATATAAAATTATTAATGATAATGTTAAATATATTACATCATTATGTCACTAATAATAATAGTAAAAAAGAGGAAAAATGAAAACTAAATGCTTTTGCCTAGCCGCATTTTCAGGAATTCTTACAACACTTGCAATTCCAAATGAAATTAAAGAAACCGGATATTCAATCCTGGGGTTTGTTGCTTATGTGCCACTTTTTATAGCCTTAAGAAGGCTAGAAGAAAAAAAAACAGTAATAGGATTAACAGTATTTTATTTCATAATAGCTAATAGCTTGCAAAATTTTTGGCTTGGTTTTTTTCATGCATTTGGATGGATTACATTCCTAGGAGTAATAATAGGATACATCCCATATTCATTAACTTTGGGTTATTTTCTTTATTACTCTTTAAAAAGCTTTAAAAATAAGACAATGACAATAACAATGCTTTTTACATTTTATGATTACTCAAGATCAATTGGATTTTTAGCATATCCCTGGGGGCTTGCAGCTTTCACCATAAGCAACTTCAACGATTTAATTCAAGTGGCAGACATTTTTGGTGTATTTTTTGTATCATTTGTAGTCTACTTTTTAAACTCAGGAATTGCGGACTTTTTAATCAATAAAAACAAAACAAATTTACTAAACACGGTATTTTCAATATTACTAGTAACAACATCTTTTATTTATGGAATGCTTAAAAAAACAGAATTAAAAAGCTTATTTGCAAAAGAAATAGATAGTCTAAACATTGCAGCTATTCAGCTTAACACTGACCCATGGTTGCCTGGAAATGACAAAAAAGGAATAATGGATTCTATTGCAATAACAGAACAAGCCTTAAAAGAAAATCCGAAAATAGAATTTGTAATTTGGAGCGAAGGAGTACTAACCTATCCTTTTAACGAAGAAGACCAGTACTTTAAAAACTATGACCTACATAATGAGTTGAGAAATTTTATAAAAGAACGAAAAATCCCATTTGCAATCGGAGCTCCCTCAAATGTCGATAAAACCATAGGGATTCAGCAAAATTCTATTTACATGGTAGAACCAAATCTTAATATTGCAAACATATACTCTAAAATATTCTTAGTCCCTTTTGCAGAAAAAATTCCATTTTATGAATATGAATTTGTAAGAAAATTTTTTTTAAAAAATTTTAGAATTTTAGGACAAATTGAAGGAAATAAAATTGAAATATTGAAATTGAAAAAATTTAAATTTGCTCCCTTAATATGTTATGATGATGCATTTCCAGAACTTTCAAGGTTTTATAAAATCCAAGGCGCTAACACATTGTTAAATTTTTCAAACGACTCTTGGTCAAAAACAAATTCAGCAGAATGGCAACACTTTGTTGTAGCTAAATTTAGAAGTATTGAAAATGGAATCAAAACCATTAGAGCTACAAACTCAGGAATTACTGCGACCATCAATGAATACGGAGAAGTCATTGAAAAACTAGAAACTTTTAAAAAAGGCTACTTATTGTCAACCGTAAAACTGTCCCCAACATTTACAACTATTTATGAAAAAATTGGAGACTCGTTTATAAATCTACTAATGATAATGTTTTTAATTACAACACTAAAATTTTACTTTATGGAAGACAAAAACCAATTATTATCATTCTCTTTAGTAAAAATTAAAGTCTGATATTCTTTCCAAAATGGAAAATTTTTAGTAACATCATTTTTTTTGGTATTCACATTAATAGAAAAGGAAGTATCGTTGGATTTTGAAATTTTCAAAGATTTTAAATCGTAATAATCATCAACTGATAAATATTCTAACTCATCTGCATCAACCTTAGACGAAGCCCTTGACACAGCCGATACAAAATCATCTTTTGATTCAAATTGGCCCATAACATTCACTTTATCTGCAATAACAGAGGCAAATAAATCAAAGTTCTGAGAAATTAAAGCTCTTGCAAACTTTCCAAATTGAAACTTAATAATTTTATCTTGATTTTTGCTTCTCTCTCTTTGAGCAATATATTCTATTTTAGGAGCATTTGTAAAATCATTGATTTCTATTTTTTCGTGCACTATTCCAGGTATCTCCTCAAGCTTAACATCCTCAAGCATAACAACCTTGGAATTGTCATCCTTAATCTTAGCATCAAGCTCCTTAACTGCAAGCTTAATATCAACCTCCTTTTTCAAATCTGGATAAATCTTTAAAGCTCTTGATTGGAAAAGCTTTCCCTTTTTAATTTTACCAACATTTATATACCTTTGACCAACCTCATAATACAAAATAGCAAGCTCTTTTTGCTTATCAACATAAGAAGAACTATCTTGAGCAAACAAATTCAAAAAAACAAAAGAACATAAAAAACACAGAAGAAACAATCTTCTCATAAGAACCTCCATTAACACTCAACTTTTAAAATAAAACAAAAGAATGTCAATCTACTACAAGTAATTATAATACAAGTTTATCTCTAATTAAAGAAATCACTTTATTCTTATCTTCTTCGTTAAAAATATTTATATCATCGTAAGAAAATTTTATCTTTGAAGACAAGCTGTATTCATCATACCACTTCAAATATTTTCTATTAAGACCCTCAAGATAATCTCTAGGAATATTCATTTCAAAGCTTCTATTTCTATTTTTAATTCTGCGCTCAACCTCATCAATACTACAATCCAGATAAATAAGCAAACTTGGTTTTTGAGAATGTTCAAGCATATTATCAAGAAGATCAATATATATTTTATATTCCTCATCGGAGATATGACCATCACAATTTAAAAGAGACGCAAACACACAGTCACCATAAATAGATCTGTCAAGTATGCCTCCTTTTGTTCTAAATACGCCTTTTATTAGCTTAAATCTCTCATTAAGAAAATTAATTTGAACTGGGAATGCCCATCTGGATTTATCCCTATAAAATTTATCTAATACAGCCAAAGTAAAATCATTATTCAGTTCACTGTAAAAAGGAACTTTCAATTCCTTTGCTAAAATATTTCCAAGCGTAGTTTTTCCTACCCCAATCAAACCTTCTATTACAATCACCAAGTCTACCTCCAAAAATAACTTAAATACTTAACATATAAGCTAAAAAAAGAATTACTAAAACACAAAATCTTAATTAAACACAAAATCTAATGTAAAAATTTTAATATAAAATAAAAAATCCTTAAACAAATTTTGGAAAAGAAATCAATAATTTAATAATTAAAATTTTTAAATTATTGACATTAATCTTAATTAGAAATAATATATTAAATATAAATATTACAAAGATATAATTAAAAATATTGATTTTTTTGAAATAAAAAGAGACTAAAGTATAAAAATACTAACCATTTTGTAAAAAACACTAATATTCGATTGAAAAATTTAACATATTTGAATTTAAAAATCAAAAATTAAAACCTTTTAAGAAAAAATAAAATTATTATAAAAATAAGGAGATAAAACATGAATTATACAAAATTTCAAGAATTTATATCGGAATTTTTGGGAACATTTATCCTATTAGCTTTAGGAACTGGATCTGTTGCAATGACGGTATTGTTCCCCTCAAGCCCTGAAATAGCGGGAGAAATAATCAAAGGGGGATATACAAATATAGTATTTGGATGGGGAATGGGTGTAACATTTGGTATTTATACATCAGCAAGAATTAGTGGAGCACACCTCAACCCAGCTGTTAGCATAGGATTAGCAAGTATTGGAAAATTTCCCGCTTCAAAACTTTTACACTACATTTTAGCACAAATATTGGGAGCATTTACAGGCGCATTAATGACACTAGTCGTATTTTATCCTAAATGGATAGAAATAGATCCTGTTCTAGAAAATACTCAAGGCATATTAGCAACTTTCCCCGCTGTTCCTGGATTTTTGCCTGGATTTATTGATCAAGTTTTTGGAACCTTTTTGCTAATGTTTTTAATTTCTGTTATTGGAGATTTTGTAAAAAAACACAACGACAATCCATTCCTCCCATTCATTACAGGAGCAGTGGTTTTGGCAATAGGAATAAGTTTTGGGGGAATGAATGGCTATGCTATTAACCCTGCAAGAGATCTGGGACCAAGAATTTTACTCTTATTTGCTGGATTTAAAAATCATGGCTTTAACAACCTAAGTGTATTTATTGTACCAATAATTGGCCCAATAATTGGAGCAATTTTGGGCGCTACAATTTATGAATTTACACTAAAAAACAACAAAGGTTAAAAGATATTTATCTTTGTTAAAATAAAAAGGAAGAATTATGAAATATATTTTATCTATTGATCAGGGTACTACTAGCTCAAGAGCAATAGTATTTGATAAAAATGCAAACATAAAAGGGCTTGCTCAAAAAGAATTTACTCAAATTTATCCACAACCAAGCTGGGTAGAGCATGATCCTGCCGAAATATGGGGATCCCAACTTGGGGTTATAATAGAAGCTCTTGCAAATTCAAGAATTTTACCAAATGAAGTTGATGCTATTGGAATAACTAATCAAAGAGAAACTACGGTTATATGGGAAAAAAATACAGGAAAACCTATTTACAACGCAATAGTATGGCAAGACAGAAGAACTTCAAAAATTTGTGACCAATTAACGAAAGAAGGAAAAGATAAAATCATTTTAGAAAAAACAGGCTTAGTGCTAGATTCTTATTTTAGTGGAACAAAAATAATGTGGATCTTGGATAATGTAGAGGGGGCAAGACAAAAAGCTGAAAATGGTGAATTATGCTTTGGAACAATAGATACATGGCTATTGTGGAATCTGACTCAAAAAAAAGTACATGCAACTGATTACTCTAATGCTTCAAGAACATTATTGTTAAATATTAAAACATTAGAATGGGATGATGAACTTTTAAAAATATTAAATATTCCAAAAGCAATTTTGCCCGAACTTAAAGAAAGTTCTACAATATATGGCAAAACAGACAAATCGCTATTTGGATCAGAAATTCCTATTGCAGGAATTTCCGGAGATCAATTTGCAGCAACATTTGGACAAGCATGCCTTAAAAAAGGCATGGCTAAAAACACATATGGAACTGGTTGCTTTTTAACGGTAAATATAGGTAAAGAGCCGATTATTAACTATGATAGCAAGCTTTTAACTTCAATTGCATGGGGAAGAAAAAAAACTGTAACTTATGTTCTTGAAGGAAGTGTCTTTATTGGTGGAGCCGTAATCCAGTGGCTAAGAGATGGTCTTGAATTTTTTAGAAAAAGCTCAGACGCAGAACTATTAGCAAGCTCTGTCTCAGATAATGGGGGAGTTTATTTTGTACCAGCATTTGTTGGACTTGGTGCACCTCATTGGGATTCTTATGCAAGAGGAACAATCATTGGAATAACAAGAGGATCAACAAAAGCTCACATTGCAAGAGCTGCTCTTGAGAGTATCGCATTTCAAAGTTTTGATATACTAGATACTATAAAAAAATCTATTCCAAATTTTGAAATTCAAGAATTAAGAGTAGACGGGGGAGCAAGTCAAAACGATCTATTAATGCAATTTCAAGCTGATCTTTTAGGATGTAAAGTTGTAAGACCAAAAATAACAGAAACAACCGCTCTTGGGGCTGCTTATCTTGCAGGACTTGCATCAGGTTATTGGCAAAGCGCTGAAGAAATAATAAGTCTTTGGCAAGTAGATAAGATATTTGAACCTTCAATGCCAAAAAATCAAAAAGAAAAACTTCTTGAGAATTGGAATAGAGCAATTAAAAGATCAAAATCCTGGATACAGAATTCTCATAGTATATAAATTTTCAAAACAAGACTTTGAAAATTATAACAAAAATATATTGGAGACAAAATTATGCATAATTTATTTGATTTTTCAAAACTAAAACAACATATAATAAAAATGTATGGTAGGCAAATAAATCTATTATACGAACAACTATTAATTAAATTTTTTCATCTATATCCGCTGTACATATATGGATCTAAGAAATACCCTATCTATACTTTGCAAAAAGGGCACAATTCATTGGAGAAAATACAAAAAATGTTTAATAAAATATTAAATAAAAATCACAAAAAATTAAAAAGTTTACTAATGCAATTGGTTTATAATGCTATTCAATAAAATTAAAACAAATGGTCTTTGCGAATTTCTCAAATCTAGCATTTGATTAAAAAAAGAAGAGAAATTAACTAAAATGGAGGAATATTTAAATTTCATGAATAATAACAAAGAAACAAAATTAAAAGATTTGGAAAATCAAGAATTTGATCTTATAATCATTGGGGGAGGCGCAACAGGTCTTGGAATCGCAGTAGATGCAATCACAAGAGGATATAAAGCAATACTTATAGAAAAATTTGATTACGCAAAAGGAACTTCCTCTAGATCAAGTAAATTAATTCACGGTGGGGTAAGATATTTAGCTCAATGGAATATTTCTTTGGTTAAAGAAGCTTTACACGAAAAAGCCGTTCTTGAAAAGAATGCACCTCATTTAATTAACGAATGTGCATTTATTACTCCTATTTATAATATTTTAGAAATACCCTATTATTATTTTGGATTAACTTATTATCACAATCTCATGGGTAAAGAAAAATCTACTAAATACAAAACTAAATTACTATCAAAAAAATCTACCATTGAAAAAGCCCCTAATATTAAAACAGAAGGCCTTAAATGCTCTGTTTTATATTATGATGATTCATTCGATGATGCTAGAATGGCAATAACATTATTAAGAACCTTTACCGAAAAGGGGGGCATTGCCCTTAACTACACAGAGCTTAAAAAATTTAATAAGGAAAATGGAAAACTTTCAGGAATTTTAATACAAAATAAATTATCAAAAGAACAAATTTCATTAAAAAGCAAATGTATAATAAACGCAACAGGAATATTTTCAGATGAAATAAGAAGACTAGATGATGAAAAAGCTTTAAACATTATCAAGCCTTCCCAAGGTAGCCATTTAGTAATCAAAAAAGACAAATTCCCTCCAAATCATGCAATATTAATACCCAAAACTAGTGATAATAGAATTTTATTTGCTGTTCCTTGGTATGATGGGGTTGTTTGTGGAAGCACCGACATTCCAATACAAGAGATAGAAGAAGAGCCTAAAAGATTTGATGAGGAGATTGACTTTATAATAAATAATTTAAACAACTATTTAAATATTAAAATAGAAAAATCAGATATAAAAAGCGTATATACTGGAATAAGGCCATTAATAATGGATCCAAAAGCTGAAGGAAACACTTCAAAAATTTCAAGAAATGAAAAAATATTTATTTCGGATTCAAATCTTATTACAATAGCAGGGGGAAAATATACTACATATAGAAAAATGGCAGAAAAAACCTTGCTCAAGGCCATAGAAAAAAATTTAATACCAAATTACCCACCAACTACAGAAGATTTAAAGCTACATGGCTACCTTAAAAAAGAAGAGGTAATAAAAATTCCTGAACCTTTTAAAGCTTATGGTAGTGACTTTGAAATTCTAAAAAATATGGAAGGGTTTGATAAAAAGATACACGAAAACTTGGATTTAAATGAAGCTCAAATAACTTTTTCAATTGAATTTGAGCAAGCCAAAACTATTGACGATGTTCTAGCAAGAAGAACAAGATCGTTGCCCTTAAATCCTCAAGCCACAATTGAAGCTGCTCCAAGAGTTGCTTAAATAATGATGAAAAAATTAAATAAATCTGAAGAGTGGAAAAATGAACAAATAAAAGACTTTTTAGAAATAAGTAAAAAATATTTAATTAAAAATTAAATTAATTTTTACCATTAAACAAAGGGATTGTCAAACAATCCCTTTTTAATTTACAATGGTTAAAATCTAATTCACATTAGCAAATTCACAAGCAAACCTTGAATCTCTTCAATGCTATCTAAAAGTTTAATCTGGGTCATTTGATTTTGTAAAACAGAATAGGCAAGTCTATCCAACTTGTCGTTAATAATCTTAATAATTCTATACTTGGGACGCTTAGGATCTCCTAAGCTACCCCCTTTTTGTTCTTTCAAACAAACAGAAGATGATATAATCATAGATATAAATTCTGAAATAACTTTTTTGTAAAAAATTACATTTTGCCTGGAAGGCTCACTCAAAAGTCTCTCACCAATCTCGTTAATTCCATCTAACATATTCTTAATCAAATCAAGATTAAATTCGCCATTTTCAAGTAAAATAAAATTCTGATCCTCTTTAACACTTTCAATCTGAAATACCGAAGAAAAAGCATTGCTCTTATCAAAAGATACTTTTTTTCCACCTTTTTTGTAATCTTTTGAATTAAGATTTAATGCCCTGGCAATCAAATTATTTACTTTCATCTATTTTGCTCATAACACTTGAAAAATATTTATTATCTTCATCTTCTAAAGGCTGAGAAGATTTTTTTTCTTCTTGATACTCCTTATTGATTTCAATTAAAAGATCTTCATTAACTTTATAAGAACCAGTATAAAAAAATGTATTTCTTTCGGGAGCTCTAAGATACTCAGCACCAATATCCATATATCCATCAATAATAGCGCCTTCTTCAACCTCAATTGACTTGCAAGAAATATTGCCAATAACACACCCTGACGCAAATATTTTAATCTTGCTTTTAGCATAAATATTGCCCACAACCATTCCAGAAATAACAAGCTCATTAGCATCAATACTAGACTTAACCCTCCCACTCTCTCCAATAATTACTCTTTTCGTAGAACTAATAGTACCCATAAAATCGCCATCAAGTCGAATAAAATTATTTGAAACCAAATCTCCTTTAAAAAAATCACCAACACCCACTATTGTTTTTATTTCATCAAAAATAAACAAAGATGATTCTTTTTTTTCTTTTTTAACAGTCAAAAAATTTAACATCTATTTCGAAGCTCCTGTTGCTAAATTTAAATACATATCAGGATTAATAACTTGAGAACCTACACGAACCTCATAATGAACATGCGGACCTGTTGCATAGCCTGTCTGCCCCATAAATCCAATTATTTGCCCCTTTTTAACATAAGACCCTTTAGAAGTATTAAGACGTGACATATGTGCATAAAGAGTCGTAAGTCCATACTTATGCTTAATTTGAACAAAATTGCCATAGCCTGCTGATTGATAACTTGCCCTAACAACCTCCCCATCAGCAGTTGCAACAATAGGAGTTCCAATTCTAACCCCCCCAAGATCTATGCCTTTGTGAATATACCACTGCCTAGTAAAAGGTTCAATAGCAGGGCCAAAATGCAAAGTAATAATTCCAGATCCACCCGCAAGAGGCCAAAGAGAAGGAATATCATTTAAAAGCTTATCCTGAGCGTGTAAAACCTTAACTATGCTTTTAAGAGGGGGAATTGAACTTTCTATTTTACTTTTAATATTTTTAAGATCACTAAGCTCTTTTATTGAATTAGCTTCTAAAATTTGCAAATCAATAAAATCAGAAAGATCTCCATCTTGTTTATTTTTATTTAAATCAATACTATTAGAATTAATTTTTAAAGAGGTTTTAAGTTCATCTAAAATTTTGGAAAAATTTTTAGCAACAGAATTGATTTCTACAACTGTATTTCTAAAATCTTCAATCTCAGATTCTGCTAAAGAATAATTTTTCTCTGTAGATTTCACAATTGAAGAGAGAGTGACATAGTTGACAGCAAGCAAAACAAATCCTATAAACCCGCCTAAAAAAAAAGTAGAAAAGAAAAATAAAGTCAAAAAAGAAATTTTAATATTTTTTACATTTCCTTTAACATGAGGAATAATCATAAAACTAATATTTTGCTTAAAAAAAGAATGTATAACTTTTAGGGTTATAAATAAAGAATTATAAATAACCAAAAAAAACTTAAGAATTCCTTTAAAGCCTGAAATAATTTTAAATTTAATTCTTTTCTTCATAACAAACCTTACCAAAAATTACCACGCTCAAACAAAAAAATTAAAAATTTATTTTAATACTTTAGACAAAAATCCAAATTTTTCGATAAAACCTGGTACAAAAATATTGAACAAATACACATAATTAAAGAGAATAATACTTAAAAACCAATATAGTTATACAATTAAACTCGCAAATACTTTATTATTATATAAATGAAAACACTATTTTTTGCAACAACAAATGAAAATAAAATAAATGAAGTAAAAAATATATTAGATATACCCAACTTAGAATTAATAGTTCCTAAAAATTTTAACATAAAAGAAACAGGAAAAACATTTAAAGAGAACTCTTTGCTTAAAGCAAAAGCACTATTTGAAATTTTAAATAAAAATCAAAATGTTTTTGGAGAAGATTCTGGATTGTGCATTAATGCACTAAACTTGGAGCCTGGAATTTACTCTAAAAGATATGATACTTACAAGCTAAGTAAAAAATTAAGCACTAATGAAAAAAATCAGCTTATTTTAGATTTAATGAAAAATGAAAAAAATAGACAAGCATATTTTATATGCAACATAAGCTATATATCAAAAAATAGCCAAATATCAAATTTTGAAGGAATTATTAAGGGGAAAATTGCCTTAAGTTTAAATAATGATAAAAACCATGGATTTGGTTATGATTCAATATTTTTAACTAAGAATAATAAAAAGCTTAGCGACCTAACACTTGAAGAAAAAAATAAAATATCCCATCGAGGAATAGCATTTTTAAAATTTAAAAAATTTTTATTAAAATCTTTATTCAAAAGTTGAACTTAAAGGCTTTTTATATATAAAGTTTAGACTTTATTGTAAAATAAAAACACAACGTTTATACAATTTCAATGTATTATTTATTTCTAAAAACAATGGAAAAAGGAAGGAGGGAGTTTAATGATAAATAGAAATGAAATCAATGAGAATGATAAATGGGATTTATCTTTTCTATTTGCAAGTGAAGAAGAATATAAAAAGGCAATCAATGCTATTGAAATTAAAATCAAAGAATTTAAAAAATATGAAAAATTGGAATTAAATTTTGATTTGTTTAAAGAAACTTTAAACAAATACTATGAAATTATGGAAGATCTAGAGAAGACCTCTTACTATGCAATGCTTCAATTAGAAACCGATGTAACCAATAAGGATTCAAATAAAATATATTCTATGTCCCTTAATTTAACTACAAAAGTATCTAATACCACCTCGTTCTTCATACCCAAAATACTAAAAGAAGATGTAAAAAAAATTCAAACTTGGATAAATGAACCTGAGCTTAAGGATAAAAAAATTGCAATTGAAAAAATACTAAGAGAAAAGAATCATATTTTAAGCGAACAAGAAGAAGAAATACTTGCTAACTACACCCCTCTTTACTCATCTTATCAAAAGATATTCTCAGCATTAACAAATGCTGATATGGAATTTGGAGAAATTAATGGACACCCTTTAACCAATTCCACCTACACACTGTTTTTACAAAACGAAGACCAAAAAATAAGAAAAGAAGCTTTTTTGAAATTTTATCAAAAATACAAAAACAATGAAAATACACTTGCAAATCTTATTATTTCAGACCTTAAAAAAAATCACTTCATTGCAAAGACAAGAAAGTTCCAAAATACTTTTTCAATGCAACTCTTTTCAAATAATATTAACAAAAAAGTTTATACAAATTTAATTGAAACTGTCAACGAAAATTTATCTGCGCTTCATGACTATTATGATTTTAGAAAAAAAGTTTTAAACCAAGAATATCTAAATCATTACGATGTTTACGTACCATTAACAAAAGGAATAACATTTAAAAATTCGTTTGAAGAAGCTTGTGAGAAAATATTAAAATCTTTAAAGATATTAGGAAATGAATATACAGAAATCTTAAGAAATGGCCTTTTAAAAGAAAGATGGGTTGATAAATACGAAAATACTGGGAAAAGATCGGGAGCTTTTAGCGCTGGATCATACAATGGAAAGCCTTATATACTTCTTAATTACAAAGACGAATCAATAAGAGATATGTTTACGCTTGCGCACGAAGCAGGACATTCAATGCACTCTTACTTTAGTATAAAAAACAATCCATTCCCGCATTATAATTATTCAATTTTTGAAGCAGAAATAGCATCAATAATTAACGAACAAATATTAGCAGAATATTTGCTTAAAAACGAAGCCGATATTAAAAAAATAAAATATATAAAACTCACACAAATTGACGACATGATTTCAACATTTTTTCGACAAACAATGTTTGCTGAATTTGAGTACATCATTCATGAAATGATTAGCAATGAAGAACCTCTAGTAAAAGAAACACTAACAGAAACTTATATGAATTTGCTAAAAAAATACTTCGGACCTAGTCTAAAATTTGATAAATTAAGCCCCCTTGAATGCCTCAGGATTCCCCACTTTTATTCACCTTTTTACGTATATCAGTATGCTACAGGCATTGCAGCTGCTCTATCAATATACAAAGACATTAAAGAGAATAAAAAAGATGCAGTAGCAAATTATATAAAATTTTTAAAAACAGGTGGTTCTAAATATCCATTAGATTCCTTAAATATTACTGGAGTAGATTTAACAAAAAAAGCAACAATAACAAACACTATTAACATTTTCAAATGTAGACTTGAAGAGATAAAGCAAATATTCCAATAAAAGGAGATTTACTGTGAAAAATATCAATTTGATTTTAGCTTGGCTTGTACATATTTTTACAGCATCTGGTTTGATTGTAGGACTTTACTCAATAATTTCAATTGTAAATGGTGATTATTCTCTTCTTTTAAAGTTAATAGTAATAGGACTTATAATAGATGGAATTGATGGAACTATGGCAAGAAAGCTTAAAGTCAAAGAGTTAATACCTGAAATTGATGGTGCTCTACTTGATAACATTACAGACTACATAAACTATACCTTCATACCTGTTATATTTTTTTATTTAGGAGAATTCATTTCAGAAAAATATAAAGTCGCCATTTGCATTGGGATTTTACTCTCATCAGCATACCAATTCTCAAGAACAGACGCAAAAACAAGTGATAACTACTTTAGAGGATTTCCTTCTCTATGGAATCTCTTTGTAATATCAAACATAATCTTTAAAATAGAGCCAATAACAAATCTTATTATGATATCAATATGCATTATTATAAGCTTTATACCAATAAAATTTATTTACCCGTCAAAAACTAAAGAATTAAGGAAAATTACCATACCAATAACAATAATAAGCTGCCTAATATTTGTTGTATCAATATTTTCAGAATTATCTACAACAGCGTTAAAAATAGCAAAAACAGTTCTTATCCTTTACTTTGTATATTTAACTTTAGCAAGCATATATTTAACCTATAAAACAAGAAATAGATGATAACAATGTATATAAACACAATAATAGAATCTATTGATTCAAACATAGCCTATTCTCCAATAGTATTTTTTTCTTTGTTAATCTTAGCAGGGCTTAATATTCCTATTTCTGAAGATGCAATAGTATTAATGGGTGGAATTCTATCTAGTCGAAAAAATGGATATACTGTATTAATATTTTTAGGAATTTTTTGGGGAGCCTATCTTGGAGACATAATATCTTTTTACATTGGGAAATTAATGGGAAATAAATTGTTTAAAAATAAAAAAGACAATAACCTGCTTGACAAAATAAATTACTACTATGGTCAATATGGAGTATTAACTTTATTTATAGGAAGGTTTATACCCTTTGGAGTTAGAAACGCAATATTTATATCAGCGGGAATGGGAAATATGAAATCCAATCTATTTATTGTTTCTGACTTTTTTGCAACTTTACTCTCAATACTGGTTTATTTTACTCTCAGCTTTAAACTAGGACAATCATTTGAAATAATATTTGCAAAAATAAAAGTAATTATCTTTGCAATATTTATTGCCATAATATCAACAGCAATAATAATATGCGTAATTAAAAAAAATAAAAAAGTTGACAAAAATTTAAAATAAAAAATATAATGGTTAATAGCGCTGTGGTGGTGGAAGTGGTAGACACGCTAGCTTGAGGGGCTAGTGGGCGTAAACCCATGCTGGTTCAAGTCCAGTTCACAGCATTAAATTGTTAGTAGCTTATTAAAAAAATTAACTAAAATGCACTCTAGAGGAATGTTAGAGAATAAATTACAGATTAATTTTTAAGAGGACAAATGTCTAAATACGAATTCATAAAAATTGAAAAAAAATGGCAAGAATTTTGGGATAATAACAAAACGTACAAAGTAACAGAAGATCCAAGCATTCCTAAAGAAAAAAGATTATATATACTTGACATGTTCCCCTATCCTTCTGCCAACGGACTTCATGTTGGCCATCCAGAAGGATACACAGCTACTGACATATTTGGAAGATACAAGCTTTTGAATGGATTTCACGTACTTCACCCAATAGGATTTGATAGCTTTGGACTTCCTGCTGAAAATTATGCAATACAAACAGGAACTCATCCTAAAAAAAGTACAGAAGAAAATATTAATAAGTTTAAAAAACAAATAAAAGCTTTGGGATTTGCCTATGATTGGGATCGAGAAATTAGAACACATGACGAAAATTACTATAAATGGACACAGTGGATTTTCCTGCAATTATATAAAAAAGGCCTAGCTTATGAAAAAGAAATGCCTGTATGGTACTGTTCTGAACTTGGAACAGTATTATCAAATGAAGAGATTATTCAAACTCCAAATGGACCAAAATCTGAGAGAGGATTTTACAACGTCGAAAAAAAATATTTAAGACAATGGGTTTTAAAAATTACAAAGTATGCTGAAAGATTGTTAAACGACCTTGAAGAATTAGAATGGCCTGAATCTGTAAAAGAAATGCAACGAAATTGGATTGGCAAATCAACAGGGATTGAAATCGACTTTGAAATTGAAGGCTACAATGATAAAATCAAAGTCTTTACAACAAGGCCAGACACAATATTTGGTATCACATATTTAGTAATCGCACCAGAAAACAAACTAATAGAAAAAATAACAAAAAACAACTTCAAAAAAAATGTCTTAAAATATGTAAAACAAGAAGAACTCAAAAGTGATCTTAAGAGAACCTCTCTTGAAAAAGATAAATCGGGGGTTTTTACAGGATCTTATGCACTTCATCCAATAACAAATGAAAAAATTCCAATTTGGGTTGGAAGCTATGTATTAGGAACTTATGGCACTGGAGCTGTAATGGGTGTTCCAGCACATGATGAGAGAGACTTTCAATTTGCTAAAAAGTATAAATTAAAAATTTTGCCCGTAATATCAAAATCGGGGAAAAATGAAGTATTAGAAAAAGCATTTATTAATGATGGAATTTCAATAAATTCTCCTAATGGGTTTAATAATCTTAAAAATTCTGAAGTAAAAGATAAAGTAATAGAATGGCTTACTAAAAATAAAAAAGGGGAAGAAAAAGTTACCTACAAGCTTAGAGATTGGATTTTTTCAAGACAAAGATACTGGGGAGAACCTATACCCATTTTGTTTGATAAGCTTGGGAATGCAATACCTTTAGAAAAACATGACCTTCCCTTAAAGCTTCCAGAAATTGCAAACTATAAGCCTTCTAAAACAGGAGAATCTCCTTTATCAAGGATTAAAGATTGGGTAAACGTAAAAGATACAGGCTTTACAAGAGAAACAAACACAATGCCTCAATGGGCAGGTTCTTGTTGGTATTATTTGAGATACCTTGACCCTAAAAACCCAAAAGAGTTTGCAAATAAAAAAAAAATTGAATATTGGATGCCGGTTGATCTATATATAGGTGGGGCTGAACATACAGTATTACACCTACTTTACTCAAGGTTTTGGCACAAGGTTCTTTATGATCTAGGATATGTAAATACCAAAGAACCTTTTAAAAAACTTATAAATCAAGGCATAATAACCGCATTTTCTTATCAAAAAGAAAATGGGATTTTAATACCCAATGACCAGGTTATAGAAAAAGATAATAAATTTTTTGACAAAAAAGATAATAAAGAAGTAACCCAAGTAATTGCCAAAATGTCAAAATCTTTAAAGAACGTAATAAATCCAGACGATATTATTAAAGAATTTGGAGCAGATTCAATAAGAATTTATGAAATGTTTATGGGGCCACTAACAGATTCTAAACCTTGGAACACTAAAGGCATTATTGGTGTTTTTCGATTTTTAAACAAAATTTGGAATTTGAGAGAAAAAGAACTATCAAAAGACAACCCTCCAAAAGAAATAATATCTCAACTACATAAAGTAATAAAAAAGGTCACAGAAGACACAGAAAAACTAAACTTCAACACAGCAATCTCTGCTATGATGATATTTGTCAATGAGCTTCTCAAGTATGAAAAAAATTATTTGAATATATTTAAACCATTTGTCATTATTTTATCCCCGTATGCACCCCATTTAGCAGAAGAGCTATGGGAATATCTTGGAGAAACACCCAGTTTATTCAAAAATTCAAAATGGCCAAAATTCGATGAAAATCTTATTATTAAAGACAGAAAAGAAATTGTCTTGCAAATAAATGGAAAAATAAAAGATAAAATCTTACTAAACAAAGAAATAGATGAAAAAGAGCTAAAAGAAATAGCAATGAAAAATAGCAAAATAAAATCAAACTTATTAAATAAAAAAATTGTCAAAATAATTGCAATTAAAAACAAACTTGTCAACATAGTGATAAAATAAAAAAGAGGCATTATATGGACTTTGCAAGTCTAAGCATTAAATATAAAGGAATTATATTCACAATATTTATATTAATTACTATTTTTTTAGGATTTTTTTTAAAAAATCTTAAATTCGATGCAAACATCTTAAAACTTATTCCCAAAACTAAAGAAACTGAAAGCTTGATAGACATTGATAAAAGCAATTCACTTTTATCTACAATAGTAATTTTTCAAGATAAAAAAAATATTTTCAATAAAAAAAATTTTGAAACAATAAACAGTGTAATCAATGAAATAACCAAAATTTTAAAAGTATCTCCAAATGCCGTAACAAGCATATTCTCTTATTTTCCACAATTTAAAAAAGAAATCTACACAGATAAAGACATAGAAGAAATAAAAAATAAAATAAAGTCAACTCCATTTGTAAAAAATACATTCTTAGGCAACTCAGAAAATTTAATATACTTCATAATAATTCCATCAGAGAGTGACAAAATTAATTTCAGTAGAAATTTAAAAACTGAACTTGATGCGATGGAAAAAACAATTAAAAAATATGAAACAAAAGATCTAAAATTGTATCTTACAGGAGATTTAATAGTAAGAGAAAAAATTTTAAACTACATGGTCGAAGACTTCAAGATCTTAGGCCCTCTTGCTACTTTTGTGGTAATAATTTCACTTTATCTTATTATAAAAAATCTAATCGGTGCATTAATTCCCATTTTTATTGCATTATTATCATTGATTTGGACTTTTGGAATTAAAGGACTTGTACAATCCCCCATTACAGTACCAGAAACTTCAATGATTGTTTTACTTATTTCAATCGGATGCGCTAATGCTGTGCACATAATAAATGGAATATTTAAATTAATAAAAAAAGAACAGCTTTCAAAAGAATCAATAAAAACAACTATTAAAAAGCTTAAAACACCCATACTACTAACATCTCTTACAACTGCATTTGGATTCTTATCTCTTACAACCTCTTCAATTAATGCTTACAAAACAATGGGTATTTTCATGTCAATTGGAGTAATTATCTCAATGGCAATCTCATTAACCGTTTTACCTGGAATAATAACATTAATCCCATTTGCAAAAAAAAAGTCTCTTGAGAAACAAAAAGAAAATAAACCGCATAAAATACTTTTCCTTGAAAAGCTTGCCAAAATAAATACACAAATAACAAAGTCTATATTAAAAAGAAAATATACATCCTCTATAATAGTAGTCATCATACTGGGAATTTCGATTGCGGGTCTTTTAAAAATAGAAATCAATTTTGATGAAAAAGATTACTTTAAAGAAAGCACAAGTGTAAAAAAAACATTAAACCTAATGCAAAAAGAAATGGGCGGAATATCGATTTTCAAAATAGAGCTTGAAGGCAATCCTGGTGAATTTAAAAATGCTAAAGCAATGCAAATCTTAGATTTGATTACAGATAAACTTGATGCATTTTCTGCAAAAACTCAATCCAGCTCTATTAATGGAATTTTAAAATTTACAAATTTCAAAATTAAAAAAGAATCCCCGCTAGAGTACAAACTGCCTGAAAATAAAACCATACTAAACAAACTAATAAATTTAGTAGATAAAAGCGATTGGGCTAAAGACAATAAAAAAATGTACATTAATGATGATTGGTCATTAATATCTATCATGGTAAGAATTGAAGACAACTCAACCGAAGGAATAAAAAAATTTGAAAAATATGCTATTAAAACAATTAATGAACATATGAGAAATAATAAATATCATTTCTCAGGAGTATATGATAAGGTGCTAATAGCTAAAACAATGGTAAAAGAACAGGTTACGAACATTATAACAACTCTTGGATCAATAACACTGTTGCTTATGTTTTTCTTTAAATCTATAAAAACCGGAATAATTATTGCAATCCCAGTGGCATGGTCCGTGTTTTTAAACTTTGCCGTAATGAGATTATTTGGAATAACCTTAAACCCCGCAACAGCAACAATTGCATCTGTAAGCATGGGAGTCGGAGTAGATTATTCAATTCATTTTTTCAATACGTTTATTTTAAAATACCGAAAAAGTCAAATCTACAAAAATGCACTACTTGAATCAATACCCAGCGTATTTAATGGAATATTTGCAAATTCTATTTCTGTAGGAATAGGATTTTTAACCTTAACATTTTCATCCTATAAAATAATATCAACTCTTGGAGCAATAATTGCTTTTACAATGCTAACAACATCTCTTGCATCGCTAACTCTTCTTCCATTATTAACTTATTTATTTAAACCTAGAGTAAAACTAGCCTCAAATAGCAATTTAAAAAAATTAAAACAATAATTTAATGACCTCGCGCATATTATCTACAAGATAAAAATTAATACCACTCTTAATGTTAATAGGAATCTCTTCTAAGTCGACCCTATTTGCTTGAGGCATAATGATGTGCTCCACGCCGCTACGCTTTGCTGCAATTATTTTTTCTCTAAGCCCCCCTATCATCATCACATTTCCAGTAAGAGAAAGTTCTCCTGTCATAGCCAAATGGGGTCTCACAACCTTATTAAGAGCAAGAGAAATAAAAGCACTAGCTATTGTAATTCCTGCAGAAGGCCCATCTTTTGGGGTAGCTCCTTCTGGAATATGTAAATGGATAATATTTTTTTCAAAAAAAGATTTGCTAATATTTAAATCTTCTTTAATACTATTAACATAAGTATAAGCAATATTAGCGGATTCCTTCATAATATCCCCAAGCCTGCCTGTTAATTTAATTCCACCCACCTTGGACTCTGTCTTTACAGTTTCAATCATTAAGGTCGAACCCCCATAATTTGTCCAAGCAAGACCCATTACCATCCCAGAATACATAGCATTTGGCATACTTTCCTTTCTAAAAACAGGTACACCAACATATTCTTCTAGATTGTCATTAGAAATTTGATAGGATTTAACCTCAGTGTTTTCAACAAGCTTTCTTGCAACCTTTCGTACAATTTTGTTTAAATATTTTTCAAAATTTCTCACTCCATTATCTCTTGCATACTCTTGAGCAATTTGAACAAGAGCTGAACTTTGAAATTTTAAAGAATCTTTATCAACTCCGTTTTCACTTAAAACTTTAGGAATTAAATACTTTCTTGCAATCTCTATTTTTTCGTTATCAACATATCCAGAAATTTCAATAACCTCCATTCTATTTAACAAAGGTCTTGGTATTGTTTCAACAGAATTCGCGGTTAAAATAAAAAATACATTTGAAATATCAAAAGGAAGGTCAAGATAATGATCTCTAAATTTAACATTCTGTTCGGGATCTAAAACTTCAAGAAGAACTGAAAAAGGATCCCCATAATTTGAAGCAGAAATTTTATCCACCTCATCAATTAAAAAAACAGGAGAATTTGTCTTAGTAATTCTTAATCCTTGAATAATTTTGCCAGGCAAAGCACCAACATAAGTTCTTCTATGCCCCTTAATCTCTGATTCATCGCGCATTCCACCAACAGAAAATCTAAAAAACTTGGTTCGCAAAACCTTTGCAATAGCTGCCCCAATAGAAGTTTTACCAACACCAGGGGGTCCAACCAAAAGAATAATAGCCCCTTTTTGGGTCTTTCTTAACTTAAGAATTGAAATATATTCAATAATTCTATCCTTAACTTCGGTCATCCCATAATGAGTTTTATCTAAAATTTTTTTAGATTTTTGCAAATCTAATTTATCAAAATTAATTTTCAAATCTCGCCAAGGAAGCTCAGTAATAAGTTCAAGATAATTTCTAATAACAATATATTCAGGCGAACTTGTCTCAAGAAGTGAAAATTTTTCCAATTCTTTTTCAACTACCTCTAAAGATTCTCCTTTTAAATCTAAAGCCTTTAGCTTAGTTTTAAGCTTTTCTAAATCACTGTTTTTTTTATCACCTATACCAAGTTCAGCTTTAATAGCTTTAAGCTGTTCTTTTAAAAAGAACTCTTTTTGTTGTTTCTCTAATCTCTCCTGAATACCTTTAGCAATTTTATTTTGAATTTCAATTAAATTAAGCTCTTCATAAATTAGCTCTAAAACTTTTTTAAGCCTATCTTTTACACTTAAAGTTTCAAGAACTATTTGATGATCACTTTTTGAAGATGAAATAGTACTAGCCACAATATCACATAATTTCCCTTTATCTTCAATATTAACCATATTTAATTGAACTTCTGGCATTTTTCTATGGGAGAATATCTCTTTAGTTCTAAGCAAAATACTACTGTAAACTGCCTTTGATTGAATATCGTCTTTTCTAACTGGAATTTGCTTTAAATAGTCAATCTCAATTATAGGAAACTTGTCATTAAGAACAACTTTAACAAATTTAATCCTATCAAAAGTTGAAACAAATATGTTATAACCACCATCTGGAAGATTAATTTTTTTTATTATCTTCCCAGTAACTCCAACAGAATAAATATCTTTACTATAATCAACAATTAATTTATGTTGATCATTATTATTGTTTTTTTCTAAAAATTTATCATTCAAAACAAACAAAGCAATGATTCCATTACCTTTCATGGCATAATCGATTGCTTTCATATCAGAATCAGAGATTATAACAATCGGAATAAACATCCCTGGAAAAACTGGATGGGAAGGAACCGCTATTAAAGGCACTCTTGCGGGTTTATTAGAATGGGGTAAAATACCAGCTACAGTTTTTTCCTTCTTTTTATCCCCTGACTTAGCTTTTTTAAATTCATCCATAAAATTCGAAATCTCCTAGGCTAATTATAACAAAACAAATATTTTATGAAAATTCATTTAATAATATTTTTTTTTATTATAAAATAATGAAATGAGAACTTGTAAAGTTAAAATTATAAACATGAATTTGAATTATAGTGAAAATTATAATCCACTAAAGCTGTGCCATTCAATAACAAACACAATGTCTGTTAGTTAAAATTAATTAATCTATGGTGAAGCTAGTAAAGAAGAAGCCTTGAAAAATCGATTAAAAAATCAATCCTAGAGAAACAAATGAAAATTTGGAAACAAAAAGAAACTAATATACAAAACCAAGAATTAACTCACATTGCTAAGAAATATAATATCAATCTTTTTGAAGCGACTTTGCTTATAAAACGAGAAATCAAAGAAGAAGATTTCATGTTTTTCCTTGAAGACAGCGTAAATTTATTACACAACCCATTCTTATTAAAGAATATAGATAAATTCATAAAAAGAATTAATAAAGCAATCAAAGAAAATGAAAACATATTAATCTTTGGAGATAAAGATGCTGATGGAATCACAGCAACAATAATAATGTATGAAACTCTTAAAGATTTTGGACTTAATGTGAGTTATAAAATACCTTCAAATGGAGAATTTTATGGACTTTCAAACGAATTAATCAACGAAAGCATAAAACAAAAAATATCTTTAATAATAACCGTTGATAATGGCATCTCTAGTATTGAAGAAATAGATTATGCAAATTCAAAAGGAATAGAAATAATAATCACAGACCACCATCTTCCAAGTGAAGATTTTAAAACTGAAAGCATAGTTATAAATCCTCATCTAAAAGGGGACAAATATCCATTCAAAGAAATAGCAGGATGTTGTGTTAGTTTTAAAACTTGTCTTGCTCTTAGCATGTCCTTTACGGATCTTTATTCTAAAAACCTTGTATTTTTATTTTTAGAAAAAACAAAAGATGAAATTATTATTCATGCAATAGAAATAAATAACTATATTTTAAAACAATATCTAAGATTAAATAATAAGAATGACCCTTTAATTAACTTAAACAAACTAGAAAAATTTGTAAAAAACAAATACATAGTAATCTTTAACAAAGAAGATCAGGAACAATTATTTAATAAATACTTTGGAAGAAGTATAAATATAAACACAATTGATATTAGTGAAAATTTTATAAAAAAATACCCAAATTTTAGAAAAAAAACATTAAAAGACTTAATCCAAGTAACTAAATATTTTAAATATAAAAAAGTTGAGATTAAAGACAAACTTTACTACATATTTTACAATATAATTTTCGAAAGTAACAAAAATTTACTCCAAAAATGTCTAAAAAAACTTAGCTTTGTTGCAATAGGAACAATTGCAGACAATATGCCTATTATTAATGAAAACAGAATAATCCTAAAAGCAGGTCTTAAAGAAATTGCACTAAGAGAAAGAATGTCTATTAATTATTTATTAAAAGATGCAAACATATTAACAAAAACAAATATAACTTCAATAGATATCGCATATAAAATTGCACCAATACTAAACTCAACAGGCAGACTTGAAAAAGCAGATATTGCAATAAATTTTTTACTAACTAACGACATTAACCAAATAGAAAATAAATTCCAAGAAATAAAAGAAATCAACGAGCTAAGAAAATATAAAGAAGAAAAAGCTTGGAATTCGCATAATAAAAATATTATTTTAAAAAACGATAAATTCATAGTTTGCTATGATCAAAATACCCCAAAAGGAATAAGTTCCAGAATTGCAACCAGACTTTCTGCTTACTACCAAAAAGTTGCTATTTTTTTAACAAAGCAAGATAATATTATTAAAGGATCAATTAGGTCAAACAATAAAATCAATTCAAAAGAACTAATATCAATAGTACCTTCTCATTTAGTAATAAATTCAGGGGGACATAAAGCTGCCGCTGGATTTACATTGCATGAAAATTTACTCGAAGACTTTATTAAAGAATTAGAACATGCAACTACAAAAGTTGAATATGAAAATACTGATAAAAACGAATCAATATTAATAGATGCTATTCTTCCAAAGAATTTAACAAAAGATTCTCTTTTTAAAACAATAGAAATACTTGAACCTTATGGATATGAATTTAGAGAGCCAATATTAATGATGGAAAATGTTTACCTTGAAGAACTAAAAATAATTGACAAAAATCATAGCTCAAAACATATAAATATGCGCATTAAATCACAAAAAGATTACTATAAAGCTATTTTTTTTAACGGAACAAAAAAAATAGAAGAATTGAATATAAAAGAAGATCAATATTTAGACATCATTTTTACAGTTGCTGAAGATTTCTACTGCCCGAGAGAAAAAATTTTAAAAATCATAGACATAAAAAAGAGTGCTCAAGCCAATGTATAAAATACAAAAAACATTACTTATATTTTTCATTCTGGGAATAGAAAATATAAATTCAGAAATAACAAATACTATTCCTAAAGTCCAATATAAAAAAGAGGCATTTCAAGGAGATTACATATACTTTGCAAGTAATAATAACTTTAAAAAGTTATCACTTTTAAGCATAAATAAAACTCCAATAATAAGTTCTTCTCCATTCAAATTTACAGTAGGAAGCAAAACTTACTACATAGCATTTATAGGAATTACACCAATGATAAAAGAAGGAAAAAGAAAAATTCAAATAGAATTCCAAAATAAAAGCTATGTCAAAGAAATAGAAATAAAAAAATTTAACTTCAAAAGAACAAAAATTAGTTTTAACAAAGAAAAAGCCAGACTTATTACCCAAAAAAAATCAATAAAACAACAAGAACAAGCCTTGGTATTATGGAATATTATTGGAAATATTGGAGACACAACAATATACCACTACGACGCTTTAGTTAAACCAATAAAAGATCAATACATCATAACAAGTCAATATGGAGATTTAAGGCTTTATATGCAAGGTAACAAAAAAATTTCAAATTATACAATGCACAATGGAATTGATTATGCGCCATTTAAAAGAGAAAATACTCCAATTTTTGCTGCTGGGAAAGGAAAAGTTGTATTTGCACAAAATAGAGAACTAACGGGCAATACCCTTATAATACAACATCTGCCGGGTATATTTACAATTTATCTTCACCTTTCAAAATTGGGAATAAGTGAAAATAAAATAGTTAGTGCTGGGGAATATATTGGACATACTGGAAATACAGGCCTCTCAACAGGGCCTCATTTACATTTCGAAGTAAGAATGAATGGCATAGCAATAAACCCAGATTTTCTTTTAAATGGCATGCTTATTGACAAAAATAAAATAATCAATAATATTAAAAGAATAGAGTAAAAGGAGGTAATTTTTTGGTAACAGTCACTGTGGACAAAAATGAAAATCTTGAAAAAGCATTAAAACGTTTTAAAAGAATGATTGAAAAAGAGGCAATTATTCGCGAATGGAAAAGAAGAGAATATTATGAAAAACCATCCACAATACGAGTAAAAAAGGAAAAAGCTTTTAAAAGAAAACAAGCAAAAAAAGTAAGAAAATTAAAACAAAAAACTAATAGTAGATAGATAGCAAGAGATGTTCAAATGGATATCTCTTTACTTTTAAATTAAATTAATACCTCTCTTGGCTTTGATCCATTAACAGGGCCTACATACCCCATATCTTCCATAATTTCAATAATTCGAGCTGCTCTATTGTAGCCTATCTTTAACCTTCTTTGAAGATAAGATGCCGATGCCTTTTTTGTGGATTTAACAATCTCAAGAGCTTCATCAAACATTGGCTCATCAGAAGGTCCAAGAGCAACTAAATCTGGCTCTTTTGTACTATCAATAAATATTTCATCATCAATATAATTTGGAAAACCAAATTTTTTAACCTCTTCAACAAGCCTGTAAACTTCTTTTTCCTTTAAAAATCCACCTTGAATTCTTTGAGGAAAAGGATTTAAAGAACTAATATAAAGCATATCTCCCTTTCCTAAAAGCTTTTCAGCACCAGAAGATCCAAGAATTATTCTTGAATCCATAGAGCTGGCTACCATAAAAGAAATCCTTGAAGGAAAATTGGCTTTTATTACCCCCGTAATAACGTCAACTGAAGGTCTTTGGGTCGCAAGAACCAAATGAATTCCAACAGCTCTAGCCATTGCAGCAAGTCTAGAAATTAAATTTTCCAAATCTTTTCTTGCAGAAAGAATAAGATCTGCAAATTCATCAATAATTATTACAAGATATGGCAAGGTCATTAAATTCAAATTCTCATCTTTTATTTTTTTATTATAAGAAGAAATATCTCTTACCAATAAATTATCAAGAAGCACATACCTTCTCTCCATTTCATCAAGACACCATCTAAGAGCTTCTAAAGCTCTTTTTACATCTGTAATAACTGGAGTTAATAAATGAGGAATATCATTGAAAAGCTTAAGCTCAACTATTTTGGGATCTATCATAATTAATTTCACTTCATCTGGAGATTTCGAAAAAATAATTGAAGCAATTAAAGAATTCACACAAACTGATTTACCTGCCCCAGTTGCACCAGCTATTAATAGATGTGGAGAATTAACAAGGTCAAAAACAATATTTTCACCACTAATCTCCTTTCCAAGAGCAAAAGGAATTTTAAAATCACCTCTGAATTCCTTGCTGTCTATTATCTCTGAAATTAAAATAAACTCACGTCTTTTATTAGGAATTTCAATTCCTACAGCTTCTCTGCCTGGAATTGGAGCAATAATCCTAACCCTAATAGCTGCAAGCCTTAAAGCAATATTATCAGAAATAGAAGTAATCTTAGAAAGCTTAATTCCCTTATCTGGACGAATAGCATACATTGTCACAACAGGGCCTTTAATAATATCAATTAATTTAGCATTAATATTAAACTCTTTTAATGTCTCCTGGAGAATAATTGATTGCTTTTGAATTTCTTTATCATATTCAATATCTTCTACATCATTTTTAATTTCTTTCTGGTCAAACACTGAAATATTAATAACATAAGAATCACTTTTTTTATTCAAAACTACATTTTCATTATAAACATGAGGAATTGCAACCTGACTAATTATACCTTTAGTCCTTATCTCACTAGCCTTAACCTTTCCACTAATAATTAGCTTATTATCTTCAAGATTATCAAAATATTTATACTCACAAGACTCATCAATTTTATCTGCATTTAAAGCATTATCATTTAAAGTCTCTTCATTTTCAAAACTTGCTTCTTCGGAATCTAAGCTTTCAAAAACAGTTTTATCTAAATTAACATCAGAAGGTTTTTTATTATTTCTTAAAAAAGCACTAAATGACCATAAAGCTTGATATTCCTCATCATTAATAATATTCTTTTTCTCATCAAGAACTTGAGAATCTTTTAAATCCTCTATACAATCCCCATAAACTTTAATATCTTTTTTTACATCTAATGAATTTGAAAAGGGGAAATAACTTAATATGTTTTCAAACAAAATTTTAATCTTAAACTCTAAAAATTTAAAAGTATCTAAAATAAAATTAACATTTTTGAAAAAAACATAATTCAAGTAAATCCAAACAACAAATTCTAAAATTAAAAGAATAAAAATAAAAAAATTTCCAAGTATCGTACCAAAATTAATAAGAAAAATCTTAATAAAATAAGATTTTTCAACATTAGAATTAATTTTTATTAAAAATATTAAAGTAAAAAACAATATTACAGTATAATTCCAATTAAATATAAACCTTTTAGTAAAAATATGTTTTTTATACGCGTACCAATTAACAAGTGGATAAATTATTAAATAAAATGACAAGAATGAAAAAACATTAAGAAGTATTTGTCCTATTAGATTGAAAGCAAAAAATATAAATATATTATTCAAAGGGGTCAATGCTACAAAAAGAGAAAAAGAAATAACAGACAGCATAAAAAAAAACAAAAATTGAAAATACTGGTAAAAATCTTTCATATTCTATAAAAAATAACAAACTGTAATTGAAAGTACAAACAAATATATTGAAAAACAATATAGTTTTTTGTTATTAAGCATTTTAAAAAATAAATTTATTGAAAAAATGCCAACAACAAAAGCAACCAATGCTCCTAAGTTTATTTCAAAAAAATTTAAAACCATAAAAATATCATAAAATTCTTTATGTTTTAGCAAAATCGCTCCAAAAACTATTGGAATTAAAGACAAAAATGAAATTTCAAATGCACTTTTTCTATTAAACCCAAGAGCTACCGCAGAAAATATTGTAACTCCAGAACGAGATATTCCTGGAAGCGCACCTAAACCTTGCATTAGCCCCATAAAAATTCCTACTAACAAAATATTGCCTTTAAAATCAATTTTGAAAAAATTAAATTCCAGCATCAAGATTAAAATCCCTGTTATAATAAAATTAATTAAAATAAAAGGTAATGTAAACATTCTCTCGTATTTTGAAATAAAAGTTCCAACAACTCCGGTAACAATAGTTATTATTAATAATAGCAATATTAATTTTAAATTTGTTAAATCAGATTTATCAGTTTTTCTTAAAGAAAATCTAATAAAAGTTAAAAAAAGCTCTAAAATCCTTTGACGATAGTAAATAATAATTACTAAAACTGTTGCAAGGTGTAAATAAATATCAAATACTATTGGGAGCTTTAAATGCATAAAATGCCTAAAAAGCAATAAATGTCCCGAGCTAGATATTGGTAAAAACTCTGAAATGCCTTGAACAATACCTAAAATGATTGCTCTTAAAATATTTATCATTAACCGTTCCAATACTAATTTTTAGGAAATTCACCCATAATTTTAACTATTACTGAATCTATTCCCTTCTTTTCATACAAAGCATCATAAAACACCGAATAAACTAATATTTTTTTAATATAATTTCTAGTCTGACTAAAAGGAATTGCCTCAATAAAAAGCTCTTTTGATAAATGTCCATAGCTTTTTTCCCACTTTCTAACATTACCAATACCCCCATTGTAAGATGCAAGAGCCTTATAAAGGCTACCAGTTGTAGATATTCTTTTTTTTAAATAATATGTCCCAATTATTATATTATCTTTTGGAATCTTTAAATCATAATCAAAATACTTAAGTTCTTTAGAAATATCATTTGCTGTTGACGGCATAACCTGCATAAGACCAACAGCGCCGGGTTTTGAAACAGCATTTTTCTCAAAACTACTCTCCGCTTTTATTAAAGAAAATACAATACTAGCTTCAAGCCCACGCCTTTTAGCCCAATATTCTACCAAAGATCCATACAAATAAGGATAAAGCCTTTTATAATCATTTTCCATTAAAGCAGATTCATCTTGATTTACAAGATAATTAATCACAAGAGTTGCATCATAATAATTTTCACTCTTTAAAAGTTCATCGTATACTCTTCGATAAAAATCGAGTGAAAATTTGTATCCATTCCTAAAATCCTCAGAAATAAACTCCCTAACATAATGACAAAGATTAAATTTTAAAAACCCCTCCAAAAAAATCTCATAATCAGATTGCTCATATTTAACATCATGTCCACTTGTAAAAAATTCATCAATATTTTGATCTAATAAGTATCTACTCATAAATGAAGAATATGACCATTTGTCATAATTAACAGCAGAATGCAAAAGAATCTTATATTCTCCGCTTACATTAGGTTTAATTAATTTATGATATATAAGCCTTGCATTAATAAAGGCAAGCTTAGACAAAATAGAATCAGAAATAACTTTTTGAGCATTAGAATAAAGCTTGTAAAGGTTATAATAGTCTTCAAGCTGAATTGATTCTAAAATATACTCTTCTAAAATCTTAATAAAAGTAGAATTTTTTTTATCGCCCTCAGTATAAAACTTGGCTACACTTTCAGCAAAATAATCTCTTGCATTTTTAGTAAAAATTAAATTACTAAAAGCCGTATTAAGCAAAGCAAGCCTGTTAATCTCATTATTAAGATTCAAACCTTCAAGAGATTCTTTTAAAAGAAGAAGTCCTAAATTATTTTTTAGCCTAAGATTTAAAATACCTAAATAATAATTCTTATATTTGCTCCTTATTTTACTAAAAAATGTTAAAGCATCTGAAATTTTGCCAGAATTAATAAAAGCCTTATAAACATCTCCTAAAACAATGATATTGTCATAATAATTATTTAAACCATTTTTATTTAATATATTTATTGCGCTATTAAAATTGCCATTTGCCACTTCATACTTAAACTTAACAAGATTTAAAAAATTTGCACCAAAGTACTTAGACTTATTTTCAATAATAAAGTAATCATAAGCTCTTACATGTAAATAATTTGCAGGCAAGTTCTCAAAAAGTTTATTAAAATAAATTTTTGACTCACTTACATTAGAAAGATTAAGATAAAGAGCTGCTTTTAACAAAATATTTTCATTTTCCTGATAATCAGAAAATTTCATCTTATCGAGCTTATTTAAAAGACTAAGTGCCTTATCGTTTTTCTTTTGCCAATAAAGACTTTTGAAATATCCTAGTATAATGAATTTATTATTTTCGTATTTTTTATAAAGTTTCTCTCCAATCAATTCAGAAGAAAAATAATCTTTTATTGAATTAAAATATTCAATAAGTTTAATTCCAGCAAACTGAGATGCAATATTATCCCCATTAGCTATAGCCTTTTTCATATATTCTACAAACTTCTCTTCAAATCCTATTTTTTTAAACAAATAAGCAATATATATATAAGAACTTGGATCTATATTGAAATACTTATCAAAATTTTTTTTTGAATAATCAAAATTCCATAACCAATTCAAATTATTTAAATCAAACTCTTTTGAATGCATCTTAATAAAATCACTACCTGAAATTTCCTTTTTTACAAAGCAAGAAAATAAACTTAAAAATAAAAAAAGAAAAATAAAATTTTGAAATACAAAAGAATTTCTATTAAACATCTTGATCTTTTCCATATCTCTCAATTCTCTTTTTGCCAAATTCAAAGTAATATGAGACAAAATCTCTAGGCTTTAAAATTTTTGAAAAAACTAAAAACAAAGAAAAAAATATTAAAAGAAAAAGAGAAATAAGACTCAAATACAGCATAGGAGAATGAACTATTCCCTCACTTGAATTTAATTTAAAATTATTTTTCACAACATCATTCTCAAAATCTTCTCTAAGATCTAGCTCAACGTCTTCATCTGAAGTATCTATTAAATCTTTGTCAATATCTGCAATAATGTCTTCAACACTTAAATCATGCAAATCTTCTTCTGAAGAAGATTCTTCTAATTTTTGAAACCTAAAATTATCATCAAGATTTAAAGACTCCTCATCAATATATTCAACTTTTTTATTTTCTAAACTAAGCTCTTTAGAATCAAAATAGTTATCATTATTATCATCAAAACCTTCAAAATCTGACTCATCTAAATCGTTTGAATCAATTTTTTGATCTTCTCCAATTTTAAGATCTAAAGAATTAATAGCGGGCGTATTCGAATCAGAAACATCTTTTTTGACAAAATTATCTCTTTCTTCAAAATTCAAATCAAATTCAGAACCCAAATTTTCAACAGACAAATCATTACCAATTCCGCTTTTAAAATCATTTAAAAGACTACCCCCATTAGATCTTTTAAAAGTTGTTCGGTTAAAATCTAAAAGACTTAAATCAAACTTCGATTTATCTTGAATCCCATCAGATTCACTATATACATAGAGTATGTCATCCATAACTTTAAAATAAACATTTACACTCAAGCTTTCTTTTTTTAAATTATCCAAGAAAAAAGAACCTAATAAAAAAGAATCTGAAAAATCTTCATATTCACTAACATAAAAATTCAACTTAATACTAGTATCGCCTGCAATCTTGCCTAATATTATTCTCTTAACAGAACTATCATCTAAACTTAAAACCGAATAATACTCATTATTGGATAATTTTATTGCTAAAAACCCTTTCAAAAATTACAACCTCTTTGCTTTATTTTATTGAAACCAAGCTTATATAATAATTATAGTTATCATTATTATTATAACTATAATATAATATAAATAATGTGATGTTCAACTTACAAATTACTTTTATTTTAAGTAAATAACTTTTATTAAAAGTAGATATGATAATGCAAATTAATGAGATATTTTGAATTTAGGAGCAATACGAGTGTTGTCGCTATTTATAGTAATTTCTTCATTGATAGTGTTTATTTTAGTATTTTTATTTTTTAAAATAGCATTAAAGCTTACAATAGACAAAACTAAGGGAAAAATCAAAAAAGATGGCGAGAGAACACGAAAATTAATAGAAAGAGCAATTTCTCTATTAAAAACAAATCCAAACGAAATAGGTGCCCTTGAAATTTTAAATAATTACTACTATAAAAATGAAGACTATGAGAATGGTATAAAATATGCAAAAAAATTATGCCAATTAATAGAGGACAACCCAATAAGCCAAGAAATAAATACATTTAAAGCTTTTTTAAGCTATGGGTTTTATAATCTTAAAAGAAATTTTAACAGAGAAGCCTTAGAATTTTTAAAAAAAGCTTACCTTATTAAAAAAACAGATGAGGATGCAAATTATTATCTTGGTATAGCATTCTTAAAAAACGAAATGTACAAAGAAGCTCTATACTATCTTACAAAAGTATACAAATTTAATAAAAATAATAAAGACATCCTAAAACACATAGGAATAACTTTATTTAAACTAGAAAGCTATAGAAAAGCTATTGGAATATTTAATAATATAAAAAAACACATACAAGGTGACACTGACGCTCTTTTAGCATATGCTAAGTCTTTGTCAAAAATGAATCAAGATCATCTAGCACTAGAGATTGCAAACAAAATAAAACAAAAAGACGGAATGATTTATGAGGCTTTATTAATTACATCTGAGATTCATTCAAAAAATAAAGACTTAGAAAAATTAGAACAAAATATTAAAGAAATAATAAAAGTAAAACCTGACTTGCCTAAAAAGATTTTCCTTGAATTATTTTATAATCTTGGAGAACTCCAAATCTCTGTTGAAAATTATCAAAAAGCTACAGAAGCTTTTACCAAGGTTGAAGATATTGATCCAAATTACAAAAAAATTAAAGAAAAATTAGAATTTAGTAAAAGATTAAATGAAAACATAGCACTAAGAATATATTTGCGCAGTTCAAAAGAAAATTTTGTAAAAATAGCAAATGAAATTATTTTAAAACTATATTTAAATAAATTTCAAATAAGAGATTCTAAAATAAACGAAATAACATCGCAATTTATTGATATGAACTTTCACTTAGCTAACAATCAATGGGAAGAAAATTTAATAGTACGCTTTGTAAGAACTGAACAAGATACTTTTGGTGAATTATTCTTAAAAGATTTCATTTCAAAAATAAAAGAAAATAAAATAAAAGGACTATGCATTGCTCCATCAAAATTCTCTTTAAAAGCTAAACAAATGATTGAAGGAAGGCTTATTGATCTAGTAGAAGGCAAAAAACTAACTCAAATACTTAAAAAAATTAACATATCTAAATACACATGAAAAACTTACCTTAAATATTTCATAGGATTTTCAGTTTTACCATTTTTAAAAATGGTAAAATGCAAGTGATTGCCTGTACTATAGCCAGTACTTCCCATATAGCCTATTACCGCTCCCCTTGAAACTTTTTCCCCAACTTTAACAGCAAAAGAATTTAAATGCGCATATAAAGTTTGGAATCCATTACTATGAGAAATAACAACATATTTCCCATACCCTCCCGCATTAAATCCAACAGTTACTACAATGCCTTCTCTTGAGGCTTTAATGGGAGTATTGGCTAAATTTGCAATATCTATTCCATTGTGAAAACTAATAACTCTTGTAAACGGATCTGGTCGATAACCATACCCTGAAGTAATAACGCCTTGTACAGGATAAATAAAAGTTTCTCCTAATACCTCTTTTAAAAAATCTTTAGGCAATCTTCCTCCAGGAATAAACAATTTTTGTCCTAAAAACAAAACTTCATTATCAAGATTATTAGAATCTAAAATATCCACCTTGGGAACGTTATAAGCACTAGCTATAGACGAAATAGAGTCATTTTTTTTAACAACATAAACAATTCCTTTCATATTAGGAACTTTAATAACTGAATTTGGCTTAATACTTCTTACATCTTTAATTTCATTAAAAGAAATTAAAGTTTCACTAGTTATTTGATATCTAGCTGCAACATGAGAAAGCGTTTCTCCAGGCTTAATTTTATGTTCAAATACCTTTAATACAAAATTTTTTTTAAATTCAGGAGTATTTGCAGAAACATTAGATTCAAGTAAATAACTGCTAATTTGAGCTATATCTTGATCACCATAATATAAAAATGTATCAATAAAATAATCCTTGGGAAAAGTGAGTCTATTTAAAAAAATATATGAACCGTAGTAAGAAAAAATATTAATATAAAATATTAATATAAAAATAAAGATTATTGCATTAAGCTTAAAAGCAAGCTTATAATCAAATTTTACGCTAAAAATGTCAAAAACTTTCCCTCTCAAGCTATGATAATAATATTTATATTCATAATGATTAATATTTTGTATTTTAAGCTTATGGAAAAAGAAAGAAACTTTTTTAAAAAAATTTTCAAGTTTAAAAACTTTTTTTTTTCTTTTGCCAATATTTCTAATATTGGCAAAATCTTTTAATTCAAAATTAACATTTTTTTTACTATTGAATAAAAAATTTTTTTTACGTTTTCCTACCCTTTGTTTTTTTTTTGGTATAATCATAATATGCTATTTCATTATACAATAAAAAATTGCATTTTAATGCAAGCATAGTTTAAAAGTTATGAGAATATTTAAAGCTTACAAGTGCGAATTAGCATCAATTTTAGCCGCTTCTTTATTTTTAATAAGCTTAGTAAAGTTGTTCTTGTCATTTTATATAGTAAAAGGAGAATCAATGGTCCCAACAATATTTGAAAAAAATTGGATTGTAAGTCATAAATTTGCATATGGACTTAGAATCCAAAATCACCAAAAATACCTTTTATTATGGAAAAACCCTAAAAAAAATGAAATGGTACTCATTAAAGATCCCATAACTAACAAAATTGCTATCAAAAAAATTTTTGCAATTCCAGGAGATAAATTTAAACAAATAGAAAAAAATAAAATATGCATAAATTCCTTAAACTTTAAAATAGATGAAAACATTTTAAAAAAAAATACTGAAAAAATTCCTGATAATCACTATTTAGTTATAGGAGAAAATAAAAAGACTTCATTAGACTCAAGAGATTACGGATTCATAAAAATTGACAACATATTGGGGAAAATAATTTATTACTTTTAAAAAATTATCCCCTTAAACCCTTAATCAATAATGCTTGTAAAAGTATTTGAAAGGCTTTCTTTTGCTACATCGTCAGATGAGCTTGTAATTTTTATTTCAATAAAATTAGAAGAATTTGTCTCCAAATCTTTAGCATTAACACTCAAAATACCACTTTCATTTAAAGTAAAGAGTACCTCTATTTTAGGAATTCCTTTTAAAGCTTTTTGAATATTGCCAAAGGAAAACCTACCTATAGAGTAATTCAAAGAAGCTTTTTTATATTCACCTTGAAGTATATGAATCTCAATTTCATCTTGATAATCATTGGTAGTTGTAAATAGCTTACTCCTAGAAATCGGTAATGGAGTATTTCTCTCTATTAAAGTAAAAAATTCATTATCCCTTATCTCAAGTCCAAGAGAATAAGGAGTCACATCTTTAAACTTAATAACAGAAGCATTTCTAGAAAGGCTAAAAGCATGAATACCCGCACCAATAGCTACAACTTCATCTTGATTTAAGGCATCTAAAATCGAAACAGAAGGAAAGGATTCCTTTAAAACTTTTTGAATCAGAGGAATTCTTGTTGAACCGCCAGAAAGTATGATCTTCGAAACACTATTAATATCAACTCCAGAATCAGCAATACATTCCATAGACAATTGAATAGTTTTATCAACATATTCTCTTATCATTAAATTAAATTCATTCCTTTTAAGTTTATAATTTAAATGATTACCATCAATGAAAAGCAAAGCAATGTCAACCTCTTCCATAACAGATAAATTTTTTTTACCCTCTTCAATTCGTTCTCTTAGCTGTTCAAGAAGAAAAATATCTTCTAAATTAAAATCAGGATATTCATTTTTAAAGCTATTTAAAATATGACTTTCGATGACTTTATTAAAATCATTACCTCCAAGTCGGCTTTGTCCTTTAACTGAAAGAACAGTATAAGTATCGCCTTGTTTTTCCATAAGAGTTACATCAAAAGTCCCGCCTCCAAGATCATAAATAAGAAAAATTCCATCAATCTGTCTTTCAAAAGCATAAGCAATAGCAGCTGCAGTTGGTTCATTAAGTATAGCTTTGCAATTCAAACCAGCAACATTTGCAGCTTCAACAACACCTCTTCTTTGAATCTCAGAAAAATATGCAGGAACTGTTATTACAGCATTTTCAATCTCTTCATCTAAAAATTTTTCAGCATTCTTTTTAACACTAGAAAGCAAATGTGCTGAAATATATTCTGCTCTATAAAATTCACCGTCTACTTTATAAAAAGTATTAGAACCTATATTGGTCTTAAAATTATAGAATGTTTTTTGAGGATTAACTAATATTTGATTTTTAGCAGAACTTCCAACAAGAACATCCTTATCTAAGAAAGAAACAATAGAAGGGGTCATTCGCTCACCCCTTTCATTTAATATTATCTTAGAACTAACATCAAAATATGATGCTACAGTATTCGTGGTTCCAAGATCAATACCTATCCATTTTTTCATGAATGCCTCCCCTATGTATTGAAATAATTAACTCAACCTCACCTAGATCTAACTTAAACTTTTTAGCAATAGCTTCAAAAGACATACCTTGTTCATGGAGCAAAATAATCTGATTGCGAACATTATAACTTTCTTTTATTATATTCTTTTCAATAGTAGGCATAGAATAATCCAAATTGCTTTTATAAATTCCATCATTCTTAGATCCAAAATTAGAAGAACTACTCCCAGGAATAGAACTGCTGTTAAACCCTAATAATCTCTGATCAAGAATTTCAATTCGCTCATCAACCTCTTTAATAATTCTATTTAAACTTTCAATTTTTATTTCAATAATATTTATATTTCTATCCGTAGCTTGATTAATTTCAATAATTGTTTTATCCACTTCACTTTTAAACTTCTTAAGTATGATATTAGATTTTATTTTCAAATTAATATACACATGAAAATATATAAAAATAAATATAATTAAAATAAGATAAAAAACAATAAACATATAAAAGTCCTAAAAAATTTTATCTCTTAATATTAACATTTTTACCAATTTTAGGATCTTCAAATTTACCAGAATATAAACCAAGCATTACCTGCTCTTCATTCTTGTTTTTTTTAACTGGAAATGAAAGCAAAAAATTATCCTCAACTTTACTAACTGAACATACATTACTAACCTCAGAATCAGTATGATAATCTCTTAAAAATTTAAATCTAGCATTTTGATTAATTTGTAATCTTTTGCGCTTTTTATCTTCGCTTAAAAGTTGATTAGCCTTAAAAGAACTAACAACAGACATTTTAAAAACTTCAAATGTATCCATATTCAAATCCTTATATTAAAGACCATTCACCTAGACTTAAAAGGAATATAGGTCATAACTTTAATATAATTATCATCTTCTACAAAAGTAACATTGCTGTAATCTTTTGAAAGCTCATAAAAAGCATTCTTAATATAAAGCTTAACACCTGAGCAAGCTATATTTTCAACAGAAACTTTCCCCTCTATCTTAGTATTTTCAAGCTCATTTTGCAAATCAATTCGCTTAGCCTCTATCATTTTTATTTCCATTCTAAGAATTTTACTCTCATTAACAAATTCATTGTAATTATCAATCTTTAAGGATTTCTCTGACTTATCTGTAATGAGCACAATGCTCTTTTTTAAAGCAACAATATCTTTGGTTAAAACCTCTAATCGCTTTTCAATCTTTTCAAGATGACTAGTAAACCTGGTTAGTAAATTTTTAATTTCAGGATCATAACCAACATCAATGCAAGTTTCACAACTTCTATCAGAACCTATAGAATAAGCTCTAACCTCTTCTTTAGCATAAACATTAGACCCAACTATTTTTGATTTTTTGCCGATGCAAAGAACTCTCTTTTTAGAAAAAACTGAAGAATTTACAATGCCTCTTAAAACCTCAACTTCCCCACCACAATTTAAAGTAACATTTTCTAAAAACTTAGCCCTAATATTGCCCCGTGCATAAATCTTAGAATCACCCTTACCATTCACACCGCTATGTAAAATAATAGATCCATCTGTTTTTAAATTGCACCGACCTACTAATCCTTTCACTTCTATTCCACTTTTGGCCATAATATTGTATCCATCTAAAACACTACCTTGAACAAGAACCATTCCATTATTTACTATATCTCCAGTAGCAGGCCCAACATCGCCCTTTACTAAATAAATATTATGAACAGATATCACACCATCTGAAACAGACATATACCCATTGCATTTTGCACGAATTTTATAACCATCTCTAAAAGTATTTTCACCTAAAATAAAATTAATGTCCTGTCCGCTCTCTGATTTTAACACTTTACCAAAAACGGTATAACCATCTATACCTTTCCCAAAAGGGATAATTCTAGCCAACTCCTCACCTTCAACAACATTCCTAAATCCTATGCTTGAAACTTCATATTCACCAAATCTATTGTTTTCATCAACAATAAAATCAATATAAGAATCCCTGCCCTTTACTGGCTCTAGCCCCCTTGCAAGTTCAATAGGCTCACCATATACAGGATAATCCACAAATTTTGCCACTTTATCCTTAAGTATTGCAATATCTATTACTCCATATTTTTTAAGGATATTGAAAATATCTTGTGCAAAAATTTCAGCACCATTAATTCCAGGCGCGGTAAATTCAATAGTAACTGACATTGAATTTTCTGATATTTGAACCATCATAGTGACATTTTCAGAAGGGTCTGATTCAAAATCAGCAATTTTTTCATAATATCCACTAGCATTCTCAACTATACCTTTTACAATGTCTTTATTGAACTTTTCAATATTGCCATGTAATTCTAATTTAGAAAAAACATCTTGATACTTAATAGGAATTCCTTGTCCCTTGGATGGTATAACCTTTAGAAATACGCCTTTAGAAGATTTTCTTATAAAAAATTCACCATCAGATGAAATCGTTTTTTCTTCTCCTAAATCATTTTTCGAATCAAAAGAGACTTTCGGCTTGCTAGAAGAATTCCTATAGGCAACTATTTTCCATTTTTTTCTTCCATATCCCAATATGCCATTGCTACCTTTTAATAAAATCTCATAGTCTAATTCTTTATAAGGCACTGAAAGCTCTAAAGAAGCATTATTTAAAGCTTCTTCAAGAGTATCTGCTTCTATTTCCATCAAATCAACATAACTTTCTCTTTCCAAATAAGATCGCATCTTATCACAAAGTTCAGAAAAATTTATAGCCCTGTCCTCCATATTCATTCCTTCTTGCTCATTAAAGTTTTAATAGCATCTGCAACAACTTTTGGATCATTATCTTCAATAAATGACATTTTTTTACCACTATTCTCGCTCATGTCTTCAATCTCAAATTTATACTTTTTGACCTCTTCTATAAAATCCACACTACTACTGTTATTTTGAGAGTTCTCATAAAAAGAATTTTTATTTTGAAAATCAAGATTTTCGTTAAAATTATTATAAACCCTCTTATCATCTTGAGATTTATTTTCCATATCACTAGACAATTCTGTATAAAAAAGATTCGATAAATATTTTTTATAGATAAACTCAATTAAAAGTCCAATAACAAAAAAAAATGCAAACTGAAAAAAAGATCTCACCAAGATTGTAAAAAATGGTAAGCTACAAAATAAACCCAAAACTACTGAAATAAAAAATGCTAAAACACTAGCCAATAAAATATACTTTAATTCCCTATTTACAAACATAATGCCGCCCTATTCCACACCAAAAAATCTTAATATAAAGCCTATAACACCCCTTCTTTTTCTACCATCTAGAGAAACCTCCTCAAGAGTGGCAACAATAGAATCAAGACAATAACTAGCTTTACTGTTTGGGTTTACTAAAACAAAAGGCTTTTGCTTAAAAACAGAGCTTCTAATGTTTTGATCCTCGTAAATATACCCCAAATAATCAATATTTAAATTTAAAAATTGTCCTGAAATATCTATAACCTTTTTGGCAACCCCCTTAGCCTCGCTAACATTGGATACTCTATTGACAATAAGTCTTAAATTTTTTAAATTTTCCATTTTATAAGACAAAACCTTTATTATTCCATAAGCATCGGTAATAGAAGTGGGCTCTGGAGTAGTAACAATAACAACATCATCACTAGAAAGCAAAAATGAAATAACTTGCCTTGAAATCCCAGCACTAGTGTCTATTACAACTATATCATATTCATATATTTTTAATAATTCTTTTATAAATTTATTAACATCAACATCAGAAAGATCTAAAAGCTCCATCGTACCAGAAGCGCCAGCTAAAAGATCAATATTGTACTCTGTCTTTGTTATAACTTCTCTAATGTCACGACTTTGAGCAATCATATGATATATACTATACTTAGGAATAACTCCAAGTAAAATATTAACATTGGCCATTCCAATGTCAGCATCAAGTATTAATACCTTTTTGCCAAGCTCAGAATATTTAAGAGCAAGTCCAATTGCAATATTGCTTTTTCCAACACCGCCTTTACCGCTACTAACAGCAATAAATCTTGTTTTACTGTTTTGAACTTTCTCATCAACTGAGAAATTAAATTTACCATTTAATCTCATCATATCTCTTAAACTTTGAGCTTGATCTTCCATTATAACTTTCCTTAATAATAAGATTTACTTTTTATCTTCTTAATAAACTCTGCATCATCGCTTATTCTGTAACCATTTATTCTTCTAATAAAAGTAAGTGGTTCTGCAACGCTAATATTATGAGGAACAATTTGCCCATCTGTAACATAAGAAACTACTTTCTTAGTTTCATAAATCAAACTTATCAAATTTCCAACACAAGTGGTTTCATCCACTTTGGTAAAAATCACAGTTTTATAATTAAAAGGAGAGAATTGATGAAATATTTCTTTAACATCTGATGTTTTTGTAGTAGAGCTCACAGCCAAATGAAATTCAGCATCTCTTCCACAAGCATTAAGAAGCTCTTTCATCTCAGCAAGCTTCATAAAATCTTTAGGACTTTTACCAATTGTATCAACAAGTATAAGATCGAAATCCTTTGAATCGGTAATTTCATCTTTTAAATCCTTAAAAGACTCAATTGCTCTAACTGGAATCCCCATAATATCACCATACGTTTGAATTTGTTTTTTAGCCCCAATACGATAATTATCAATAGTAATAATCTTAATATTCAAACTCTTAGATTCTCCATTAATACCATAAATTGCTGCAAGTTTTGCAATTGTGGTAGTTTTTCCAACACCTGTTGGACCAACCAAAATAAAAACCCTTTTTTTAAGATCATCAATAATAGATCCAGAACATTTAATTGTTTTTGCAATATATAAAACAACGTCCTCTCTAACTCTCTCATAATCATCAAGATCTGACAAGCTGAATTCTCTCTTAATAAACTCATTAATGTCTTTAATATAGTTTTCAGAAAAATCATTTTCTCTTAAAATATCTTCAATTTTTGTAATTGTTGGATGATTAATATTTTCTTTTTTATTAGCAAGTTCTGTTTTAAGAGATTTAACTTCTTTTAAAACATCTTCAATTGAAGAATTTTCTTCTCTTTTAATGCTTTGAAGGATCTTTCGCTTTTCATCTTCAACATTAATCTGTTGATTACCAATGTCATATCTAACATAACCTGAAACTTCAACCCAATCTTTGCTAAATAAACCTAAAATCCCTCCATGAGGAATAGTTTTATAGGTCATAACCCTAGCATTCTTACCATATTTTTTCTTAATTATTTCTATAACTTCATTATAAGTTGGACCTTTCTCTGTAAAATATTGAACCATAATCCTACTCTTCAACCTCTACTGTTTTAAGAACATTAACTTTAATATTTTGGGGAACCTCTAAAACAGACATAACAACAAGCTCTGGAATCTCCCTGCTTGTTATCACCTTTATTATAGGTCTTGACGATTCGCTTGAGAGAACAACTGGATAAAATCCTTCTGCTTGAACCTCGTTTACAATTTTGAAAAGTTCATAAATAAATTTAGCTTTTAAATTAGGATCAATTGAACTTATAAGATCGTGATTAGATTCTACACGAGAATCAATTATTATTTGTTCAAAACTAGGGTTTAAAGTTATTACATTAAGCTCAGAATTTAAGTCTAAATACCCGCTAGTTATTTGCCTTCCAACTGATTGTCTACATTTTTCAATTAAGAAAAATATATCCTTAGTGATACTTGTAAAATCTGCAATTGTTTCAAAAATTGTAACCAAATTTCGAATTGAAACCTGCTCTTTTAAAAGTCCCTGTAAAACCCTTTGAATCTCGCCAACTGAAAAATTCTTAAGAACCTCTTCAACAATAGCTCCATAATCTTTTTTAAAAACATCAAGAGTATTTTGAACATCTTGACGAGTCAAAATTTCGTAAGAATGTCTTTTAATAAGCTCTGTCATATGGGTAGCAATAATCGAGGGGGGATCTACAACAGTATATCCCAATTTTTCAGCGGTTTCTCGCCCATCATCATTTACCCAAAGAGAAGGAAGTCCAAATGAAGGATCTTTAACAAGATCCCCATCTATTCCAGAATCAATTCCAACATTTATCACTAAAAATTTACCAAGCTTAATCTCACCCCGCCCAACTTCAACTCCTCTTAGTTTAAAAGAATAAGTATTAGGCTGAAGTCGCATATTGTCAACTATCCTAATCTTAGGAACAACTATTCCAAATTCAAATGCAATCTCGCGCCTTATCTTAACAATACGATCAAGTAGTTCAGAGGTTTTTGTATCATCAACTATTGGAACAAGATTATACCCAATCTCAAGAGCCAATGGATCAAGAGGAACAACAGGCGCAACATCTTTATCTGAATAAATTGCTGCTTGCTCTTCTTCTAGTTTTATTTTTTCAGCAATTTCTTCTTTACGCCTCATTCCTGAAAGAGAATAAGCTAAAAATGCAATCAGCAAACTTAAAAAAATAAGAATTAAGGTTGGAAATCCAGGAAGAAAAGCTAAAAAAAACAAAAACCCAGAAACAATCCAATAAATTCCTAAATGATTTGTGAATTGCTCAAAAATCTCGCCACCAAAACTATTTTTTGAAATTGACCTGGTAACAATCAAGCCTGTAGCCGTTGAAATTAAAAGAGCCGGCAATTGAGACACAAGACCATCGCCAACTGTTAATGAAACATAATTATTAAGAGCTTCATTAAAGTTAAGACCTTGTAAAGTTATTCCTACCAATAAACCACCAAGAATATTTATAAGAGTTATTAAAAATCCAACCTTAACGTTTCCTGATACAAATTTAGAAGCTCCATCCATTGCGCCATAAAAATTGACTTCAGATTGTAAATCGTTTTTTTGCCTTGTAGCCTCTTCTTCTGTCAAATTTCCAGAACTATAAGCAGAATCAATAGCCATTTGCTTTCCGGGAAGCGCATCAAGAGCAAATCGAGCTGCAACTTCAGCTACCCTTGTCGCTCCTTTGGTAATTACAATAAATTGAACAGCAATAATTATTATAAATATTATAAATCCAACAACAAGTCCTTGAGTTCCAGAACTACCTACAACAAATGTACCAAATGTTCTTATCATTTGCCCATCAAAATTTATACCTTTAGTTAAAATTAATCTCGTAGAAGAAATATTAAGAACAAGCCCAAAAATAGTCATCACAAGCAATAATGTGGGAAAAACAGAAAAATCTAGAGATCTCTTAGAATAAAGAACAATTAAAATAATTAAAAGACTTATTACTAAATTAATCGTAATCAAAACATCTAAAATAACCGCCGGAAGGGGTAAGATAAATCCAGCAACAATAAATATTAACCCAATCGAAATTATTAAATCAGACTTATTATTAAGTCCTAAATATCCTAATATAGAATTTTTTGTAGCATCCAAAAATAGAACCTCTAATTAAACTTTTTAGTAATAGAATATACTCTCACAAGAATTTTTGAAACAACCTCCCAATATTCTCTTGGAATCTCTTCGTTAACATTAACATTAGCATAAAGCGCTCTTGCAAGCAGCTTATTTTCCATTAAAGGAATATTATTTTCTCTTGCAATTTTTTTAATTGTAAGAGCTATTTCATCTTGACCTTTTGCAAGCACCTTTGGAGCTAGCATCGTTTCGCTATCCCACTTAATAGCAACTGCAAAATGTTCTGGATTTGTAATTACCACATCTGCTTGAGGAATGGCTACTCTTAAATTAGTGCTTAAAACAACCCTCATTCTCTCTTTTATTCTAGATCGAAGTAAAGGATCACCTTCCATTTCCTTTCTTTCCTGCTTTACCTCTTCTTTTGTCATTTTCAGGCTCTCGATATACTGAGACCTTTGAAACAAATAATCAAACACTCCAACAATTGCCAAAAACATTACTGAGAAAAAACATATCTTATAGGCAAGCACCAACACAATAGAAATCCCAGACTGGAGAGTATACTCTGAAAGCTTAGAAATTTTGCCTATATTGTTTTCTATAATAAAATAATATATCAAGCATATTATAACAACTTTTAACAAACTTTTAAACAAATTGAAAAAAGCTCCTGAGGAAAAAAAAGAATTTTTTGCCCATCTGGAAAAATTAAAACTAATTTTATCCCACCTTGGCTCCAAAGATTTAAAAGTAATAAAAAAGCCTACTTGAATAATATTAACAAAAAAATTAACAGCTAAGGATGCAAAAAAAAATAAAACGACATACCCCATAATGGATCTAATATATGCAAAACCCATAGCATAAACACTAATACTCATAACTTCAGGAAGCTTGCTAGCCTGCTCTTTAAAAACAGCTACTAAATCTAAAGCAAAATAAGAAAGCATAAAAAAAAACAATGACAATAATAACAAAAGACTAACAGCAGTATTAATTTCAGTGGACTTTAATACCCGTCCTTCTTCTCTTGCTTTTTGTTTTTTCTGATCAGTAGGTAATTCGGTTCTTCCCTCATCATCTGCAGAAAAAAAATCAAGGGGAATATACCAACTTTTAATTAAAAGCTCATCTTTTATCATTATTTTAAAACTCTAGAAAACAATTTTAAAAAACCAGCAAGAGAATCTAAGGAAAGTTCAATCACTTTTTTTGAAGATATTGCTAAACTTGAAAATCCAATATATAAAATTAACAACCCTAAAAATAGCGAAGTTGAAAAGCTAATTATTAATAAATTAATCTGGGGTGATGATTTTGAGAGTATTCCTAATACCAGATAAAAAAGTAAAAGCAACGCCAATATTGGAAACGAAATTAATAAAGCTTTTTCAAAAAGAAATCCAAAAGACATAAGTAAAAGCTTGATAAATTCTGAATTTCTAATATTAACCAAATGCTCAACCCTAATATTCAAAACAGAATCATATATACCAATCACAAAAAAACGAAGTAAAAAATCGCTTGATAAGAACAAAAGCAAAAATAAATAAGCAAAAATTTGAGAAATAATCATGCTATCTTCTTCTGAGAAAACATCAAAAATATTTGCATAAGCAAGCCCAATTTGATTAGAAAAGAAAAATCCAACTAAATGAAAAACATTGAAAATTATACTAACAAAAAATGCCTGAATAAGGCCCAAAATAGCCTCTCCTAATAAAATTAGGGAAAAAGAAAACATATTGTCTAAAGGATAAATAATTTTAATCTTTTCAACAACAATTATAGAAAGAATTAAGGAAAAGAAAAAATTAAAATATCCAATTTTTATTGTTGAAAAAAATGGAGAAAATTTTAAAAACATAAAAATTCTAACCAACACTGGTAAAATTGTAAAAGATTTTAAAACTAAAAAATTCAAATTCAAAATTTCATCCAAATAATACATTTTAAGTCATAAATTAAACATTTTGCAATTGATTAAAAATCATATAGGTAAACTGCATAAGCTTATTCAAAATCCAAGGACCAAAAATCACAATAGTTAAAAGTATAACAATAATTTTTGGAATAAAACTTAAAGTTTGATCTTGAATTGAAGTAATGGCTTGAAAAATTGAAATCAAAAGACCAACTATAAGAGCTATAATCAACATTGGAGCTGATAAAATAATAATGTTTTCAATAGAAATTCTAATTAAGTAAAGAATGTGTCCTGCAGTCATTACATCCCCTTACATAAAACTTTTAATAAGACCACTAGTAATTAAAGTCCAGCCATCTACCATTACAAAAAGAATCAACTTAAAAGGTAAAGATATCATTACAGGGGGTAACATTATCATGCCCATAGCCATTAAAACAGAAGCAACAATGATGTCTAAAACTATAAAAGGTAAAAATATTAAAATTCCCATCTTAAAAGCTACTTTAAGCTCATGCAAAATAAAAGCTGCAATTAACACGTGTGTTGGCACTTCGCTAAAATTTTTTGGTCGATCATAACTGCTAATACTCATAAATAATCTAATCTCTTCATGACGCCCATCAGACATCTGTTTGTACATAAAAATTCTAAGAGGAGCAATTCCTTTATTATAAAATTCATCAAAATTTATTTTTGACTCTTTAAAGGGCAAATAAGCTTGCTTATATATAACATTAAAAGTTGGCCACATAGTAAAAATAGTTAAAAATAAAGCCAATCCCATTACTATCTGAGTAGGAGGAGATTGTTGAAGAGATAAAGCACGCCTAATAAAATCCAAAACTATAGATATTCGCAAAAACGAAGTCATTAAAACTAAAAATGCTGGAGAAAGAGTAATAATGGTTAACAGAATCAAAAGTTGCAAAGAAAAAGCTATCTCTGAATTGCTAATATTTTCAAAATTTAAAAACGGGAAACTAAGACCTTTAGTAGCTTGCAAAGATTTTGTTTGGGCAAAAGACAAACTTGTTACACTAAAAAATAAAAAAAAATTAAAACACTTTCTCAAAATAAACCCTCTAAAATTTTTTTAATCTATCTTGTTTATCCTTAAGCGAAGTCTCAATTTTCTTCTCAAGTTTAACATAATCATTCCTAGAAAAAGGAATCTCTTCTTTTTTGAGCAACATTTTCTTAAAGATTGATTTAAAAGAATCTTTCTTAATAGAATTATTACTTTTGCTAAGTCTAAATTTTAAATCTTCTAGCTCTTCTTCAGATTTAACTTCTTTAAGCAAAATAGAAGAATTGCTAGAAACTAAAAATATGTAAACATTGTCTAATATATTTATAATTCTTATTGAATTTTTGACATCTATCTCGTAAAAAACAAGCTCCTTAATTAAATCAGAATTTTGTTCGTATTTGCTTTTTTTTGAATAAAAAATCAACTTCTTAAATAAGAAAAATATAAAAAAAGCAATAAGCAAAAATAAAACTATCTTAACCAAATCAAAAACATTAAAAAGAGAAACGGGCTGAACTCTATTATTGTTAGCAAGATTTGTTTTATCCTCTTCAAAGATTGGTAAGCTAGATTCATTTTCTAAATCAGTAGATATTGAATTTACTTGCTCTTGTGAATTAGCATATGTAAAAAAATTAGAAAACGCTAAAAAAACTAAAAATAAAAATTTATTATTCATTTTTAGTTTTAATTATCTCAGTAATTCTAACTCCAAAATTCTCATCAATTACAACTACTTCTCCCCTGGCAACTATTTTACCGTTTACTAAAATATCTACAGGCTCACCAGCAAGTTTATCAAGAGTAATAATCGTACCCTCAGACATACCAAGTATATCCTTTATTTTGCGCTCTGTTCTTCCAAGCTCTACAGTAAGCTGCATAGAAACATCCATTAAAAGCCCAAAATTACTAGGATCAACTCCTTCTGGCAAAGTATCAATTAAATCGGGAAGTTTAACCCCTTTTATTTCTGGCTTTTCTACACTATCACTTTTTTCATCTACACTCATAATTTAACCTCTTAATAATTTAAACTATAATAAAAAAAATAACTATCACTCAACCTCTTCTGTAAGCTCTTTTAACAAATCAAAACCTTTTATATCTCCAATTTTTTCTGTAATTTGTACTGAAACTTTATTTCCCATTAAACCCATTCTGCATTTAAACTTTTCTTTAGTTCCAACTTTTAAAGTTAAATCTTTATTTATTAGAGAAGATTCAAGATTTAAAACATCCCCTTTGTCAAGCGATAAAATTTCTCTTACTTTAAGTTTAACTTCTCCTATTTCTGCTATCAAAGGCATAGCTGTATTTTCCAGCTTTTCGCGCAAAGCATCAAGATTCTCACTAGTAGTGCCAACCCCAATCAAAGAATGCCAATATCTTGTTGACAATTTTGAAACAATAGGTTCTATAGTAATATAAGGCAAACAAAAATTCATAAGCCCTTCCACTTTTCCTATTTTAACCTCAAGAGTTACTAAAATAATCATTTCTGTAGGGGGGACTATTTGAGCAAACTGTGGATTGACCTCAATATGCCCAAATCTTGGCCTTAGATCAACTACTTGAGACCAAGCCTCTCTCATATTAGCAAGTATACGAATAATAACGCTTTCCATGACAGACTGCTCAATTTCTGTTAAATCTCTACTTTTATCTTTAATCGTATCTCCATCTCCCCCAAAAAGCCTATCTACTATAGCAAATGCTATGGTTGGATCAACCTCGAAAATAGCAGATCCTTTAAGGGGATCCATATTTATTATTGCTAAAGTTGTAGGATTGGGTATTGACCTAATAAACTCTTCATAGGTTAATTGATCAACTGAAGCCACATGAACATGAACCATTTTTCTCAAAAGAGCAGAAAGTGAGGTAGTAGTGTACCTAGCAAATGCTTCATGAAAACTCGAAACCGTTCTGACCTGCTCTTTTGAAAATTTATCTGGCCTTTTAAAGTCATAAATTTTAACTTTTTGCTTTTTGCCTGTAGGGCTAGATATAACATTAGAAAGGGATTCGTCTAACGATAAACTCTCAGATGAGTTAATAGACTCTAAAAGACTATCTATATCATCTTGAGATAAAGCTCCTGGATTGTTTGCCATTTAAAATTCCTTTAAATTTATTACATATCAAAAATATCAATTTGAGTTAATGCTATTTCTTTTATTTCTCCATTTCTAAGAATACTATTAATTCTTGCCTTAATTTCTGCTTTTATTTGACTTTCATTTTTTATTTCTTGACCAGTTCTTTGGCTAAAATATTCTCTAATAATATCTTTCAAGCGCACTTTTTGTCTTCCAAGCTCATTGAGAATATTAACATTATTTTCTGCATATCCTAAAGCAAGCTTTACAACAAAAGTTTTTGGAGGAACATCTAAAGTATTACCTCTAATCTCGTCTATACTTTCATACCATATAAGCATAGGCGGCTTTCCCAAGTATTCATTAGAAAAAACCGGAAAATCGCTAGGAGCTCCACTTTGGCTTACAACCATTTTAGATACAAAGTAAGAAACAATTATCATTATCGCAACAGTAAATATTCCTATCGCAAGTATCTGTAAAATTTTTATTATAATATCAGGCAATAAACCGCCTTTTCTACTAACATTAGAATCCCCTATGTCTAAATTTTCATCATCCTTATTCGGCATAATAAAATCCCTCCTATTAATTTCTTATTTATAGTTAAAAAGAATTATTACTGCTTAATCTCCTTAGGAAAACTTAAAGATGCATCCGTAGTAATCAATATATCAATTCTTCTATTATAAGCTCTGCCCTCAGGAGTATCATCTGTTGCAATAGGTCTGCTTCCGCCAAAACCAGACACTTCAAATTTATTTTCAATGCTTTTAACATTAGATTCATCTAAATAGTTCAAAATATGTTCTAGCATATTAACAGATCTTGCAACCGAAAGATCCCAATTGCTTTTCCAAGGCCCATTTACATCAGTATTAATATTATCTGTATGCCCTTCTATTTTAAAATTATATCCTCTAGAGCTTAAAACCCCAATAAAAGATGCTATTTTTTGAATAGAATCTCTATTGTCTTCAAGCTTAACATCTGCACTAGCAGAATCAAAAAATGCGTCTGCTGCAAGAGATATCACAATGCCTCTCTCTTCCTGTCTAACCATAATATTTTTAGACTGGATTTTTTCAATAAATTCAATCATAGATTTATTTTTAGCAGTCTGAGATGCTTGCTTATTGCGTACAGTAGAAGGTAAAGACATAAAACTATTGCTCAGATAAGATAATTTATTAAAATCTAAAGTTTTACCGCCTTTAAAAAATCCTGCACCAGTGAAAGAAGCAGACATTATCCTTATTACATTTTCTTGAAAAATAATATCATTTAATGAAAACATTGTAACAAAAAATACAAGTAGCAAAGTAACCATATCTCCATAGGTCAACATATAATCTGGTGATCCTTCATCACATTTTAAAGGCTTTTTAGTTCGCAAGGCCATTATTCACCCCCAATGCTACTGCCAAGATGACTACGATCTTTGGGAGTTAAAAAAGTCATTAATTTTTGCTCTAAAATCCTAGGATTATCTCCGGACTGAATTGACAAAACCCCCTCAATTATCATTGTCTTTACTGCAGCTTCCTCAGAATCAATTTTCTCCAACTTAAGTTGAACAGGAATAAACATTAAATTTGCCATTATAGTTCCATAAAGAGTTGTAATAAGAGCAACAGCCATAGAAGAACCAAGCGCAGACTTGTCCTCTAAATTACCAAGAAGAGCTACAAGTCCAATAAGAGTCCCCGTCATACCAAAAGCCGGGGCAAGCTTTGCCCAAGTCTTAAAAAGTTCTGAACCAACTTTATGCCTTTCTTGCATTTGATCAAGCTCTAAATAAAGCATAGTCCTAATTACCTCAGGATCTGCACCATCAACAACAAGCCTCATTCCTGACTTAAAAAATGGATCATTAATTTGTTCAAGCTCATCATCAAGAGATAAAAGACCTTCTTTTCTAGCCTTTTCTGAAAGTTCTACTAATATTTTTATAATAGAAATCTTAGCATAAGAATTCCTTCTAAAGAAAAATCCCAAATACGTTGGAATTTTTTTTACAGCAATAACTTCTGAAGAAGCCATAAGAGCAGAAAAAGATCCAACAACAGTAATAAAAACAGAACTTAAATCCCAAAAAACACCAAGTCCTGTAGGAGTAAATGCCATGGAAATTAAAATAGCTCCAAATCCAACTCCCCACCCAATTATACTAGCTAAATTCATAATTCAACTCCCCCATTTCCTTCTCCTACGATTTTTTCAAAAGAAGCAACCTCTTTCCTATATAGCTTAATTCTATTGACCACCTCTTCAACTTTTTCTTTTACAATTAACTTCTTACCATTCATAAGAAGAATTGTAGTATCAGGATTAGCCTCAATACTTTCAATATGACAAGGATTTAAATAATATCCATAACCATTAAGCTTAGTTACAAAAATCATATATTAAAAAATAATCTTAGCTTAATTTTTTAATCTTACAAGTTCTTGCAATAATTGATCAGAAGTAGTAATAGTTTTGGCATTTGCCTGAAACCCCCTTTGAGTCACTATCATATCTGTAAACTGTTCTGCAAGATCAACATTAGCCATTTCTAAAACACCAGATCTAATATCGCCAAGCCCAGCAAGTCCAGTTTCACCTATTCTAACCTGACCTGAATTACTTGTTTCTACAAAATTAGTATCGCCTGATTTTGCAAGTCCTCCGGGATTCATAAAAGAAGCAAGAGCAATCTTGCCAAGATCTCGCCTTATACCATTTGAATAAACACCAACTATAACACCATTTTGATCAATTTCGTAATTTTCCATATATCCCATGCCATATCCATCTTGAATAATAGCCTTTGTAGTACTAGAATCAGCAAACTGAGTGATTGAATCGGTGTAACTTCCAACTGTTCCTAATTTCAAATTTACAGTTTGCTGCTCGCCAACTTCTCCTACATTTGCGCCTAAAACATTAAATGTTATGGGGATTTGGAGAATATCTCCTTTTTGACTTGGTTGCCCATTTAAAGATGCCAATGCTCCTTCATTATCAAACCCAAGTGTAAAATTTGAATTTTGCTCACCATTTATTAACACTGTTGCATTCCATAAATTAGGAGTATTTAGATCTTTTACAATTCTAAGTTCAAGAACACTAACATTTCCAAAGCTATCATACAATGACTTATTGACAACCCAAGTTCCACGTGCAATATCCGCTGAACTTGCACCTTCTTGAATTACAGGTAATCTCTTATCAAGATTGCAGGCAAAAGTAATGTTTTTGGTAGATTTTGCCCCCTCTTTATCTCCAATAGGAATAATTAGATCTTCAACATCAGAAGCTGTATTGATAACCTTTTCACCTTCTAAATCTCTTGCCATCCAACCTTGAATTCGCATTCCATTTGCAGGATTTACAAGATGTCGATCAGAATCTACATCAAAAGCACCAGCTCTTGTATAAAACCAATTCTCACCGTCTTTTAAAATAAAAAATCCATTACCACTAACCCCAAGATCAGATGCTTTTTGGGTACTTTGAAAAGCTCCTTGAGTGTGAATAGTGTCAATTGAGGCAACATTCATACCTAATCCAACTTGCTTAGGATTAGTCCCACCACGAGAATCAGTAGGACGAGAAGCTCCAGAAATAGACTGAGATATCATATCCTGAAAATTTACTCTTCCCTTTTTAAATCCAATTGTATTTACATTAGCGATGTTATTTCCAACAACATCCATTCTTGTTTGATGATTCTGGAGACCAGAAACACCAGAATATAAAGATCTCATCATATAATTAGTCCTCCAAACCTACCGACAATATATTTTTATATACATAATAATTACCATTAACCATAACTTGGGGTATTGCTCCGGTCTTAATGCTTGTGACACGACCTTCAACGATCCCCCCCCCATCAACACGCTGAAATTTAATTACTTTACCCAATAAATCCAAATCTCTTCTTCCTTCTAAAGAAGAAGACAATTTTTCAAATGATTTGCTCATATTGGTCATTTGCTCAAGAGCCGAAAATTGCGCCATTTGAGCAATAAACTCTTTATCCTTCATTGGATTTGTAGGATCTTGATACCTAAGTTGAGTAACGAGTAACTTTAAAAAATCATCCTTGCCAAGATTAACTTTATTGGCTACATTGTTAACCTTAAAATCTGATTCTTTTTTAATTTTACTACTAATAGTCAAATTAGAAACATTTTCAACGCTATTCATTTTACTCATTTAGCTCCATCCTCTAAACAATTAAATTAACATTTTTATCCAAATCGAAAGAAAATTCAACTTCTTCTTCAATTTGAAAAAATTTATTATAACCAAAATGGAAATTTTGATCTTTAGGGTCATCTTTAAAATTTTTAGAAAAAGAATTTAAATTCTCACCTGCAAGAAAAAGATTCAAGCTAGCATTAAAACCACTCTCACCAAGCATTTTATTTAATGAATGCATATTTTGGTCAAAAAGCATTTTAACATTTTGATTGTCCACCACAATCTTTCCCAATAAATTATTATTAGAATCAAGGTTTAAATTAATTCGTATGCTACCAAGCTCTTTGGGCTTTAAAACCAACTTGATCTCTCCTGTATTATTCGATTTTAACACAACTTTAGCTTTATCCACAATATTTTTATTAATCTTAAGGTTCCACTCTGGCTTTAAACTGCTAACAAAATCAAAATTATCAACCTCTTTAGAGTTTTTTATGTTATAATTGACAAATTCTTCAACAAAACCTTTTAAAGAGTCGTCCGATATTTCTTTAACCTTATACTTGCCAACAAAATTTTGACTATCAATTGAATTTAAACTAAACTTTAAAAAAACAAAATCATTATGATCACTATTATTCTTCTTAAAATTTTTCACATCAATGTTAATAACATTTTTTTCTTCCTTTTTATCATTCAAGCTTATCTGATTATAATAATCATTAATCAAGGAAGTTGAAAAATTAAAACCCAAAAAAGAACTTAAATCATCAAACGCCAAACAAAGTCTTTCAATTTTTTCAAAAAATTTTTCTTTATTTAAAAAATCAAAATTATCAAAATTGAATGATAGATTTTCTTTAATGCTATTTAACCCTTCAAAATCTAAAAAAACATTCATTTTAGAAATCAAGGATTCCAGGTCAGAAACAAAAGCCTCATTTTCAAGTTTTTTTAAAAAAAAGGATTTGTTTAAGGTCGATTTTTTTAAATTTTTAGAAATAAGCCCATTATCTTTAAAAAAATTTAAAAAATCAAATATCATTAATTTTAGCTTTGATAATTTTTTAGATTCAGAAGAAATAATATTTAAAAAAGAATTTGCATTCCCTCTAGATTCTATTTTAGATACATTTAAACTTAACCCTTTAACTGTATTCAAAAGATTAAATTTATTGTTATAAGCTTTACTTAAATTTAATAAATTACTCATATAAGCACTACTCCAATGAACTAACAGACATTTTTCTAATCAATATAGCAGCTTTTTTAGAATCCATAAGAGACAGCCAATAAGGAACAATTGATAGCCGACCTTCTTTTTTAGAAACCTCTTCAATTTTCCGCATATAAGATATAGCAAGCTCAGGATTTAAATCCTCAAGTCGCTTAACAGCATCTTCTGGCGGCATATTCATTAAATATACAGCTGTTTGTAAAATATTTGCTTCCTCGTCATTATATTTATTTATAATGTCATCTATTACCTTTTGTTTCAAATCCAAATCTTTCTGCTTTTGCTTAAGCTCAAATTCAAGCTTATTTAAACTGTCTTCTTTTAACTTTAGATCTTCTCTTAGCTTTTCAATTTGCTGATTCTTAATATCAATAGCCTCTCTTTCCTTAATAAGTCTAGCTTCATCAAGAATTATATTAGAATTATGATTAAAAGCTAGAGAAGTTTCTCCTAAAAACTTAGTTCTTACAAAGTCAGGGAAATATCTCTTAGTATTATACATCCCAAGAAAATCAACAAAGAATAATATAAAGAAAAATAAAATAACAATTAAAAATAACAAAAAAAATGCCCTAAAAAAGAACGATAAAAAATTATTCACTTTCAATCCTCAGATTTTGACAAACTTTATAATTTATATGCTCATCTAGCAGTAAGCTTTCCTTCTTTTCTCTATCTTTAATTATAGAATCATTTAAGGTTTTTATTAATATCTTAATCTTTTTTTCATCCCTATATTTATCCACATAAACATCATAACACTCATTATGATACTTTTTAAGTTTTTCAAGAATTTTAAAATTTTGTTTTTTTTTATAATTCAAACAGTCTATATAACCTCTTATGGAAAGATTATCAAAGCTATTCAAACTTTTTAAAAGATTCGGAATCCCATCTGAAAATTGATTTATTTTTGAAATTTCCTTATTTACATTCATTAAGTCTCTCTCACTTAACTTTCGATAATAAATTCTAATGGTCAATATTTTATTAAGCTTTTGTTTTCTAAAGTTTAAATCATTCAAGATAATATTTCCCTTATTTCATCTTCTAAATTTTCAAAATCAAATGTTTCATTTATTCCTTGAGAAATAAAATCAATAATCTTGGGATACCTAGAAATTGCAAAATCAACATCCTTATTAGATCCTTTGAGATAAATTCCTGTTCTAACAAGATCTTCATAATCTTTATAAACAGATAATAAATTTCTAGCTTTCATTATTAATTTTTGTTTTTCTAAACTTATTATTCTATGAATAGATCTTGAAGTTGAACTAAGAATATTTATTGAAGGATAAATTCCTCTATCAAACAAATCTCTGTCTAATATAATATGACCATCCAAAACAGCTTTAATATTATCAGCCACGGGTTCTGCAAAATCATCTCCCTCAACAAGAACAGTATAAAATCCAGTAACGCTTCCTCCATTACCATTAAAACCTGATCTCTCAAGTAAAATTGGAATTTCAACAAAAACAGAAGGCGGATAACCTTTAGCCACTGGGGGCTCTCCTAAAGAAAGAGACATCTCCCTTTTAGCATTTGCAAACCTAGTAATAGAATCAAAAAGCAAAACCACATCTTTACCTTGCTCCCTAAAGTATTCTGCTATCATGGTAGCAACATAAGCTCCCTTATACCTTGATATGGGCGATTCATCAGAAGTTGAAACAACTAAAACACTTTTTTTTAAACGCTCTTCACCAAGTTCATGTTCAATAAACTCATTAAGCTCTCGACCTCTCTCTCCGATAAAAGCAATAACATTTACATCTGCATTTGAATTTTTTGCAATCATACCAAGCAAAGTAGATTTGCCAACGCCAGCCCCAGAAAAAATACCAACTCTTTGTCCTTTTGCAACTGGCAAAAATCCATCAAGAACTTTAACTCCTGTTAATATTTGCTCTTCAAAAATACTTCTATTGATTGGGTTAATTTTTTCAAAAATTAACTCTTTATATCTATTGTTTAAAAATGCCCCTTTATTATCAATAGGCCTACCAAGAGAATCAATAACTCTTCCTAAAAGCTCATCACTAAGATTTATTTCTAGCCCTTTATTTAAAGAATAGACTTTATTTCCAACTTCAATCCCACTAAATCCTTCATAAGCCATAAGACTAACATAAGGACCATTAAAGCCTAAAACCTCAGCACATACCTTTTTATTATTTCTTTGATCAATTAAACACAAATCTCCAACAGCACACTGAGGTCCCAAACTTTCAACTAAAAGACCCTTTATTTTTTGCACCCTACCAACAAAAGAAACAGCTTCAATATCATCTAGTTGTCTTAAATAATTTTCAAAAAAATTGCTCACTAAAATTCCTTTAGATACTTAACTTAATAAAGAAAAATTTTTAAACTTTTCTTCTATTTTATCAAGTTGAGAAGAAATGCGCGCATCAATTTCTCCAAAATTAGTTTCAATTATACAGCCACCTTTACCTATGTTGGGATCTTCTATTATTTCTAAATTTTCTATAACATCAAATCTAGAAATAAAATCGCTTTTTTTATGTCTAACAATATCTAAATCATCAAGATTTACACGAATAGTAATCTGTGTTTTATCTTTTACCCTTTTTAACACCTCATTAACATTTTCTAAGACAATATCTTTTTGAGAATCCGTAATTCTCTTAATAACCTTAATTGCAATTTGCATAACAAGACTTACTATTTGACCGCCCGAGGATTCAAGAATACTTTTCCTCTCGACTATCAAAGATGCTACTATGCTATTCAACTTTCTCATAACTTTGTCAAAATCCTCAAAACCACTTTCATAGCCCTTACTATATCCTTCTTCTCTGCCTTTAGCTGTTGCTATCTCAAGATCCGTTTTTAATTTTCCTTCATACTCTCTTGCCAACCTTTCAATCTCAGCATTAGATTCAGCCTCAATAGACTCCTTCTTATAAATGGCTTCTCTTTGTAAAAGATCTGCCTCCTGCTTGGCTGCCTCTAATACTTCATTGGCTTTTACCTTAGCCTCTTCAATAAGCCTTTTAGATTCAATTTGGATCTCTTCTTTAGCAAGTTCTTGCCTTTTAGCAAGCTCCTCTTCAAGTCGTAATTTTTCATCTCTTAAAAATTGCAATTCTTCTTTAAGATCGGCAATTTTACTTTCTATGTCGTAAACCTTGCCTTCCTTTTCCTTAATTTCCAAAGATTCAAAAACAGGCTTTGCTATCTCAACAAATTCAAACTTTACTGAATTATCAACTTCTGATGATTTATATAAAACCTTAGGCAAACAAAACTCCTTTATCAGACAAGCACATCTTCTTCACCACCTCTTGAAATAACTATTTCTCCTTGTTCTTCTAATTTTCTAATAAGAGAAACAATTTTTTGCTGGGATTCCTCAACATCTTTTCGCCTAGTAGGTCCCAAAAATTCCATATCCTCCTTAAGCATTGAAGCTGCTCTTTTTGACATATTTTTGAAAATTTTTTCTTGGACAGGAATGTCTACGGATTTTAAAGCTTTTGCTAACTCTTGACCATCTATCTCTCTTAAAACCCTTTGTATAGATCTGTCATCAAGCAAAACTATATCCTCAAATACAAACATTTTCTTCTTAATCTCTTCTGCAAGCTCTGGATCTTCTTCTTCAAGAGATTCAATAATAAACTTCTCGGTCTTTCTATCGGCCATATTAATTATCTCAACGACATTGTCAACTCCTCCTGCTGATGTATAATCTTCTGAAGAAAGAGAAGCTAACTTTTTCTCAAGAACCCTCTCAACCTCTCTTACAACCTCAGGAGAAGTTCTATCCATTAATGCGATTCTCCTTGCAACATTGGTCTGCACTTCTGTAGGTAAGCTAGAAAGAATAAAAGAAGCCTTTTGGGGATCAAGATATGAAAGAATTAAAGCAATAGTCTGGGGATGTTCTTGTTGAATAAAGTTTAAAATATTTGCAGGATCTGCTCTTCTTACAAATTCAAAAGGCCTAGACTGTAAGGCGGACCCCAAATTATTAATAATGTCAACTGCTTTTTGAGTCCCAAGAGATTTCTCAAGAAGCTCTCTTGCATAATCAATTCCACCCTTTTGAATAAATTCTTGAGCCATCATTAATTCTTTAAACTCTAAAAGAACATTGTCTTTAAGCTCAGAAGTAATTGTCTCAAGCTTTGCTATCTCAAATGTCAAAGACTCTATCTCTTCTTGAGAAAGATACTTAAACACTTTAGAAGAGATTTCAGAACCTATTGAAACCAATAAAATAGCAGCCTTTTGCTTACCCGTTAAAGCAGAAACATCAAGAATCTCCTTTTCTTTTTTTTCTTCCATATCAATTACTACCTTCTACGCGTTTTTCAAAAGCCATGTTCTTATAAGCTTAGCAACATCTTCTGGCTTTTCTCTGGCTAAAAGCTCAGCATTATTTTGAAGCTCATCACCTTCTCTAATCCCACCAACAACATCATCAACGCCAATGTCGTCGCCACCATCCATTAAGGCTTGTTGACGTCTTAAATGTGCTTGCTTTGCCAATTCCTCTTCTCTAAGACGCCTTCGTCTTTCAAGTTCTCTAGAAATAGCAAAAAATATTGTAAATGCTATAATTAATAGTGAAAATATTATACTTGCAATAAATAAAAAATATTTAAACCTTTCGCTTGAGAAATAATTTTCATCTATTTCTCTAAATTCATTCATACGATCAAAAGATATATTTCTAACCGTTATTGAATCGCCTCTTTCTGGCTTATATTCAAAAGAACTTTGCAAAACATCTTCAATATTTTTTATTTCTTCTAATGCCATAGGCTTATATTCTCTTTTTCTCATTCCATTTTCTATTACGAAATCTCCCTTCTCATCATACACAAAATTCCAAATACCATCTACGAAAATACCAAGAGAAACACCTACGATCCTAGCAGGCTCCTTTTCGCTTGTAGATTTTTTTTCATTTAAAGCAACATTTTTGATCTCTTGAGACTCATTATATTTACCAGTAATATCGCTTAAATCCTGGTATTCAGGAGGAGTGTTGCCTTCTTGTCCAGGAGGTCCCCATGGACTATATCCTTGACCCTGATATTCTTTTTTTTGAGTTTGAGAAGATATAATAGTTGAATCACTTACTTTTCTAGTGTTATAAGAAGCTTTTGGGTCTTGAGATTGAAGCTCAATAGGAGCATACTCTTTAGATTCTGTAGTTTCTTTTGAAGTGTCAAGTTTGACATTTATTCTTGCTATCATAAATCTATCAACAGATAAAACCTTACTTAATGCAGAGTCGATTTCTCCTCTAAGCATAGCTTCATACTTAAGCTTTAATTTGCGCTCTTTTTCTGCTAAGTCGATTCTATCTATTCCATCTAAATTAGAAAAATCATTTAAAATCGTTCCGCTATTATCAACAATAGCAATATTATCAGATTCAAGACCTTCAATGGCATACTGAATAAGCTTAACAAGTCCTTCAACTTTTTTTCTATTTGTAATAATATCAGAACCTGGCCTTGGAGTAATCCTAACAGATGCCTTAACAGGCTCTTGTGCTTCTTTAAAAAGAGCTTTCTCTGGCATAACAAGATTTACACTAACAGCATCAACATCATCTAAAGCTACAATATGCTGTTCAACCGCTCTTGTAATAGACCTTCTAAGATTAATGCTTCTTTCAAAATCAGTAATAGTCCATCTATCAATATCAAACAAAGCCCATGGATCCATATGGACAGGCACAAGTTCTTCTCTGACAAGAATTGCTCTCATTTTTTTTGCAAGCTTTTCATCATCTAAATAAATTCTTCCATCAAAACTCAAAAAATATTTAACATTTTCTCTATCAAGTCTTTGAGATATTCTATCTAAGAGATATTGATCTTTGATTTCAACTCCAAAAAGAGCAATACTTTGACTTTTAGTAGAAAACCCTACCAAAAAAACAAGCGCGAGAATCACAAAAAAAATAATCAATCCCAAGGCTATTTTCTGAACCGTACTAGCTTTTTTGAAGATTCCTTTTGCTGAAACAAAAAAATTAGTAAAAAATTTGCTCAAAATCTTATAGCTCCTTAACGAATATTGATTATATCTTGATAAGCCTTCACACCTCTCTCAACAACGGCCTTTAAAATGCTTAAATTCATATTAGCCTTAGACATCGCTATTACAAGATCATGAACATCAATGCTATCTGGCCTAAGAATAGCCTGTTCTATGACTTTAGAAACATTTAATTGGCTTTTGTTGACATCAGTAATCGTATTTATTAAAACATCCTTAAATGTTTTAATATTATTGTTTTTAGTACTGCCTTTAGAACTAGAAAGATTTACATCAAAATGCAAAGGATTTTTTTTAACCAAATTAATATTATTCTCTGTAAAAAAAGCATCTATTCTCACCAAATGATCTCTCCTTTAGCTTTGAAGTATAGCCAACGCACTTCTAAACATAGACTTACTGCTATTGATAACAGTAGAATTTGCCTCATAAGCACGAGAAGCTGAAATCATATCTACCATTTCTTCAACTAAATTAACATTAGGAAGCTCCACATACCCTTTTTTCTCTCCAAAACTTATTGAATCAGGATGAGTTGGATCATATTTTAATTTTAATGGGGACTTATCTTTTTCAATACTAGCAACCCTAACTCCTTGCCCAATGCCATTATCAAGATAATCTGGAATAAAAGGCCCTTTCCAATAAGGATTATTAACCCTTGGAGCAAAAACAATCCTTTGCCTTCTATAAGGCCCACCATCAGGAATTCTAGAAGTAGAAACATTTGCAATGTTATTAGAAATAACATCAATCCTCAACCTTTGTGCTGTTAATCCCGTTGAAGCTATATTAATGCTTGAAAATAATCCCATTTTACATTCCTTAAGATATTAATTTATTTTAATACAATATTTATACTTTTAAAATAATTCGCCTGCACATTAGTCATAAGATGATACATCATTTGATTTTGCACAAGTGCCTTAATCTCAGAATCAATATCAACATTATTGCCATTATTGTTCATAGTTGAAAAATGGTCAAGAACCCTATGGGGCTTAACATCTGAATACTCCATATTTTTAAACCCAGACAAATGCTTATCACTAGAATTAATCAAGCTTAAATTATTTTTATCTTTATTTAAAAAAGCCTTTTCAAGCTCCGACTCAAAAGAAATTTTACTTCTTTTAAAATTTGGAGTATCTACATTTGATATATTATCAGAAATAACACTTTGTCTTAAACTTAGAACATCTAAATACCTATGTGAAAAATCCACAGATCTTTCAAAATCATTCAAATTAAAACCCCCTCTGTTAAAATTGTTTTCAACTAAATTATATAATAATTTAAATCTTTTTGTTCGTTAATTTGTATTTTTTTATTAACATAGTCCAAGTTTATTTCAAATTTTTTCAACTTACTACCAGGTACCTCAAAAAAAAGATCTGCAAGCACTTTTTCCATAACACCGTGAAGTCTTCTGGCGCCAAGATTTTCACTCTCAAGATTCATATTAAAAGTAAGCTCTGCAATTCTATCTATAGCCTCCTCGCTAAACTTTAAATCTAAATTATAAACCTTAAACATTGCAACATATTGCTTTATTAAAGAATTTTTTGTTTGTTTTAAAATTTTCTTCAAATCGTCTATGCTTAAACTCTTGAGCTCAACCTTAATTGGAAATCTCCCTTGAAGCTCAGGTATTAAATCAGAAGGTTTAGCCAAATTAAATGCCCCTGCTGCAATAAATAAAATATGAGAAGTATCAACTATTCCATATTTTGTATTAACTTTAGAGCCTTCAATAATTGGCAAAATATCTCTTTGAACACCCTCTCTAGATACATCATTGCCACTCCTATTCTTAGCAGCTATTTTATCGATCTCATCAATAAAAATAATTCCCATATTTTCGACTTTAGATTTTGCAATATCTGAGATGTTTTCGTGATCGACCAATTTCTCAAGCTCTTCTGCTAAAATTATTTCCTTTGCCTTTTTAATCTTTAATTCTCTTTTCTTTTTTCTATCAAATATATTACCTAATAAACCACCAATTCCCATGTCAATCTCTTCAAAATTACCACCTGTAAATATTTCTATTGTAGAAAATGGCATTTTACTAGAAATTTGTATTTCAATAGTAGTATCATCAAGCTCGCCCGCTCTAAGCTTTTTTCTAAGTTTCTCTTTTACCTTTTCTTCGGCTTTTATTTCATTTGGATCTATATTCTCAGAATTGCCAGATCCTTTAAAAAGGCTCTCAACTATTCTCTCCTCTGTTTTTACTAAAGCATCATCTCTTACGGTGCTATACATCTCTTCTTTTACCATATTAACTGCAATGCCCATTAAATCTCTAACCATAGATTCAACATCACGACCAACATAACCAACCTCGGTATATTTTGTAGCTTCAACTTTAATAAAAGGGGCCTTAATTAACTTAGAAAGTCGTCTTGCGATCTCGGTCTTTCCAATGCCAGTTGACCCAATCATAATAATGTTTTTAGGCATTACCTCGTCTTTTATTTCTTTTGGAAGTCTGGACCTTATATATCTATTAACAAGAGCAATTGATACTAATTTTTTAGCTTCATCTTGCCCTATTATATACTTATCAAGTTCTGAAACCACATCTTTGGGAACTATATAATGCTCTTCTAATTTATTCATTTTCAATCTCCTCAAGCACAATATTAGAATTAGTATATATGCACACTCTTGCTGCTATTTTCAAAGATCTAAGCGCAACCTCAAAAGCACTTAATTTTTTGTTATCCATGTAAGCAAGAGCTGCTGAATATGCATAATTGCCACCACTACCAATCGAAATAACATCCTCTTCAGGTTCAACAACATCACCAGTACCAGAAATCAAAAGAATATTCTTAGAATCAGCAACAAGCATCATGGCTTCAAGCTTATGAAGTATTTTATCAGAACGCCAATCTTTTGCAAGGTCAACAGCTGCTCTTTTAATGTCAATCAAACCATCACCTTTTGCCTTGATTTTTTCTTCAAATTTTTCAAAAAGAGTGATTGCATCAGACGTTGAACCTGCAAATCCTGCCAAAATTTTCCCATTAAGCAATTTCCGTATTTTAATAGCATTACGCTTTAAAACAGTATGCCCAAAAGTTACTTGTCCATCTGCTGCTACCACAGTCTTACCATTTTTTTTTATTGCGATAACTGTAGTTCCTTTAAATCCCATATTACCCCCTATTTATATATCTCTTTTAAAAGCTCTCCAATAAGAACATCAGATACTTTTTTACAATCACAAAACTCTTTAGGATCATCATCTTCAATATTAGTAGAATCCACATATTTAATATTCAATAAAGTATAAAGATCCTTAACAGTTTTTATCTCTTGAGCGCCAAAACTATATAATTTTACGCCTCCATCACCACAAAAATTTAAATCATAAACATAAATGTCAAGTCCCAAGTCAAGACCAAGTTCAGCTGTAATCAAAGCCCCCGATTTTAAGGGAGCATAAGTTATAAAAATAGCATCTGATAAACCTGAGATCAATCTATTTCTTTTGGCAAAAAAATAATTTTGAATTTTATCAAATGGCAAAGTCTCAGTAATTATTCCTCCACCTTGTTCTAAAAGCTTGAAAACATATTTTCGATTTTGCTTAGGGTAAATATTATCAATATCTGTTGGAATAACAGCAAATGTTCTACTATTCTCATTTATTGCTGCTATATGAGCTTCAATATCAGCTCCAATTGCAAATCCAGAAATAATCTCTATGCCATTTTTTGCAAGATGTGAGGAAAATTCTCTTGTTCTCTCAGCAAGAATTTTGCTAATTTTTCTAGAACCAACAACAGCCCAAGACAATGAAGAAAAATTTGGTAAATTGCCTTTATAGTAGATAGCAAAAGGAGGCTCATAAATTCTTTTAAGCTTATTAGGATAAAGCTTAGACCCTAGAATAGCAATTTTAGCCTTTGTCCTTCGAATAACTTTTTCTTGTAATTCTACTAATTTTAAACCGGGCAACCTAAATGGTCTTCTAAATGATCTTAAAATATAAGACTCAATATCCTTTTGGGTCAATTTAATAATATCATTAAAATCAAAATTATTAAAAAGTTTTAATTTTTCCTTGCTTTTTAAAAATTTCAAATTATCAATATAAAGCAATTTCATCATAAATAATTACTTCAAATTACTCATAATCCTAGAAACACCTTCTTTTTGTTCTTGAGTTGAAGCGCTTTTACTAGCTTTATCATAAAATAATATAGCATTACCAAGATCACCTAGTGAATAATAATTTGCACCTCTTAACATGAAAAACTCAAAATAATTCTCACCCATATCATCAAGTTTATTTAAATAATTTTTAGCTTCAAGTTGTTTGTCAAGATCATATACATACATATTAGAAATAGCAAAAAGAGATTCTTTAAAATCATCCCTAATTGCCAGTGATTTTAAAAAAGAATTTTCAGCAAGAACTATGTATTTTTCAACTTCATCTTTTACTCTTAAATTTTTAGCTAAATTATAAGAAGCAACACCTATATAAAAATGAGATAAATAATTATTAGAATTGATTTCTAAATTTTTAGCAAAATACTCAATAGCAGGCCCATACTGACCAAGCTTAAAAAATTCAAGGCCAATTAAATTGAAAAATCTGGCCTTCTTATCAATAGAATTAACTATTTTTAAAATGTTTTTATCTTCTTTTTCGATAAATTCCTTATAAAGTTCAATCTTGGATTCAGATCCACCGCCTGCAATTTCCAATTCTCTTAATCTAAGCCCAAGATTCAATTTTTCTTTAGATTCACTACCACAAGACAAAAATAAATTAATAAGTATTATTAACGACAAAATTTTCATCTAATCATCGCTACTTTTTTTATTTAAATTTCTAAGAAATGTTGGAACATCAATATCATCATCAAAATAATTAACATTTTTAGACTTTGCTGCAAAAGAAGAATCTTGATGTTCATAAGATCCAGAAGGAATATTTTGACTGCCTGACATTAAAGTATCAAATTCTTTGGAACTTAAAGTATTATTTTCTGGTGCATTTGATATTTCTTTTTGTTTTTTAGATGCAAAACCTGTAGCAACAACTGTAACATAAATCTCATCATCAAGATTTGAATTAATGGCATGACCATATATAACAGTAGCCTCATCATCAACACTAACAGTAATTATTCCCATAATCTCTTCAAGCTCAAGCAATGAGAAATCATCCCCTCCAGTAACATTAACAAGAAGCCCTTTAGACCCTTCAATACGAACCTCTTCAAGTAATGGATTGCTAATAGCAGAAGTTGCAGCATCAACAGCTCTGTTTTCTCCCTTGCCATAACCGATTCCCATTAAAGCATCGCCTTGCCCTTGCATAATGCTTTTAACATCAGCAAAATCAATATTAACCTCTCCGTGTTCAATAATAAGCCCTGCAATACCTTGAACGCCCATTCTCAAAACATCATCTGCGCGCTTAAAAGCATCTTTAATGGTAGTCCTTTTGTCAACAACAGTTAAAAGCTTTTGATTTGGGATAATAATCAATGTATCTACAGATTTCCTTAAATTATTTATTCCTTGCTCGGCAAGTCTCAACTTTTTAGGCCCTTCAAACTTAAAAGGCTTTGTTACAACTCCAACTGTTAAAATGCCAAGCTCTTTTGCAACTTGCGCAATAACAGGAGCTGCTCCGGTTCCTGTCCCACCCCCCATACCAGCAGTAATAAACACCATATCAGCACCGGAAAGATGATTTCGTATAACGTCTATATCTTCCTCTGCTGCAGCTTGTCCAATCTCGGGCTTTCCTCCAGCACCAAGCCCTGCTGTAACTTTTGCTCCAAGAGCAATTTTTATAGGAGCAATAGAAGTTTGGAGAGCCTGAAGATCAGTATTAGCCACAATAAATTCAACATCTCTTACTCCATATTCAATCATACGATTAACGGCATTGCTACCTCCGCCTCCCGCACCAATCACCTTAAGAATTGTAGGATTTGTGGTAGAATCGAATCTTCTTGTATGGCTATCAATCATATTATAATCTTTCATTAACGCTTCCTCCATGATTGGTCAAAACCATTCTTTCAAAAACCAACCTTTCAACTTTGAAGATATTTTATTTTTTCTTTTAACTTTACTGCTTACCTTCTTTAATTTATTGAATTTTTGTTGCTCATGCTTATAAAGAACAAGACCAAGAGCTGAAGAAAACTTAGGATCTATATGCTCTTCACCAATCCCATTAATACTCATTGGCAAACCTATTCTTGCAGGATAATTAAATACCTCTTCTATCAAGTTAGAAATACCTGGGAATAAAGCTCCTCCACCTGTTAAAACTATCCCACCATTAATTTTATTATAAAGTCCCCGTTTAAATACTTCTGCCCTCATCATTTCAAAAATTTCTCTCAATCTTGAATTAATTATTACAGATAACTCTTTCCTGCTTTTCTCCTGAGGAGGACGAGTTCCAAGATTTGGGATAATTACAGTTTCCATTTGACTCTCTAAAATAGACGGATGAGCAATTCCGGCTGTTATTTTAATATTCTCAGCAACATCCTCAGGAACCTTCCAAACTTGCGCAATATCAAGAGTTACTCTATTAACACCAATAGGAATCACGCCTGTATAATAAGGAGAACCATCAATATAAAGAATAATATCCGTTGTTCCTTTACCCATATCAATAAACAAAACACCCATCTCACGCTCTTCTTTAGAAAGAGTTGCATAAGATGAAGCTAAGCTTCCAAGAACGACCTCATCAACGGCAAATCCAGCTCGATTTACACATCTGACTAAATTCTGACTAGAAGAGCTAGACCCTGTAATAATGTGCACTTCTCCTTCAAGACGAATCCCCATCATGTCTATTGGGTTTTTTATATGAGGTATTCCATCTACAATAAATTCTTGAGGAATAACATGAAGAATTTCTCTATCCATTGGAATGACAATTGCCTTTGCTGCTTCAATTACCCTATCAACATCTTCTTCATTAATCTCTCTTGTTCTTGAATTTATTGCAACAACGCCACGCGAATTAGTTCCCTCAACACTACTTCCAGACATGGAAACCGAAAGCGATGTAATGTCACATCCTGAGATGAGCTCTGCAGCCTCAATAGAATTAGATATTGAATCAAGAGCCGCTTCAATATTTATTAAAACTCCCTTTCTAACTCCTCTTGATATACTAGTGCCTATTCCGACTATCTCTAATTGATCATTTAAATTTACCTCAGCAACAACAGTACAAATTTTTGAAGTTCCAACATCTAAACCTACTATCAAATTTCTAGACACTAGTCTTCTCCTAACAAAATGATATTACCACTTCTTAAATCTATAACACCAGGCTTTCCTTTAAGCAAATCAACTGCAAGAAACACTTTATGCATCACATCTATTAAATCCATATCAACTGTTATCAATATTTTATTATATATACTTTTAATATACAAAATTACATTATAATCATAGAAATTCAATTTTAAAAAATTCACCTCTGATATTAAATTATACAAATATTTTTGATTTATTTTAAGATAATCAAGGCCCCTTATAACATTAAGCATTCTATCTTCTAAAAAATCTCCTACATTATTATCATTTAAAACTAATCCACTAATTACGGGTAAATCATAAAGTAAATACTTACTTTTTTCCAAAATTACACCATCTGATGCAATAAAATAATAAGTAATATTATCATTTACGTTTTCTAAAGCAACAGCAACAGGTATTCTTTTTTCTATTCTAATATTAATTTTATTGGGAAACTTAAGATCAACTTTAACATTTTTTATCCTTAAATCTCTTTTAAGATTCTCCTCATACATTCTAACATTAGCATTATGATAATATGTATCAGGCTTAATTCCCGAAATCTTGATTATATCTTCTTTAGAAAGAGAAATATCATTATTGATACTAATATACCTAATTAAAAAATAAGGAGATAAAAAAATAATAATTATTATTTCAAAAAAAATTAAAGACGTCGAAAAATATATATACCTAATTAAAAATTTTCTCCCAAAAATCATAAAATAAACCAATTTACCGTACTATAAAAATCCAATCAATTATTACTTAAGTTTTTTGCAACATTTGAAATAAGACCAGAAAGTGCCATGCTAACAATAATAGAAGATCCTCCAGATGAAAAAAACGGCAAATTTATTCCAGTAGGGGGTAAAAGACCAATTGCAATTAAAATATTCATTATGCTTTGAAGAAAAATTGCAAGACTTGAAATAAATGCAATATAAAATTTAAACCTACTATTAGAATTAATAGCTATAAAATAGCCAAAGTAAAAAAGCAAAAAAAATAAAATTATGGCAAACAAGACACCTAAAAATCCCAATTCCTCTCCAAGAACTGAAAAAATAAAATCAGAATTAGCCTCTGGCAATTTTCCAAGTTTTACCTCACCCATTCCAAGACCTTTACCTAAAATTCCCCCACTTTTTAAAGCATTAAGAGATGCTATTATTTGGTACCCTTTACCAGAAGGATCGTCGTAAGGATTGAGAAAGGCAAAAATTCTAGAAACCCTATAAGGCTCAAGCATCAAAAATATAGCAGAAACTGGCAAAAAAGTAATCACAATGGCAAAAACATAACTAAATGCCATATTAGAAACAAATAAAACAATAAAAAAAAGAATAGCAAAATAAATAGCTGTTGAATAATCGTTTTGCAAAATTATCAACACCCAAAAAATTGCAAAAATAAACATTGGCTTTAACCAGTACGAAATACTATTATTTTTTCTTAAATCGAACTTACTTAAATAAACTGAAAGATAAATAGTAAAAGATATTTTAAAAATCTCAGAAGGCTGAATACTAATACCTTGAAAAAATATCCATCTCTTTGCTCCAGAAATACTTGGGGATAAAAAAGTTGCTATAATTAAAAAAAGAGTTATGCTCAATACAGGAAATATTGTTTTTTTTAAAAAATTTAAAGAAATTCTTTCAAAAACAAGAAAAGCTATAAAGCTCAAAAAAAGATAATTAAGTCTTGTAAAAAATAAAAAATTTGGATTACCTGTAAGTTCTAGGCTTAGAAAAAAGGAAGAAGTATAAAAAACTACAAGACCGTAAGCCACTAATAGTAGCAAAACAAGCAAATAACACATTCTAAGTGAATTTATCTCTACAAACATAATAAATTATCTGATTTTTATAGTACTTAAAGCAATTATAGCAAATATTAACCCTATTATCCAAAATCTAATAACAACTTGCATCTCAGACCACCCAAGTTCTTCAAAATGATGATGAAGTGGCGCCATTTTAAATACTCTTTTTTTAGTCTTTTTGTAAACTATGACTTGAATAATTACAGACATGGTTTCAATAATAAAAACACCTGCAAGAATTAAAAAAAGTATTTCACTTTTTAAAATCAAAGCGGCCATTCCAAGAATAGCGCCCAAGGCCAGACTTCCTGTATCTCCCATCATAATTTTAGCAGGATAGGCATTAAACCATAAAAATCCAAAACTACCTCCAAGCAAGGCTCCAAGAAATATTGCAAGCTCTTCAGAACCTTTAATATTTGGAATATATAAATAAGCTGCAAAATCAACCCTGCTTGTAAGATAGGCGATTATTATTAAAGCCCCTGTTATAACTATGCTCAATCCAATTGCAAGTCCATCAAGTCCATCTGTTAAATTAAAAGAATTAGAAGCAGAAATTAAAACAAGCATACCAAAAGGAATATAAAACAACCCCAAATCTATTTTAAAAGACTTAATAAAGGGAAAATAGATCATACTAACATGCTCACTTCCAAAATAATACAAAATACTAACAGAGATAAAAGAAAATATTATTTGCCCATAAACCTTAAATCGTGCTTTAAGCCCATCTGGGGTTTTCTTTTTAATTTTCAAAAAATCATCTACAAATCCCAAGAAAGCAAATCCAAGCATAACAAAAACCATAATCAAAAAATAAACATTTAAAATGTTGCTCCAAAACACTAAAGAGATAAAAACACAAAAAAAAATAAGAATACCCCCCATAGTAGGGATTCCTGTTTTTTCACTCAAATGTCTTTTAGGGCCATCTTCTCTTAAAATTTGATCGACCCTTAATTTTTTTAGCTTTAAAATAATATGAGGCCCTACAATCAAAGAAAGCAAAAATGCAAAAATTGTAGCATAAGCCATTCTAAAGGTAATATATTTGAGCAAACGCAAACCTAAAAAACAAAACATAATAACCTCATTATCATTTAAATGTAATTTAAAATTCTCTCTAACCTATTAAACCTTGAACCTTTAATGACAATAAAAACTGAAGGCTCCAAGCTTTTTAAAAAAAAATCAATAAATTTATCAAACTCGCTAAAATAATACAAACACTTTTCAATTAAATTCTCAGAATCTCTAACATCTAAAAATTCTTCACCAATTAGAAAAATTTTATCAAAATTCATTGAAACAGCCTCTTGAATTAAATCTTTGTGGGTTTTGCATGAAAATTTCCCAAGCTCTTTAAAAGACCCCAGAACTATAAATTTTTTGCCTTGAATATTAATATCTAAAATCATATTTTTTAAGGCCATAAAAGAACCCATATTGCCATTATAAGAATCATTCAAAATTAAATATCCATTTTTTGTCAAAATTTCTGCCCTACCTTTTTGAAAATCAGTTTCAATAAGGCCTTCTTTTATTTCTTTTTCTCTCATTCCTAAAAATAAGGCCAAATTAATACACCCTATTGCATTAAAAACATTGTGCCGGCCCGGCAATAAAATAGAGTATTCAAACCCCTTGTAAACAAAATTATAAGAAAATTTCCCTTCAAGAAAAGAAAACGATTTAATATTAAGATTTTCAAAATCAAAATAAACGATTTTAACATTTGGATTTGCAATTTTTGCTCTTTTTTCAAGATAAACACAATAATCATTCATTTCATTTACAACAAAGATTTCAATGTTTTCGCCAATTATTTTACTCTTTTCAAAAGCAATAACTTGTAGCTCATTGAAAGCTTGAATATGTGCATAACTTATATTTGTAATAATAACAATTTCTGGTTTTAAAATTTGGGATAAAAGATCCATTTCTCCAACATAACTAACTCCAACTTCAAAAACAGCATATTCTTCATTACCTTCTACCCTTAAAATGCTAAGAGGAAGGCCAATGTCAGAATTTAAATTGCCCCAAGTTTTGTAAGTTTTATATTTTTTTGAAAGAATACTATAAAGCATTTCTTTGGTTGTAGTTTTACCATTACTACCTGTAATAGCAATTCTTTTAAAACTTGTCTTTTTAATTAAATACGATGCTAAAGTTTGAAGAAGTTTTATTACATTGCTTGTAAGCAAAAAAACTAACCCTTCATTATCATTTAAGTATTCAATACACTCAGATTCGTGCTCTCTTGAGCATATGAAACATTCAACACCTAAATCAATTAAATATTTAACAAAAGAAAATCCATCTACTTTATTCCCCTTATATGCAAAATAAAGACTAGCATTGATATTATTATCCTTTATTTCACGACTATCTAAAGAGTAAAACGATACTACCTTTTCAATATTTTTTATATTTCCTACAAACTTCACATCTTTAGAAGAGATTAAAATATCCTTAATCTTTATACGCATTCAAACCTCATTCTAAAATCTTTTAGTCAACAAAAATATTTATATCTTCATTAGCTTTTTTTTCCAAATTTAATTCTCCAAAACAAAAACTCTCTATCCTATTAATATTTTCAAGTTCATATATTACTGTCAGCAATCTTAAATTATCATCAATAATATTTTCCTGTTCATTGTTTAAATGATTAAATTCTCTAAGCTTTACAACATATCTAAAATTTAAGTAAATATTAAAACACACTATAACTGTTAGTATTAAAATTAAAATACAATAAACTTCAAACTCAATCTTACTTATACTATTCATATTTTTTTTAAAGCTCTAAGCTTGGCACTCCTTGAAGGTTTGTTTTTTTTAATCTCATCAAAACTTGGAATAATCGGCTTTTTTGAAATCTTAGCATACAAATCACAACTTAAACTTCTAAAAAAATCTTTTACAATACGATCCTCTATTGAATGAAACGTAATAATAGCTAAAATTCCATCTTTGGCTAAATTTTCTACCCACAAAGGCAAACTCCTTTTAAGCCTAGCAAGCTCATCATTTACATAAATTCTTAACGCTTGAAAAGTTTTTGTAGCTGGATTTATTTTAGCTTTTGGAAAAGGATAAACTTTACTTATTATAGATTGCAACTCTTTTGTGGTTTGTATTTTTTTAATTTTTCGATATTCTACAATGGCCTTAGAAATTTTTCTAGAATAATGCTCATTGCTTAAATCATAGATTAAACTTTCAAGATCATATTTACTAAAAGTGTTTACAATCTCAGCCGCACTAATACTACAAGAAGAAGAACAAAGCCTCATATCTAAAGGTTCATCTTCAAGAAAAGAAAATCCTTTTTTACTACCCTTGTAATGAAACATAGAAATACCAAGATCAACTAAGATAAAATTAGCTTTGACATTTAAAGGGTAATTGGCAAAAAAATTGTCAAACCAATCATTAAAATATGTAATTCTCTCTTCAAAAACAAAAAGAAACTGTTTTGCTCTTTTTAAAACTTGAGTATCTCTTTCAATTCCAATCAAACTTAAAAAGTCATATTTTTCAAGAATCGCTTTTGCATGAACACCTTCTCCAAGAGTAGAATCAATGTATATTAGATCACTTTTTGTAGGCAAATCTTCTATAAGCTTACAAATCGCATCAAGAAGTACTGGAAAATGAAAAGCATTATTATTCATTTAATTTAAACCTATAAATTATTTTTTTTTCATTCCCATAAACATCGCCATATTTTATTTTAAGCTCATTCTTGCCCTTAATAAAATTAAGATCATTTATTTTAAGACATCCGCCATCTTTTTTAATATTCAAAATATCTAATCCATAATTTTTCTCTTGAGCTAAAGCATATGTATTATTAATCAAAAAAATATTTTGAAAATCTGAACGGAGAATACTTTTATTATTCAAAATAACTTCAAAATAATAAATTCCTTTAAGAGAATTTTCAAAAGCTTCTACTTTTTGAGCATGAAAATATAATAAAAGGCTATATTGACCAGAATCGACATTTAAATTCATATTTTTTGATAATTCTAATCTTTCATCATCACCCTTTCCTTTTAAAAAAATTCTATCTAAGGTATAAACTGTATCAGCAACTATATTGTTCCTATTCTTGATAACAAACAAAGGGTTGATAATTTTTTTAGCACTAGGATCATTAACTACTAAATCAATAACACTCTTTTCATCCTTTAAAAAAATCTTTCCAAATTTATATAAAAACCCTCCTAAAACCTCTAAATTCAAATTTAAATCGTTGTCAAAAATTATTAAAATGCTACCATCCCTATCTAACCTGTTTTTTGAATACAAGATTTTATAATTATTTGAAAAAACAGATACAATCTTTCCTAAGGGCCTTAGCCTTACTCCAATATTCAATTTATTATTATCTAATACACCAAAATCTTTAACTAAAGCAAACTTTTCATCATTCCTGAATTCCAAAAATGGATATAAATCTAAAATATTAAAGAAAAATATAAAAATAATTAAAATCACTGCCCCAATCCCAAATATTTTAAATCATTATTACTATTAAAATACAAAAGTCCCTTCCCAAATTCAACAAAAGAGCTTATTTCATCTTTAATAAAAATATTATCAAACAACCTAAAAGAACTTGCAGAATAAGTTTTTATATTAATAATTTTTTCACTCTCAAAATAAAGATATACTCTGTAGATATTTTGAAAATAATCATATGATGCTCTTAAAATAGAATTTTTATTTTCAACTTTAAATATTCTACCACTTTTAATATTTATCACCATAAATGAATTTTTGCCTTCAATAAACAAATTATGATAATTATCTATTTTTATAAAAGTCTCAAAACTATTAATAGTTAAATTGTTTAATTCTAAAATTTTTTTATAATTATTCTCTAAATCAATTATTTCTAAAAAATACTCGGAATTACCTTTTAGTGAAACTAAATATTTATTATCAGAACTTAATTTAACAAAGCATGTTGGAAATTTTTTTTCTAAAAAATTTTCCATATAAATTATCTTGCCTTGTTTATATATATAAATCTCACCATTAGAAAGCCCCAAAACTAAAAATTCATTATTATAATCCACACTTAAAATTGAGGACAAAAAATTGAGCAATAGTATATTGTTTCCATTAGAATCATAAACCTCTAAGGTTTTATACAAGTTATTCAAAGTAAAAATTAAATTGTTTATTACAAAAACAAAATCTTTAAACCTGAGTTTAAACAAAAATTTATTGTCTTTAGCAGAAAAAACGGAATAATCCTCGCCATACTTAAAAAGTACATAATAATAGTCTGAATAACTTATTAAGTTATCACTTAAAATAGAATAACAAGATTCTCTAAAATTAAGATTTAAAACCTTATTTGATACAAAAACATTCTTGCTTAAATTTATATTTTTATAATCAGATTTTTTTTCAAAATTCTTAAAATCATAAAAATTAGATACATTCATAGTAGATCTTATAAAAAAATCAATTAAAATTATAAATAATAAAAACAAGCTCAAGATCAAAAAAATTTTTAATTTTCTGAATTTAATTGTGCCTTTTTCTACATTAAAACTCAATATAACTACCTTCCCTAGCTTTAATCCATCTATTTTACTTTAATTAAATCTGAACTAAACTTTGAAGACCAAACTCCATGAAACCTTGAAAATTTTTCAGCAGCTTCTTTTTGAGAAGCTATAGTAGCTAAAGCTCTTCCAGCCTCAAGATATCCAAGAGAATGCACTCCAAATTCATGAGATCCACTAAGTTCATATTTGCTCCTTAAAATGAAGGCTCCTTCTTCTAAAAGCTCCAACACTTTCATTAGATGCTCAACTTGAAATTTATAATAAGGACTCTCGGGTTTTAAATTTTTAGAAAAATCTCTAAAATCAATAATATTTTTAGAAAAAACAATAAACTTAAGATACATATCCTCAAGAAAAACAAGCGTTTTAGAATCTTTTTTACTAAAATTTTTAGCCAAATCAATTAAATAACCCAATTTTTTAACAATCAAAAATCTCTCTTCGGGATTTAAATCAAGAGACTGAGGCATTTCAATTAACTCTCTTGGAGTAATACTAAGAACAGGACTAATAACTAAACTAAAATCAGAAATCAATCCAGACAAAATTTTTTTTATAGAATAATTTATTTTCAATCTAGGCCTAGTATAAAAATAATTCAAAGACGAGATATAGCTTAAAACATTCAAATTGAAATCAATAAGATCAAATGAAAGTTTAGAATTTGATGTAAATTCACTAGTCTCTTTTATAGTTGCTATATCATCTAAAGTCCTTAAAACAAGGTTATTAATATATAGTATTTTTTTATAATTTTCATTATCGATTAAATCCATAAACACCTGCCTAAAACTTATAAAAAAGGTGATTTATCAACTCCCCAATATATTGATTTTAGCAACAAATATATTAAATATTTTAACAAGTTATAAATTTATAAAAAACACCTCTGGAACATTAACCTACAAATAAACAAAATATTTACATACCTATAATAAAGTATGTAAAATTTTAACTAATTTTTAAAAGTACCCCAAGTCTTAAAACATAAAAAATATTTTAGTCTTATTAAAAATTAGATTAAATAAGACATTTGAATAACAAGCAATAATAATATTTATCAAAAAGAACACTGCTTAGAAAAAGCATTAAATTTACAATAATTTGTTTTTCAATCTCTTAACAAAAGTATCCGTGCAAAATGAAACAAAATTCAAGCTTTTAGAAGAAATTTCAAATTCAAAAACAACATCAACTCCAAAAGAACCAAAATTAATTCCATCTAAAAAAATTGATGCTGCTGCTATAAAATATTCCTTTGAAAAAGAAAGAGAAAGTTTGCTTAATTTAGAAAACACAAAAGAACGGTTATAAACAGAATGGGGAGAAATAGGCGTAAGTAAAAATCCCTCAAGATCTGCTTCTAAAATAGGACCCCCTGCTGAGAAAGAATATCCTGTTGAACCTGTTGGAGTAGCCACAATTATCCCATCACTTTTATACGATAAAAAACTCTCAGAATTAACCCTAAGGTCTACATAAATCATTTTATTAAGAACGCTTGAACGAATAATAATATCGTTTAAAACATATTTAGAAATTAAATCTTTACCGCGCTGATCAATTGTTACATGAAGTAAAAATTTTTTATTAATAACTAAAGAATTGTTAAAAAATCTATCTATGACTTTTTTAAAATCTTCAATCTTAATATCTGCTAAAAACCCCACCTTCCCCATATTAATTGAAATAATTGGAATATCAATATTTTGATTTTCAAGAAGCAAATTAACAGCCAAAAGAACTGTACCATCTCCTCCTAAAGTTATCAAAAAAAGAAAATTTTCTTTTGGAAAAGCAAATAAAGGCTTGCTAACATCTATTAACACCACCTCAACAAAATGCTTAGTTTCTAAATAAACCTTAATATCATTGCCTAAAATATTAGCTCCCGACTTTAAAGTATTAATGCAAAAAAGAACCTTATTCTTCATGTTGATCTTTATAAGGAATATTCTCAAATTCTCCTTTATCAAAAATTTTTGCAATATCAATTAATACTAAATATTCGCTCTCAAGATTATCAGCATCATCAAGCTTTACAACTCCAGATATATATTTTCTATCTAAAGTTTGCAAGGTAGCAGGGGGGTTTTGAATTCTAGAATCATCAAAGCTAATAACTTTAAGAACCCTGTCAACAAAAATACCCAAAAGTTTATTTTTAATCTTAACTATTAAATATCCTGTCAAAAGCATATCTTCTTCTGTTATTGAAATAGAAGGAACCCCAAATTTAATATTTAAATTAACTAAAGGAATAATACTACCTCTAAGATTATAAATGCCTATAATATATTCAGGAACATTTGGAATAGCATAAACTCCTTCTGATGGAACTTTAATAATTTCTCTAATATGCTCTATTGACACTCCATAACTTTCTTTGCCTATTTTAAAACCTGCAACTTGAAGCTGTGACTTTCTGTCTTTAGATATTTCTTTTCTCAACATATTTTATACCTTTAAATTAATACTTATAACAATTTGATTAAATTACTATTTGCCAAAACCTTTACCTAAAAAATAAATTTCAAAAGAATTTTTCCTTACAGCTTTAGGCCTAATTTTTTTTACAAATTTAAAATATTTTTCAAACTTTTTAAAAATTTGCATCTCATCTCCCCCCTGAAAAACTTTAATAAGTAAATTTCCTTTTTTAAGTAAAACATCAAGCGATAAATCTATTATTCTCATACCCAAATTAAAAGAATTACTGGTATCTACAAGTCTATTTCCGGTAGTTTTAGGGGCCACATCGCTAATTACAAGACTATAAGGTCCAAAAGTATTAATTTTAAAAACTGTATCATCTGAGAATATATCTCCCTTTACAAAATAAAAATTATCAACATACTTAAGGCCAATGTCATTAATATCAACAGATACAAGAACGCCTCTTTTAAGCTTTTTATAAGCATATTGAGAAAAACTGCCAGGTGATGCGCCGACATCCAAAATGTTTCCAGAAGAAAATAAAGAAAATTTTTCATCAATTTCTATCAACTTGTACACAGATCTTGCCAAATACCCTTCTCTTTTAGCTTTTTGAGAATACTCATCACCCAAGCGATACACATTAATCCTTTTAATACACTTTATTATACTTTTTCATTATAATTCTTATTATGCAAAATAAACTATTTTTAAATAATATTGAAAAAAATATTGATAATATCTTTTCAACAACTAATTTTCTAAATTTATTCAAAGATAAAGATTTAAAATTTACTTTTAAAATAAAAAAGGAAACCCTTGATTATATTAAAGCGCCAGCAATTGAAATTATTAATAGAGGTGGAAAACGAATAAGACCAATGATAATGATTCTTTTGGCATACGCATTGGGTTTAAAAGAAAAAAATGCCAAATTGATATATAAATTAAGTTTATTGCTTGAACTTCCTCATTCTGGAAGTTTGATTATTGATGACATTGAAGACAATTCAATAAAAAGACGAGGCAAGCCAGCAATACATTTAATTTATGGAATAGATAATAGTATAAATGCTGGTAATTTAATTTATTTTTTACCCGTAAAATTAATAGAAAGATCAAATTTAAAAGAACATCAAAAATTACGGATTTATGAAAATTTCTTCACAACTCTTTCAAATCTTCATTTAGGACAAGGAATTGACATTAAATTTCACAATGAATCATACATTCCAAGCATTAAAGAATACATTACTTTAGTAGAATTAAAAACAGCTTCGCTTTTCGGAATGGCCAGCTTTATAGCTGCAATACTCACAAATAATGAGGACAAAGCTAAAAACATTTACAGTACATTCTTAAAACTTGGTGTTTATTTCCAAATAATAGACGATATTAAAAATATCAAAAATAAAATTAATGGTAAAGAATTCGGAGACGATTTACTTGAAGGAAAAAAAAGCTTGCCAATAATTTATTTTTTACAAGAAAAAAAACTTGAACCAAAAATTATTTCAAAATTTAATAAAATAAAACACGCCAAACTTACTACAGCAAGAAAAGAAATATTTAAACTAAAAGAGATGATAAATTCATCAAAATCAATAAAAAACTCAACTATTATTGCCTTAAAATATTTAAACGAATTTAAAACTGAGCTTGATTTATACCCATTAACAAATAAATATAAAAATCTACTAATAGATATTGTTGATCAAATAAAAGAAGGAATATAATGAGAAAAACAATACTAATAGCGCTTTTTTGTGGATTGATCACAAATATTTGCGCTGCAATAACATCAAAACTAAAACTCGATGAGCAAGCAAACAAGCATACAATAGAAAAACTTTATCAAAAAGCAATGATACTAAAAAACTCAAAAAAATATAACAAAGCTATAGCAAATTTAAAAAAAATAGTTAACATGGATCAAAATCAAGTTGATGCTCATCTTTTGCTCTCAGAATTAGAATATTTAAATAAAAACTGGAAGAAAGCGATTATTAAATCTCAAGATTACTTAAAAATAATAGACTTTAAAGATAAAAAAAACTTTTTAGATATCTCTTGGGCATACTTTTTAATAGGAGAAATTGAAAATTCAATGGACTACATAATTAAATTTTTCCAAAGCGGTAAAGAATTGTTCAAAGAAAATATATTTATAGCAATTGATGCTCTTTTTAAAAAAAGTATTTATCATTTTATAAACAATGAAGATGCAGCATTTAATACAATATTAACCTCAACTTTTCAATTAGCACTCAATGACGACACCTTATTTATAATTTTTTTAAATAATTTGGAAATAATAAAACAAATACCCTTCTATTATTTTAATAGGGGAAAAATAAAAGAATTATATCTACAAATTAGTACCCTAAAAACAATTCAAAACACAATGTGCAAAGCTTAAACTAAAATTTATCTTTTTTCTTAATAAACGAAACCAATATATTTATTATTATTGCCATATAAAATGAAAAAGAAAGAGAAAAGTAAGAATTTATATACTCTTGAGTATGAAAAAATTGATATTCAAAAAAAACTATCAAAAAAGAAATCGGAAAAATTAATAAAGGATTTGAAAATGCAATATAAAGAATGCAAATAGCAAGCCAACCATTATTTAATCCCAAATTATAAGAATAAGCATTAAGATTTACCGCAACAAATGAACCAGCAAGACTTGCTGTGAAAATTGATACAAAAATTGCAAAAGATTTGAAACGATTGCTTATTTTTTCACCCAAAATGTCTTCATAATTCTCTGAAGAAATAAATTCAAAAACCGCCCTAATTCTTGAATACCTTATAATATAAACAGTAATAAATAAAAAAATGAAAAAAATAGCAATAAAAACAATAATCTCAAAATTTCCAGATAAATTTAAAGTAAAACCAGGAATGAAATTAAAATTACTCTTCATCAAATAATCAACAAAAAAATAACAAAAAATATTAATGCCTATTCCTGCTATAAAAATATCATAATTTTTCTTTACTATAAAAGATAAAAAAAATCCAAACAAAAAACTGATAAAAAGAGTAAAAATGGTAGACATAAAAATTCCATATCCAAAATAAACAAAAAAAGATGTTAAAAATATTGAAAGATACGAAATACCCTCGATAGATACATTTAAAAGCCCTATTCTTTCTGTATAAAGAACTCCAAGCGCTAAATACGAAAATACAATAGCCTGCTCAAAAATACCAAACATCTACTTTTTCCTAGCTTTAATTAAAAATAAAGAGATAAAAATGGCAATTGACTGACAAAGACCAATAAATTCATACTTAAAGTCATAGTTTATATTAAGGAAATTATTAAATTCAATTAATATTGAAAACAATAGGCTAAAAAATAATACATAAACATAATTAAATCCTGAAATTACAGCAACAATTAAACTACTCCAACCAAGCCCTGAGGTCAATCCTAAAACCAAATATGGTTTAAAAAATACTACAAACATAGAACCTACAAGACCATTTAAAAAAGCACTGCCAAATACAGCAAAAAGCTTATATTTAAATTCATTTATATTGAAAAAAATATCTATCTTTTTTTTATTGCTTAATATTTCAAGCTGAAGCCCATAAATAGTTTTTTTATGCATAAAAACATAAAAAAGCCAAATTAACATACCAAACAAAAATAAGTAAATAAGCGATGAATCTAAAGAAAATAAACCATTAATTCTTTTTGTCTGATTAGAAAAACTACCTGTTTTTAACATATTTAAAATAAATCCATCTACCAACCTTTGATTTCCATAAGATATTAAAAGCCCTGTTAAAGCTCTATTTAATCCAAAGAAAAACGTAATAAAAAAAGGAATAAGTCCTAAAAGCCCTACAAAAAAAGAACTAAAAAATATCAAATATATAAAATTAAAATAAGTCAATCCAAAAAAACTTGAAAATATATAAACAAAAAATGCTCCAAAATAAACCTGACCTTCATTCCCAAGATTTAATGAATTACTCTTGGCGCAGGTAACAATACCAGTAGCCATGATTAAAAATAAAATAAAGCGCCAAGATATCATCTTAATATAAGAAAATTGAAAAAAATCACCAAAAAAATAGCTGATACTTAATATCAAAAAAGAAAAAATTAATGCCATTAAGCCATTTTTAAACATGGTCATAAAAATAGCAATTCCTTTAATTTTTCTTTATTAATCTTTTCTCTAGATACGTTTAACAAAACTTCTCCCATTTTCATTGCCAAAATGTTATCAGAGAGTAAAAACAATTCATCTAAATTGGAGGTAATCAAAAGAACTGGCTTTTCTTTTGAATAATTACGAATAGCAACAGACATTTCATTGTAAACTTTGTGATCTAAATTACTCAAAGGAGAAAAACAAATTAAAAAACTTTTTGCAATATACATCTCTCTGTAAAGAGCGAACTTCTTTAAAGTTCCTCCAGAAAATGCCAAAGATTTAGAATAAAGAATTCTATATATCCTCTCTTCACTATAAAATTCCATTTTTTTTTTAAAAAAATCTTTAATCTTATTAATATAAGATTGCCTAATAAAAATTTTATTTTCAAAATTCATAAATTTAGCTAAAAAATTATCTAATATACTGCTATTATCGGGGAATAAATTACCAATGCCTAGAGGTAAAAATCCCGCTTTGCACTCAAAAATATTTATTCGCTCATATCTTATGCCATCAATTTTTATACACCCGACAAAAATAAGCTCTCCTAAGAATAATTTTTCCCAAGTTTTAATTGTAGCTTCTTCGCCAATTATTCCTAAAACACCCCTTTTATTTAAAGAAAAACTAACATCGTACTTCCAAAAATCTTCAAAAAACAAATTGAATTTAATAGAATCTTTTTCAAATTTATTAAAATTAATATTTGCAAAAAATGTTTTATCGCTAGAAGAATCAAGTTTGCTCAAAATTGATTCTTTGTTTATTGTTCTAAAACACTTACCATCTTTTAAAATAATAAACTCATCACTAAATTTTACAGCATCTGCTATCTCACTGTGGGTAATAAAAAGAGAAGCAATTCCTGATTTCTTAAGCAATACAAGCAATTTTATAAAAGCTTGCGCTTCTTTTTGAGAAAAATAAGCAGCACTCTCATCAAAAATAATTATTTTTGCATTCTCTTTAAGAGAAGCAATAATAAGTAAAAAATAAATCTCTTTAATATTTAAATCTTTAATTTTCTTATCTAGATCAAAAGAAATATTATAAAATTGCATAAGCCATTTATAATATTTATAAGTCTTAGACTTATTCATTGGCATAAAAAATGCATAACCAAACCAATAGATACTCAGGTATTCCCATACTCTTAAGTTCATTTTCAAATTAGGAACTTGAGAAACAAGATAAATACCATTATTTTTAGCTTTATCTACATTCCAATTTTTCTGCTTAATGCCATTTACCAATATCTCACCACTATCAAATTCAACAAGTCCAGCAATAATTTTAGCTAGAGTACTTTTCCCTTCTCCATTTTTACCAACTACTGTAAAAATTTTAACTTCTCCAATTTTTAAATTAATACTGTTTAAAATAGGTTTATCAATGTCTGGAAAATACTTAACTATATTTTTAAACTCTACCATTAATTTTGTTCCAAATTAATTTTTATACCATTTGCACTAACCTCTTCTATTTTCTTTAAAAGATCTTCTTTTAACTTTTGACTGGTTTGTTCTAAGTAAAAAACATTTGAAAAATTAAACAAAACCCCTTTGTGCTTTATGCCAACAATATCAGATTTTCCATAGTTAATCTCTGACTTAAGAGCCTTATCTAAAATATATGAAACATAATATTTTTGATTTGTAATTCCTGAACCAATAATATTTTCTTTATTATCCAAATAATCTTCACTATCGAAAAGAACAGCAGAAATATTGTTCTCTCTAACAGAGGAAAGTACTCCTTCAACAGCAGGCCCTACAATAGGAAGTATTACCAAGGTTCCCGAATCCTTAATCAAAGAGTCTGACAACAATTTAGCTAAATTGCTATCATGCCAATTGCCCAAAGTTCGATAATAAACTTCAGAATGTGTGCCCACGTCAAAAATGCCTTTTTTGAAATAAGAATAAATATAATCTCTCATAACAGGATAGTCTTGACCTGCAATAAGAGCAACATTACCAAGGCCGGATTTATATTCCTTTAAAAAAAGGCCTACATAATACCCTAAAATATATGCCTCTTCTGCAACATTATAAGACACTGAATAAACTTGATTATTAGTGTTTTTAACTAAAGAATCAAAAATGAGAAACTTAGTATAAGGATAATTGCTCGAAACACTATCAACAATATCTTGCATAGCATTATTGGTAGTTATTAAAAAATCATATTTTTTTGAAGTTAATAATTTTTCAAGCATTTCTATCCACTCGCTTTGATTAAATCCGGCTTCCAAAACTTTAATTTCAAGATTTTCATGCTTTTTTTTAAATTCAAACAAAGAATCATACATTTCTTTATAAGATGGAGATCCTGAAATAACTCCTGGAACAAATAAAGCAATATTCGTTTTATTAGAAATATCAACCTTCCGCTTCTTTAAAAAAATCAAATAAACAAATAAATATAAATGGAATATAGTAAATAAAATCCAAAACCCTTTAAAAAACACATTTTTACTCATAACAATAAAACATCCTTTTGCTATATTATTAAATTCACCTTAATGCCACGAAAGTCAAATAAAAAAATCGATAATAACCTATAAAAATAAAGCTATCAAAACTAATTAAAAAATTGTCCAAACATTCTAAGAACACATTTTTCCCCCTTATTATAAGATTTTGGTATAAGACTTTGACAAAAAAATTCAGAATCCAAATTTAACAAAATATTAAACAAATTCTGAATGTGAATTTTCAAGGAATATATCATTTTATCTAACAAATAACTTTAACATAAAAAGCTAAATATATGAAAAATCAAAACTCTCTAGGACGCAATAAATACAATTCATTAACATTTAAATTACTAGTAATATCATCATTTGAGCGTCTTAAATACATCTTTAGAGAATGTATTGTTTTAAAAAACTTATTTTTTAAAACATCTTTATTAGCTTTGTAATCTTTTAAAAATTTTTCAATAGGGCTTTTAACAGTCATTGACTTGTCGAAAAAAGTAGGAAAATATTTAAAAACATCATCCACAAAATAAAACCTATTGGCCAAATCAACAAAATTATTAAAAAGGATACCAATTCTACCCTTTAGATAATTAATATTTTTAATCATATCAACCCTGTTCCCAAGTTTATAATTTTTATCTTCCAAGCTCCATTTTGAATATATAGAGTTAAATTTAAAATCTTTCATTAAATAATTATACATAAAGTTAAATCTAAAATTATCTTCAATATATTTTAAAATAAAAAAATATAAAAACCCTTTATTTAGAGACATGAAATTATCTTTAGCCATCCTTATAAAATTTTGATTAACACCCTTTAGAGTGCCTTCATTAACTTTATGTAAAAAAGAATTTCCATTAAAAAGCAAAAGACTAGTATTGGGAAAAATTAAATATTCAGTTTTATTAATGTACCTTACACTACCTTTGTAAACATTAATAAAACAATTATTAAAATAATCACTATTGGCATAAAATTTTGCAATATTTTCAGCTTTAAACAAGTTATTATCTACTATAACAGAAAATGAAGATCCTTTAACAATTTTATGAATCACAGCATCAACACTTCCTTTAAATAAATATATTTTTGCATCTTGAGAATCTTTAAAAGAAGAATAAAACACAAAACTATTTGTATTGGAATAAAAAATTAACTCTGCAGAAATACCATTTATGTCATATAAATTTATTTTGAGCTTTGAATTTTCTCCAACCTCTATAAAATCGTACTCAAAAATTTCGTCATCTAAATCCAACTTAACAGGAAATGTATTTCTAAAAACATCAACTTTACCCTCTATTTCTTTTACAACTGCCACTTGAGAAAATAACATATTACTTGAAAGTAACAATAATATTAAAAGGACAAAATGATATATTCTAAAAATATAGCTCTCCTAATATCCTAATATTTAAAAAACTTATAAACTTAATTATACCTTGTTTTACATAAAATTATTACACTTGAACAATGATGAAAAAGAACTATAATTTAACTTAAGAATTAAAAATATTAAGTTTTTACTGACATGCTATAATAATAAAATAGTAAAAAAGAATGTTAATATTTATAAGTTCTTACTAAGAGATAATAGAAGCTAAGTTATTAGAAGGGTGTATTTATGAATATAAAGAATAAATTAATATTGATGCTGTGCATTGTAGCAGTAATCTCTTTTATCGCATGCAAAACGCCTCCAGAAGCAAGAGAGAATAAAAATGCTAAAATTGCACAGGCAGATAATAAAAATTTTCAATTAAGAGATATAAAAGACATTAAAAATGAACTAATAAAAGAAAGGGGTCATCTTTTTTATTCTAAAGAGTTTAATGAAGCTGAAAAATTAGAAGAAGCAATGAGACAAAATTTTTCTAAAAAAAATTTAAAAGAAGGGAATGAACTTGCGCTAAAGGTACTTGAAAGGTACAAAACAATAATAAAAGAAACAAAAGAAAAAAAAGAAAAAACAAATTACCTTAAAGAAAATATCGAAAAGTATCTAAACGATGCAGAAGCGAATGAGGCATACGTATGGATTCCACTGGAAATAGATGAAGTAAACAACTTGTATTTTGAAGCAACAAGGAAATATAAAAATTATGATCTTGACGATGCCCTTGATATGTATAGCAAAGCATTCAACAGAGCACAACAAGCAGCAAAAAATGCTAAAGAAGCTAAAGCTTTAAAAGAAACTGATGAGAGAATGTATAAACAATTAAAAGCACTCGAAGCAGCTTCTAACTTGCCAATTTATAGCAATAATAAGCTTATCAAGCCATCACCATGGAATGGTAGAGCATTTATTAAAGAAAGAAACAGCCACTTAAACTTTTTAAATATTAATGAAAACACCTATCTTCTTGGAAAAACAAAAACTCCAATTCCAATAGTACTAGCATATGAAGAAAAGGTAGAAATAGCAAAAAACTATAAATCTCAAGAACAATTTAAAACACTAGAACTTATTGAGAGATCTAGAAAGTTATGGGAAAAAGGAGTTGAGGCTAAACATGTCAAAAACTTTAGACTTGCCAATGAATTATTTTTAGAATCTGCAAGATACCTAGAAGCCTATCAAAGCAATGCAAGCAGTGAGCTTTATATAATAAAAATAGGCAATACATTGTGGGGCATTTCTAAAAAATTATACAGCGATCCTTACTTATGGCCAAAAATTTGGTTTGCTAACAGACAAAAAATACAAAATCCAGACCTGATTCGTTCTAACTGGAAAATAATAATTCCTGCCAAATAAGCAAAAACAATCACATAGCAAGGCTTTAAGCCTTGCTTTCTTATTTTATATCTAATAAAATTAAATAATAAAAACATTCTAAAAGAGATAGAAAATGAAGAAACTAGCATTATTAAACTTAATACTTATTTCATGCTATACAATTAACTTAGAAAAGTTAACAAAAGAAACTCCTTATGGGGTTTATCTCAGAGAGGCTCAAAAGGCTATCAATGTTAATGATTACAACTCTGCATTAAAAGCATATGAAAAAATGATTCAAAATTTCGCTCACAATCCAAATATAGTTGCTACTGGTAGATATGAAATTGCATTTATATACTACACAATAAATAAGACAGAAAAAGCAAAAAAAATATTTGAAGAACTAATAGAAAATAAGGCAGAAATGCCTAAATGGATTAAGCCTTTGGCTAAAAAAATATTAAACAAAATAGAAAAAAAAAATTAAAAAAATAAAAATTTTTACTGGAATATTATTCCATAAATTGTAATATCTTTTTCCTTTGCAGAATTGATAACATCTTTATAAACAATAGGCCCTCTTGGATACTCATGAGGGGGCGCGTCCCCTATAACAATAACAAATCTTCTTTCTGCTCTCCAATCAAACTGAGCCACAGCAGCATCAATTCCCTCAAATACAGCTTCTGGATAATCCCCACCACCACCAACATTAACATATTTAAGAATATTATTTAAATAAGGAATAGTATTAAAATCAAAAGCTTTGGTTAAAAAATCTTCAAGATAGTCTTTATAAAAAACAAGTCCTATTCTATAGGATTTAAACTTTTGCAGTTGTGGCTCTATTATTGGAAATAAATGCTCTTTTAGAATCTCGATATTACCTTTCATGCTATCAGTAACATCAATAACAAGCACTAGATCTAAATCATAGATTGAATCTTCTGAGTCTTTTAAAATTTTTTTTATCTTATCAACAATATCAATGCCATTATTAGCAATAACAACCTCATCCGAAAACTTTGTAAAAGTATCCCTTAATTCATTAAATTCAATTTTTCCTTGATTTTGAGTATCTTTAAAAAACAATTCATAAGCATTGTCTTGATATCTACCTAAATAATCATTATATTTTTTCTCAAAAGATCTTATAGAAAACCAAAAGGGCTCTTTTTTGTTTTTCAATATTTCCAAATCAATCTCCCCGCTTCTTGTTGAAAAATTTGGAAATCCATATTTTAACTTTTTTGGAATCAATATATGAAAAGCTTCTCCGAACTTCTTATTAGGAACAGGCGTGGAAGACGTCAATGACAAAAGTTCTTTATTCTTAATAACCCTCCCATTTAAAATTCGAATTTCATCTCCATTAACCTTATTGTAACTTAATGTACGAAATGAATAAGTAGCTACATCTTTTTTCTTATCAGGAATTTCAAAAGACTCTGTCAATATTACTGATTTGATTGAAGGTTTTTTCCTAATAAAAAGATGAAATCCCTCTTCATGAGCCTCAACATAAACATCATCAATGCTAATTTTCAAAGAACTATCTTCAAATCCAAACAAACAAAAGCTAATAAAAAGAAATAAATAAATTTTCTTCATAAGAAAACCGCCTTCATAAATCACTAAAAACGAAACAATAAGACCTATAATTAAAGTTTTTCGGATAAATTTTCATAAAACAAAACATTCGATTTAGAAAAACTATTCTTAAAAATATTCCTAAGATTTAAACTAGCAAGATCTTTTTTAACACTTTTTACCATATCTTCATCCCTATTTAATATATCAAAAATCTTAGCTGATTCGCTTAAATTACTAACCCCAGAATTAAAAAGTTTAGTATCTCTTATGGATGAAAAAGAAGCCATTACTTCTACAACTCCAAGATTATTATAAGTCTCAATTTCTTTTAGCAAAAGAATTCTATGGTAATCATTTTCTTTAGGATTAAAATTCAAAACATTAGCCTTCTCCAGCTCTAAATTCCGCATAACCCTTAAATAATAACTCCTGGAAGCTAAAAAATCACCTATCTTATAAAGAGTTAAAGCAATAGAATTCAAAACTTCGTTACTACTTGAGAATCCCGCCATACTCTCTACTTTAAATAAATATTTTAATGCATCATCATAATTATTTTCTTTGTAACTAAGTAACCCAACTTTATAGTAAACGTCTGGACAATCAACCCCCTCATTTATTGCCAATTTGTAAGAAGATATCGCAGACTTAAAGTCGTTTAAAGATCTAAGAATATCGCCCTGTTTTTCATAAATTGAAGAAATCTCCTTAGATCCTTTTATAAGATTATGTTTTTTATAAAAAGAATAATCATTTAAGGCTAAACCAATAATATTGCTGGCTCTAAGAGAGTCTCTAGATTTTTCATAAATGCCTGCTAAAATTTTGTAAGCTAATATCTTATCCCCAGCATCTTCAATTGAATTTTTCCGCCTAAAACTATTTAATGCTTTAAGCAAATATATTTCAGCTTTCTTAAAATCTCCTATGTAATACGAATATCTTCCACTTTCAAAAAGTGCCTTATCGTAATTGGGATTTTTATTCAATATTTTTTTGAGAATGTATTCAATCTCAGAATTCATATTAACATTCGTGTCAAGCTTAAAAATAGTTCTACCATCATTTCTTTTTAAACCAGAGAATTCCTTATTCAATAAATTTGTTTGCCCATTAAGGTAATTTAGGTTTATAGCAAGATTATTTGCCCTCTGATTATAAGCTACAAAAGAAATATACTTGTCTATCAGCCTTTTAGCATATTTTGTGTAAACAACTTCATCAACATCTAGAATTTCGTTTGACTTGATAAAATTATTAACGTTATTAGACTCAGTATCTAAATCGGCCTCAATATAAGCATTGAAAAGTTTAAATAAAATATTCTTTTTCTGACCATACTTAGAAAGAACAACCGTATAGCTATTAATACTATCTTTATAGTAGTTAGAATTTGTCTTAGCCCATTTAAAATAATTATCTCCCTTTAATACCAAAGCATCATAATCGTAAAGATTGTAAGATATAACCTCATCAAGTATTGAATTGGCCTGAGAATATTCTCCAAGATCAATCTTCATAGAAGCATACGCAATATATCCTTCCTTATTAAACTTTTTTCGCCTTCTACTCGTAGAATCTTTAGAAAAAGGCTCAATTGTGAACAATTCCTCATACTTCTCTTCAGCACTATCAAAATCTCTGACTTCTTCAAACGCTTTAGCATAATTTATAAACCATTTATCATCAGGCCTAATATAATAAGCGTCTCTAAAGATAGCTTTTGCAAGCTCTCTTTTATTTGCATATATAGATTCTATACCCTCTTTATACTTGCTCTCAGAAGCAACATAAAAAAATACTACATCTACTATAAAATACAAAGAAACTAAGACTAAAACAACAAAAAGAGAAGCTATTTTTATTAACGGCAGTAAAGCCCTTGCGACTCTGTAGCTCAATTTCTGCTGAAGCTTACTAAATTCTTCCGCCTTAAAATAAATTAAAGGCAATTTAATAGATCGACCAACAATATCCCCTGCAAATTTAGCAATAAATTTTAACCCTTTTTTATTTTTTTCGACAAGATCAATTAATGCTTCAAGTTTATATCTTGAAATATTCTCCTTAGTTAAAGCCTCAGCAATTGCAATTCTTAAATTTCTAGGATAGGAATTCAAATGTTTTAAAAATAATGGATAATTAACCTTAAATTCAAAGCGTTTGGAATTTGCATTTTGCTCATACTCTAAAAACTTAAAATCATCTACAACATTTTCAAAATCATTATAATCAGTACTTAAATTTAAATTGTCTCCGGCGAACATCTCTGATTGTTCATCTTTATGGTTTTTGTCGCTTACTGTATTATCAATATTAACTTCGTTAGATTTATTAGATTCTAAAAAATCATTTTCCCCCGAAACAAAAGAATCATTACTAGATTTAAAAAAATTATTATTGCCTTGATTGTTAATCAATTCTTCAGAATTTAATTCTGAAGAATTGATTAACTTATCAAAATCAAGTTTAGAAGCGATTTCTAAATCAATAGAATTATCATCAAGAACTTTGTCAATATTATTTTCAAAAGAATTACTAGAAGAAACATCAAAATCGTTATCCAAAGTTGAAAGCTCTGAATCAATATCAACTCTCAAATCAGAACTGCTTAAAGGCAAATTGTCATTAAGAATGTCAGAGTAAGGCAATCTATCCTCGCTCTCAAGAGCATCAAGCATAAAATTTAAATCAAGCTCATCATCATCTTCCTCTAAAGTAAGATCTTCACTTACCCAAGGAACAATATTCTCTCCAGGACCAGGAGGCTTAACATCCATACTAACACCAAAAGCTTCTTTAGATGATCTTTCATTAGAAAGATCATCTAATATGTCTCTTTTAAACTGTTTTATCTTATCTATATCAGGCATATTTGTTTAAGTTCCTAGCTCATCAAAAACTCTTTTTATAAACTTCAAACCCTTCTGCATGCAGCGCATTAAAGCGATTTTCCAAATCCTCAGCAATTTTTAATCCCAAAGCTTCCTTTGTAACTTCTGTCTGACAATCTTTTAAAGTATTTAAAAGATTCTCCTTATACTCAACAATGCTTATAACCTTATCAGCATTATATATAAGACGATCTCTTTTAAAAACATCATGAGACATATCTCCATCTTCAGACACTTCTAAAACATTTCCATTGACTCCAATCATCAAATAATAATCAAAAATTTTAAAATAATTACCAATTTCTAAAATTATTTTTTTTGTTTCAGGCCTTCCTTTTCTATATCTAGTAGCCGTAGGAAAAATAAGTATAATGTACCCACTATTTTTCTTTTCATAAATATATTTCATAGAATTGGAATTAAAAACTCGTCTTTGCCTAGCATGCTCTATACCAACCCCAACAAATGCATGCGGCGGATACACTAATATTGCATTATATCCCAAAGAAATAGTTTTAACAAATAAATTATCTCTGAAAAGCTTAACTCCGGCTATTGGAATAATATGATCTGCAATATCATGATAACCCATTTTATAAAGTAAAAATTGGAAACAAGGAAAATCAAAATTACTATAATGCTCCATTAATATAATTGAAGACTTGCCAGATTTGGCCTTTTGGTAAAGCTCTAAAATATTTTGTATGCCAATAATGGTAGATCCCCTCTCAAGAAGCCTCTCTATCATTCTATCTGCCAATTTTCTACTATTAGAATCTGCATTACGATAAGATTTATCTAAATAATTAACATTTTCAGCAGACTTAAATTGACTTACAAAGTCGCTCTCCATGTCTTTAAAATATTTATCAAAACTTTCATTTTGTACAAACATAAAACTAGCACCTTTTAAAGCATTTTATATTGCCACTTAATTATTAGTTACCTCATTTTATTTATTAAAAATAAACAATTTTACAAAGCTAACAATAAATAACTAAAACTAATATTAAAAAGGCATACATTTTTAAAAACATTTAATACCCATTATACCTTATTTATTACACAAGTTAAAGTAAAATTTTAACTTACAACAATAGACAAAACAGCACTAAAAACTATTTAATTTATTAGACTTTTTTTATTGCAAAACTTTTTTTATTGTAAAAATTAAAGTAAAATTTAAACATAAGACGAATAAAAGCACTAGGAACGCTAATATTTAAAAGCAAAACAAAATAAATATTCTTTATTTAAAAAAGCTAATAAAAATCAATACAACAAATATGTAAACTATTGAAAAAGGAGAATCCCATGAAATACATAAAAACAGCTTTAATACTAACTATTTTCTCTTTAATAGCCTGTATTAATAATACCAAAAAAGAAAAAATAGTTTTCAGGGTGTCAAACATAAGCGAACCAACATCACTTGACCCCCAGCTCTCAACAGATCATTACGGTAGCAGTATCATTATAAACCTATTCTTAGGATTAACAGTAAAAGATTCACAAACTGGAAAATATAAACCAGGACTTGCAAAAAGTTGGAATATTTCTGATGATGGAACTGTTTATACATTTCACCTAAGAGAAGATATAGTTTGGAGCGATGGAGTTGCAATTACCGCTGAAGATATAAAAAAATCATATCTAAGAATTTTAAATAAAAAAACAGCTGCATTGTATGCTAATTTAATAAAATCTACAATAAAAAACGCACAAGAATATTTTGATGAGAGAATACCTGAATCTGAGCTTGGCATAAAAGCTATTGACAGCAAAACCTTAGAAATAACATTAATATCTCCAAAGCCTTATTTTCCTGATATGCTAACACACCCAGCATACATACCAGTTCCAATGCATATTGTTGAAAAGTATGGAGAGAATTGGACAAATCCTGAAAATATAGTTGTTAGCGGCGCATACAAACTCAAAGATAGATTAATTAACGATAAAATCGTAATAGAAAAAAATGAAAAATATTATAATCTAAAAAATGTAGAAATTGACGCGGTGATATTCTACCCAATAGAAGGCAACGTGGCTTACAATATGTACATAAACGGTGAAATTGATTTTCTGCAATCAGTAGAACAGAACAATTTAGAGAAAATTAAAACAAGAGATGATTATTACTCAGGATTAAAAAATGCAATGGCATACGTAACATTTAACACAACCTTAAAGCCACTAAACAATTCAAAAGTTCGACAAGCCCTCTCACTTGCTATTGATAGAGAAACTTTATCTAAAGTAGTTTTAAAAGGAAGTTCAGATCCAACAAGAAATTTAACTCCAAAATTTGACAATTATTCTTATGGAAAAAATTTAATATTATTCGATCCTGAGAATGCAAAAAAACTTTTAGCTGAAGCTGGATATCCAGATGGAAAAGGATTTCCTACATTAAAATATAAAATCTCAGGAGGAAACAAAACAACAGCAGAATTCTTCCAAGAACAATTCAAAAAAATACTAAACATCAACTTAGAAATAGAGAATGAAGAATGGACAACATTTTTAGGAAGCAGAAGAACTGGAAATTACCAAATTTCAAGCGTGGGATGGATAGGAGACTATTTTGACCCTTTGACATTCTTAGAAAGTTTATTTACAACAGAAAATCATTTTTTTGGAGCATACAAATATTCTAATAAAGAGTATGATGCTTTAATAGCAAAATCTAATTTAGAATTAGATCCAATAAAAAGACAAGACATCCTAAGAGAAGCTGAGGCAATAATAGTAGAAAAAGATTTTCCCGTGGCGCCCTTATTTATACCCAAATCCCATTACCTTTTCAGAAATGATAAATGGACGGGATGGATGCCAAATATTGCAGAAAGCTATTTATATGAAGATATTAAAACTAAAAAATAATAAAATAAGTAATTTAAAAATTAAGATTTAAAATTAATATCTATAGAAGAGCAATTATAAAATCAAAGTTAGCTTTAAAACGGAGGTATAAAAAATTATGAAATTACAAAAGTCATTATTTTTAATAATATTTTTTCTAACTTTTCTTTGCTGTACCACTAATGAGGCAAAAAAAGAAGTAGTATCATTTAAAATAAGCTTGGGATCAGAACCAAGCAGCCTTGATCCTCAACTAGCAGAAGATAATGTGGGATCAAAAATGATAGACACAATGTTTAGAGGTCTTATTACAGGCGATCCTAACACAGGGGGGAACAAACCAGGACTTGCAAAAAGTTGGGATATTTCTCCTGATGGAACAGTTTACACATTTACTCTAAAAGAAAGCATAACCTGGAGTGATGGGGTTGCAATCACTGCAGAGGGAATCAGAAAATCTTATCTTAGAATTTTAAATAAAGAAACTGGCTCAAAGTATGTTGAAATGGTTAAATCAGTGATTAAGAATGGTCAAAAATATTTTGATGGACAAGTGTCTGACTCCGAACTTGGAATTAAGGCGATTGACGAAAAAACATTAGAAATAACACTAGAATCTCCAAAACCCTATTTTATTGATATGTTAGTACACCAATCATTTGTTCCAGTACCAATTCATGTTACTGAAAAGTACGGACAAAGCTGGACAAGTCCTGAGAACATAGTTACCAGCGGTCCTTTTAAATTAAAAGAAAGAATTCCTAACGAAAAATATGTGGTCGAAAAAAATGATAAATACTACAACTCAAACGAAGTAGAAGTACAAGAGATTATATTTTATACAACAAATGACAACTCAACAGCATATAAAATGTATGAAAATGAAGAATTAGATGCAATCTTTACAGCTATACCGCCCGATTTAATTAAAGATCTAAAATTAAGAAACGATTATTACTCATCAGCTATTAATGCCGTATACTTTTACGCATTCAACACACACATTAAACCGCTTGACAATGTTAAAATTAGAAAAGCCTTAACTCTTGCTATTGACAGAGAAACACTTACGTATAAAGTTCTTGATAACGGAACTACTCCTACAAGAAGAGCAACTCCTAACTTTAGCTCATATTCTTATGCTAAAAATTTAGAATTATTTAATCCTGAAATTGCAAAAACCCTTCTAGCTGAAGCTGGATACCCTAATGGCAATGGATTTCCTATTTTAAAATTAAAATACAATACAAATGAATCAAATAAAAAAATTTGTGAATTTATTCAAAACCAATGGAAAAAAAATTTAAATATTGACGTGGAACTTGAAAACGAAGAGTGGACAACCTACTTAAACGCTAGAGCAAATGGAAATTACGAAATAGCAAGAGCAGGATGGATAGGTGATTATGCTGATCCTTCAACATTTTTAAATATATTTACACAAGGATACACACAATTTTCATCTCACAATTACTCAAATCCAGAATACAACGAACTTATTAAGAAATCCGATCTTGAACTTGATCCAATAAAAAGACAAGATATTCTAAGGCAAGCGGAAGAGATAATTATTGAAAAAGATTTTCCAATAGCTCCAATATACATATATGGAAATAGTTACCTTTTCAGAAATGACAAGTGGACGGGCTGGAATACCAATATTTCAGAAAGATTTGATTTATCTCTACTAAAATTAAAAAAATAATTAATTATTTAATTAATTAATTAATTAAAAATCGTCTATTAATTTATTTTTTATAGACGATTTTTATTGACTTTCTTTTAAAAAAAAGATAGCTTAAAGCTTATAAAACAATTTTATTTGGGAAAAGGTTAAGATGAGCTTTAATAAAACTGAAAAAATTAATAAAAAAATTAAAATAACAGCACTAATTATACTTACCATGGCTTTAATTACATGCAACAATAATTCGGAAAAGGAAAAATTAACATTTAAAGTATATATAGGGGGAGCACCTTCATCACTTGACCCACACTTAGTGGATGAAACAATTGGAGCAAGAATTTTAGAACAAGTATTTTCAGGACTCTTGACATTAAACACCAAAACAGGAAAGCTTAAGCCTGGACTTGCTAAAAATTGGGAAGCCTCAAAAGATAAAAAAACATATCAATTTTACCTAAGAGACAACCTTGTTTGGAGTGATGGAGTACCAATTACTGCTGAAGGGATAAGAAAATCTTTTTTAAGAATTTTAAATAAAACAACAGAATCTATACATGTTGATATGCTTAAATCAATAATAAAAAATGGACAAGAGTATTTTGACGGAAAAGTATCTGATTCTGAACTTGGAATTAAGGCAATCGATAACAAAACATTAGAAATAACACTAAAATCTCCAAAACCCTATTTTCTTGAATTACTTCTACATCACGCATTCATGCCGGTACCTATTCATGTTATTGAAAAATATAAGAAAAATTGGACAAACCCTGAAAACATGGTTACCAGTGGTCCTTTTAAATTGAAAAAAAGATTACCTAATGAAAAAATTATATTTGAAAAAAATGAACACTATTACAATTCAAAAGAAGTAGAACTCGAAGAGCTTGTCTACATTACATCTGACAATGATCTAACTGTATACAATATGTACAAAAACAACGAAATTGATGCTATTTTTAACAGCATTCCACCAGACATTGTAAATGAAATAAAACTACAAAACGACTATTATCAACACAAAAGTAATGCAATTTATTTATACTCGTTTAATACAAAAATAAAACCCCTTGATGATGTTAGAGTTAGAGAAGCTTTAACATTAGCTATTGACAGAGAAACTTTAACTTACAAAGTACTCAATGACGGCACAGTTCCCACAAGAGAAATAACCCCTAATCTTGAAAATTATAATTACGGTAAAAAATTAGCCTTATTTGATCCTGAAAAATCTAAAAAGCTTTTAACAGAAGCTGGATATCCTAATGGAAAAGGATTTCCAATGCTAACGCTAAAATATAATACAAACGAAACTCATAAAAAAGTTGCTGCGTTTATTCAAAACCAATGGAAAAAAATTTTAAATATAAACATTATGCTTACTAATGAAAATTGGCCTGTTCTTACTAATAGTAGAAATACGGGCAATTTTGAAATAATAAGAATTGGACGCATTGGAGAATATTTAGATCCACACACATACTTCACTATATTCACAAGCGAAAATTCACAACTTGCATCATACAGATATTCAAACTTAGAATTTGACAAACTCCTCAGAGAATCAGATTATGAAAAAGATCCTGTAAAAAGAAAGAAATTGCTCAGAAAAGCAGAAGAAATAATTATTGAAAAAGATTTTCCCGCTGCACCAATATACATATATTCTGGACATTATCTTTTCAGAAACGACAAATGGTCTGGATGGAATCCCAATGTATCAGAAGTTTATTATTTATCTGAATTAAAGCCAATTAAGAATGCAAAACGCAATTAATTAATTTTTTATTAAAAAAGGCTTTAAACAAGTTATATTAGACTTAAATAAAATTTTTACTTTATATATTATTATATATAAAGTAAAAATACACGAGTCCTGTTTAAAAATAAATCCTCCTCTAATTAACATAACAAAATTTTAAATAAAAAAGATAAAGTATATTTTTATTAAAATTAAATTATTAATCACAATGCAAACAAACTTCTATTAAATTAAAATTTATCAATTATAGCTTGAAAAACAATAAATACTATATGATATAATTGACTAATACATAATGTTGCCAATATCTATTTACAAAGGAGCAAAAATGTTAAGGTTTACTTTAAAAAAAATAATAGGAATGATACCAACTTTACTAGCAATAATTTTTTTATGCTTTTTTGTAATGAGAATGGCTCCTGGAAGTCCATTTGATTCTGAAAAGCCTATTGATCCTCAAGTAAAAGCAAGATTGATGGAAAAATATCATCTTGACAAACCTTTTTATATTCAAGCCTTTTATTATATTTCAAACGTTCTCAAAGGAGATCTGGGACCTTCTTTAAAAAAGAAAGACCTTACGGTTAATCAATACATAAAATTAGGATTTCCAAAATCACTTACACTCGGAGTAATATCTCTAATCATATCGCTATCAATAGGAATACCAATAGGAATATTAGCTGCTATTTATAAAAATACTTATATAGATTACATAATAACATCAATAGCAATATTAGGGATTTCTATACCATTATTCGTAATAGGGCCAATTTTACAATACTTTTTTGCAATTAAATGGGGATTACTTTACACCTCTGGATGGATTACAGAAAGAGGGGGATTTTCAAATTTAATTCTACCTATAATAACTCTTAGTATGCCTAATATAGCTATTTTTGCAAGAATAATCAGAGGCTCGATGCTAGAAATAATACAAAGTGACTTTATAAGAACTGCACGTGCAAAAGGGCTAAATTTCAAAAAGATAGTTATAAAGCACATGCTAAGAGGAGCAATGCTGCCCGTAGTAAGTTATATAGGCCCAGCATTTGCTGCTATAATATCTGGAAGCGTGGTTATTGAAAAAATATTTAGAATTGCTGGGATGGGAATGTTTATAACAGAATCTGCACTAAACAGAGATTATCCAGTATTAATGGGAGGATTGTTATTATATTCAATAATACTGCTTATTTCCATGTTAATATCAGACATTATATATAAAATGTTAGATCCAAGAGTATAAGGGGAAATCAAAATGAATAACCTTGAAAAACAAAATGAAAAAAACAATTCTAAACCCGAAAGAAGAGCTTGGTCAAGATTTAAAGAAAATAAACTAGCATTTGGCAGTCTTTTTGTAATTGGATTTTATATCTTAATTGCCATTCTGCAACCAATATTGCCAATATATAAATACCATACTCAAATAGTAGAACATTCCGATTTACCACCATCTTTCCAGGCTGCTGGAGAACTATGGTATCAGAAAGAAAAAAAATTTATTGAAAAATTAGCAAAAAAAGAAAAAAGAGAAATAAATGAAGACGAACTAAAAAAGCTCGAAGACATAAAAAGAAAAATAGAAAATGAAGTTCAAATAATAGATAAAAGGGAAGTAAAAATACATAAAAGAGTGTATTTGCTTGGCACAGACAATCTTGGCAGAGATTTGCTTGCAAGATTAATACAAGGCAGTCAAATCTCTCTTTCTGTAGGATTTATTGGAGCTTTTTTGTCTATGATAATAGGAACTATTCTAGGCTCAATAGCAGGATTTTTTGGGGGATTGGTTGACAAAATAATCACTAAAACAGTCGAAATTCTTTATGTATTACCCTATTTACTTATTGTGATAATACTAATGGCAATAATGGAAAGAAGTATAGTAGGATTATTTATAGCGCTCGCATTTGTATCGTGGTTAACAGTAGCCAGAGTTGTAAGAGGTCAAGTACAATCACTATCAAGTTCAGAATTCATACAAGCAGCCAAAACCTTTGGCGCAACAAATCAAAGAATAATCTTAAAGCACTTAATCCCTAATAGTATTGGGATGATAGTTATATTCACAACAATAAGAGTTCCAAGCTTTATTATGGCTGAAGCATTTTTATCCTTTTTAGGACTTGGGATTTCGGCTCCAATGACAAGCTGGGGAGAATTAGTGCAAAATGGAATTGCTACATTTGTTGAATATCCATGGAAAGTTTTTATTCCAGCTATAGTTATGACAATATTTCTATTATTTATGAACTTTTTAGGAGACGGGCTAAGGGATGCATTTGATCCAAAAGATAGCATCTAAGGAGAAATTGAATGGAAAAAGAAAATATACTAGAAATAAAAAATTTAGCAATTGAATTTAGATTAAAACATACAACAATTCATCCCGTAAACAATATTAACCTATCTGTAAAAAAAGGAGAAATTAAAGCTATTGTTGGAGAATCTGGGAGTGGAAAATCCGTAACAAGCATGGCTATTTTAAAACTATTACCAGAACTTACAACAGTATATAAAAGTGGAGAAATACTATTTGAAAATCAAGATCTGCTAAAACTTAGCGAAAAAGAACTTTTAAAAATTAGAGGGAATAAAATATCAATGATATTTCAAGACCCAATGACTTCATTAAACCCATTTTTGAGAATATCAACTCAACTTGAAGAAACAATAATCTTGCACCAAGGATTAGGGAAAAAAGAAGCCAAAGAAAAAGCAATAGAAATGTTAAAAACTGTTGGTGTTGTAAATGCAGAAGAGAGAATAAAACATTTCCCTCATCAATTTTCAGGAGGAATGAGACAAAGAGTCATGATCGCCATGGCGCTTAGCTGTCATCCATCCTTATTAATAGCAGATGAACCTACAACAGCCCTTGATGTTACAATTCAAGAGCAAATATTATTATTAATCAAAAACCTATCTAAAAAATTCAATACTTCTACCATATTTATAACTCATGATCTTGCAGTTGTTGCTGAAATTTGTGACACAGTATCTGTTATGTATCAAGGGGAAATTGTAGAAGAAGGAACAGTAGAAGAAATATTTAATAATCCTAAACACCCTTACACTATTGGACTTTTAAAATCAATTCTTACGCTAGAACAAGATCCAAATAAAAAACTTTATTCAATAAAAGAAAATTCTATTAAGACCACAAAAACCAGTATTGAGGAGTTTTAAATGAGCAGTAAAAAAGAAATAATTCTTAAAGTAGAAAACTTAATACAAACATTCACAACTGGAGAAGATTTTTTATTTTGGAAAAACAAACAAAAAGTAAATGCAGTAAACAATGTTAGTTTTGAAGTTGAAAAAAATAAAACTTTAGGACTTGTCGGGGAATCTGGTTGTGGCAAGTCTACTACTCTTCGCTCAATAATGCAGCTTTACACGCCAACTTCTGGAAATATTTACTTTAATGGAAAAAACATAACCAAACTTTCAAAAAAAGAACTCTTAAAAACAAAAAAAGATATGCAAATGGTATTCCAAGATCCTCATACTTCACTTGATCCAAGAATGACAATAAAAGAAATAATAGCAGAACCACTAAAAATATACAGTGAAAACAAAATCCTTCCAAAAACAACGCTAGAAATAGAACAAAGGGTAAACGAACTAACAGATATTGTTGGGCTACATAAAAGTATGCTAGCTAGATATCCTCATGAATTTTCAGGAGGACAAAGACAAAGAATAGGGATTGCTAGAGCACTGGCTTTAAATCCTAAGCTTTTGCTTTTAGACGAAGCTGTTTCTGCGCTTGATGTGTCAATCAGAGCTCAAATTTTAAATCTACTTAAAACTCTGCAAAGAGAATTTAATTTGTCTTATTTATTTATTTCTCACGATCTTGCTGTAGTAAAATATATGAGTGACAAAATCGCTGTAATGTACCTTGGGGTTATTCTAGAGCTTGCGCCCAGAGAAACGCTATTTTCAAACCCAATTCATCCATATACTAAAATGCTAATAGCATCAATTCCTGAAATCAACCCTGAAAAAAGAAAAAACAAAAATATAAAACTAGACGAGCAAACCCTAGCAAACATTAGAAAAATTCATTTATCAACACAAGTGTGCCCAAAATTTGAAGAAGTAGAAAAAGATCACTTTGTATCTAAATACCTTTTTGATGAGATGAATAAACAAATAATTTAAAAGCTTATTTATGGTCAAAATAGGAGACTTCAAAATCTATTTTATTATCAATCCCTTCAACAAAGTATAAATTAATCCTATTAACATTATTTTTATCTATTACTTTGTTACCAGAATCAATAAAATAATAATAAATTCTATCCTTGGGTAAATTTTTAAGCTTAATAGTATAAATTCCTCTATTATCTTCTTTTTCAACAAGCCTATTCAAAAAAGGATTAAAATTATTAAAACTACCAGCTATTGTAACTATTTGTCCGGGGCGACCTATATAAAAAATTTCAACCTCATTATTATCATACGATTGTATTGGATTTCTCAAAGAAATATAACTTGCCTTCTCTTTAGTAACCTCAATTTTAGAAAATGGGGTTAAATCCTCATTATAAACCACATTTTTATTATACTCATCATTAGTCCAAACACCGTCTACAATAAGCCTATACTTTATATCGCTTGTGCCATGAGGAATATTAACTTTGACAAAAAAAACTCCGTACTCATTTTTTTTAAATAAATATTTCTTAGAATACTGATCAAAGTCAAAAGCAGCAAAAATTTTTCTAATCTCCTTATTGGGGGGATAAAACAATAATATACGCTTAGAATCAACCATAGGCTCAAAATTGTCTTTCCTTGTTGAAACTTCTAAAAATTCATTTAAGCTTAAATCAAAATTATACATCAAATAACCATCTGAGAAAAGATTGTTAACACATAAAGCCGCAAAAACAAATAAATACAAACACCTTACTTTCATAGATTATATACAAAGCTCACAATAAATAATTCTTTTGGAAAGATACTACACATTTAGACTTTTTAACATTATACTAAAAACATACATTAAAGTAAATAATACGAGGAGTAGAAAAATGGGTTTTCACATTTATGAAATCAAAGCCAGACAAATTATTGATTCTAGAGGGAATCCAACAGTTGAAGCTGATGTCATTTTAGAGGATGGAACTTGCGGAAGATCTGCAGTACCATCAGGTGCATCAACAGGAATTAACGAAGCTGTTGAGCTTAGAGATGGTGATAAGTCTGTATATATGGGAAAAGGGGTCTTAAAAGCAATTGAAAATATAAAAAACATCATTGCCCCAGAACTTGAAGGCATGAGCGCCTTAAATCAGGTTGCAATCGACAGAAAAATGCTTGAACTTGATGGTACCCCTACAAAAGAAAAGCTTGGGGCTAATGCAATCTTAGCAGTTTCAATGGCTACAGCTAAAGCTGCTGCTAATTACCTTGGACTTAAGGTTTATCAATATCTTGGAGCATACAAAGCTAACATTTTGCCTACGCCTATGTGCAATATTATTAATGGTGGTGCACATTCTGACAACTCTGTTGACTTTCAAGAATTCATGATAATGCCAATAGGAGCAAAAACTTTTAGTGAAGCAATAAGAATGGCAGTAGAGGTTTTTCATACACTAAAAGGCATTCTAAATGGGAAAGGGTATGCAACTTCTGTTGGGGATGAAGGCGGATTTGCTCCAAATTTAAAATCAAATGAAGAAGCCTGCGAGATGATTATAGAAGCAATAAAGAAAGCAGGATATGAACCTGGGAAAGATATAGCGATAGCTCTTGATCCAGCAACATCTGAGCTTTATGATCCTAAAACAAAAAAATATGTACTTAAATGGTCAACAAAAGAAGAGCTTACTTCTGAACAAATGGTTGAATATTGGTCAAAATGGGTAGATAAATATCCAATCATTTCAATTGAAGATGGCATGGCCGAAGAAGATTGGAATGGATGGAAACAACTTACAGACAAAATTGGAAACAAAATTCAACTTGTTGGGGATGATTTATTTGTAACAAATACCTCATTCCTTAAAAAAGGAATTGAAATGGGAGTCGCTAATTCAATTCTTATCAAGGTTAATCAAATTGGCACACTAACAGAAACATTTGAAGCTGTGGAAATGGCTAAAAAAGCAGGATATACAGCAATAGTTTCCCACAGATCAGGAGAAACAGAAGATACTACAATAGCTGACCTTGTTGTAGCTCTTGGAACAGGCCAAATTAAAACAGGCTCACTCTCAAGAACAGACAGAATAGCAAAATATAATCAACTCATAAGAATAGAAGAAGAATTAGAAACAACTGCCGAATACCACGGTAAAAACGTATTTTATTCCATTAAGCAAAAAAAATCCCTTTAGAAGAGGGATTTTTTTGCTTAAATAAAAATATACAATGTATAAAAAATAAAATTATCTTTTGGAAAATTGAAAACTTTTTCGCGCTTTTTTCTTCCCAAATTTTTTACGTTCAACTTTCCTTGAATCTCTTGTTAAAAACCCATTAGATCTCAAAGTCATCTTATTAGATTCATCAAGCTCAAAAAGAGCCCTTGAAATGCCATGCCTTATTGCCCCAGATTGACCTGAAATCCCCCCCCCATAAACATTAATATAAAGATCATATTTCCCAAGTGTATTTGTCATAACTAAAGGCGATAGCGCCATTGTCCTTAAATTTTCAAGTTGAATGTAAGAGTCAAAGTCTCTATTATTTACTTTGATATTGCCACTACCCTCTCTAATATAAACCCTAGCAACAGAGGATTTTCTCCTACCAGTTCCCATTGACAAATTAACATTGCTAAAATTTGATTTTTTCATTTTACCTCTCTTAAATTAGCTTCCAGTTTTATAGGATTTTGAGCTTTAAGAGTATGCTCTGAACCAGAAAAGACTTTTAAATTTCTAAAAAGATTGCGCCCCAAAGGGCCTTTTGGCAACATCCCCTTAATAGCAATCTCAAGAGGCGCACAAGGCTTTCTCTCTAACAATGTTCTAAAGGTGTCAGAATAAAGACCTCCCGGATATCTTGAGTGCCTATAGTAAAGTTTTTGTTGATATTTTTTCCCCGTCAGCCTAACCTTAGAAGCATTAATAATAATAACATTGTCACCTAAATCTTGATGGGGAGTATAATAAGCTTTATGCTTACCTCTTAAAATTTTAACAACATCTACAGCAACTTTACCTAAAACTCTATCTGCCGCATCAATTACATACCATTTTTTCTCAACAGTCTTTGGCTTGATCCAAATTGTAACATTACTAGTTATTTTATTCATAATAACACATTACCCTTACATAAAATTTTATGCATAAATCCTATTAATTGTATTATTTGTAAGGATTACTGTCAAGCCCATCAATAAACTCATTCTTAAGAGCAAGACAAATTTTTTTAAAATTATCCAGATCTCCTTTAGAAAACTTCAAAGGAACAATAGATGGAATACTAAAATTTGGACTAATTAAATACCCATATTTAAGAAATTTATCAAAAATTTCAGCATGATAACAAGCATCATAAAGAGGAAACATATACCTACCAGTCAATTTAAACAAAGATGTAGTAAAAGAATTAAAATCAAAATTGAGATTTTTTTTATAAAATATAAGCTTGCTTAACATATGTTTGGCCAAAGACAAGGTTAAAGCATCAAAATTATCTTTAAATTCTATTTTTCTAGAAAGATTATCTATAACCACAATACTAACAGACATAAAATCAGGCAAAGGAATATTAAAAATCATAGGATATTTAATATCACTAAATCCTACTTTAAACTCATATATTCCTTCTTCCTTTTCCCAAGGCATAAAAACTTTATCCTTACCGGTTAAAGAAAATAAAAACTCTTTTGCATCTTGTTCTAGCTTAAAAATATAAACAGATCCAGCCTCTTTAAAAAAAGTAAATACCAAATTGATAAACTGATTTTTAAAAACAGAAGGATAAGGAGATATCAAGCCCCTTGACATAGTCTGCTTAAAAAGTCGATTTAATCCTTGAACTCTATAGCCTAAAAAATTTTTTCCACCATTTAGATATAAATCTAAATACCTCTTACCGTAAATATCGTAAAGATAAAAAAATCTTGCCCTTTTAATAACTGGCAAACTATCTATTAATGACAAATCATACATTTGATAAACTTTGTAAAAGAATTTCATTTGCAAGTATAGGATTAATTTTCCCTGAAGATTTTTTCATTATTTGCCCCATCATAAATTTAATAGCATGATCTTTGCCCTTTTTGTAAAGTTCAATTGACTTAGGATTTTCATTTAAAACTTCAAGCACAATCTCTTTAATAACAAGCTCATCACTTATTTGCTCTAGTTGATTTTCACTTATAATAACAGAAGCAGGAACTTCTCTAGCCATCATTTCTAAAAACACCTTTTTAGCCATTTTGCCACTTATTTTACCAGCAACAATAAATTCAACAAGCTCTGTAATATAGCTTGGAAGCAAATTAAATTCAAGAACACTAATCTCTTTATCATTAAGAACGCTTAAAACTTCAGACAATATCCAATTGGCTACTTTTTTAGGATCACTTGCATTAATAGCAGCCTCTTCAAAATATCTAAGCAAGTGCTTATCCGATGTTAAGGTAATAACATCAAAATCACTTAACCCATATTGATTTTTAAGCCTAACTCTTGCATCAAATGGAAGTTCGATTAACTTTAAATTTTTAATATTATTAATATAAAAATCATCAATTTCTATTAAAGGCAGATCGGGTTCTTGGAAATATCGATAATCAGATACTGTCTCTTTATCCCTTTGAATTACCGTTGCCCCACTTTTATCATCAAATCCTCTAGTATGCTTACCATAACTATCAAGAGTTTTCCTAAACTTAATCCACTCATCTTGCTGCCTTAATTTTTCATATTCAATGGCAGCTTTAATAGATTTAAAAGAATTTAAATTCTTTATTTCAGCTATAGGAGTTTTATACTCAACACCATTCTCTCTAATAATTAAATTAACATTTACGTCACATCTAAAAGAACCATTCTCCATATTACATTCTGACAAATCAAGATACCTAAAAATTTCTCTTAAAGAACTTAAAAAAGCAACCGCTTCATCTCCGCTACTAATATCTGGAGCAGAAACAATCTCAAGTAAAGGAGCCCCTGAACGATTAAAATCAATATAACTTTGATTCTCACCATCAAGCAAATGGAGACTCTTGCCCGAATCTTCTTCCATATGAATTCTAATAATGTTAATCTTTTTAAATCCCGAAGGAGTTTCAATTAATAAGCTTCCTCCCTCACAAATCGGCTTATCATTTTGCGAGATTTGATACCCTTTTGGCAAATCCGGATAATAATAATGTTTTCTATCAAATTTAACAACATGTCTAATTTTTGAATTTGTAGCATGTCCTGCTAAAATTGCGCTATTAATAAGCTCTACGTTCACACTTGGCAATGAACCGGGCAATCCAAGACAAATTGGACAAATGCGAGAATTAGGCACTCCTCCAAACTCATTCTTACATCCACAAAAAGCCTTTGTTCTTAAACCTAACTGAATATGAATTTCTAATCCAATAACTAATTTATATTCCATTCAATCCCAATTCCCTAATCACATTTTTTGAAAAACTTAAAAGTTCAAAATCCTTCTTACTACGCCCAATAATTTGCATTCCAATCGATAATCCTTCCTCATCCTTAACATAAGGAATAGAAATAGCAGGAGCTCCAATAAGATTTGCAATTACAGTACAAATATCTGAATAATACATTTTAACAGGATCATCAAAATCTAAGCCAATTCTAAAAGGCTTAACAAAACTTGTTGGAGTAATAATAAAATCACAGCTTGCAAAAAGCTTGTTAAATTTAGGAATAATTAAATTTTGAAGAATTTCACAAGCCTTTGTATAATATTTGGCATTATAGCCTTCTGACAATAAATAATTTCCAAGAACAACACGCCTTTTAACTTCTTCTGACAAGAAATTACTCCTATGTTTAAAATAAAAATCATTAAGACTCAAATTCTCTGATATTCTCTTGCCGTAACAAAGTCCAGTATAACGAGAAAGATTGGAGGATGCTTCAACAGGAGAAATTGTATAATAAATTGATAAAATAAAATCAATCTCTTTTATTGAAACTTCTTTTATGTTAATACCTTTGGACAAAAGATCAAATTTAAATTTGGCAAAACTACTTGCAACATTTTTGTCCATTAGATCTTCGCTAAGTTCTTTAATTACGGCTAAATTTTTACCTTGCAAAGACTCAATTTTTAAAGGATAAAAATCATCAAAGATGTCTACACTAGTAGAATCCATTTCATCAGCTCCACAAGTATGCTTTAATATTAAAGCAATATCTTCAATAGAATGAGAAAAAAACCCTATTTGATCAAAAGATGAAGCATAAGATGCAAGCCCATAGCGAGAAAGACCCCCATAAGAAGGTTTGAAGCCTAAAATTCCTGAAAAAGATGCGGGAAGCCTAACAGAGCCTCCAGTATCACTGCCAAGCGAAAAAGGCGCCTGAAACGATGCAACTACAGCTGCAGAGCCTCCAGAACTACCCCCTATAACATATTCTCTATTTAAAGGATTTAAGGTTGCACCATAATAAGAGAATTCACAAGTAGAGCCCATGGCAAATTCATCCATATTAGTTCTACCAATTAAAATTGCCCCTTTATCCTTAAGCCTTTTAATCACAGTCGCATCATAAGGAGAAATATATCCTTCTAAAATTTCAGAAGCACACGTTAAAGATTTATCTTGAATTGAAATATTATCTTTAACAGCAATAAGCATGCCAATTAAAGGCAAATCCTCTAATTCGCAATTTTTTAAACAATCATCATACTTTTTTGCAATCTCTAAAGAATCATCAAAAAATTCAATATATCCATTAATACCTTTATTTAATTCATAATTATTTTTATAAGCAAGTAAAATATCATAAATTTTACATTTTTTAGTTAAAACTAATTCTTGAATTTTGGTTAAAGTTAAGCTACTTAAGTCCAAGACCTTCTCCTTATTCTAATATTTTAGGAGATGAAAAATATCCATCTAAAAACGAGTTACTAAGCTTTTTAATTGATTCAATAGAAAGAGAAAATCTTGCTTTATCCTCACGCAATGTAGAAACCTTTTTTTTATTAGCATCAAAATTAATTTGAACATCAAAATTTGAAATTTCATTAACCAATCTAATAACTTTCTCAAATTTTAAAATAAATTTATCTTCACTCTCTCTGTTAAGCCTCACTAAGCTTAACTTTAAACTATTTTCTAAATGTATATCTTCCAAAATAAACCTCTAAACTTTGATAATTTTTTTAATATATTCAGAATTCAAAATGGCCTTCTTACCATTTATCAAACTAATTTTAACAAACTGGAAATTGCCTTGGTACCAGCTATCAATAATCATTCCCTTTTCTCCATTATAAATTATATAGTCCCCAATATTAAATCTAATATCCCTTTTATTATCAATAAAAAAATTATTAAAATTCTCTTTTAAATACTCGGGTATAAAAACAACGTCATAAAAATTCTTGTCAATATCTTGAAAAAAAATGGAAGGTGCAGTACTTTTGAAAGAACCTCTAAAAGCTCGCTTCAAATTTAAAGTAACAATAAGCTCTGATTTAGCTCTTGTGATTGCAACATAAAAAAGCCTTCTCTCTTCCTCAAGCCTATCTTCTGTTAATTCTTCAATTTCAGCTGGCAAAAGACCCTTTTCAAGTCCAGAAATCACAACTCTCTCAAATTCAAGCCCCTTAACACCATGAATTGAAGATAAAAATATATTGGACTTAAAATCCCCAGAAATTAAAGGGGAAAGTGAAGAATTTTCTAAAAATATAGCAAGGCCTTCAAATGTACCTGAATATTCAATTCCACTATTAATAAGCTCATCAATATTTCTTAATTTTTCATCCTTATCAAACTTTTTATAATAATCTAAAAGACCAAACTTAATTACAACATCCTCAATAAAAGCAGATAAATTAATATAATTGTCTTTAGAAAATTTCTTACCCAGCTCATCATAAATATTTATAAACAATAAAAGAGACTCTTTGGCTCTATTTTTAAGCGAACTCAAAGCCTTTTTGCTCGCACAAAATAAATTAAAATTAACATCATCATCGTTTAAAGCACTAATTATTTTGGCTAGAGCAGTTTTTCCAATTCCTCTAGAAGGCTTATTTATCATTCTTAAAAAAGCTATTTTATCTTTCTTATTTATAAAAAGCCTAAGCAGGCAAATAATATCTTTTATTTCCTCTCTCTCATAAAACTTAATTGACCCTAAAACCTTGTATGGGATATTCTTCTTTAAAAAGAATGTTTCAAAATGGAAAGATTGGGAATTGAATCTATAAAGTATTGCTGTATCAATATCATTGGCAACAAGCAAGTTAGAAAAGTATTCAGCTTCATCTGATGTGCTTTGAAAAACTAAAAATTTCATTTTTTTACTAGAACCATTTTGAGTTGTTATTTGTTTCTTATGCCTATTTTTATTTTTTGAGATAACCCCATTTGCAATATTCACTATATTTAAATTTGAACGATAATTTTGCACTAAATAAAATTTAATAACATTACTAAAAGTTTTTTCAAATTCAAGAATATTTTCAATTCTAGCTCCTCTAAAAGAATATATTGACTGATCTTCATCTCCTACAACCATAAAATACATACCATCCGAATAAAGTTCTTTCAAAAATAAAAACTGTGAATAATTCGTATCTTGATACTCATCTACAAAAATAACTTTAAATTTAGATTGAATAGATTCTTTTATGGATTTAGACTGCCTTAGCATTAAAACAGGCTTAATAATAAGATCAGAAAAATCAAAAGCATTATTCTTAGCTTTCTCTTCCTCATAAATTTTGATATATTCATATTCCCTTTCTGTAAATTCAATAAATTTTTCTAAGAAAAAATTTTCCTTATTTTTTAAAATCAAAGATGCAATATGTTTTGCCATTTCAAGATTTGAAGCAAGATCAATTTCTTTGACAAATCTAGCAACATCATTAGTATCCCAAATTGTAAAATTTGAATCATAATTTTTATCAAAATCCTTATAGTAAACCCTCAAAAGCCAAGACCCAAAAGAATGAAAAGTTTGAATATGAAGCTTCTTGTCAAATTTCAAAAGATCATTTATCCTATCATTCATTTCGCTTGCAGCTTTATTGGTAAAAGTTAAAGCTAAAATTTCATTAGGATTTATATTCATATGCTTTATTAAATACACAATTTTTGCAATTATAACTCTAGTTTTGCCACTTCCAGGCCCCGCTAAAACAAGAATTGGATCTTTACTTTTGCTAAAAACAATTTTTTCTTGAGACAAATTTAAGCTAGAAAAAAAATTTTTTATTTTATCCATTGCTAATAAACTTCAGAAACCTTGAGATCAAATCCTGAAGGCGTCTTTACCCAAAAAAATTGAACCGCAAAAATTTCTTTTCCCTGCTCTTTTAAAAAAGGCGTAATGTCTCTATCATTGAGAATAATATTAACATCAGAAAGTCTTGAAAAAAATAGTATCAAAGATTTTTCAAAAGCTAAATTAATAGGAATCCCTTTGGATGCAAAAAAAGACTTGCCATAAAGATTGTTTTCATCAGCATATCTAAAAAATGTATCATTTAAAAAATCGATTTTTAAATCAACATTTGAAAGTTTTTGAGAAGAATATAGGGTAAGATAATTGCTACTTGGTAATTTTTCAGCCCCCTTAACATCAAACTGCCAATTTAAAATATTAAATCTATTGTCAATATTAGTTTCAGATACATATTTAATATTTAAAGCAAAAGACTCTAGACTTACATTGGCTATTTTTGACTTATCATAATAATAATTCTCATAAATAATTTTGACTCTCAAATTATCATCAAGATTTATCTCTTTAAACTCTCCTAAATTAAAAATATCTTTATTTTTTTTAGACTCATCAACAATAACTAAATCATCACTAATAAAAGATGCTCTATATTTTGCAATGTTATCACCATGCGTTAAAGATAAAAAATCTCCCTCTTTAAGAGAAAGATTCCAAAAATTCTTTTTATCAAAAGATACTTCATGAATATTTGAAATTATCTTCTCATCCTTGCTAAGCTTAAAAAATTTTTTAAAATAAACTTCCACTTCTTTAAAGGCAAAAAACACAAACAATAGTAAAACAACACCAACAATTCCCAACAGGATTTTAAACACACTTAAAGATTCTAAATTTAAAAAAAACAATTTTTTGTCCAGTACTTTATTATCACCTAAAAATCCTAAATTTGAAACTTTATCTTCAGATCTAATCCCAATATAACTATTATTAAGCTTACTTTTATAATCCTTAAAAAGTGTTGATATTAACCTAGAATCAATATCTAAATATTCGCTATAAGTTCTCAAAAATCCAACTGCCAAAACTTCATTTGGGAAAATTTCAATATTAGAATCTTCAAGAGCTTTAAGATACTTAATAGAAATTTTAATATCATCGGCTACCATTTCAAGAGTCAAATTTTTACCGTTTCTAACTTTTCTCAAATAGCTCCCAAATTTAATAAAATCATTTTCTTCCATAGATTTAAACCTTAATTTTTTTTAATATCATATAAAAAATTATCTACCTTATTTGAAGATTTTGGAGGATCATACTTAAATTTGCTATCAAGAATCCCAACATTAAACTTCACGGCAATTAAATCAATAACTATTTCACGTCCACCACTAGTAGGATAAGCAGTAATTCTTCTAATTATTCCATCCGAAGTAAAAGCAATAATAAAAGAATTAATAGTAGCGGCCCCCTTGTAAAGCTTTCTAGAAAAGGTTAATTTAATATATTTTCCAGGCTCAGATGAATCTAGAGCTTCTAGATTTGGAGAATTGGTATAAGACACGCTGTACTCACTATTTAAAACTTTCATAAGACCTCCCCCACTGCTACCTTTTATTAATTGTTGACTAAACGAAGTCCCAAGAGATGGAACATAAACAGTCAAAAATTCACCATCACTTACAAAAACTTGATTATTTGAATCTAGATTAATAATAAACTTGTCTGGAAACTTATAAAATAAAATACCTGTTTGCTTTAACCCCTTTAAAGTGAAATTAATTGTCGCTTGCATATCCTCTATATTTTGATATTTAGCATAAATTCCTTCAAAGTATTGATTTGCGGATATTTGAGCAAACACAACAACAGGATATAAAACCAATAAAAGAATTGTTTTTACCATTCTATGAACTCTTATTATTAAGCTTAAGCCATTAACAAAACCACATTTAATATTTTATTGCCAATAAACTTTATTTCCATAATACTACATATCATGGAAATAAACTATTATTAATAGTAATAGTTTAATACATAAAATAGAAATTTAAAACTTAGGTATAAACATCTTTAAAGAATTAGGATTTGACAAAAATGTCTTTGAATTACGTTGAAATAAATACTTTGATTAAAGAAATTCCTCTCACAAACTCTTTAATAAAAAAAATAATACAACCAGATTACAAAAATTTGATTTTAGAAATTTACAATAAAATTGATAAAAAAAAAATTAAAATATTAATTTCTTTAAATCCAAGCACTACCAGACTCCATATAACAAAAAAAAATTTCAAAAATAATGCTTTAAAGTTAAGATTTTCTGACTTCTTAAAATCAAAAATTCAAAATGGAAAAATTATAAAAGCTTTCCAAATGAAAAATGAAAGAATAATTTCTCTTGAGATTTTAAAAAAGGAAATAATTATCTTATTTATCAAATTGTGGCCATCCTCTCCAAATATAATAGCTACAACCCCAAATTTTAAAATACTAGATGTATATTATAGAAGGCCAAAAATCAAAGAAACAACGGGTGAAATCTTTTTAAAAGCTAAAGAAATACATGAAAGCAATAAAATATCTGATAAAAAAAACATGGGCCTAAAAGAAGAATACAATAATGCAAGTTATACATCTTATTCTGAATTTCTTGAAAATTACTATGAATCACTCAGCAATCAAATTAAAGAAACCAATATAAAAGAACTGCTTATTAAAAAATATAAAAAAGAGTTAATTGTTTTAGAAAAAAGAATAGAATCTTTAAAAAAACAAATCAGGCTAATTGAAAACATTGAAAATGAAAAAGAAAAAGGTGAGTTGATTTTATTAAATATTAACAAAATACAAAAAGGGATTAAAGAAATAACTCTCTTAAATTACAAAAAAGAAAAAATAAAAATATCGTTAAACCAAGCATTATCACCAAAAGAAAATGCTTTACAATATTTTAAAACATATAAAAAAAACAAAAATTCTTTTAAAACAATACAAAATCAATTAAAAGATAATCTAGACAAATTTAATCTCATCCAATCAAAAATAACCATGTTAAAGATCGAAAATTTCATTCCAAAAGAAGAATATCATCAAGAAGAAACTGCTATTAAAAAAAAAGAAAAAACACCACAAATAGGCTTGCGGGTTACCTGTCGTGGATTTGAAATTATTATTGGAAGAAGCGCAAAAGAAAACGATGAACTTTTAAGACACTGTGTTAAAGGAAATGACTATTGGCTTCACACAAGAGATTATCCTGGAGCTTATGTTTTTATTAAAAGTCAAAAAAATAAAACTCCTTGTCTTGACGTCCTTTTAGCTGCTGGTAATTTATGTGTATTTTATACAAAATTAGCAAAAAAATCAGGAAAAGCGGATCTTTACTACACTCAAGTTAAAAATTTAAGAAGAGTTAAAAACGGAAAGCTAGGTCTTGTAATTCCAAAAACAGAAAAAAATTTACATATTAAGCTAGATGAAACTCTAATAAAAAAATTAAAAAATCAAAACTAAATACCGCTATATAGTAAAGCAAAGTTTTGAATTTTTTATAAAATATTGTTATTCAAAGACAAAAAGCATAAAATTTATAGAAGTGGAGGAAGAACTTTATGATTTCAAAGTTAACAAAAATTGTAGCAACAATATCTGATCTTAGATGCGAACCAGAACATATAAAAGATTTATACGATGCGGGAGTAAATGTCATAAGGCTAAATACTGCTCATCAATCACACGAAGATACAATAAAAGTAATAGACAATGTTAGAAAAATTTCAAATAAAATAGCTCTAATGATCGATACAAAAGGGCCAGAAGTTAGAACAGCAAATATTGAAAATCCTATTATTGTAAAAACTGGGGACAAAGTAATTATCTCAATCTCGCCCATTAATGAACCCAATAGCTTTCAAACCAATTATGGTGGATTTGTCCAAGAAGTGCCTCAAGGATCTAAAGTGCTAATTGATGATGGTGAACTTGAAATGACTGTTGTTAGCAAACTGTCTGACCGATTAATTTGCGAAATTAAAAATGATGGCCAAATTAAAAATAAAAAATCAATCAATACTCCTGGCATTTCTCTTAAACTGCAATCAGTAACCGAAAAAGACAAAGGATTTATTGAGCTTGCAGCAAAATATAATATTGATTTTATTGCCCATTCGTTTGTAAGAAATTCAAAAGACGTTCAAGATGTTAAAAAAATTTTAAATGCTGCTGGAAATCCTGATGTAAAAATCATATCCAAAATCGAAAATCAAGAAGGAATTGATAATATTGAAGAAATTGTACAAGCATCTTATGGAATAATGGTTGCAAGAGGAGATATGGGAGTTGAAATTCCCGCAGAAGATGTGCCTATTGCCCAACTTAAAATAACACAAACCTGCATAAAGTATGGAATACCTGTGATTACAGCAACTCAAATGCTACATACAATGATTGAAAACCCAAGACCTACTAGAGCAGAAGTATCAGACATAGCTAACGCTATTTTAAACGGAACAGATGCAATTATGCTATCTGGAGAAACCGCTTATGGAAAATATCCAATTGAAGCTGTAAAAATGATGACAAGCATTGCTAAAAAAGTTGAAAAACATAGAAAAATGACCTTATATAAAGATGAACTTTTTTACGATACAAGCATTACAAGAAACTATATTATAAAATGTGCAATCGATGCCACAAAGCTTCTGGATATAAAAGCAATTATTGTAGATTCTCTAAAGGGCAAAACCGCAAGAATAATGGCAACCTACAGAGCAAGCGTTCCATTATTTATTACAACAAATAGTGAGAGGCTGGCAAGAGAATTGACATTGTCTTACGGTGTTTATTCTAATCTTGTAGACAATAATTTTAAAAGAACTACTGAATTTGTAGTAACTTCTCTTAAAATATTAAAAGAACAAGGTATTGTTAATGACAAAGATACTGTAATAATCATTTCTGGTAACCCAAATAGAGACATTGACAAAGGAACAGAATTTATGGAAATAAATACAGTAGAAGATGCAATCAAGGGGCGGAATATATAAAACAAGTTAGAAACTCCTTGGTTGAAAACATATTTTATTCAAATAATACAAACAGCTTATCATTAAAGTTGTCAGAAAAAAAAACTCACAAAGCCATCCTAACAAGTTATGGAAACTATGAGTTTTTTTTAAAAAATGAATGTTTTTTTAAAAAAATAATATCAAATCAAACTAATAATGTATTTATAATTTCTGAAGCAAAAAGCAATTTTTTAATCAATATATCCAATCATCATATATGGAAAATTTTTAATAAAAATATTAAAGTAAACCTAAAAATATTAAAATTATTAAAAAATTTAAATTTTATAAATATAGACGATAAACTAATCGAAAATGATCATAAAATTGAAATCACATTGAATTTCATTAGCAATATAAAGAAAGACATAAAAATAATTCCAATAATTTTTGGAAAAACTTGCAATAAGCATTTAATAAGATTTTGTGAGTTTTTAACACCTTTTATAAATAAAGAAGAAAATTCATTTATTTTACTATCTTACTTTATTTCAAAATCTACAAATATAAAAAAAGCTCTCAAGCTCGAAGAGAATTTAAAGCGCATATTTCTTGAAAAAAGGCCCCCTAGCCTCAATCTAATATTAGAAAGCTATAAATCAAAAAAAATATTTCCAGAAAACATAAATGCGATCATGACTATTTCAAGCCTTTTTAAAAATTTTGAATTTACAGACTCAAAAATAACGCACAATCCACCGGAATACTTAATATCAAGTAGTATTCTAATAAAATAAAATTGTTAAAAAATTAAAGTTTATAAAAAGTCTTCTATTTTTTTGCAGTTTTTCTTTAAAAAAACATCAAGTCCTAACTTTGAAATACTTCTTAATGCATTAGCAGAAACCTTAATGTTAACACTTCTTCCAAGATCTGGAATAAAAAATTTTTTATTTATTAAATTAACCTTAAAGGTTCTTTTGGTTTTTACTCCAATATGTTGCCCAGCTCCACCTTTTTTCTTGGCAAGACCTTTTCTTGGAACATTGTTTCCAAACATAGTCTTTTTCCCTGTTATTTCACACTTCCTAGCCATTTAACACTCCTTTAATTTATTCATTTTTTCTCCAAATATAAATCCATTAACTTTAAAAATAAAGCTAAACTGCCTAAAATATTTTTCATTATACCTCCAAAGTTTAAATTGTTTCCATAGCTTTTAACAAGTTCCATATCAAGCTCTTTCCAATTATAAATCAACTCTCTTTCCAAAGAGACCTTTGAATAATCTGAAAGACAATCTTGCAAGCGCTGCTCAATAGAATAAACTTTAGAATAATATTCACTTGATATGGCAAACGCCTTTTTATTAACATCTGCTATAATGTTTAACAATAATTTCTCTGAAGATTTATCCCCCACAGAAGCTCTGTGTAGTAATGCATTTATTCTATTACCATATCCGCCTTGCTCTCCTAAACTAGAATCAAAATCAATAAGACTTGCATAAATATTAATTAAGGCATGCATATCATTAGACATTTCTCTTGAAAGCTCTATAAGCTTCCATTGGCCTTTAATAATAAGCAAATTAATAATATCATTAAGATCTTTTTTAACAAAATGAATAGTGTATGTTCTCAAATAAACTAAAAGCTCACAATAAATATAGCCTGTAGTGCTCATAATTTTAGATAAAATCTTTTCATTCATTTTTTCATTATAATTATCCAAATTTAAAAAAGATATTCCTGGGAAAAGTTGCTCAGCCAATATTTTGGATTTACTACTTTTTTGCAAAACTTTAATCTTTTCAATTTCAGTGGCAACATGCTTGGTAAGATCATTAAAAAATATTCTTGCTATTGGATTGATTTTTTGACTAGTAGAAATAGGAAAATAATCCGGATCCCCACTAACATATCTTATTAAATATAATATTTCTTTACTCTTATTTATATCTAAAATAGAAGAAATAATCTTAATCCAGACATTCGATTTAATAGGAAAATCTTCTTTATTTCCATAAATTTCTAAAATAATGTCATAAAGATTTTTCCAAATAGAAATGTTCTTAATGCAAGAAATACATTCTAATAAATCTTTAAGATCATCTATGATAACCCCACATCCTATAGAACTAAATCTAGGCCTATATACAAAATCATCTTCTGGAAGCAAACTGTCAAAATTTTTAAGAACCAAATAGTATTGATATAAGACTAAATCAAAAAAATTATGCAAAGCTTCATAAGTTTCATCTATCAATTTAATTTGTTCTTGAGTTATGTTTTTAAACAAATAAGATAAATTATTATGTAATTTTTTAGGAAGATCTGAATCAAAATTTATGTTATCGCTTGCAGAAAAAGAATAAATATAATCTAAAGATTTCTTCTGGCTTTCACTTAAATATTTTTCAACAACAAAATGAACAATTTTATTAGAATTTTTATATCTTTGGGCAAATGGCCTTAAGGGAGAAAAAATTTTATAAAAATTATAAAGAAATCTAGAAAATTGAGGTAAAGCTTGAATTTTCGAAGCATTAAAAAAATTACTTACCCTGCTTAAACTAATTTTAACTTCTTTTAACCTTTTTTGCTTTATTTGCTCAGAAGTAAGTTCTTTATTAATACTAAACATAGAAAGTATAAAATCAAATAACCCCAAATTCATCATCCCCCTAAAAACTTTTCAATTCCCATGCTCTATTTTGCAGTTAAACATAGAAGCCAATAATTAACTATAAAAATTATACATAATTTATTGTAAAATAAAATAAAAAACTTGAATAATTTTATGAGAACAAAAAATTTAATACTAATAGCAATTTTACTGATTAACCTCAGCTGTTCAAAAAATAAGAATATAGTTGTACTAACTGACAATAAAGCAATACCATTTTATATAAATCAATTTAATATCGAAAATAAACTCAATTTTATAATTAAGTTTAGAAATAATATTGATCCACAAACAATAGAAAAAGAAAATGCACAAATAATTATTTCTAAAAACATTGGCAATACAAATATTGCCAATCATTTTAAATCTATAAAAATCAACTATAATCCAGATTATCCTGTTTTAAAATATATTTTCAAACAATTTAACTACAAAATTATTCCATTAAGCTTTGACATTCCCATTTTAATCTATAAAAATACATACCAAATTAAAAAATACATAAACACTAAATATTTAAAAGAAGAATACGAAAATTTCATTAAAGATGGAAAATTTTTTATATCGCCCTATGTTTCTGAAAATTTATTTTATGTGATTTCTGAAATAAACGATGCAAGATTTTCTTTTGAAAAGAATAAATTAAATTACAATGAAAATAAAATTCTAGAAATGCTAGAATATTTCTCATCATTTTTAAATACAAAACAAATAGAGTTACAAAAAGATTTCTTTAATAAATACGGCTACCTTAAACTAAACAAAATATTGCTTAATAAAAAATCTCTTTTAATAACAGGATTGAGTGATCTAACCTTCTACAATAGCTTAAGCGAACAAGAGAAAGCACAAATAAAATTTTCATATTTAATCAACAACAACAATGAAATTGTTATATCAAGCCCAAATTTTATTGGTATTTTAGAAACGTCTATTCTAACTAAAAAGTTTATCCGATGGATTTTAGATAAAAAAACTCAAAAAAAACTAATCGGATTTAGCAATCAATCCCAATCAAATATATGTTTTGGATTTGCTAATGGTTTTACTCCCTACAAAGAATTAAATTTAAAAATAAAACACTCAATTGATGGGATATCTCCTTTTATTATTGATGAAACTCAAATCAATAATTATTCTTATGCATTAAGCAAAAAAACAATTGAAAAAGAAAATTTACTAATAAATGAATGGTTTTTTTCTAGAATTAAGAATCTAAAAAAAAATAGATATTAAATATGCCTTTCCCTATAATTTACAATAATTATTTTAAAAATAAGAAAAAACAATAACGTAGAAAGAATAGCCAAAGATATGTAAACACTATTAAAAACATATATAATAAGGGAGGTAAAAACAATTAAAAAATAATTTAGAAAAAGACAAGTAATCCCTGAAAAAATAGCTATCATTAGTGAGATTAGGAAAATCATAACCTTGGAATTGAAATTAAATTCTATTTTAGAAAACAAAGAAATAAAAAACATTCCCATTAAAACTAGCAAAATCGGAGAAATTAGTAAAACCAAACTTAAAGAAAAAATATTAATTAATTTCAAATTTAATATAGCAACCCTATGAAAAGCGCTTGACAAACTTTGAATTCTTAAAAAAAATCCAACCTCAGTAAAATTTGAAAATAAAGCTAAATTTTCTACATTTTCATTAATCTTGACAACCTCTAAAACATTTGTATCAAAACTATCCATAGACACAAATACTTTAGTAAGAGTAATTTCACTCTGCTCATTATCTTTGTCTAAAACATTTTGATATACAAAATTACCTCTCAAGGTAGCAAATGGAATTTTAATATGCAATATAACATTTCCTGTCTTATTAAATCTAATAAGCTCAAAATTTTTTATTATTTTAGAATGATTATTAAGGGTAACAACTTTTTGCATATAAATATAATCATAAAAGCCTCTATTAGAATCTGGCTGCAATAAAAATACATTGTTTATTCCGTAATATTCAAAATATTTTTCAATCTCATCAAAAAAAAGATATCTTTTTCTGAGCTTTTCAAGTGATTTATTTTTATAATTCAAAATTTCATTATCACTAGGCAATAGTTTATGAAGATTTAAAAACCCGTAATAAGCTAATTTAAATTTCTCGGTATTAAGATACAAAAAATTTTTTTGCTTTTCTTCAGAGATTAGCTGCATTTTTTCTTTTTCAAAATTTCTATTTTCATTAATAAACTTTAAAGTCAAATCTAAAAGCGCAACAAAATTATCGTCTTTTGTTGCAATATAAGCAATATAAGCAAAGTAATTAGCCGTATAATAATCATTTTGAGAAATAAATTCATTGACAATATTAAAAAAATCTTGTTTTTTAAGGCTTTGCAAAGGATATCTTGAAAAAGTTTTTTTAACCTTTTCCAAATCAACGTCATAACTTGGAATTTTACTATATTCAGATTTCACTAAATAATAATTTGTTAAAAGTTCTTCATTATTTACATAAATAATTCGCATTTTATCATATATTCTAATCAAATTTTCAAGATGTTTTCTCTTTTGTTTCATTGAATCTGATAAATCAGAAGATAAAAAAAATCTATTTGAAGACAAACCTATATCTATATTTTTAATTTTAAGAGATATTTCATTTGCTTCACTTTCAAGAAGATTATATCTATCGTAACTAAACTTATACTCATTTCTCTGAGCAATTATATAAGGCAATATTAAATTAAATATAAAAGTAAAAAAAACCCCTATAATAAAAAATAATAGTAAAAATGCATAAAGTTTAGAAAATAAATACCCATTATATGATTTTAAATAACTCTTTATTTCTTGTTGAACAAAAAAAGCAAAGTAAATACAAATAATAAAAATAAAAAATCCATAAAAATACTTGTAAAAAAGCAAAATAGAATCAAAAAAAGCTGCTATCAACCTATGCTTTTCTAAAAAATTTTCTCCAAAAAAATAAGAATAACTAAAGATTAAACCTATAAAAAAACACAAAAAAATAATAAAGTTGCTCAAAAATGCATATATTTCTCTTTTCATAAACTTTAAGAATTAACTACCATTATATAAATTATCATCTAAATCTTTGCTGATTTTAATATATTCTGAAACAAAGCCAAATAAATAAGTAGAAAAAAAGGTTAAAGCACAAAAAACAAAAGGAATAAAATCAGATATAATGCTCTTTCCTATTATTACATTATAAATCTTGGGAAACTCAATCGAATAGACATTATAAATTTTTAAAAAAAGTATAATAAAAATAGGATAAAGAAATATTGCAAAGCTATTTGAAAAAATAAGATTAAAAACATAAAAAAACGCAAATAACAACAAAGAAATTCCTAATATATTAAAAATTAAATTTAAATAATTGAGTGAGAATAAAAAATTATTCAAAATTTTCAAATCTCTAAAAATAAAATCAACAAAATTATTAAAAATCTTTTGCTCTAAAAAATTATTCCCAATAAAATCAATATTGCTAGAATTAAAAAGATTTGGTTGGTAAGAAAAACTTTTATCCTTTTTGTCATCCCCTGAAACGATTAAAGCTCCATTAAAACCATAAACATTAGGACTATTGCTAGAAAATATTATTTTACCATTTAAAAAATGTACAACCTCGTCTTTAAGGATAAAATTATTATTTCTATTGCCATTAATATAGTAAGAATGAAAACTATAGCTAACCAAAAATCCCAAATAAGAAAAGAATAAAATCAGAATAAAGATAATAAAATAAAAATAAAAAGTTTCTCTGGGCGGCTTTAAAACCATTCCATAAAAAGGATAAGACATCCGCATAAAAGTAACAACAAGCGACAAAGGGAAAGAATAAATATAGGCATTGTAATAAAGGCTATAACTAAAAATAGAAAAATTGAAATACAAAAACTTATATCTTAAATAAAAGGTACAGATAAACATTAAAGAAAAAAGGCAAAATATTAAAATAAATCTATAAATTATTAAAAAGATCAATCTTAAAGAATCAAACACAGCAAATCCTCCCCCTCAAAAATTGAGAAACCTTAAGCCTTTTTGCTATCGACCAAAATATTTTTAATCTTCTTCTTAGCTTCTTCAAAGCTAATTTGCAAAGCTAAGCTGATCTCGTGCTCTAGTATTAACTCAAAATCATTCAAAATCCTTTTTTCGTAAAAGGGAAGTTCTTTTTGAGTAGATTTTTTATATAAAAATTTATACAACTTTGCTGTATCCAAAATATCGCTTTTTTTATAAAATTCATGACCGCCATCTTTTATTTTTTTTGAATCTATTTGACCTTCGAAGTCTTTAATAACATCAAAGACTTCTTCTACCTTTTCCCTGCTAACCAAAGCTCTAATTCCAAAATCATCAACTTTAGAAACAGGAACCATAAAAATCATATCACTAAATGGAAAATGTATTTCATAATAATCAATAATCTCACCATTAAACTCTTTAGTTCTAATATCCTTAATCGTACCTACTCCATGCATTGGATAAACTACTGATTGATTTAGCAAAAATGCCATACTTACCTCATAAAATATAGATAGTTAAAATTTAAAGGATCATAAAAAAACACTTAAATTGGTTCTAATACTAGATTTATTTTCATAAAATAAATTTTCAAGATATCTATCATTACAAAAACTTATTATTACACTAGGAGTAAGCTTATTGATATTTGCAAAAAACATTTCTTTATTTCTCTTTACAGCTTTTAAATCATAATACCCAATAAAACTAATTTCTTTATGAGATTCTTTCAATCTTAAAAATTTTTTCTTTGAAATTACTTTATCCTTGTCTATAATATAACATGTTTTATGGGCATTTTCTAGTATTCCCATTAAAATGAGAAGAACTGTATTTGAATCATAACAGTCAATATTAACTCTTTTAAAAATCCTACAAAAAAATCTTACAATCTTAGAATTTAAAAAAACAAGAGAAGAATTTTTAATGTGATTTCTAAACTTTTTAAAAATCAAAACCTTTAGGAAAGCTTTAAGCCCGATAAAAATTACTATTGAATGATAAGGATGCCCTGAAAGATAAGCAAATCTGCTTATAAGCTTACTACGACTATCAAAAACATCTATAGGTACACCTAAAAAATAAAATCTATCTGGTTTTGAATATATGTCTTTTAAATTAGCCATTAAAATCCCCTAATAATGCCTTAAAATAAGCAAGTGAATAAATAATAGCCGTATCCGCTCTTAAAACCGAAGTATTAAATCTTACAAAATTAAAGCCTTTTTCCTTGAAAAAGGCTATTTCTGACTTCGAAAAGCATCCTTCAGGACCTATTATAATCCCAATTTTGCTAAAATTATCAAAACGTTCATTCTTGCTTAAAAGCATTCCACTCTGATGAGCAACATAATATCTAGTAGTTAAAGAATAAGGTAAATAAAAAAAATTATTATAAAAATTAATTTTAGGAACAATTTTATTACCACTTTGCTTTAAAGCCTCATCTATTATTTTTGAAAATCTTAAAAATTTGGCAGATGTATTTCTTATATCTATTTTGGACACAGAATGATCTGCATTAATAATATTAATTTCTGAAACTCCAATTTCAACAACCTGCCTTAACACCGAATCTATTTTTCTACCCTTTAAACTAGAAATAAAAATACTTATCTCAAAATCATTTTTTTCAATTTTGTCTATTTTATTAGTAGCAAACCTAATAAAATTACTACCAATTTTTACTATTTCTGACATTCTTAATTCCTTATCTTTTAAAAGAATGTTCAGCTTGTCACCTTTTTTAAGTCGTCTTACATTAATAAGATAATGGTATACGCTCATATCTTTAACAATAATAAAATCACCTACTAAACAATTTGCATCCAAAACAATTTGCTTCACAATTTAATTGCCTAATTTAGATAAATACTCACAAGCTGCTTTTAAAGCCTTGTCATAATGTAGATTATAAATTGGCAATTCTTTATTATTATCTTGATAGTAATTAAAAAACACATACTTGCCCAAAAATTCTTTATCAATTTTATATTTTGGGTTTTCTTTAACAAGATTCTCAACAAAAAAATCAATCTCTTGTTCGGTAATGGATTTTTTGTCTTTCAAAAAGCCTTCTATTAGCTTTTTATCAAAAATTTCTTTATATATTGCTGCTTCTTCCTCAGAAAAATCTGGAGTTTTTATTTCTAAATCAGGTTCAATTCCAACCTTATGAATACTCTTTCCAGATGGAGTATAATACTTTGAGCTTGTAATTTTAAATCCACCAGTATAAAAAGGAACTACATGTTGAATAACCCCCTTGCCGTAAGACTTTTCGCCTATAATATAGGCTCTTTTATGGTCTTTCAAAGCACCTACAAAAACCTCTGATGCTGATGCTGACGATCTATCTATTAAAGCAACAATTTTTATATCTGAAGGCAAAACTTGTTTTGCGCTTGCCTTATAATCAATAGGCTTGCTAGAATTTCTTGATTTTGTGGAAACAATAGTTCCTTTAGGTAAAATATCATCCGCCATTTTTATAGCTGCCTGAAAATATCCACCGGTATTAAGTCTTAAATCCAAAATTAAAGATTTAATATTTCTATTCTTAAGATTGTCTAAAGCTTTGCTAAAATCTACAGAAGTATGTGGATTAAAGCTTACTATTCTTATATAACCAATATCTGAATTAATAACATCATACTTGATTGTTTGAATTTCTATCTTTTCTCTTGTAAGTTCAAAATCCAATTTTAAATTTTTCCCCCTAAGAATAGATACTTTAACTTTTGTGCCCTCTTTACCTTTTAAAAGATCAACAACTTGATCTACTTCCATAGAAGAAACACTCTTACCATCAACAGCAGTAATACAATCTCCAGATTTAATTCCAGCCTTATAAGCCGGACCTCCCTCAAAAGGTGTAACAATAGAAACACAAGCGCTATTAGGATCAAGATTTTTTATCTTATCTTGCTTATCTTGAGAATGCATTTTTTTTATTATAGAAATTCCAATACCAACATAATCTCCTACTGTTGTTTTTGAAATTTCTTCTAAATCTTTTTTTGTCAAATATTGAGAATAAGGATCGCCTAGAGCTTGAAATATCCCTTTTAAAGCACCTTCAAAAATCACCTCATCGTTTACAGGTTCAACATAATTTTCTTTTACAAATTCAAAAGCTTGAATCATCATCTGCTCATAGCTAGATCTTGATAACTTATTATTAGATTTATCAACAGCAAAAATAGATTCAACAATCACTAAAGAGCTTATACCTAGAGTCAACAAAAAATACACGCATATTAAAAATTTATTTTTCATTTATTCATTCCTAATGCAAAAATTAAAACTTGATTTTATTTCCATAATATAATATTTTAAAACTATGTTAAACTCACATCCTAAAAAAAAACAAAGCCTTAAAAGAGCAAGCCTTATTGTATTGCAAATACTCGAGAGTCTTTTAGTTCTAGCCTTACTATACCAAGTTATTAATAGATTAATTTTTATTAATAATTACTCCATAAAGTTTATGCTCACATTTATCTTATACTCACCTGAATTTTTCATGGCTAATTTAACACTCTATTATTTTATCTACGAAAAATTTAAAATTCTTCACAGTATTATAGCAATAACTAAATTATTCCAAATAATATTAACAATATTATTATTTATTCTGGGACTTACTTTTAAAATGTACATCTATCAAACCTCTCTGGCTATCCTTTTAGGGATTACAGCAGTTTATCTAGTATTTAATGTAATAATTTTAGCACTAATTAACGCAAAAAGAAAAACAGTGGAGTAAAGCTTGATTACTATTCCTGTAGCTAGTGGTAAAGGGGGAGTTGGCAAATCCCTTTTTTCGGTAAACATAGCAATTTGCCTAGCAAATGAAGGAAAAAGTGTTTTGCTTGTTGATCTTGACCTTGGAGCATCTAATTTGCATTCAATGCTAAACATTATACCCAAAAAAAGTATCGGCACATTTTTAAAAACAACGATTAATTTTTCAGACATTATTATTAAATCTGGAATTAAAAATCTAAACTTCATTGCGGGGGATTCTGACATACCAGAACTTGCTAATATAGCCACTTCTCAAAAAAAAACTATAATAAAAAATTTAAAAGCTTTAAAATATGATTACCTGGTGATTGATCTGGGAGCAGGAACAACTTTTAATATTATCGACTTTTTTTTAATGTCAAAAAGAGGAGTAATAGTAACAACACCAACAGTAACAGCTACAATGAATGCATATTTATTTCTTAAAAATATAATATTTAGACTGTTGTCAAGCGTCTTTAAAAGAGGAACAAAAGGAAATGAAATTCTCAAAACAATAAAACAAAACTCAATCGATCTTCAAAAGGTGTATATACCTAATTTACTGTTAAAACTAGAAAGCGAAGATCCTGAAAATTACTCCAAATTTAACAAATTGTTTAAATCAATTAGCCCTTTTATGATATTTAATATGCTCAAAACTCCCAATGACATTGAAAAAACTGAAAAAATAATAAAATCAGCAAAAAACTATTTAAGCATAAATTTACAAAGCATTGGAGCAATCTATAAAGATGAAATAGTTGATCAAGCCTTAAACAGCAAAATCCCTATCACTATATACAAACCTACAAGCTCAACCTCTAAAAGTATAAAAAAAATTGCCAAAAAATTGATCGAAATTGAAGATTTAACAAATGATGCTGAGCTTTTAAACGAAGAAGATTTAAATGAAAGTTACGATTTCGTGTTAAGAGAAGCTCAAGAAGAATATATTGAAAAAATTGAATACCTTGAATCACTAATAAAAAACAAAACAATAGAAAGTAGTGAAATTATTGATATAATAAAATCTCAGAAAAGAGAAATCGAAACATTAAGAAAGCAAAATATGTTATTTAAAAAAAAGCTTTTTGAAAAGTTTAAAAAGGCTAAGGAGGTCTAATGCCAAATTATATAAATTATCCAAGTTGGTTACATCCTGAAGTAATTCAAGGCATACCAATTACATGGTATAGCCTATCTTACATTTTTATAATAATAATCTCTTATAAGTTTATTTGGTATCAAATACAATCAGACAGAATTGATATTAAGAAAGAAGATTTTGAAACATTTATGTTCTCACTTGTACTTGGAGCAATTTTGGGAGGCAGATTAGCATCTACCTTGGTTTACGACAAATCAGGGATTTATTATTCTCATCCTTGGTTAATCCTTTTACCATTCGATCAAAATTGGAATTTTACAGGTTTTAGAGGTATGGCCATCCATGGTGGTTTTTTAGGCGCAATAATTGCTCCTCTAATCACAATAAATACAAAACTTAAAAACACAAATGTTAAAAAATATTTTCTAAAACTAACAGATTATGGATCAATAGCTTTTTCTTCTGGATACATACTTGGAAGACTTGCTAATTTCGCAAATGCAGAACTTTATGGAAGAGTAATAAAAGGCGGAATAATATTCCCTAATGCAGAACCATTTGACACAAATATACCAGGTGTAAAAGAATTTGCATCATCCGTAGGGCTTGAAATTCTGCCTCATGACCTAGTAATCAACCTTCCAAGAATACCTTCTCAGCTTATTGAAGGATTTTTCGAAGGACCTGTAACTTTCATGTTACTATGGTTTTTATTTAGAAAAATCAAGAAATATGATGGATTTATTTTTGGTATATATATAATGCTTTATGCTTTTTTCAGATTCTTTATTGAATATTTAAGAGAACCTGACAAAGAACTTGGATTTATAATAAACTACAAGCCAATCAAAAGTCTGTCCGAATTTTCTTTTTTAAACATATCAATGGGACAAATTCTATCACTAGCACTAATACTCTTAGGTTTAATCTGGATAATAGTAACTAAAAAAATAGCAGATAAAAAAATAAAAAATAATAATAACCTGGCATACAAAAATTAAAATAAGAGCAAGCCAAAAAAATGCAAGAGGTTAATAATTATCAAAATATAAATTCTGTTGTAATTTCTAAAAAAGAAATTGATGTTAAAGATCTTATAAAACTTAAATCTATTTTTAACTTAATCCAAATCGTAAAATCTGAAAAAGCTTTATACAGTGAATATGTAAAACAAAATAATATTAAATTCGCTATTATTTATAATTATGAAAAACCAATAGATTTTTCAATAAATATTGCAAATGAATTAAAAAAAACAAACAAAATTCACTCTATTATAATTAGCAATGAAAAATTTGATAAGGAATATTTAAAACTTAATCACATAGAAATAATAAAAGATATAAGTGAATTAGAATATAAACAAAGTTTAATACACCAAAAAAAACTATTTTGCGACAATAAAAACACAGCTCTGGATTTCTTTTTAAATTTATCAGAACTCATTAAAGAAATAGTAATCATTACAAATACCGAAAATGAAATTATTTATATCAATGAAAAAGGTAGTAAAAATCTTAATCTTCCAATGAAAACCTCTGGAAATATAATCAAAGTAACTGACATAGATATTAGAGATTGGGAAAAGTTAAAAAAAATAGATTTAAGTTGGCATACAAATTCTATTCCTGAATTTAAAAATATATTAATAACTGATTGTCTTTTAACTTTAAAAAATAATAAAAAACTACATGTAGATGTATTTATTAGCATAATCGATCAAAACAATATTGACAAATTAATAACAATAAAAGAAATACCAAGCCCCAATAACATAGAAAACTATAAATACCTAGAAATTGTTGATTCACAAGACGAGATTCAAACTTTCAAAGAAATTGAAAAATTACTAGTAAACCATATAGATATTTACAAAAAAAAAAGAACATATTTGCTTAATTTAGACCTATCTCTAACAACAGAATATAAATATAAAGAGAATAGAGAAAAACTTAATATAAAAATACTTAAAATAATGTATTCAAAAATAATGTCATTATACTCTGAATATATTTTCAAGCTAAAAAACAACAATTTAATAGTAATCATATGTACAAGTGGCGATGAAAAAAAAATAATCGCAATTGCTAAAAAAATCAAAAAAACAATTACGCTAGCATTAAAAAAAGAAGATATTATTATATTCGAATTCAATATTGGAATAATAGAAGTAAATTTAAGAGAAAACTTAGAATTCAAAATCCCTAAATTAATGATGGCTACAAAAATATCATCAGAATACAAAGAATCTGATCCTATTATATACAAAGAAGAGCTACCAGAAGCGGTAATTTTAAAAAATCAAAACAAAATCTTTCAATATATACTCAAAGCAATAAAAAATGATTTTTTTACTCTTTATTATCAAAAAATAAATCCTCTTAAAAAGAACTTAAAGCCCAAAATAGAAATCTTGACAAGACTTTTTGATCATATGGGAAAACCAATTCCAAACGATCAAATTTTTAGCTTAATAGACAAATATAATTTAACTGTTGAAGTTGATCAATTAGTGGTTAAAAAAGCTTTAAGGGAATATAAAAGTTTTGTATCAAAAAATGGGATACACGTTTTCTCAATTAACATATCTCCTTATTCGCTAAAATCTCAAAACTTTCGAATATTTTTAAGAGATACTTTATTAAAAAGTAAAATCCCACTTCAAAATATATGCCTAGAAATAACAGAAACTGGAATTCTTGAAAATTTTGAGATAATAAATAAATATTTTCAGGAATTAAAAAGTTTTGGAATCAAACTAGCACTTGATGATTTTGGAAGCGGGCATACATCACTCTCATATATTAAAACACTACCAATAGACTTACTTAAAATAGATGGATCTTTTATAAAAGCAATAAACTCTAGTGAAATAGATTTTGTAATAATAGAATCAATTAAAAAAATAGCAGATACAAAAAATATAAAAATTATTGCCGAATTTGTATATAATGAAGAAATATTAAAAAAAATAAATGAACTAGAAATAGACTATGGACAAGGATTTTTATGGCACAAACCAGAACCAATATAAATTCTAAAAACAGTAAAATATAAAAATATATTCATGACTAAATTTTATTAAATTTCAAAAAAAATATTTTACATTGGAAAAGGAATAAAATTAATGGAAAAAAAAATAGCATTAATTGCACATGATAAAAAAAAGGATGATTTGGTAAATTTTGTCAAACAAAACCATCTCTTTTTATCCAAATTCAAGCTTATTACAACAGGAACAACAGGGTCTAGAATTCAACAAGCTACTGATCTTACGGTTATTAAATATAAATCGGGCCCTATGGGCGGAGATCAACAAATTGGAGCTGAAATAGCTGAAGGGAATGTCTTGGCCATATTCTTTTTTAGAGATCCTCTAACAAGTCAGCCTCACGAACCAGATGTGTCAGCTCTTATTAGGCTTTGCGATGTACATAAAATACCACTTGCAACCAACATAAAAACAGCAGAAATTTTAATAAAAGGACTTGGGGATTTGATTTCAAAATAGGCTTTAATTTAAAATTAAAGCCTAAAAAATCAAAAATATAAATTAATTCATCATCATAGGTGAAACTTTCTCAACACCGCTGATAATATAATTAATAGATTCAAAAAAAGTCTTAGCATCTGAATTATTCTTATCAACTGTAATTTCTAATTTTAAATTTTTAATATTAAGATCTCTAAAAGTACTAATAAGATCACTTTTAGCACCATGCAAATTACTATTTATAATCTTTTTAAAATCGGAGTCAATCCCAACAAAAATAAACGCTTCTTTTCCAGAAATACTAATTGGGGCTTCTCCTGCATAAATATTATCATAAAAATAAACTATTAACTTTGCGTTCTCTTTTGAAGGTATTGTTTCAAAGTAGCCATCTTTTTCAGAAAAATAAAAAACCTTTATATTTTTCCCCAAACTTTTTCGATCATTTTTTGAATGAACTACTCCCATAGCATGAAAAACATGACCAATAGTATGTTCATCTATTTTAGAAGTATCATCAAGCTTAGAAGAGCTATCCATTTCTTGCTCTTCAACATATTCATTTGAGGTATCTTTTGAAGTACACGCAATTATTAAAAATAATAAAAACCCCATTAAACAGTTTTTTAAAAAACCATTTTTATCCATAAAAATTCTCCCTTATAATTAATTAATTAATAATATTAAAATTAAAGGTAAGTTTACAATAAATAATTTATTTTGTATACACTTTAAAAACAATTAAAATGCTAAAATTAAACAGGAGGACTTATTAATGAAAAAACAAAATCCATGGCTATCTTTAAGCGAAGAAGAAAAAAATCAAATTTTCAATTTTTCTGAAAGTTACAAAAAATTTATAAGTAAATTTAAAACAGAAAGAGAAGTTATATCCTATGCTCTAGATAAAGCAAAAAGAAGGGGATTTCTTAACGCTGAAGAGAAAAAAAATTTAATGCCAGGCGATAAAATTTTTTATACCTGTAGAGAAAAATCTGTTGCTTTTGCTATTATTGGCAAAAATCCCATTGAAAATGGAATGAATTTAATTGTTTCTCATACGGATTCACCAAGGCTTGATGCAAAACCTTCGCCAATCTCTGAAGAAAACAACCTTGCATTTCTTAAAACCAACTATTATGGGGGAATAAAAAAGTACCAATGGTTATCTACACCCCTTTCAATAAGAGGCGTAGTATTCTTAAAAAATGGAGAAAAGGTTGAAATCAATATTGGCGACAATGAAAACGATCCTGTATTTATAATTCCCGACATTTTACCTCATCTTGATAGAAAAATACAAAGAAATAGAAAATCAGATGAAATTATTGAGGGAGAAAATCTAAAAATTTTAATTGGAAGCCTACCAATTGAAACAAAAGAAAAAGATAAAGTCAAAATGGCAACTCTGCAACTAATAAAAGAACAATACAAAATAGAAGAAGAAGATTTCGTATCATCAGAAATTGAAATAGTACCTGCAGGAACAGCAAAAGACATTGGACTTGACAAAGCTTTAATTGGTGCTTACGGACAAGATGACAAAATATGCGCCTACACTTCGCTAGAATCCATATTTGATCTTGAAGAGGTTCCAAATAAAACAGCTATTTGCTTTCTTGTAGATAAAGAAGAAATTGGCTCAACAGGTTCAACTGGACTAGACTCAAGATATCTTGAATATTTTGTTTCTGACATGATTTTTAAAATTAAAAAATCAGAATATAATAACCTTCATGTACAAAAAGCTTTATGGAATTCAAAAAGCATTTCTGCTGATGTTTGTGCAGCAATAAACCCACTATTTAGCTCAGTTCATGACGAACAAAATGCTCCTCAACTTGGCTATGGCATACCCATAATGAAATATACAGGACATGGTGGAAAAAGTATGGCTAGCGATGCTGACGCCGAGCTTGTTTCTTATATTAGACAATTATTAAATAAAAACAATATAGCCTGGCAAGTAGCAACGCTTGGAAAAGTAGAAGAAGGCGGAGGGGGAACTGTTGCTAAATTCTTAGCTAGCTATGGAATAAGAACAATAGACATGGGACCTGCTGTTATAAGCATGCATTCTCCAATGGAAATAACTTCCAAATTTGACTTATACAATGCTTACTTAGCATATACAGCTTTCTACAAGGAATAAAATTGCTATGGCAGACCTAGAAAAAACAAATAAAATCAAAGTAGCAGAGCATATTATAGAATGCTTTGGAGGAATCAAAAATATTAAAAATATAAAAAAAGACATAACAAGAATAAAAATTTTAGTAGACAGCAATTCTTTAGTCAAAAGAGATGATTTGACAAAAAATGAAAACATAATAGGAACTATTAAATCTAATGAACTTACAGAAGTTGTAATGAATTTTGAAATAATAGAAGATGTCTATAACAAAATTTTATATATGATGAATGATCAAAAACAATAAAGCCTCCTCAGAGGCTTTATTTTATTGTCTAATATCTCTCATATACTCAATAACAGATTCAGGCCCTAACTCTTTATTCAAAATTTTATATATAACACTTAACAAGCTATTGGGATTGAGATCGCGATTTAATTCTTTTAAAAGGGAAAAAATCGATTTGGCCGCCAAAACTCCTTCTGGCAAATATCCAATTTTTTCAATATTGCTTATCAAATCATCTAGGCTAAAAAAGTTTTCTAAAATGTTTTTGCTAACAATTTCATTACCAAATCGTCTATTTCTTCCTAATATGCTTCTACAAGTAACATCTAAATCACCAGAACCAGACAAAAATAAAAACGTTTCAATATTTTTTCCCCCAAGCTCAATTGCAATATCTTTCATATTATTTAAGGATATTGAAAATAAAAATGATTCTGTATTATTACCTATTAAATTAGGATAATTTAATTTATATGCATCTAAAATTCCAAATGCAATTGCAAACACATTTTTTAAAGCTGCTGCTATTTGCACCCCGAAAATATCATTACTATAAAACAAAGAAATTGGGGTTTTACCAAATAAATTAATAAACAAATATGCATTTTCCCTGTTGTTACTAGCCGCAACAAGGCCTGTTATAACACCAAGTCCAACTTCCTCAGCATGACTTGGACCAACAATATAGGTAATTTCATCTTTATATCCTTTCATAACTCTCTCAGCAGCTTCAACAACAGGCTGAGTTTTTCCATTAAAAGTAATAAACCCTTTTGTAAGTATTGCTAATTTTGGCTTTATCTTTAAAGAATTGAAAAATTGATCCAATTTTTTTAAAATATCAACAGTAAAAAGAGAAGGCGTTGCAATTAAAATATAATCAGACATTGCTGCAACTTCAAATAAATCTGAACTTGCAACTAAATTTTTTGGCAATTTAATTCCCTTTAAATATTTGACATTAACATTATTATTATTAATACCATTCTTAACATCTTCTTCAAAAGACCATAAAAAAATATTAAAATCAAATTTATCTGCCAAAGACTTAGCAATAGCTGTCCCCCAAGCCCCCGCTCCTATTACTGACACTTTCATAAATACTCCCTATAACCTTATAAAAACTCATATTTTATTATTGTTTCATCTAAATAGATTTTTATTTTACCAGAATTTTCAATTTTCTTAAAAAGAATTTCATCTATTAAAAGTTTCCCCACTTCTTTGAATATAAATTTTTTAACACTTCTTAATCCATAACCTTTCCCATAAACCTTTTCCCGAATATAATCAACAACACTTTTTTCAAAAAAAATATCAAATTTTTTATCTCTTAATATCCTTGCAAAATGATTAAGCTCATTAAAAATAATTTTTTCAAAATCTAACTCATCAATAAATTTAAATAAAAACACATAATCTATTAACTCTAAAAATTCATTGGGAAACCTCTTCTCTAATATAAGATTAAAATCATTTTCCCCTGCCATTTTATTTTTAAAGCCAATGCTATTAAGCTCATTATTCTCTGCATTGACACTTATTACTATTAAACTTTCTGATAGACTTACCTTTCTCCCAAGACCATCAAAAAGTTTACCTGTTTTAAACCCCTCTAAAAAAAAATCCAAAACCCTTTTATTACATTTATCAAAATCTGACAGGAAAATAATAGAATTAGAAAATTTGTTCAAAAATTTGAAAAATCTAGTAGATTCATAATACCCCTCATTACTTAAAACAGGCCCAATTAATCTATCAAGAGAATTAAAATCGCCATACTCACTCATATTAAGAGTAAATTTTGGAATTTTAAGCTCTTCTGACAAAATATCCACCAATTTGCATTTTCCGACTCCAGAAGCACCAATAAAAGCAAATATACCAATAGTGCTTCTATTGGTAAGAATATTAAATTTTAATAATTTAATATTTAATATTAAATCAGATGCCAAACTATCATTTATAATAAGTTCTTTTTTTATTCTATTTTCTAAATTAATCAACAATTCACTATTATACTCTTCAAAATTAAAAATATTAGAACCAACAAGAGACTTAATCAAATCACAAACATCATCTTTTGTTATGATCCTTTTTATGTTTTCAAGCTTAAACTTAGAACCTAATTCATCTAAAATATCAAAAGCTTTGTCTGGAAGAAATCTATCTTTAATATACTTTTGAGACATGACAATGCAAGCTTGTATTGCCTCCTCAGTATATTCTACATTATGATATCTCTCATAATCTTTTTTAATCTCTTGCAAAATATTATAGGTGTCATCAAAATTTGGCTCTTTAAGCTCTATACTCTGAAACCTTCTCATTAAAGCCTTATCTTTTAAAAAAAATTTTCTATATTCACACTCAGTAGTAGCCCCAATAAATTTAATTTTTCCCAAAGTAAGAATAGGCTTCAATAAATTAGAAATATCCATACTGCCAAATGAAGTAGCTCCTGCCCCTACTATCATATGAATCTCATCAATAAAAAGAATAACTTTCTTTCTTGAGTTTAAAAAATCTAAAACCCTGTTAATTCTACTCTCAAGATCTCCCCTATATTTAGTACCAGAAATAAGTCTACCAATATCAAGAGAATAGATTTCATACCCTATTAAATCCTTTGGAACATTTTCTGTTTTTATTTTATATGCAAGACCTTGGATTAGTACTGTTTTGCCAACACCAGGTTCTCCAAATAAAATAGGATTACTTTTATGCTTCCTAAGTATTATCTGAATTAACCGAAATAATTCTTGCTTTCTGCCAATTAAAGGATTGTGCTTTAAATCTAAAGAATCAATAACGTTTGTTAAAAAATTGCCAATGGAATCTTTATTTTCTAAGAAAATATTATTTTGATCTAACTTACTTCGATTATCATTAAAAATATGAAAGCCTCCTTTACTTTTTGGTGCATTATTATGAATATATTCTGCAATTAATTCGCCATCATAACCTGAAGCAGATTTAGTATTTAAAGCCAAATAATCATGAACTTCAATGAGTTTGTCAAAAATAGTTAAATTAAAACCTGAGTTAAGTAACGCATCTAAAATGCTATTTTTTCTTTTTTTAACAAGCACCCACAATAAATCTTTTTCTTGTATTTTATAAGGTTTTTTATAAAAAAAAAGAATACTAATTATATCTTCGTACAAATAATCAATACTAGAAACATTATCTGGGATATAATTGTCTCTTAAGGGAAGTTTACTAAAAAATTCTTCTAGCTGTTTATTAAGCTTATAAAAGTCAATTGTACAAAAATTAAGTAGCTCTTTAATTTTATCGCTTTTAATCAACCCATAAAAAATGTGCTCTTCTGTAAAAACAAGATGCTTAGACTCCATGAAAAACAAAAATGTGTTAAAAAACAAACAATTTAAAGCTCTTCTGTCATACATTAAAAATCAACTATAAAACAATTCGTAAAAATTTTTTTTTACCTACTCTTAATTCAATTTCATTATTATTAAAATCCTCTTTAGTAAGACAATGATTCTGATTTTCTACCCTTTTACCATTGATATATACTCCTCCAGAATTAATTAATCTTCTGCCTTCTGACTTACTAAGCACAATTTTTGAATCTAGCATTAAATTAACCAATAACACCTCTTCTTCTATACTAGAAAAGCTAAACTTAAAAAATGGAATATTACTTCTATCTCCACTACCCCTAAATGCAGCAAAAGATGCCTCTTGAACCTTCAAAGCTTCTGCTTCTCCATGAACAATTTTAGTTATCTCAAAAGCTAAGATCTCTTTGGCTTTATTTAAAGAATTTCCCTTAAAATTTGAAAGTAATTCAATCTCATTTTCTTCTAAAAAAGTAAAAAGGTATAAAAAAGTTTTAACATCAGAATCTGCGGTATTTCTAAAATACTGATAAAAATCATAAATACTGTAAAGACTAGAATCAAGATAAACAGCACCTTTTTCTGATTTGCCCATTTTTTTTCCATCACTTCTTGTAATTAATGGAAAAGTAAGCCCGAAAGCTTCTACTCCATTTTTTCTCCTAATCAAGTCAACACCTGAAATAATATTGGCCCATTGATCATCACCACCAATTTGAAGTCGGCAATTTTTAATTTTATTAAGCATATAATAATCATAAGACTGCAAAAGCTGATAATTAAACTCAATAAATGAAAGTCCAAAATCTAGCCTTCTTTTATAAGTTTCAAAACTTAACATACGATTAACAGAAAAATGGATGCCAATATCTCTTAAAAATTCAATATAATTGAGACTATCTAACCAATTTGAATTATGAATAAAACATCTTGAACTAAACTTAGTTATTCTTTGAAGTTGATTTTTTATCGACACCGCATTATTACTAATCTCTTTTGAAGATAAAATCTTTCTCAACTCGCTTTTTCCAGAAGGATCACCTATTTTTGTTGTAGAATCTCCAATCAAAACAATTGGCATGTGACCATGTTGTCTGAGATGCATCATTGCTAAAAAAGGAATCAAATGACCAATATGAAGAGAGCTAGATGTTGCATCAACTCCTGCATAAAAAACTATTTTTTCTCTATCCATTAAATCACTTAAAACTTTCAAAGATGTACATTGCTTTAAAAATCCGCGCCTATGTAAAAGATTTAAAGCAAGATTCATTTATTAAAATCTCCTTTATAATTTAAAATATCTGTTTTAATGTATGAATATAAATCATTAATAAAAATTCTCTTTTGAGTCATATTATTTCTTTCCCTAACAGTAACTGTTTTATCCTCAATAGTGTCATAGTCTACTGTTACACAATAAGGAGTTCCTATTTCATCTTGACGTCTATACCTTTTACCTATTGTTCCACTATCATCATAAAATATATGAAAATCATCACAAAGCTCCACATAAATCCTTCTAGCAATCTCAACAAGCTCAACTTTTTTAACAAGAGGAAATATAGCAATCTTATAGGGAGCCAACTTGGGATGTAATCGTAAAACAATACGCTTATCCCCATCTGAGAGCTCTTCCTCAGAATAAGCATCACAAAGAGACATCAAAACAGACCTTGTAAGCCCAGCAGAAGTTTCAATAACATAAGGCACATATCTTTCTTTTGTTAACAAATCATAATATTCAAATATTTTAGGATTATTAGAGAATTTAGAATGCTGTGTTAAATCATAATTACCCCTGTTATGAATACCTTCTACTTCTTGAAATCCAAATGGGAATTCATACTCAATATCAAATGCGGATTTTGCATAATGAGCAAGCTGTGTTGAATCATGAGCTTTAAATCTTAATCTATCAGGCCTAATTTTAAGAGTTTCTACAAAAAAATTCATTCTATTTTGTTGCCAATAACTAAACCATTCATCTATTTGCTTGGGATGAACAAAAAACTGCATTTCCATTTGCTCAAACTCACAAGTTCTAAATATAAAATTTTTAGTAACTATTTCATTTCTAAACGCTTTACCCACCTGAGCAATTCCAAAAGGTATCTTAAGCCTTGAAGAATCTAAAATATTTCTAAAATTAACAAAAATTCCTTGCGCTGTCTCGGGCCTTAAATAAATCTCACTAGAACTATCCTCAACTACTCCAATATGAGTCTTAAACATTAAATTAAAACTTCTTGGAGAAGTAAAATTATTTCCAACTTTACAATTTGGACAATTTTTTGACAAATCAACAAAATCAGCTCTAAATCTACTTTTACAATCTTTGCAATCAACCATAGAATCTGAAAAACCGTCAATATGCCCAGATGCTCTCCAAACTTCAGGTCGCATAAAAATAGCACTATCTAATCCTACAATATTCTCGTGTAAATACACCATGCTCTTCCACCACTCTTTTTTTATATTTTTTTTAAGTTCAACTCCCAAAGGACCATAATCCCAAGCTCCTGACAGACCCCCATAAACTTCTGAGGACTGAAATACAAAACCTTTTCTTTTTGCAAGAGAAATAATATCTTCCATTCTAACCATAAAAATATCCTTAATAGCTATTAATTTATTCTTAAAAATTCCTGCGCCAATTTTATTCTTTCAAAAACCTTAGACTTGCCTATTAATTTTAAAGAGTCAAAAAGCGGCGGAGAGACTTTGCTGCCAAGTACTGCAATTCTAATAGGAAGAAGAATTTCTCCCAATTTAAAACCATTATTCTCAGCAAAATCATAAAAAATTTTATCATTTTCCTCTGAAGATCTTTTTTCAAATCCTTCTAAAACAGGCTTTACTAATTCTAAAATAGAACAAATCTCTTTAGCTGTTTTTTTTCTACTTAAAAACTCATCTAAATTCCAAGATTTAATATCTTCATAAAAAAATTTGGTCATATTTAAAGCATCGCTTAGTTTTTTAATTCTACTCTTTATAAGAGGAATTAATAATTTTAATTTTTGGCTTTCTTCTGGAGTACTAAGCTTAGAAACATACCCTTTTTTTTGGAAAAAAGGCAGTAAAAGATTAAATAAATCTTCATCTTTTTTCCCTCTAATATAGTAGCTATTGAAAAAATCCAACTTATGATAATCAAAAATCGCAGGCGACTTATTGATCTTCTCAATTGAAAAAAATTGCTCAAGATCAGTTTTTGAAAAAAATTCTCTTTTATCATCGTAAGACCAGCCAAGCAAAGTAACATAATTAATAATAGCTTCTGGGAGATACCCATCTTCAATAAACTGCCTTAAGGCTGTTGCCCCATGTCTTTTGCTTAATTTTTGACCATCATTTCCCATAACCATTGGAAGATGACAATAAATAGGTGGCTTCCATTTAAAAGCTTTATAAAGAAGCGTGTGCAACGGACCTGAAGAAACCCATTCTTGCGCCCTTAATACATGAGTAATTTTCATTAAATAATCATCAACAACATTTGCAAGATGGTAAGTAGGCAGTCCATCTGACTTAAGGATTACAGGATCAGGACTAATGTCTTTATTTGACCATGTAATCTTTCCAAGCAAAATATCATCAAAGCTAGTATCTCCTTCTAAAGGAATTTTAAATCTAACAACAGGCTTGATTTTTTTAATTAGCGCATTCTTAAATTCGTCATCACTTAAATTTCTACAATGTCTATCATATCCGGGTGACATCTTATTAATATTTTGAATTTTTTTAATTCTTTCCAGCCTTTCAGGACTACAATAACAATAATAAGCATGCCCAGATTCAATTAAATATTTAGCATGCTGCTTATATATTGCACTTCTTTGAGACTGAACATAAGGTGCATAATCACCTCCTACAACAGGGCCTTCATCAAAAGAAATGCCAAGCCATTTAAGGCTTGAATAAAGATCATTTTCAGCTTCTGAGAAATATCTGCTCTGATCTGTATCCTCAATTCTAAGTAAAAACTTACCCCCACAAGACCTTGCAAAAAAATAATTAAACAAAGCTGTTCTAATCCCACCAATATGTTGCAAACCCGTTGGAGAAGGCGCATAACGAACTCTTATACTCAAAACACAACTCCTTCAATAAAAAACATCTTTTTTAGAAAAATCATAAATATAATAAAAAACAACAAAAAATAAATTCGAACTAAGTAGCCTTGTATGCTTAGAATCTATTCTATTTTTAAATTTAAAATATCGATTTCTAATCTCAATTTTCTTGATTTCAAGCAAATCAAAAGATATTTTCGATTTTCGCAATAAATAATAGAAATAAATAGTAAAAATATCATTTTTTAAAAAAAACTTACTTAAAAAATTCACTAACTCTTTTAACTTTAAATGCTCTTCAAATGACAGCATACTAAGAGCCTCACAATATTTCACCCACTTATTTCTATTGCTCTTATGATTTAAAATTAAACTAGAAGCTTTTTCTTTCTCTCTAAAGCTAATAAGAACAGAATAAAGCTCTACTATTGTCTTATGCTTTAATTTATTGTCTTTTAAATATAAATAAAGCTCGTCAAGGCTTTTTTTATCTTGTTTTATTAAAATAAGCCTAAGAAGAATAGATATTTCAAAAACACTTTTAAGCTTTTTACGAACCATTTTAAGCTTTAAAAAAGTAAATGTATCTTCTATCCCATTTAAAATAAAATACAATCTTGAAGAAAAATATTGAGAATAAATAACATTAAAAACAACCACTAGTAAAAAATAAATTACAATAAATTGGTAATTAAACAAAATAAAGCTTAATTTCATTTGAAATCTTAAAATTGCAAGAAAATAAATAAATAATCCAAGAAATACAATATTAAAGCCTAAGCGTATTTTTTCTACCATAAAAATCTCTTCAAAAAAAGCTTAATTCAAAAATTGAGATATAATAAATACATTATACTAATAGATAGACAATTAATAAATAATATGATATACATGGTTAATAGAGCTTAATTTCAAGGAAATAAATGCAAAATTTTGAAAGCATTATCAAAAACATAAAAAATTCATCATATTTAATAGACAAGGAATTTTTGGTTTGGCCTAAGAATGCATTTATTGAAGACAAAAATATTGAGCTTATCGAAAAATGGAACTTAAAATCATACATTAAAGAGAGAGCAAATTTTTTCAGTGATGATTCTGTTAAAAAAGAATATGAGGAAATACACAAAAAATTCAATGACGAGGCTATTTCTAGTTATCATGTAATAATAAGCAATTTAGAAGAAATTTATGAAAATTGTAAAAGAAATAAAAAAATATATTACCAAGACATTATGCCTACTGTAAAAAAAGTAATAGAATTTTATAAGAAACAGAAAAAAATTTTTATCAAATATTTTAGAATTCCCAAGCTTTCTGCAAACTACCACATTATTCATTCAGTAAATACAGCTATCTTAACAGTAGCCCTTGGGAATGAAATGGGGCTAAATAACTATAAAACAGTAGAACTTTGTAGTATTGCTCTTTTACATAAAATAGGATTCCTGTTTATCCCATCAAAAATCAGCGAAAAAAAAGAAGCATTAACTGACGAAGAACTAGAAATAATAAAAAAATATCCCATAATCAATTATAAAGTAGCCTCAACAAGCAATTTGTCACGATCAATATGTTTAACACTTTTAACACATAAGGAAAATTTAGATGGAACAGGTTATCCTAAAGGACTAACAAGTGAAAACATAAGCATAGAATCAAATATAATAGGCGCTGCTAGCGCCTATTCTGCTATCATTTTAGACAAGGCATACAAAAAATCTTTTAATTCTGGAGCATCTATTATTGAATTAATTAAAGATGCTGACAAAAAATTTGACAAAAGAGTTTTAAAGTTAATAATCAATGCAATATCTTCTTGCCCTTTAGACTTTATTGTAGAGCTTAATGACAATTCTATAGCCAAAATAGTAGACATAGACGATTCTAACCCAAAACTCCCATACATAAACTACATAATAAAAAATGGAAAAGTTGTAGATAAAAGTGAGCAAGTTAGCGTTCAGGCTATACCAAACACAAACACAGGAATAAAAAAAATACTCAATCAAAATGAAATAGAACTAATTAAAAATAAACATTCTTTATCAGATAGCATATAAAACACTTAAAAAGGAGAAAAAGCATGATTTTGATCGTAGCAGCTATGCAAGAAGAATCAGAAGAAATAAATAAAATGATTGATGAGAAAGAAGAGATTGTATTAAATAGCTACCTAGAAAATAAAAAAATTTATAAAGGAAAAATCTTAGGAAAAGATGTAATATCTTTAACTACAGGAATTGGAAAAGTTAACGCAGCTACTTGGAGTAATCAAATTATATCTAAATACAAAATCACTCATATAATAAACTCTGGAAGTTCTGGAGGAATAAAAGAAAACTCTAACCTTAAAATATTAGATATCATAGTATCCTCAGAAACAGCATACTATGACTTTGACTTAACCAAGTTTGGACACAAAATAGGACAAGTCCCTAATTTACCACAAAAGTTTAAAGCAGACAAAGAGCTATTGAAAAAAGTAACCAATATTATTGACAACAAACTTTTAAACATTGATATCCATATCGGCCTAATACTAACAGGAGATCAATTTGTTGACAATGAAAAAAATCTTGAGACAATTAAAAAAAATTTCAAAGATGCTTTAGCCGTAGATATGGAAGGAGCTGCAATAGCTCAAGTGGCACACATATTTAAAATACCATTCATAATAATTCGTTCAATTTCTGATTTACCAAACAATAACGACAACCATATAGACTTTAATAAATTTTTAAAAACATCATCAATAAATTCAAGCAAAATGACAAAGGAACTTATTAGGCTAATATGAATAAAATAATAGCAGCTAACCAAACTTTAACTTCTGAGGCTGTATCTGAAGGACATCCAGATAAAATTGCAGATCAAATCTCTGATGCCATCCTTGACGAAATGCTAAAAGTAGATAAGAATGCAAAAGTAGCTTGCGAAGTCATAATTACACAAAATTTAGTAGTAATAGCAGGAGAAATAAATAGTCCTGAAAAAAAACACATAAATATAAAAGAAATTGCTAAAAAAATTATTAAAGATATAGGCTATACAAATATTGATTATGGACTTGATTATAAAACAATAACGGTAATAGACACCATTGGCAATCAATCACGTGATATTATAAACGCAATTGAAAAAAAAAGATCTAACACCCTTGGAGCAGGTGATCAGGGAATAATATTTGGATATGCTTGCGATGAAACAACAAATTTTTTACCTGCTCCTTATGAACTCGCCAACTCAATTCTAAAAAAAGCTAGCAATCTTAGAAAATCAGGAGCAATAGAATGGTTGCGGCCCGACTCAAAATCTCAAGTTACTATAGAATACGATAAAAATAGAAGGCCTATCAAAATAAAAAATATTATAGTCTCTCACCAACATCATCCAAATATCTCCCAAAAACTAATAAGACAAACAATAATTGAAGAAATTATTAAGCCCACCATTCAAGACAAATCAATACTTGATGACAATACTACTTATTGCATTAATCCTTCTGGAAATTTTGTAATTGGCGGTCCTACCGGAGACACGGGTCTTACGGGAAGAAAAATTATTGCCGATAGTTATGGAGGATTTGCAAGACACGGAGGAGGGGCATACAGCGGAAAAGATGCCACAAAAGTAGACAGATCAGCTGCCTACATGGCAAGATATATCGCAAAAAATATGGTAGCAGCCGGTATTTCTAAAGAATTCGAGCTACAACTTGCATATGCAATTGGAATTGAAAACCCAATATCTATTCAAATAACTTCAGGAATAAATGATCCTAAATACGCAAACAAAATATTAAATTTCATTGTCAATAACTTCGATTTAACTCCCAATGGTATAATTAAAAAATTAAACCTAAAACAACCCATATATCTTAAAACTTGTACTTATGGTCATTTTGGAAAAAATGAATTTGAATGGGAAAAATTAGATTTTGTAAAAAAAATACAAACGGTACTAAAAAAATGAAAAAAATAACAAGCTTTACAATAGACCATACAAAATTAAACCCTGGCATATATGTCTCAAGAAAAGATACCTTTGAAAATGTAATATTTACTACAATAGACATTAGAATTAAAGCTCCCAACATTGAGCCAATAATTGAAAACGCAGCAATACACACAATAGAGCACATAGGAGCCACTTTACTTAGAAATAACGAAGTTTGGGCCGAAAAAATAGTATATTTTGGTCCCATGGGGTGCAGAACTGGTTTTTACTTAATAGTTTTTGGAAACTATGAAAGCAAAGATCTTATTGACTTAATATCATGGCTTTTTTACGAAATTGTAAATTTTTCAGAACCTATTCCAGGAGCAAGCGATAAAGAATGCGGGAATTACAAAGAACATAACCTTGATATGGCTAAATATGAGTCTTCTAAATACTTACAAATATTAAACAATATCAAAGAAGAAAATTTAAAATATCCCTAGCTTATAAAGCTTACAAAATAGAAAGTATCTCACTGTCATTTTTTGTTGCTACATCAAGCTGGAAAATAAAGCCTAAAGTTATTTTATGCATTTGATTTAAAAGCAAAGACTTGTTATAAAAAATTGGAGAAATTGAATATTCCAAAAAAATAACATCCATATTCATTCTAGCTCCAATGTCTACTCCTAAAATAACATTATTAAATAATGCCCAATCACGTGAACCTTCAAAACAAATTTTTGCACCAATATATGAAAATTTTAACCCTGTAAAAAAGATTAAACTAAACATTGGAGTATAAGGCAAAAAATAATAATTGCCATATATTCTCATTGAGAATGTAATATCTTTTACTATAAAATAATTTAGAGGATGCTTTAAATGTATTTGATCATCCAACATAAACATAATTTCTTTAGTATAAGGAGTATGGCTTGGCAATAATTTAATATCTAAATTAAATTCCCCACCAAATGCAAAATTTTGAGAAACATTAATACCAAGTCCACTAAAAAATTGATACCTAAGTCTTTCGTAGAAGAATAAATCTTTAGTAAAATTATCAACACCAACCCCAATTCCATTGTATACATTAAGATAGCCAGGAATTCCTGAATAAACTCTTAATACATTAAACATAAAAACAAAAAAGAAAATAAAGTTTCTTCTCATAAAGAATCCTTTTTGGCAAAATAAAATTAAATATTCATACCTATTTGCATAGACAACTCTTTAAATTTTTCAACCTCAAGATTAAGTTTATTACCTCTCTTAAAACCAAGTCCATCATTTTTAAATCTTGGAATTATATGAAAATGGGTGTGAAAAACCTCTTGCCCTGCAACAGCTCCCAAAGAAGAATAAATATTTATTCCACCATAAATGCCTAAATTTATTTTCTTTAAAGCATTAGAAATTTTTTTACATACCCTTAAAATTCTCTCGTTAAATTTATCATCCATATTCAATAAATTTTCACTATGTTCTTTAGGAATAACAAGAATATGCCCAACAGCCAAAGGATTAATGTCCAAAAATGCTAAAACTAAATCATCCTCATAAACTTTATAACTAGGAAGCTCTTTATTTACTATTTTACAAAAAATACAATTATACATTAAAATATCCTATTATAAAAAAATAACAATCAATATATTTAAATGAAACTTAAACAGCATAACTAACCAAAACCCATTTTGCTATATTAAAATAAGCTATCAAAGTAATAGCATCTGCAATCGTAGTAATTAAAGGGCCTGCCATAAGCGCTGGATCCAACTTGAAAATTTTAGCAACAATAGGTAAAAGACCCCCCAATATCTTTGCCACTGTCAAACTTACCATCAAACAGGCTGAAACTACAAACGCTATTTTAAGCTTATCAGAATGCTGCGGAGCTACAAAAAATACAATTCTTAAAAAATTAACACTAGCAAGAATTACTCCCACTAGAATACTAACACATATTTCCTTTAAAAAAACTTTAAAAAAATCTTTTACCTTGACAGTACCAAGAGCAAGCTCACGAATTATTAAAGCAGATGCCTGAGAGCCAGCATTGCCTGAAGTATCCATTAAAAGGGGAATAAAACTAGCCAAAAGCACTAAAGACAACATTAAGTTTTGATAATTTGAAATGATTGTCGCTGTAAAAGTAGAAGATACCATAAGAATTAAAAGCCAAATTATCCTATTTTTTGTCATAACCAAAATAGAAGTATCAAGATAAGACGTATCTAGGGGCTTAACAGCCGCAATCATTTGAAAATCTTCAGTATTTACTGATTGAATAACATCTAAAATATCATCGATAATAATAACCCCTATCATTCTCCCTTCATTGTCAACAACGGGAACGCTAGTAATATCATACTTTTGGAAAAGAAGCGCAATATCTTCTTTCTCATCATTAACCCCCACAATATAAAAACCACTACTTCTCATTATTGATGACAAAATGACATCATCTTGAGCTAAGATTAAATCCTCAATTTTCATAACTCCTTTTAAATGTTTTTCATCATCTGTAATATAATAAGTGTAAATATCTTCTTTGGTTTTAGCTACCCTTCTAATATAGTCAAGAGCTTTGCCAACTGTGAAATCTTCTTTAAGTTCAACATACTCAATTGTTACAATCGAACCTGCAGAATCATCACTGTAGGACAAAAATTTATTAATAATTTCTCTATTCTCTTCTGTAGAACTTGCTAAAAATCTTTGAACAACATTTGCAGGAACCTCTTCTAAAAGATCAATAACGTCATCAAGATTTAGCTCATCAATCATTTCACTTATTTCTTTATTTGTAAAAGAATTTGCTAATTTGTTTTTTGTAGATTGATCAAAATTAGAAAAAGTTTCAACTGCTATTTTTTTTGGTAAAAATCTGTAGAGTAAAATCAGTTCAGATCCATTAAGTCTTTTAAGAGCCTCAGCAATGTCAAAAGAATCATGCTTTAAAAATTTTTCTTTAATTTTAGAATAACTCTTCTCTTTAAGAAAAATTCTCAATTCATCAATATCTATCATTAAAAGGCCTCCAAAAATTTAAATTTCACAAGACATTTAATGAATCCACCAAATTCATCAAAGCTTATCTAACAACATAGAACACCTTCCTGAAGGAATGGGAAGGGTTTTTTCTTTTTTATTTAATATATTTATTGTAAAATAATAAAGTTTTTCAGATTCCATTTTTATTTCCCAGCCTCTTTTCCCTTTATTACAAATTATTGTAGTTTGATTCTTTTTAAGAGATAAGCTTTCTATCCCCATAATCTCAAGAGTTGGTATGTTCCAATATACAGTTTTATCGGGCAAACTAATTGTAAGCCCAATAATATTTTCTATCATCAAGCTAATGCTAAAAAGAGCAAGATAACAAATAAGATCTTTCTCAGTATAAGTTTTTTTATTAGAATCAAAATATGCAGGCCCTTCTTGCATAGGCTTGTAAGCTTCCCAAATGTGCCCTTTAATTTTATTAAACGGCATTAAAGTATCTAATATATAATATAAATGCCTTATAGTAAATTCTCTTGCAATATTTGCACGACCACAATATTCAAGGCCTTTGATCACAAAAAAATTTATATAAGTATAAACTGAGCCATAATATCCATTACCATCCTCACTAAAACCCGGCTCACTAACAGCAAGAGTTGGAAAAGGATTTGGAGTCCCAAAATGCTTAGTACTTTTTAAATAAAAAATCATTCTTTCTATTCTATCTTCGCTGGGAATCTCAGAAAGCATTGGAAAAAACCCTGCTATTGTCTTAATTTCAAGAATATTTTCATTAACATCAAGATCATAATAAAATCCATCTTTTTCACTCCACATTAAAGAATTAATTTTAACCTTAAGAGAAAAAAATCGTTTTTTGTATTCAAGTGACAAATTTTTATCATTTAAAATGTCTGCTAATTTAGAAATACAATATGCACTATGAACTTGCAATGAATTAAAATCTATAGGATAGTATGCACCTACTCTTGGAGAGTTTTTATAAAAAATTTTATTTACATCAATTGAATAAAGACCATTTTCCTTTAAAAATTTATTCTCTATCCACTTATAATACTTATCAAGAATTGGCAAAACTTCAGAAATTCTCTTTTTATTTCCAGTTTTGTGATATAAATTATATTCAGCCCATGCAAAAATAGGAAATCCAATATTCTCTTCATTATCATCAAGATCAATAATCGCATTGTTATTGTCATATCTAGCTCTGATTGCACCAGATTCTTCCTGCAATTGATAAAATTTATCAATTGCAGATGTAGATGAATATTCCCCATTACTATAAACAAGAAAAAAGCTTGACATACAAGCTTGCATCTGGTCTATATAATTAAAATTCTCAGAATAATAATTTTTATCTTTTTTGCCCTTATCAGCAACTTTTTGTAAAACAACCTTGTCTTGAATCCAAGATAAACTTTTATTATAAATATCAATAAAGTCTTGATCATAATAGTAAATTTTAGGAAACATCTTTTTATTCAATGCTAAATCCTCTAAACAATAGAAATGTACTTCTATTTATTATAACACAATAAATATAACATAATTAAAAAATTCAAAATTAGAAAATTAAAATCTTTTTACTTGAAAAATCTATAACTTTAATATTTGTTTTATAAAAATTTCATATCCTTCCTGATTGAAAGGAACAATAATCTCTTTGCTGATTATTTTATTTTCAAGGACTTTTATGTATTCAAATTCATTCGCATTAGATAAGCCAACAACACCATCTCTTAACCCCATTTGAATAATTTTTCCACCTTCCCAAACATTATTATTTTTAAGATATTCGCTAGTAACCAAATACAATGCATCACCAACGTTTTTTATAACAGAAGTAATAAAATTTTTGGGAGCAAGATGCGACTGATCTTGATCGGCTCCAATGAGATAGTAACCATCGCCAAGTTTTTTTGCAGCCTCAATAACACCAAATCCTGATAACCCGGCTGCAAAATGAATTATATCTATCCCCTTAGAATACATTTTATTAGCCATAATTCTACCAATATTAACATCAGAAAAAGAATTGGTGTATTCACTTATAATCGTTATGCCTTTATTAGCATACTTTGCACCAGCTTCATAGCCATAACGAAATGCATCTACTACACCGCTCTTAACTCCGCCTATAAAACCTATTTTGCCAGAACTACTTTTTTTAGCTGCAATATAGCCAGCTAAAAAAGCACCTTGCTCTATTTTAAAAACAACGCCAATCAAATTTTTAGGAATTTGAACATCATCGCCATAAATAGGATCTATTATTCCATATCTAATTTCTGGATTCTCTAATGAAGCCGATAAAGAAACATCCGTAAGCATGTACCCTATAAGCCAAATCAAACCTGAACCATTCATTTTAAAATTATCAAGATCTGAAACATAACTGGAATAAACTCCAGAGACAGCACTAGAAAAAACTTTTTCAATACTTTCTGGAAAATCTTTTTCTAAACGCAATAACGCCTTATTAGCACTAGAATTAAAAGATTTGTCATCAAGAACACCATCTACCAACATAGATATCTTAATTTTACTTGAACCAGATTCAGCTCCATTCTTACTAAAGCAAGAAGTCAACAAAATTCCAAATATAAAAATTACAATACTCATATAGAACGATTCTCCATTTCTATTATTTAAACAAAACTAATGTGTTTTTTATACCTAAATTATTAAAAATAAAAAATATAAATTGACTCTTTATTTAAATAAATTCTTTAAGAAATTTTTTATAACTTTCTTCATTATAAGGAACAATAATTTCTTTATTGATTATTTTGCTAGAAAGAATATCAATTTCTTTTTCAAGTTCAAATGGAATCATTTTGGGATTTCTTACAAACCCTATAACTCCTTCTTTAAGTCCATAATTTATTAATTTTCCGCCTTCGAAAGTATTAGTTTTTAAATAATTAGATGTAAAAATATTTAAAGATCTACCAACATCTTTAGTTGAAGATGTAATAACATTATCAGGAGCAAGATATGATTGATCCTCATCAACTCCAATAATGTAATGCCCAGGACCAAGTTCTTTTGCAACTTCAATAGCCCCAATTCCTCCAAGACCTGCAGCATGATGAATAATATCTATCCCATCAGAATACATTTTAGTTGCAATGCTTCTACCAGCTTCAAGATCATCAAAGCTGCCAATATACTGGGTAAATATCTTTATATCTTTATTGGCATACTTAGCACCGGCCTCATACCCATACTTGAAAGCATCTACTATCTCGCTCTTTATTCCTCCTAAAAATCCAATTTTACCTGTTTTAGAAACTTTTGAAGCAATATAACCTGTTAAAAACGCGCCTTCTTGAGCTCTAAAAGTCATGCCTACTAAATTTGAAGGAATAGGCTCGTTAGAATAAACAGGATCAATAATCGCATATTTTACCTCGGGATTTTGTAAAGAAACAGCCTTGGCCACATCGCTAAATCTATATCCAACAAGCCAAATTAAATTTGAACCCGCATCTTTAAGCCCTTCAAGATCAGATAAATGAGAACTTGTTGAGGATTCTTTTAAGAGAAGCTCAATCTTAAATTCCTCTTTAACTTTTTTTATACCATTTAAAGCGCTTTCATTAAAAGATTTATCATCAAAAGTTCCACCAACTATTACAGCTATCTTGGGAATACCACTCTCAAGACTACCCTTGCCACTACAAGATAAAAAAATAACACCTTCAAGCAAAATCAATAATAATAATTTATTCATAAACTGTTCCTCTTTTCAAATAAAGCTATACCTAAGTAGTTTATAACTTTGATTTAAATAAATCAAATGCATATTCACTATCAGGAACAATAATTTCTCCACTTATTATTTTATTTTCTAGATCAACAATCTCATTAACTAACCTATCATTTAAAACATCAGGATCCTTAACAATTTCTATTACTCCTTCTTTTAACCCTCGATCAATAACAACCCCACCTTTAAAAACTTTATTTTTAATATAATCTGATGAAATAGAATAAATAACCTTACCAATATCCTTAAGTATTGAAGTAATAACATTTTGAGGTGCAATATATGATTGATCTTGATTTAAACCAATAACATAATATCTAGATCCAAGTTCCTTAGCAGCATCATAAACCCCAAGACCAGTTATGCCAGCTATTGGAAAAATAACGCCTACTTTATCCTCTTTATACATGAACTTAGCCATTTCTTTGCCTTTCTCTTTATCAAAAAGAGACGGCGCTTTTTTTGAAACTAATCTTAATTTGGGATTAGCATAAAAAATTCCAGCCTTAAAACCAAACTTAAAATCATTTAAAGATTCACTTTCGGGACCTGTTAAAAATCCAATCTTTCCCTTTCTACTCATCTTAGCAGCAATATATCCAGCTAGAAATGCAGCCTCTTCATTTCTAAACTTAATAGCTAAGGAATTCTTAGGAACTTGAATATCACCATAATCAAAAGCATCTATAATCCCATAACAAATATCTGGCCGTTCATAAGAAAGCTTAACTGATAAATTGGAAAATTGATATCCAATCAACCAAAAAATATTTAAAGGATTTTTTTGCACCTCATAAGCATCCTCTGTCATTGCCTCATTAATAGTAAGAAGTCTTTTACCCTCAATAGGATAAGGCCTTAAAGATTTAGTGATAAGTTTTACTCCAAAATCATCTCTAAGTTTTACAACACCCTCATGAACACTTTGATTATAGCCTTTATCGTGAAAGCTACCATTAGCCAAAACACCTATAACAACTTTGTCAGATTTAACAGACTTCTCATTAGGTCTAAAACAAGCCAATAGAAATAAAGATAAAACAATAAAAATAAACCTTTTAAACAAAATCAACCCTCTCCTTATAAAGCTTATTTAAAAAATTTAGAATTTTTAAAAATAAAAACATTAACTTTATTTTACTAATAAGTAAAATTCCTTATTTATAAAATAAAAACTTCAACAAACCTTTTTTTGAAAAACTTCTAGCATTAGTAAAAATATGATGATAGGAGAAATAATTTTTCCTATCATCACCATAATATCTAAATTTAAACTCTTTTGCAAGATTGATCTGAATTTAAAATTACAACAATTAAAAGATTTTCTAAAATCTCTTTAAAAAGCCTAAAAACATTTCTCGCAAACCAATTCTATACAAATCAAGTTAATTTGCCATTTGTAAAACAAAGTTATCATAAGATATCTTGTCATAAGGCACTCTTATTATACCATTCATTATACTTTGCCCAATTTTCAACGATCTGTTATAAATCTTAGAATAATTTGATTTTAAGTTTTCATTTAAAACCAAGCCAAGTCCATCTTCCTTAAGTCCAAAGAAAATATTCTTTCCTCCATCCCAAATTCCAGTTTCTAAATACTTTTTTGTTAAGCCATACATTAATGAGTCAACTTTCTTTACAGCAGAAACAAGAACATTATTAGGAGCAAGATATGATTGGTCCTGATCTACTCCAATAATATAATGATCGGGCCCCAATTCTTTTGCAGCCTCAATTACTCCTATGCCAGAAAGTCCTGCTGCTGCAAATATAATATCAACCCCATCTCGATACATATTGGATGCTGTTGAGCGACCAAGTCCGAAGTCTCCAAATGTGCCAACATATTGAGAGACAACTTTAATATTAGAATTTGCATACTTAGCACCAGCTTCGTATCCATACATAAAAGATTCTAAAATTTTTCCCCTCACTCCTCCAATAAATCCAATCTTACCGGTTTTAGACACTTTTGACGCAAAATATCCTGCTAAAAAAGCCACCTCTTCGGATCTAAAATGAACATTAAGAAGATTTTTAGGCATTTGAATTTCATTATAAACCCCTTCTATGATTGCATAACTAACAGAAACATTCTCGCTAGCTCTTTGCAAGAGAACATCTGACAATCTAAATCCAACTCCCCAAATCAAATCTGAATTACCATCTTCTAGAGTTGTAATATCTCCCAAATGAGAATTGCCTGTAGATGCTTTTTCAATTATATTTATACCAAAGTCTGACTTCAATTTTCTTATTGCCTTAGAAGAACTTTCATTAAACCCTTTATCATCAAAAGTGCCGTCAACTATAAGCGAAATTGTTTTTGAACCTGACTTCTTCTCATCAGAGCCAGAACAAGCAACAATAAATAAAAAAATTAAAAAACAATAAACCTTTTTTAACACAAAAACCCCCTTACCTTTAATAAAAAAAATACAAATAGCTCTACTAATACCACAACATATAAATAAAAAAACACCTTAAAAAAGGTGTTTTTTTACCATCTATAATGAGTAAAAGCTTTATTTGCCTCAGCCATTCTATGAGTATCTTCTTTCTTTTTAAAAGCAACTCCAGTAGAATTATATGCATTTAAAAGCTCGTTTGACAACTTTTCCTTCATAGACTTACCACTAGCCTTTCTGGCAGCAAAAATAATCCACTTCATAGCTAAAGCTTCTCTTCTCTCTTCTCTAACTTCAACAGGAACTTGATAGGTAGCACCACCTACTCGTCTGCTTCTTACTTCTACTAATGGCTTAATATTATCTAAAGCTTTGCAAAAAACAGCCATCTTGTCACTATCTTCAAGCTTATCAGCTAGCAAATCAATCGAACTATAAAGTATACTCTCACTTATTGATTTTTTTCCATCGTACATCATTCTGTTCGCAAACTTTGCAACAATTCTAGAATTGTACCTAGTATCAACAAAAATTTTCTTTTTTATTTTTTTATTTTTTCTTGACATATTTAATATTAACCTACCTTTTAGTTAAGCTTTAGGTTTTTTTGTTCCATATTTAGATCTACCCTTTTTTCTATTGTTAACTCCAAGAGTATCCTTGGCTCCTCGAACAATGTGGTACCTTACTCCGGGCAAATCTTTAACTCGACCACCTCTAATTAGAACCACAGAATGTTCTTGTAAATTATGACCAATTCCTGGAATATATGCTGTTACTTCAAATCCATTTGAAAGTCTAACACGTGCTACTTTTCTTAAAGCTGAATTAGGCTTTTTAGGGGTTACGGTCATTACACGTGTACAAATTCCTCTTCTTTGGGGGCAATTTTGAAGCGCAGGAGACGCGGTCTTCTCCGTTTGACTCTTTCTAGGCTTTCTAATTAATTGATTAATTGTAGGCATTTATCAACGCTCTCCTTTTCTTGAAATTATTAGTAAAATGGTAACAAATATATCGCTTATTTTCAAGTTAAACTTCAGAATCGATATTTTCACTAACTTTAATTTTTTTATAAAGTCCCATACCAGTTCCAGTAGGAATTAAATGCCCAATTACAACATTTTCTTTCAATCCCCTAAGATCATCTACTTTTCCGGCAATAGAAGCATCTGTTAATACTTTAGTTGTTTCCTGGAAAGAAGCCGCAGAAATAAAAGAATCTATATTAAGGGACGTTTTAGTTACTCCTATAAGAATTGGACTTGCTATTGCTGGCTCACCACCTTGTTCGATTACTTTTCTATTTTGCTCATAAAAAGTATGCTTATCTACCTTTTGCCCATAAACAAAATTAGTATCACCAACTGCTACAATCTTAACCTTTTTCATCATTTGTTTAATTATCACACCAATATGTTTGTCATTAATACTAACACCCTGTTTTCGATAAACATCCTGAATTTCTGCCAACAAAAACTCTTGCAAACTAATCCCACCTAGAATTTCAAGCACATCATGAGGATTAATTCTACCATCACAAAGCATATCTCCTGCCTTAACAATATCTCCATCTCTAACCAAAAGATGCTTGCCGGCCGGAATATAATGCTTATGCTCAACCCCATACTCATCTAAAATATTAATAAGTCTTTTACCTTTTTGAATTGATTTAAATTGCACAATCCCACTTACTTTAGCCATTTCAGTTAAATTCTTAGGAATTCTTGTTTCAAAAAGATCATTAACACGAGGCAATCCCCCTGTAATATCTTGAGTTTTTTCAGAGCCTTTAGAAAGTTTCGCAATAACATCTCCTATATTAATATTCTGACCATCTTCAACTTGAAGATAAGCATCACCTGGTAATACATAAGAGGCAACCTCCATACCACTACTATCAATAATAAAAATTCTAGGATCAAGAGATTCAAAAACATTGTCTGTAATTCTTTTCTCAACATTACCTGTTTCAGTGTTTATTTCCTCTTTAAGAGTGGTTCCTAAAATAATATCCTTAAATTTAATTTTACCCCTAACCTCTGCAATAATAGGCTCTGCAAATGGATCAAATGTACCAATAACCTTACCAGATTCAACATAATCACCAACCCCTATTTCAAGCTTTGTACCAGCTTTCAAGGTAACTTCTTGCTCTTCTGATACTATTAAAAATTTATCGTCTCTTAATTTAATATACCCAATATAAGAAGAGAAAATCTCTACACCCTTTTTATTAACAAACAAAAGAATCCCTTTGATTACCCTTTGAGAATCTAAAACTTTAATTTCTTTTATATTCTTAATTTTCTCCTCATAAAAAACATTAATTATTTTTAAAGTTCCCTTTCTTGTAAAAAGAATTCCATTGTCAACATTAACATTAAAGCCTTCTATGCCATTAAGTATAAAAGCATTCTTTAAAGATATTTTATCATCTTCACTACCAGCCTGAGCAACCCCACCAATGTGAAAAGTTCTCATAGTCAATTGAGTACCTGGTTGGCCTATAGACTGAGCAGCAATTATTCCTACAGCCTCACCAATGTTAACAGGTTTGTTCTTTGAAAAGTCTCTACCATAACATTTTTGACAAACGCCATGTTCAGCTTCACATGTTAAAACAGATCTAATCACAAGTTTTCCAATACCAATTTTTTCTAATAATTCTATTTTAGCTTCTGATATTTCTTCATTTGCATCTAAAACAATCTCGCCAGTAATTGGATTTTTTATTCTTTCAATAGAATAGCTCCCAACAGCTTTTTCTTTTAAAGATTCCAATATTTCTTCGCCATTTTTTACAGTTTCAACTTTTATTCCGTTTATAGTCCCACAATCTTCTATTCTAACAACAACATCTTGAGCAATATCTACTAATCTTCGAGTTAAATATCCAGCATCAGCTGTCTTAAGCGCAGTATCTGCTAGGCCCTTTCTAGCTCCATTTGTAGATATAAAAAACTCTATTACAGAAAGACCTTCTTTAAAGTTGGAAATAATTGGAAGCTCAATAATATCCCCAGAAGTTTTTGCCATCAATCCTCTCATACCAGCAAGTTGCCTTATTTGATTTCTACTACCCCTAGCACCAGAATCTGCCATCATATATATGACATTAAATCCATCTCTATCCTTCTTTAAAATTTCCATCATTTTATTAGTAAGTTCTTCGTTTGTCTTTAACCAAACAGAAACTACATTATTATAACGCTCTTCACCAGTAATAACACCTTTGGCATAATCATTTTGAATTTTAGCAATCTCTTTATTAGCCCTATCCACATAAGCTTTTTTTTCATCAGGAACAATAATATCACTCATACTAATTGTACATCCAAACTTAGTAGCGTACCTAAACCCAAGCTCCTTAATAATATCAAGCATTTCAATTACAGTAGAAGAGCCATGAACTACATAAACTTTTGATATTAAAATTTGCAGTTCCAAATCACTAAGAGTTTTGTTTACAAATTCAATTCCATTAGGCAAAGCTTCATTAAATATAACCCTACCAGCTGTAGTTTTTTTGTATTCACCATCAATTTTTACATAAATAGAAGCATTATAATCTAGACTTCTATTATTTATAGCAAGAATAACATTGCTAAAGTTTAAAAACTTTTTACCTTCTCCAACAGTATTCTTTTTTTCCATTGTTAAATAATATAGGCCCAAAACAATATCTTGAGATGGAAAAACAATAGGATGTCCATTAGCAGGATTTAAAAGATTATTTGTTGAAAGCATTAAAGCCCAGCTTTCAGCTTGCGCTGATGGAGTAAGAGGCACATGCACTGCCATTTGATCACCATCAAAATCAGCATTATATGCATGACAAACAAGAGGATGTAATTTTATTGCCTTACCCTCAACTAACACAGGCTCAAAAGCTTGTATTCCAAGTCTATGAAGAGTAGGTGCTCTATTTAAAAGAATAGGATGCTCTTTGATAACAAGATCTAAAATTTGCCATACTTCGTCAACTTCTTGTTCGATTAAATTCTTTGCTCTTTTGATATTAAACACAGCCTCACTCTCAATTAACCTTCTTATCACAAAAGGCTTAAAAAGCTCAAGAGCCATTTTTGCAGGCAATCCACATTGATGGAGCTTTAACTCAGGTCCAACAACAATTACAGAACGACCAGAATAATCCACTCTTTTACCAAGAAGATTTTGTCTAAACCTTCCTTGCTTACCTTTTAAAGCATCAGAAAGCGACTTAAGGGGCCTACTCGATGATCCTTTGACAACCTTTCGTTTATGTGAATTGTCAAAAAGAGAATCCACCGATTCTTGAAGCATTCTTTTTTCGTTTCTCACAATAATCTCTGGCGCATTAAGAAGAAGCAACTTCCTTAAACGATTATTCCTGTTTATAACTCTTCTATAAAGATCATTAAGATCAGATGTTGCAAAGCGCCCTCCATCAAGCTGAACCATTGGCCTAATCTCAGGGGGAATAACAGGAAGAACTTCCATAATCATCCATTCTGGCTTATTCCCAGAAATTTTAAAATTTTCAATAATTTCAAGACGTCTTAAGAGTTTTTTATCAGTTTTATCATCTTTATCTATCATTTGAACTCTAAGCTTAGATGAAAGCCCATCAAGATCAAGATTTTCAAGAAGAGTTTTAATAGCTTCAGCTCCCATCGAAGCATTAAAAGACATTCCATATCGCTCTCTAGCCTCTATATACTCATCTTCATTTAAAAGTTGCATTTTTTTAAGATCAGTATCACCTGGTTCAATTACTACATATTTTTCATAATAAAGAATAGAATTCAAACTAGACGCTGTAATGTCAAGCAAAAGGCCAATCCTAGAGGGTATATATTTGTAATACCAAATATGAGCAACTGGAGCTGCTAGCTCAATATGCCCCATTCTTTCACGCCTCACCTTAAAATGAGTAACCTCTACATTACAACGATCACAAATAATGCCCTTATATCTAACTGACTTGAATTTACCGCAATAGCATTCCCATTCCTTTGTAGTGCCAAAAATTCTTTCACAAAAAAGCCCATCCTTCTCGGGTCTCAAAGTTCTATAATTAATAGTCTCAGACTTTTTAACCTCTCCATAAGACCAATTTCTAATTTGGTCAGGAGATGCTATTTTAATTTTTATTTTTTCAAAATCTTTTATCTCTTTCATAAAAACTCCAAAAACCTAACTTTTATTAATCAATTCTTCTTCTTTTTCTGTCAAGGGAACCTGATTCCCATTATCATCGTAAATTGATAAATCAAGTCCAAGCCCTCTAAGCTCTTGCATTAACACATTAAAAGACTCGGGAATACCTGATACATTAGTAGGAATACCTTTTACTATATTTTCATATATCTTAACTCTACCCGACATATCATCAGATTTAACTGTTAAAAGTTCTTGAAGAGTGTGCGCCGCACCATAAGCTTCAAGAGCCCAAACCTCCATTTCTCCAAGTCTTTGCCCACCAAATTGGGCCTTTCCTCCAAGAGGTTGTTGAGAAACAAGAGAATATGGACCGGTTGATCTTGCATGCATTTTATCATCAACAAGGTGGTGCAGCTTAAGCATATAAATGACCCCAACCATTACTTCATTTTCGAATGGCTCTCCTGTATAACCATCATATAAAATTTCTTTAGAAGTTGGATTAAATCCGGCTTTTTTTAATTTTTCTTGAATTTGTTCATTTGTAGCAGATTCAAAAACAGGAACATTATAAGATTCACCAAGATATTTGCCAGCAAGGCCCAATTGAGATTCCATTAACTGCCCAATATTCATTCTAGATGGGACTCCCAAAGGATTTAAACATATGTCAAGAGGGGTTCCGTCTGCAAGATAAGGCATATCTTCAACAGGAAGAATTTTTGCAACAACACCCTTATTACCATGTCGTCCAGCCATTTTATCACCCTCTTTAAGCTTCCTTTTTTTAGCAACATAAACCTTAAGTATCTCCTCAACCCCAGGAGAAAGATTGCCAACATCTTCTTTAGTAATTCTTTGAACATCAATAACAGTGCCTTCAGTACCATGAGGAACTTTTAAAGAATTATTTTTAACATCTTTTGCTTTTTCTCCAAAAATGGAAGTTAAAAGTCTAAATTCAGGAGTAATGTCTCCTTCTGACTTTGGAGTAACCTTACCAACAAGAATATCGCCAGGCTTTACATAAGTTCCTATACGTATAATCCCATTTTCATCCAATTTGTTTAATATCTTTTCGCTAACATTCGGTATATCTCCCGTAACCTTCTCAGGACCAAGTTTAGTTTCTCTTACTTCTATACTAAATTCTTTAATATGAATAGATGTATAAAGATCTTCTTTTACAATTCTATCAGAAATCAATATAGCATCTTCATAATTAAATCCATTCCAAGGAATAACTCCTAGCAATAAATTATTGCCAAGAGCAAGCTCCCCATATCTAGTAGCAGGGCCATCAGCTATTATCTCGCCCCTTTCAACCTTTTGACCCTCTTTAACCAAAACGGATTGATTAAAGCAAGTATCTTGATTTGTTCTTTCATATTTAACAATATGATATTCGTCTAAATCTTTAGCATTCTCTGATTCAAAAGGTTTGACAACTATTTTACTACTTGTTGCAAGAATAACTTCTCCACTTCTTTTAGCCTTAACTACTACTCCTGAATCCTTTGCAACAACACTTTCCATGCCCGTACCAACAATCGGAGGTTTAGGGAAAAGGAGTGGTACTGCTTGTCTTTGCATATTAGAACCCATAAGAGCTCTATTTGCATCATTGTGCTCAAGAAAAGGAATTAATGCTGAAGATACTGAGATTAACTGCCTAGGAGAAACATCCATATAGTCTATATTTTTAGGGCTTGTTGTGGTATAATCACCAGAGATTCTAACAGAAACTAAATCTTCAAGATACTTTCCGCTAGAATTAAAAGCAGCATTAGCCTGCGCAATACACTTTTTCTCTTCATCAATAGCGGACAAATATTCTAATTCATCAGTCACTTCTCCATTAACAACTTTCCTGTAGGGAGTTTCTAAAAAACCATAATCATTAACTCTAGAATAAGTAGCCAAAGAAACTATAAGTCCAATATTTGGCCCTTCAGGAGTTTCAATAGGGCACATTCTGCCATAATGGGTATAATGTACGTCTCTTACTTCAAATCCTGCTCTATCTCTTGAAAGTCCCCCTGGCCCAAGAGCATTAAGACGTCTTTTGTGAGTAAGTTCGGCTAACGGATTAACCTGATCCATGAACTGCGAAAGCTGACTAGTTGCAAAAAATTCTTTAACAGCAGATACAATAGGTTTAACACTTATTAATTCTTGAGGCTTTAGATTAAAAACTTCTTTGTTAGACATTCTATCTTTCGCAATTTTTTCAACTCTTGACATCGCACCTTTATATATATTAGTAAGAAGCTCTCCAACAGAACGCACTCTTCTATTTCCTAAATGGTCAATATCATCAAGAATATCATGCCCTTCATATATTCTCAAAAGATGAGATATTGTGTTAACAATATCATCCATAGTTAAAACCGATGTACTTAAATCATCAAATCCAAATTTTTTAGAAAGTTTATAGCGCCCCACACGTCCAAGATCATATCTTCTTTCAGAAAAGAATATAGTTTTTAAATCATTTTCAGCATTATCAATCGATATTGGCTCACCAGGAAAAAGAGAACCATAAACAGCAAGCATAACTGATTCTTTTGGAAGCTCTTTAGAGCCATCCTTTAAAGCAAAAAAAGCATCTTCTTTTTCAAGACAATTTAAAATAACATTAGAGCTCACAAAGTGCTTTCCAGGAATATCATCATAACCATCAAAATCAACAAGCTCTATTTCATTTATTCCATTTTGTAAAAAATCTTCAACATCTTGTAGGGTAATCTTATCTCCTGCTCGATAATACATATTCTCTCTTATGTTAATACTTTTGGCTAAATATTGACCCGGAAGATCTCTTTTTGTCCCGTCTTCAACTTTAATTCTTTTAATGTTGTAAAAAGTTTCTATTATTTTTTCTCTTGTATCAAAACCTAAGGCTCTTAAAAAAAGAGTTATGAGTATTCTTTTTTTCCTATCTATCTTTACATAAAGATAATCTTTTTTAGAATCAATCTCAAATTCTAACCAAGAACCACGATAAGGAATTATTCTAGCAGAATACAAATCTTTTTCTTTATAAAAAACAACCCCTGGGGATCTGTGAATCTGAGAAACAACAACCCTCTCGGCCCCATTAATAATAAAAGTACCCCTTTCTGTCATTAAAGGAATAGTTCCCATGTATACGTCTTTTTGCCTTATTTCCCCAGTAGTCAAAAATTGCAAATTTAGCCTTACCTTTAAAACAGCTTCATAACTTTGACCCTTCCTTTTGCATTCTTTTTCTGTAAAATTAAGAGAATCATTTTCTATATAGTATCTTTCATACTCAAGAGCAACGTCACCATTTCCACTTTTTATGGGAAATACATTTCTAAAAACAGACTCAAGGCCCTCATTAAGTAAAGGTTCTTTATTTTTTAATTTATCAAGTTGTAAAAATTTTTCATAAGAATTTAATTGTATTTCTATCAGGTTAGGTAAGTCTAAAATTTCATCAGCTCTTCCTTGTCCCAGATGAACTCTTTTTATCATTAAAAGACTCCTTTTTTAAGACATAACAAGCCGCACATCATAACGACATGCGGAATAACAACTTTGATATATTTTTAATTTTTTATTTAACTTCAACTTTTGCGCCAACTGCCTCAAGTTTCTTTTTTAATTCCTCAGCATCTGACTTAGAAAGACCTTCTTTAATAGCTTTAGGAGCAGATTCAACCAAGGCCTTAGCTTCTCCAAGACCAAGCCCTGTAATACTTCTAACCTCTTTTATAACATTTATTTTGCTATCACCAAAAGACATAAGAATTACATCAAATTCGGTTTGTTCTTCAGAATCAGTTGCACCTGTTGAAACAGCGCCTCCCCCACCAACGGCAACAGCAGCAGTTACTCCAAACTTTTCCTCAATGGCTGTTACAAGGTCAACAACTTCCATAGTTTTTGCACCCTCAAGCCAGGTCAAAATATCTTCTTTATTTAGTGCCATATTAACTCCTTATATATTTTCATTTTACAGTGATAGCATGCACTCAAAAATTAAGACTAACACTGCCATGTTAATTTTTAACATCAGCCAAAGCTTTCAATGTTCTTGCAAGCTTAGAAACTGGTGCTTTTAACACGCTAGCAAATAAAGAAATAGACTCTTTTTTGGTAGGGAGCTTACTATAAGCTTGAACTTTAGCCTCATCATAAAACTCTCCCAAAACAAAACCGCCCTTTACTTTTAAAGTACTACTTTTTACAAAATCATAAAAAATTTTTGCTACTACATTAGCCTCTTCTAATGCAGCAACAACTACCGTAGGGCCAACCAAACAAGAATCAACAACATTAATATTCTTTTCTTTTAAAACCATCTTCATTATATTATTTTTAACAACTTTTAAAGCTCCATGTTCGCCTTCTATTTTATTGCGAAGATCTGTTAACTGAGACACGCTCAAACCTCTATAATCTAAGAAAAAAAGATTTTGCTTGTTATCTATAAATTTTTTCAATAAATCAAACATTTCCAACTTCTTAGAATTTATCTTTACGCTCATAATGTCACCTCCAAACAAAATTAACTTTTATAGAAGGCCCCATAGTAGATGAAATATAAATACTATCTATAAAAGCTCCCTTTAAGTCGCTAGGTCTTTTTTTAACAACTTCCTTGATAAATTCCTCATAATTTTCTTTTATCTTTTCATTGTCCATAGAGGATTTACCAAAAGAAAAACTTATTACACCATTTTTATTTGCTCTAAATTCTGTTCGACCCTTTTTAAGGCTATTGATTGCATCCTTAAGATTATTTGTGACCGTTTGGGTCTTTGGATTGGGCATTAAGCCCCTTTTCCCTAAAATAGGACCAAGTCTTCCAACATCCTTCATCATATCAGGAGTTGCAACAACAACGTCAAATTCATCCCAACCACTTTTAATCTTATTTATAAGATCATCGTCTCCAACATAAGTTGCACCAAAAGCTCTAGCTTCATCTGCTCGTTCGCCTTTTGCAAAAACAAGTATTCTTTTTGGCTTCATAAACTGATTTGGCAAAACTATAGTATCTCTAACAGTATGATTTTTTTTTAAATTAAGGTTAATGGATATATCTATGGTTTCATCAAATTTAACAAATTTAATTTCTTTTAACAGTGAAATTGCATCTTCAATGCTATAAAGCTTACTTTTATCTACTTTTAAAAAAGCTGCGGTATATTTTTTACCCTTTTTTGACATTATTTTTCCACCTCAACACCCATTGAACGAGCACTCCCTGAAATAATTTTAAACGCTGCTGATTCTGATTTTGCGTTTAAATCAGGCATTTTAATTTTTACTATCTCCATTAGCTTTTCTTTTGATATAGTTCCAACTTTGTCTGTATTGGATTTTTTAGATCCTGATTCTATCCCAATAGCCTTTTTAATTAAAATCGAAGCTGGGGGAGTTTTTACAATAAAAGAAAAACTTTTGTCGCTATAAACAGTGATGATGACAGGAACCACAATGCCGGGATCCATTTTTGCGGTTCTCTCATTAAATTCCTTTACAAACTGAGGGCCACTAACTCCATGAGGTCCAAGCGCTTGCCCTATCTTGGCTCCTGGAGCTGCTTGAGCAGCTGGAACCTGTAATTTAATCCAAGAAATTGCTTTTTTTTTTGCCATATTATCTCCTTATGGTAATAACGCCTACAAAGCTCCCATTAGTATCAAATTTTAAATCTTTTCTATATGCTGGAAATCAACTTCAACGGGAGTTGACCTTCCAAAAATTTGAACTGCAACTTTTAATTTCTTTCTTTCGTAATCAATAGAGCTAATAAGCCCTTCAAAAGAGTCAAAAGGTCCACCTTTAATTCTAACCCTTTCCCCTTCTTCAAAATCATAAAGCATAAAAATAGATTTATTTGCTTTAATTTCACCAGTAAGCATAAAAACACTTTTCACTTCTTCATCATTAATAGGAATAGGCCTTTGACCCTTACTAACACCAACAAAATTAATAACACCTTGAACTTTAATAATATTAGCAACAATATCTTTCCAGCCTACTTCTGGAAGATCTAGCTCAATAAGAATATAACCTGGCCAAATTTTTCTTTCTTTTATTCTTTTCTTGCCATTTCTTATCTCTTCTACTTTTTCAATAGGTGCCTTAACATCTAATACTACACTACCAAAAACACCTTCACCTATTAAAAGTTTTATGTCTTGCTCTATCTTTTTCTCATATTGAGAATAAGTTTGAACTACATACCAAGCTCTAGACATAATTTACCCTTCTTACAATAAAACTAAAATACATAAGTTACAACAAGAAACATAAGATAATCGACTATACCCAAGAAAATTGAAACAAATAATACTAACCAAAAAACTTGTTTTCCATTTTCAACTACTTCATTATACTTAGGCCACGTTACCTTCTTAAGCTCCAAAATACTATCTTTGATAAACCTAAACATTAAAGCCTCACTTTAATTCTAACAACAGGTCAGGAGGGATTCGAACCCCCAGCATACAGTTTTGGAGACTGTCGTTCTACCGTTGGAACTACTGACCTATTATTTATTATTTTATTTTTCCTTCCTTATGAAGAGTATGTTTGCGTAATTTTGGACAATATTTCATCAATTCTAACTTCTCTTGCTTATTACGTCTATTCTTAGTAGTGGTATAATTCCTAATCCCTGTCTCTTCACAAATCAAAGATATAAGCTCAACAGCTCCTTTTCCCTTCTTTTTACCCATACAACAAAACTCCTAACTACCAATAAAAGCCCCCAATCGGACTTGAACCGACGACCCCCACCTTACCATGGTGGTGCTCTACCAACTGAGCTATAAGGGCATTAATTCCTTATAAAACTCTTTATTATCTTAGTTGATTGTTTGAAAAAAAACAAGTACAGATATTAATTTTCTTACTTTATTACAACAAGTTTTCCGTCTTGTAAAAGTTTAATGTTATTACTATTTGAAAACAATTTATTAATAGAATGCTCATCAAGTATAATATCTGTATTATTTTTACCATAAATGCCTTTGGCAACTAATTTTAAAGGACGATGCCCAACCCTATTTTTATTATTATAAAGAACATCATTACTATACTCAAGCATCCCCCATTTTTTCAAAGCTTCCGAAGAAACCATTCTCTTATCAAAATATGGCCTAATGTTTTCATCATAAATTTTGATAAAAAAAGAGTCTTCCAATTTTTTAGAACCAAAAGTATTATTGTAGACTTCACCTACATAAATCACAATTCCTGTATAATCGGTCTTATCAATATCAGCACTTATCAATGGATAAAAAGCTTTATAAGGCTTTTCATGCGAAAAAAATAAATTTATAAAATCGGGAAAAAGACTAAGCTCATACCTAACAGTTAAGCTTCTTAAATCTTCTGAATATTTTATATAAGATCTTTTCAAAATACTATTGGGACCTGAAAAATTAAGTATTAAGCTCGGATTCAGATCAAAATAATTTTTAAAAGTATTTTCAGAATCCATAATTATCTTAAAAAGAGACTCTCTTATTAAAGTATCTTTAAAGTCATTAATAGTTGCTATTAATTTAGAAGCCGTATTTAAACCTACTGGTCTAAATTCATTTTCATTAATTTCCTTAACGATGTCAAAACAAATAACCTTCTTATCCCAATCAATTATTCTATACACACTTGTCTCGGTAACCTCATTCTTTATTATAGAAACATTCGAATAAAGTAGAAATAAATAACTAAAAAGAAACTTAAAAAAATGCATTATCTCCTTCCTATTATTTTTTGCCTAAATAAACACCTATCCAAGTCCAACCATTATTAATTTCTGGATCTTTAGGATAAACAATTCTTTTAAAAACAAAATACCATTCCCTAATATGATCCCATCCGCTTGATTCAAGGTAAGATATATCATCGCTAGAATCCGCTTCAAGCTGCTTTGCAAATTGTATTCCGTTTTTTCTTCTCCCTCCAAGCCTAATCATCGTGGTTAAAAAGCTGTTAGTATTAATAGAATTACTTTTTCCGCCCTTTTGATCCCAACTTTGAATAAAAAAATTATTTTTATCTCTTATATTAAGCAATTTAGAAGTTTCTCCAGAGAGAACAAAATTTTTAACATCCTGGATTAAATCTCCTAAATTTCTATAAACAACAAACTCTGGATTATTGAAATAATTAATTTTTGTAACAACATTAAAATAGTCTCTAGAATCTATTTTTAAATTTGACCTTGGAATTGAAAGAAATTTTTTATAGTAAAAATAAGATTCATCATAATCTTGAACATCTTCCAAACTTAATGCAAGATTATAAAAATAATTACCCTTTTCCGCATTATTTAAATTATCAATCCCTGTATTTAATATAAATTTGTAATAATTGATCTTATCGATTGAATCAATATTTAAATTAACAATCTTTTTAGCTACTCTTGTTTTTACTGAACAGTTTTCATAAATATAATCATCAAAATTGTCAACAATGTGCTTGTAAATGCTAAAAGCTACAAAATCTTCTCCCATAGAATTATAAATATTGCCCATTAAATAAAGATACAAAGGATAATATTCTCTAGATTCATCATCAATAATTCCACTATTTACAATTTCTAAAGCATTTTCATAATTTTTATTTGCAATATATATATTAACAACCCTATCAACAATAAGAAATTTATCTAATCTATTCTTATTAGAAGATTTTAAAAGATAGGTAAGATTTTGAATTTCACTTTGTTTTTGTTTGCAAGAAGCAAATAAAAATAAAATCAAAATGAATTTAGCAATTTCAATAAATAGGCTCATAAGAGTATTTTACAATATAAACTACACATAATAAAATGCCAACTCAATTTTAAAATTGTCAAAATTTTTATAAATATTAACTTAATATACCCACATTTTTATTAATACCAACTAATATAAAAAACATTGAAAAACAATCTTATAATAACCTATAATAAATATTAATCTAATACTTTTATTAAAAAAGCAATCATCTAAAATTAAATACTTTATTAAAGGAATGCAAAACTTACAAAACATGAAAAAAGAATTCATTATACCTTTACTGCTATTCCAAATAATAATGAATTTAAATTTAGCAACTGCCAATACAAATATTTCAATAATAAAAGAATTGCAAAAAAATTTGTATATTTTCAATAGCAAAGAATATCAAAAAAATAAAGACGCTTTAAATAAATTTGTAAATTCAATAAATATAAACGACAAAAAAACCTTACAAAATCTAGGAAAAATCAAAAATGATCTTTTTATAATATCTGTTTTTTTCAGCAATAAAAAGGGGGTTTTAATCGCACTAAACCTTGGGGCAGAAATAAACCTTAAACATAAAATATCTCCAATTTCAATTTCAATAATAAATAATGAATTTGAAATTATAAAAATATTGGTGGATTATGGGATAAGCCTTAATCAAATCGATAATACCGGTCATTCCCCAATATTTTGGGCAATATATACTAATAACGAAAAAGCATTTGAATTTTTAAAAGAAAGCGGAGCTGATTTAAGCTCTACACTTAAAAATAGAAAAACACCGATGCAAGCCGCAATAGAAACAGAAAATATTAAATTAATTAAATCTCTAGAAAAGAAAAAAATTTACATTGACGATAATTACAAAAAAGAAATTAAATTGCTGAAAAACAAAGAAATAATTAGAATTCTGGTAAAATAGAAAATAAATTTAATACCCATCAGATACTTGAATATTTTTATCTTTATCAATAAGATCTTTATATATAAAAGATTTTTTAGCAAGTGACTCTTTTAAATTTTTAGAAAAGGGCAAATTTCTCCACATTATGCCGCGCACCAATTTCTCAAGTTTTTGAATTCCTTTACTTTCCTTTTCTATCCAAATAAAATAATCTTCTAGAAAAAAATTTTTAATATTTCCTTTTTTAATAAATTTAACATAATAATCATAATATTGACCTGTAATTCCTGTTTCCATCCATCTATAAGAAGCTTGTTCTTTTGCAAGTTCCCAAACAAAATCACCAATACCTAAAATAACCGCTTTTTTTAAGTTTTTAGCATACATGGGGATTAATATTTTACCCCTTCCATTTGCTCTATTTTTAACATCAATTGATTCCCAACAAATTCCTTTATCACCATAAGAAGGTATTAATATAAAATAAGGAACTACTCTGAGCAAATCTCCTCTATACGCTTTTTGAAAAAGCCTGGGCTGAATATCTTCAATTTCCCAAACAAGCTGCATAATTCTTTCTCTGCTGCCGAAAAATTGAGGATTAGGAACTACATTATTTTTCAAAAGAATGGGGAAATGATTACCCCTTGGCCCTATTGCAAGCTTATTAGCACTTCTTATAACTTCAACTTCATCATACGCAATAGTTGATTCATCAGACATTCCAATATTATTCATTTTATTTTGAATTTCAAAAAGCTCCCTGTTAGCATCTTCAATTTTATTGATAAAAACATTGATATCTCGATTTGATTTAATAAGATCATCAACATAATCACCAGCAAAATTTAAAGGCTTTAAAATCGAATTAGCATAAGGATTTCGTACTCCGTATTCAGACATATAAGTTAAATCGTTTTGACTATTATTTGAAAATAAAAATTCAAACATACTTTTTAACTTACAAAGAGCTTCTTCTCTGATCTTATCAGCTCTCTTAAGACTACTCTTTGCAAAATCAATATTTGCCAAAAGCTTTTCTTTTTTGTTAAGTAAAATTTTTTCCATATCTTCTTCTTTAAAATTATCCATCGGCAAATCAGTAGCTAATCTACTAAGCTTAAAACTATTAACCCCATAAAGCCATTCATCAAAATAAATAAAAGACTCATTATAGCGATTGTCCCAAATAGTTTTTGAAATTAATAACTGAATTTCAGATCCAAGTGCATTTGGAATAAGAGCAGCAAATCTAAATAAGATTTTCTGCTCCATGGTCAATTTTGAAATATTTTTTGCAATTGATCTGAGAAAAGACCAATACATGTTAATCACTTGATTATATTTTAAAACTCTATCAACCTCTTCTGACTTCGGATTTAGATAATCTACTAAAACTTTATGAAGCTTAAGGCCAATCTCTTTACTACTTGAAATAAGATTCTTATAAAAATCTTTAGTAAAAAATTGCTTATCATGCTCTTCTAAAGTTAAAATATTTGGCAATCTTGAATCTAAATCTGTATCTACAGAATCAGGATATTTATACAAAAAACCCCCAAAACACCCACAAGCAACACAAGTACAATTGTAACTCTAAAGTTTATATTTACAAAAAAATTTAGTACTATTTATTATACACAATGTACCTTAAATCTCTGAAAGGAAAAGTCGTATGAATATAAAAATCAATTTTTTTTTCACGCTATCTATTGGAATCTTTTTGGGATTATTTTTCCCCCTTGGGATTTACAGCTCTTTATCTCATGCTTTTATAAGATTATCATACTTATCTCTTATTCCTTTTTTAATATTTTCAATCCCATTAGGAATTGAAAATATTATTGAAAATAAAAACTTTAAAAAACTATTTAGTAAAACAATTTATTATGGAATTTTAACCAACCTATCTGGAGTTGCTATATCAATAATAGCTGCAATAATATATCTTCCACAAAGAATTCCAATACTAGAAAAAACAATACAAAATGCACATTTTTTTGAAAAAGAAGCTTTATTAGAAACATTTTTCCCAAAAAATATTTTCAAAATATTTACATCTAGCAATCCAAATCTGCTGAGCATCTATATGATTTCAATAATAATAGGCACCAGTTTTTATTATGCAAAACAAAAAGGTAGAATAGCTAGAGAACTTATGCTAAGCGCATCCAATCTTTTTTACCATGCCAATGGATTTATTGCGAATATATTAAATATAGGCGTCATTTTTATAGCAGCAGATTATATTACAAGCTTGAAAAGCTTTAAAGACTACCAAAATTATATAAATAGTATAACATTCTTTTTGACATGGACGATTATCATTTTATTCGTAATATTGCCAACAATTAGTTATAGATTAACAAAAAATTTTAAAATGATATATAAAGGAATCTTTGTATCATTTCAAAACATAATATTTTCAGGACTATCAAAAGATTCTTACTCTCCTTATGTGATATTAATAGAAGATATTAAAAATGAAAGAATAAATATAAAAAAATCTATAATTATAAACATACCCCTAATAAATTTTGTTTCTAAATTTGGGACTATTTTTGTTTCAGTAATATCATTTTTTATAATTTTAAAATCATATTCTAGCCTACCTATTTCTATCTATGAAATAAGCTACATGAGCACTTTATCATTTTTTTTTGTCCTTGCATTTCCTCATATACCAAACAGCTTAATTTATATAATTACAATGCTTTGCTCTACTTATACAAAAGGAATAGAGCTAAATGTTTCTAACATAACACCAATGCTTCCAATATTAATCTCTTTAGCCTTACTAATCGACTTTGCCTTTAACATTGCAATCATTCACATAATAAACTTTAAAGAATTAAAAGATTAATAAAAAATCAATTAAAATCAAACAAATTAATAAGATTTGGCAAATAAAACAAAGTATTTAGCCTTAGAAGAACAATAAATACAAGTCATGCCTGTTAAATCTTTAGCCCTAAAATCATCAGGAATGCATCTTATTGTAGCTTTAGTTTCATTTTTAATAATATTTTCACAATTCAAACAACCACACCAACAAGAAAGCACAAATCCAGAATCATCATTTAGATAAGCTTTGAATAACTTATAACTGTCCTTTCCATTTCTAAAAATCTCTTTAGTGTTTAGATTCCTAAAATTCAATGCTTTTTTAAATAAATCATTTTGCATAGAATCAAGCTCTACCTTAACCTTATTAACAAGAGAATCAAGCGATATTTGATACTTAAATTTTCTGTCTTTATCTCTTCTTACAATAGTAACAGAATTTAAAAGGATATCATTTATTCCTACTTCAAGACGTATTGGAATACCTTTAAACTCAGCAGCAGAAAATCTAAATCCTGGAGAACTTTTAATATCCTTATCAATTTCAACTCTAAATTCTGCTTTTTTTAAAGTACACACAACGCAATCAGAATAATCCAAAATTTTTTTATTAATCTCATCTTCTTTTTTAAAAATAGGAATAACAATGATTTCTATAGGAGCAATGCGAGGCGGCAAAATCAAGCCTTTCTCATCAGAATGAACCATAATTAAAGCACCAATCAATCTAGTAGAAACTCCCCAACTACTAGCAAATACATATCTCATCTTGCCATCTTTGTCTTGAAATTTTACATCAAATGCTTTTGCAAAATTTAAACCTAAATAATGGGATGTGGCGGCTTGAAGCGCTTTTTTATCTTGCATTAATGCCTCAATAGAATAAGTAGAAACAGCCCCTGCAAATTTTTCCTTTTCAGATTTTTTACCACAAAAAACTGGAATGGCTAAATAATCTTCCATAAATCTTTTATATAAATTTAAAATAAGCAAAGTTTCTTCGATTGCCTCCTCTTCAGTAGCATGCGCGGTATGTCCTTCTTGCCATAGAAATTCAGTAGTGCGCAAAAAAGGCCTTGTTCTCTTTTCCCAGCGAATAACATTTGCCCATTGATTAATTTTAAGAGGAAGATCTCTGTAAGACTTAATCCACTTACTATACATATTCCAAATAATTGTTTCAGAAGTGGGCCTTAAAACCAAAGGCTCCGCCAAGCTCTCTCCGCCAGCATCCTTAATAATAGCAAACTCAGGCGAAAATCCATCAATATGATCCTTTTCTTTTTCTAAAAAACCATAAGGAATAAGCATTGGAAAATAGGCATTCTCATGCCCTGTCTCTTTAAATTTTTCATCAAGTATACTCTGAATTTTGCTCCAAATAGAATATCCATAAGGCATAATAACCATACACCCTTTTACAGGACTGTAATCAGCAAGTTTTGCTTTTTGAACTATATCTAAATACCACTTAGAATAATCATCTTCTTTTGATGCTATAAAATCATTCATACATTATCCTTTTTAAAGCATTACACTTCTTTAAAAAAATAAATAATTATATTCAATATTTTTTAACTTCAACCATAAACCGTTTATACTTATTCCCATAAGAATTTAACATGATTTTTTCTAAAACAAAAACAATTCCATCTTCATCTGGAAATAAAAAAATCTCCCTTATTTTATAATCAATAACATTCTTTCTATAGAAATTCCCTCTTCCAACAGTTAAATGTTTTTCTAGAGTTGAATTACAATATCTAATAGATAAAAAAATATTAAAAGAAGAAGAAAGTTCTTGAGAATTAATATCCTTATTTACAAAAACTTGATATTCGTTTCCTGTTTTAAAATCAACAAAATTTAAAAAATCTGTTTCTGGAATTTCACTTTTAATATAAAAATAAATTTCTCGTCCTCTTCTTAAATGATTAATTTTAAATTCTTTAACTTTAAAATTAATCATCTTTAAAAGTTCATAAAGACTTTTATCATAGCTGTCTGAATACTCAATATGCTCCTTGAAAATCCTAGAATGCGCTCCGGAATTTGCAAAATTATTTTTAACAACATCAACAAAGTACACAGCAGAATAATAATATCCATTTTCAAATCCGTATTCGCCAAACATAAAATACTGATCATTATTAGAGAATCCTAAATTTTTAAAAAAAATATTTTCTGAAAATCCCAATAAAAAAGAAAAAAAATAAAAAAAAACGATATACAGTTTAATCATAAGCTTTATATAAGTTTAATAACAACAAATCATATACTAAACTTAGTATAACTAAGTTAGTCTTAATTAAAATAATATCAAACAGCATTTCAAATTCAAAACTTTGATATATTATTTGTTTATAGATTAAAAACTTAATATTCAAATTTTTGGGATAAATTTTTGAACAAAAAGAATGATGGCCTAAAATTAACTTCAAAAACTTTCAAGCAAATAAAGTTTTATTGCAAGCGTTTTAAAATAAAGCATTGCAATAAAAGCTATTTATTACCAATTTATCAATTTATATTTTTTTTAAAGACCAAAACCTTAAAACAAAAATATATTTCCAAAAACCTTATACAAATAAACAAGATTAACATCAACATACAGTCAAGTAGTATAATAATACCTGTATTTGTGATTAAAAATTTTTTGATAAGCAAAACTTTGACAAACAAAACAATAAAAAGTTTAACAATAAAGTTTTGCTATCAAAATAAACAAATAAATATTAATATTTTTAATTTTTTATGCTTTATTAAAAATATTGTAAAGATAATATCTAAAATTATTGGATATAAAAAAGGAGAATTTCAATGAGAATGCTATTAGCAATAATAATATTTATATTAACAACGGGTTTATTACCTGCTCAATCAAAAAGCAAGTCTATGATCGAAGATGACTTTGATTTTGAGAAACTTCTTACAAAAGAAGAGTCTGTGCGTCATTTATTTGGCATAGGCTTTGGGGTTGGACATCCGCTTACAAACATTACAATATCTGTTCCATATGTAGACATAGACCTTGGCTACGGAGGATTTATAGGGCTTAACCCCAATAATTTCATGCCCTATGTTGTAGTGGGAATAGATCTTTTATTTAAAGATGAAATACATAAAAACACTATGATTTCCGGAGGTATTGGAATAGGCGCAGATTGGTCAAAAGGAAGTCCTGAGAAATCAAATATTGAAGAAGAAGAAGAAAATGAAACTCAACAAGCAGCTTCTCTTCAAAATAGAATAGGAGTTGTAATAAGACTACCCTTGGTAATAGAATACAGTTTTCTTAAAAATATTGTGATTGGATTTAAAGCTGTTGCTACTATTGGAACAACTATGCTATTTGGCAACCCACTGTCATTTGAAGGAGCTAGATTCAATTTCCTAGGCACGGGCTTTATAAAAATATATATATAATGGAGAATAAATGATAAAAAATTTTAAAAAAATACATATCTTAACATTAGCATTAGGTGTATTACAACTTTCTTTTGCATCTGACAATTATATGGTCAGATGCAGCAAAGAAGAAGATTCAACCACCTGTATTGCAAAGCTTAAAGGCGTAAAAGAAAAAAAAAGTTACGATCTATTCTCAATGGGCATTGGAATAGGTAATCCTATTGCAAACATTATAGTCACAATTCCTTATGTAAACATTGATTTTGGATATGGAGGTTTTATTGGCCTTAAATCAAACAATTTTGAAAATTATCTAAATGGAGCAATAGATATTGTTTTTAAAAAACAAATTGGACAATATATGAGAATCGGAGGCGGCATTGGAATAGGTGCTGATTGGTCAAAAACATCTCTTATACCTCCCAATGAAGAAAAAGAAACTGATTATGAGAGAATAGGCACTGTTATAAGAATTCCTTTTGTAATGGAGTATAACTTTGCAAAAAATTTATACATAGGATTCAAAATTTACCCCGCACTAGGACCAACAATATTACTAACAAAGCCAAAAATTTTATTTGAAGGAATTAAATTCAATTTTTTTGGATTTGGATTCATAAAATTTGCATTTAATTAACCAAATAATCAAATCGGTAATAAAATTAAGCTCACATAAGTAAGCTTAATTTTAATCAAAACCAACAATAAAAGCTTGACCATTCCCATTAATAAATAAGTTTCCAGATTTTCTGCCTATAAAAATGCTCTCACCCTTGTTAAGATCTAAAGATTTATTTATGCTCACGCGCCCATCTAAAACTAGCAAGACCATTGCACTATTTCTATTTATACAAATGCTCTCATTTATTTTTTTTTGAATTAGTTTCAAATTAGTATTTGGAAGTCTAAATACAGTAAAAACATTTTGAACATCTGGATTTAAAAATGACACCTTTCCTTCCTCGAATTGACCAACTCTTAACATCTCTTCTTTATCAATATACTTACTAGTAAGTCCAGCTCTAATAACATTATCTGAATTGGTCATAAGCTCAATACAGTCTCCCTTAAGATATGCATGCACCTCTTGGCTATTAGTATAAACAACTTCTCCTGGTCTTAGTTTTAAAATATTCATGCCCAAAAATACCAAAAGACCCACATCCACACCATAAATATTGTAAATTTCATTAAACCAATAACCTCTAAAACTATCAATAAGATTCAAATTTTTTAAAATTTTTTCAATACTCCTCTCAAGTTCATGGGTTTGCAAATCAAAAATAGTCTTTACAAAGTCTTTATGCGATTGAAAGTCGAAATTTAATTTCAGAATTTCACAAATTTTTTTAATCTCACTCAAAGGCAAAAAGCCTTTAAGTGCATAAAAATCGCTTAAAGCATAAATAAGTTCAATTTTGGGATTTTTGTCTTTATATATTCTTTTAGGATCATCAATATCTATTCCTTTATTATTCTCTAATTCATATCCTTTTAAGGCAATATCTTTAGAAGGATGAATTTGAATAGATAAAGGCTTATTTGCAGATAATACTTTAAATAAAAAAGGAAATTCGTCACTACAGCCCAAAAGCTCTTTATGCTCTTCTAAAAAATCGCTTAAAAACACATATTCATTATTATGTAAAATCTTACTAGAAAATGTCTTGTGTGCTCCAAGCCACATTTCAGCCTTAGGCCTTCCATCAATCTTATTGCCCAAAAGATTGGGAATAAAACTAATCCCTCCCCAATCATATTCTTTAATATTATTTTGCATTAAATAAATATTATCTTCATTCATTCATTCAGATTCCTTTGATTTTAAAGATTTCAAAAAAATTACCAAAGCTGTTGCAACTGCAACTCCAACAGCAATTGCAATAATAAACTCAAATTTATTATCAACAACAGGAAGCACTATTGGCCCTCCGTGTGGAGCATGATTAGCAACACCTAAAAAAGCAGCAATAATGCTTGCCACGGCTCCTCCTGCTACTATCGAAGGAATTACCCTTCCAGGATCACTAGCAGCAAAAGGGATAGCACCTTCGCTAATACCAATAAATGAAATTAAAAAGGCTATTTTGCCAGATTCTTTCTCTTCATTTTCAAATAATTTAGGCGCTAAAAAAGTTGCAAGCCCCATGGCCATAGGGGGGACAGGAATTGCTACTGCTACCATCCCCATTATTTCTGGCACCTGAGGGATTAGACCTACACCAAAAAGAAATGCCACCTTATTAAAAGGCCCACCCATATCAACAGTAATCATTGAACCTAATACTAAACCCAAAAAAATTTTACCCAACACACCAAACGTTTCTGAATTATTCTGCAAAGATTTAAGCCCACCCTCAAGCACCCCCATAAATTCTCCGATATAAACACCGACATACAACATAAAAAAGCCAACAACAATAGTGCTTATTAATGGAATCACAAATATAGGCATAACAGGCCTCAACCACTCAGGAACAGACCTTTTTGCCAAAAACCTTGCAATATAGCCTGCAAGAAATCCTGCAAATATTGCACCTAAGAAACCTGCTTTTACATTTCCAGACATTACTCCACCAACAAGACCAGGCGCAAGACCAGGCTTATCGGCAATTGCCATTGAAATAAAACCAGCAAGCACGGGCAACATCATTCCAAAAGCCACAGAACCAATATCTGAGATTTGCTTATAAAATGGATGCTCAGAAAAATTTGGCCCATCGGGTCCAATCCCAACAAAAGCAATACTAAGGGCAATTAAAATCCCCCCTGTCGCAACAACAGGAATCATTGGAGATACTCCACTCATTAAATATTTATAAAAACTACCTTTGCCTGTTGCAATCGGGCCTTTAGAACTGCTATTAACACTAGAGTCTTTACAAAAAAATACCGGAGCATTAAACGCTTCCTTAATAATATTCTCCGTATTGTTTATCGCTTTTACAGTTGAAACTTTATAAACTCTCTTGCCTTCAAATCTCTTTTCATCAACATCCTTATCAACAGCAAGTATTACAACAGCTGCATTCCTAATTTCTTCTTCTGTTAAGGCATTTTCAATACCAATAGATCCTTGGGTTTCAACTTTAATGTTGTAACCCTGCTTTTTAGCTTCATTTTCAATTTTCTTTGCTGCAATATATGTATGAGCAACTCCAACAGGACAAGCAGTTACAGCCACTATCTTCTCTGTTTTTGTAGCTCCAAAAACCTCTTCTTTGGCTTTTCTCTGAATATTCTCCATATAATAATAAATGTCATCAGCAGTAACGATCCCACTTAAAGCCTTTTGAAAAGCATTATCTTCAAAAAGTTTAGCTATAAACGCAATCGCCTTAAGATGTTCATCACCTTGTTGTTTTTTTGACATACAAATCAAAAATATCAAATTAACAGGGGGGTTATCTTCAGACCACTTAACTCCAGGACCTTTAATGTAAAGCAATGAAATAAAACTGGTCTTAACAACATCTCCTATAAAATGAGGAATTGCAACCCCATTTTCCCAAGAAGTATCGCCTATTTTCTCTCTATCAAGAATTCCTTTAAGAAACTCTTTTTTACTATCTACATATCCTTTATCATTGATTTTTTCAACTAAAAAATCAATTACATCTTCTTTTGTATTTATTTCTGGCAAAATAAATACAAGATCTTTTTTTAAAAAATTAAAAAACATAAATGTCGTCTCCTAGCAATTAAACATATTGTATAATATACAATAAAATAGCATATTACAGCCACCTAATATAAAAATTTTTTTACACCAAACAGTAAAATTTCCACCACATACATATTGTAATATTGAAAAGACAGCGCAATTTTTATATCATTTAAAATAATCTGTTTATGAAAAAAAATCCAAACATCTATATTTCCTTAACACTACTCATCATTTCCACTTTAAATGTGATAGCCAATGAAGAAAGTAATACTAATGAAAAAAATAACAAATCCGAACAAAGCTCTAATTTTTTTAGCCCAGAAAGAGGGTTTACATATTCAACAGGGATTGGAATTGGAATTGGATTTTTCCTAAACTCAAATATTAAACATCTTATTTTTAGACCTTACTACATATTCTCTAATAATACTTTTGATTTTTTAATAATTGCTATGATATTAACAAAAGAAAATCTTAATATTCTTCAAAAAATGCAATACTTTAAATCTTATATTGGGGGAGGAATAAACTGGCACATTGCAAACTTAATTAAAAAAACAAAATATTTTTCTTCTACTATTGGCATAGGCAGTCGTTTTTACTTGTCTACAAACTTTATAGGAGACATCCAATTTTATGAAAAATTGCCTTATGTAATAGAGCCTTATATGTTTATTGAAATTTCTACAAAAAATGCAATACCTTTAATGGGATTAGACTTTAAAATTGATTTTTTATTTTTAGATACATTTAACATTTCTTTTAATTTCACCATTAGATATAATTTTAAGGACGAAAAAGAGATAAAAACATGAAAAAAAGATCAAAATTTTTTCTATACTGTTATATTTTATGTCTAACAGGATTTTTATTTTTTTCCTTAAATCCAAAACTCCTAAAACAAATCAAACACAAAATTTATGACTATTTAGAGATAATAGAAAATAAATATATTAACATTACAAAAGTTATTCCAATAAAAGAATCCCAATTAATTCCAAAAGGATATCTTACTACCCAAATAATAAACAAAAAACACTATACCTTGGGATATGCTGAAAGCGCAAGACAATCCGAATGGGCTGCTTATCCGCTTAAAAGAGAAATGGTAGAGCTAGCATTGACTTTGTTAAAATCAAAAAAAATAAAAAGAAGTCTTAAATTCTTTGAAGACACCAACATTAAAGGTACCTTTCCAAAACTTGAAGATTACTTTAAAAGCGGTTATGACAGAGGGCATATAGTAAGTTCTGCGGACATGTCTTTTTCTGAAAATGCAATGAAAGATACATATTTTTTATCAAATATATCACCTCAAAAAAGCGAATTTAATTCTGGAATTTGGCTAAAACTTGAAAAACTAGTAAGAGAATGGGCAATCTCAAAAGGATATATATATATCATTAGTGCCGGAATTTTAACGGAAAATAAAGGATTTATCGGTAAAAACAAAATTTTGATACCTAAAAATTTTTATAAAATAGTATTAGCAATTAATAATAACAATTTTTATGACATAATCTCTTTTATTATCCCAAATGAAAAAGCAAAAGACTTAAATTTGAAAAATTACGTTGTTAGCGTAGATTCAATTGAGAAAAAAACAAAAATAGATTTTTTTGAAAAACTTGATTCAAAAATTAAAAAAAAGATCAAAAAAATACAAAATACGCATTCTTGGGGGTTTAAATGAAAAAAATATTTACAAAATTAAACGCTTCTATTAATCTTTTTCTCTTTATAATTTTTCTTTTAGCAACACTAGTTATCCTGATTTTCTATTATAAAATAAAATATAATGAAAATTATCAAAATTATTTTCTAGAAATTTACAATAATAATTTTATAATATTGATTAATAAATTCGCCATCTTTATTGCTGGAATAATAGGCTCACTATGGTCATATATTAACTACAAAAGAACTAATAATATACAATTTATACTTTTCTATTGTTTTATTAGTTCATATACATTAGAGCCTATTTTGATCTCTGAAGATTTTTTTTTAAGTAATAACTTAAATTCAAGTTATTACTTATTTACAAAATTTATCCTTTTTGTAAATACTTTTTCATTATTAAATTTATTTTTTCTAAGTCTATATATATGCGATTTCAAAATAAAATCAATACATTATACAATTTATATTATTTTGACCTTTGCATGCATATATAGCTACACAATGCCTATTAATTCGTACGAAAATAGTCAAAACTACGGCATTTTTAAAATCGAAAGTATAAAATTTTACATAGATGCATTTTTGTTGCTTATTTTAATAAACTTCATGGTAGCCTTTTTAAGAAAAAAAAACTTTGACTATTTTTTACTTTTTGTTTCAATGCTTTTAATATTAAGTGGAATTTACTTGAATTTGCTAAAAATACCTTATGCTTTTATCCCAATTTCAATTGGGATACCAATCTACTTAAAAAAATCAGGAAAAATTTTCTTTTACTGGCTATAAAAAAAAGAAAGTCAAAAAATAAGAAGAAGTTGAAACAGCAAGTGGTAAAAATAAATTATCATAATTAGCGGCATCAAAAAGTTCTACAAATACTGCTAAAATTCCAAGAATTAAAGCTGTTGTTAAATAAGGAAAAAAATAATAATATGAAAAAAAAGTAGCACAAAATACTACAAGGCTGCCAGAAATCGTTTTATCGTTTACAAGCCTAAAAGAAGGAATTAACTTTCCAGCAAGACTTGCAAATCCATCGCCAAGACATACTGAGAATATTCCAATATAATTAAAGGGCTCCATAATAAAACAATATGATATCAATATACTTAAAAACAAAAAAACAGGAGAAAAAGATATTTTATTGGGCAATATTTTTCTTGATTTTAATATTATGTCTGAAATATTTTTAAAGAAAAATAGTTTTTTTTTAGTAATTCTAAAAACTTCAGAAGTTAAATATAAAATCATCAATAATATATTTAAAACAAATCCTGTCCAAAAATTTATTCCATAAAAAAATAAAAATATTAAACTGAAAATATGAAAAAATTTTCTAAAAATTTCATACTTAACATCTTCTCTAAAGATTGTTCTTTTAAGCCCATTAAACATCATTCAATCTTTATATTAATTGGCATTTGTAAATTTTTTCTAGCACCTATCAATTTCTTATTTACTAGTGAAAATAAATTAAAATACACAAAAACCTTTTTATAAATCTAAGTCTTATAATAAAATTATTTATATTAATTTTACAATTTTTTTTTAAAAAAAAATATTCTTACCTAGAGATTTATTATAAATAGGCAATACTTATTATAAAGAGAATAATTAAGCAGGTTCCCAAGAATGCTGGAAATTGAAAATAAACTATTTTTAAAATTTTGTAACTTTATATACAACAACAGCGGAATGCGTTTTGACGAAAAAAATAAATTTGTTCTTCAAAGCAGAATTAATGACGCAGTACGAGAACTTGCTCTTGAAAGTCCATCACAACTTTACGATTTAATAATTAGTGAAAAATTTAAAAAAGAATATTTTTTAGATTTAGTAACAACTAATTTAACAAGATTTTTTAGAAATTCACTCCATTTTCAAACTTTTGAAAAATTTGTAATTCCTAATTTAATTAATATTAAAACCATAGAAGAAAAAAATAGAATCGTTGTCTGGTCTGCAGGATGCTCAACAGGAGAAGAGCCTTATTCATTAGCATTTGTACTCAAATCAAAACTTCCAAAAGAAATAGATTTTGTCATTATTGCTTCTGATTTAAGTTTAAAGTCTTTAATGATAGCAAAAGAAGGATATTACTCATCAAATAAATGTGAAAATATTCCTAAAGAATACCGACACTATATATATTCTTACTCAAACGGATATAAAATTAAAAATGAAATTAAAAATCACATAAGATTTGATTATCATAACCTAAACTTTGAAAGTAATTTTTCACAAATTGATGTCATTTTTTGTAGAAATGTATTAATATACTTTGATGAAAAATCAAAAATTAAAGTACTTAAAAAATTTTACAATAACATGTCTAAAAACGGTTATTTGTTTATAGGACATTCAGAATCACTTTTTGGACTTAACCTTCCTTTTAAATTTTTAAAAACACCATGGGCAATAATATATGAAAAAAAAGATACTAGCTGCCAAAAAGAAAAATTTAAATTACAAAATAAATATAAGTTATAATTTAACAAGAGTTAAATAGGAAAAAAGTAACAGTGGAAACAAAAATTTCTGTACTCATCATAGAATACTTTGCTGTAAAGAGAAAGCTTATATCAGACCTTATTAATTCGTCTCCTAAACTTCAAGTCATTGCAACTGCTTCTAATGGTAAATTCGCAACAAATAAACTTAAAAAACATAACCCTGAAGTAATATTAATGAATTTAGAAGAAAACAATATTAAAGATATTCTCTTTTTGGAGAAAAAAAACAATATAAACAAAACAATACCAATTGTCGTCACATCTTCAAATCAAAACCTAATAAATATTGCAGCTTTAAAGGGCGCTGATGATCTTATACTAGTATCTAAAAATAAAAAATCACATGAAAATAAAAAAGAACAAATTATTAATTCTCTTTTAACCTATGGATCAATATCTATAAAAAACAAAATTATCTGCAATAAGGATATGAAAACAAGTAACTATGAAAGAGCTAACTTTTTTTTAAATCACAAAAATGACATTTTCTCATTAACTCAAGTCGAAGAATATACAAAAGAAAAAATATTAAATGAAAAAGAAATAAAAAAACTTAAACTGAGAAGATTTGACATAATAGCAATTGGAGTATCAGCAGGGGGGCCTGTGGCCTTGAAATCAATATTGCCAGAAATACCTGAAAGCTTTCCACCAATAATAATTGTTCAACATATGCCTAAAGGATTTACAGAAGAATTTGCAAAAAATCTTAATAATCTTTGCAAAATATGCGTAAAAGAAACCGCCAATAAAGAAATATTAAAACAAGGGCATGCATACATAAGCTCGGGTGGATATCATACGAAAATCAAAAAAATAGATGGAAATTATCAAATACAAACCTTCGATGGCAAACACATAAATGGCCACAAACCATCTATTGGGGTATTATTTCAATCTATTGCAGAGATCGCAAAAGAAAAAGCAATTGCCTTAATAATGACTGGAATGGGAAATGACGGATCAAGAGAAATTGGCGATATAAAAAAAGCTGGCGGGCTAACTATTGCACAAGATAAAGAAAGTTCTATGGTTTTTGGAATGCCAAAAATAGCGATAAAAGAAAACAATATAGACTATATAGTTCCACTAAACCATATGGTAAAATTATTAAAAGCTATACTAACTAATAGCTAAATTTTTTAAACAAGGAATATTTTTTTGGATAACAAAAAAGAAACCACCAAGACAGAAGACTGCTTTTCTCATGTAAGTAAATTTAATATACAAAATAAAACAATATATATACTTGGAACTGCTCACGTGTCAAAAAAAAGCTCAGAAGATACTGCAAATTTAATAGAAATCTTAAAGCCAAACTATATTGCCGTTGAACTTGATGAAGCTCGCTATCATTCAATCTTAAACACCGATGAAAATGAAAAATGGAGAAACTTAGATATAGATAAAGCATTAAAACAAGGAAAAGCTTTCTTTCTCATAATAAATATAATTCTTTCTAATTTTCAAAAAAAATTAGCAAAAGAACAGGGAATAAACCCTGGAGAAGAAATGAAAACAGCTATTTTAAAAGCTAAAGAGCATAATATTCCACTAATTCTTTCTGACAGAAAAATTGAAACAACTCTAAAAAGAGCCTGGATATCTATTCCAATATTTGAAAAAATAAAAATAATCTCAAGCCTTTTTTCCCTAACAGATACAAAAATTACAAAAGATGAAATTGAAAAACTTAAAGAACAAGACGCTCTTTCAAAAGTAATGGAAGAACTTTCCAAAGAAATTCCAAAAGTAAAAAAAGTTTTAATTGACGAAAGAGACGAATTTATTACAAATAAAATACTTGAAGGAAACGGCATTATTCTGGCTATTGTAGGCGCAGGCCACGTCAAAGGAATAATTAGAACTCTAAAAGACATAAGCCAAAATAAAAAAATAATAAATATTGAAGAGCTCGACAGAATACCTAAAAAACATTTTTCATTTAGCAAAGCGCTATCTTATTTGATTGCAATTTCAATAATTTTACTAATAGTAAGCTCTTTTTACTTTAAAGGATTTGATTTTGCTTTTAAAAATTTAAAGCTTTGGATAATATCTAACTCTTTTTTTTCAGGTATTGCATCCATCTTATTAAAATCTCACCCTTTAACAATTTTAACAGCTATTATAGGTTCTCCAATATTCTCCTTAATACCATTTATAGGAACAGGTATGGTAGCAGGACTTGTTGAAGCTTACATAAATAAACCAAAGGTCAAAGATTTTGAAAATCTGCAAGAAGAACTATCAACAACAAAAGGATATTTCAAAAACAAAGTTACAAGAATTCTATTAATAGTGCTCTTTGTAAACCTTGGATCTACAGTTGGAACAATTGTGGGGCTTAAATTTTTATTAAATGTTTTCAAATAAACCCTTAAAATAATAAATATATAAACAGGAGTACATATATGGGACTTGTATTTTTAGGTCCTCCAGGTTCTGGAAAGGGAACTATTTCAAAAATTATTTCTAACGAATTTAAATACCATCACATTTCAACAGGAGATTTATTTAGAGAAAACATTTTAAATTCTACAGCTCTTGGAAAAGAAATAAAAAAAATTGTTGAGAAAGGAGAACTGGTCCCCGACCTAATTACAATCAAAATAGTAGAAGACAAAATTAAAGCTATTGAAAAAAACAAAAATTTTATTTTAGATGGATTCCCGCGTAATATTTGTCAAGCAAGAGCTCTTGACAAATTTTTGCCAAATGTAAAAATAATAAACTTTTTAATTAATGAAGAATTAGTAATAAAAAGACTCTCGGGAAGAAGAATCTGTAAATCTTGTAATAATATTTTCAATATATATACCCTAGCTACAAAAACCAATAACATTTGCGACGTTTGCGGAGGTGATCTTTACCAACGAGAAGACGATAAAGAAGAATGCCTAAAAACAAGACTTAAAGAATATAAATTGCAAACAAAACCACTAATAGAATTTTACTCAAAATGCTCTAGAATTAATAATATTGATGCATCTGTTAAAATTGATGAAATCAGAAAAAAAATAATTAGAATAATGTTTAGAAAAAATTAAATGGAAAGGGCATTTAAAATGAAAATGTTGTTAAAAAAAAAATACTTTTGCTTATTATTTTTGCAAGCAGGAATAATTCTTGCCCAAGATCAAGACTTAGAATTCAATAATAAATATTTTTACTTTAATTTTCAAGCTGCTTATTATCCTCCTCACGAGCTAGGAACAAATGGAGGAAACTTCTCACAAAGCTTTAGACATCCTAACTTCCAAAATATTGAACCAAGTTTAAAAATTACAGAAAATTATTGGGGAGGAATAAAATTAATATCATACTTAGGATACTATAAAAATTTTAAAGTCTTACACAATCCTAATTCTATGTTTTTTAAAAACAATGGCATAGACGTTGACTTAAATATCGGATTGTCTCCTGTAAGCATCTCATTTAAAAGCATACTAAGTTTTACTCCTATTGCTTTTTTAAATTTATATGCATCAAACGAAATTGGTATGGGTTGGGAAGCTTTTGGATTTAAGGGAATTGGTGTACACATTAAAAACGGAAAATATTCAAATACTATTGAATTTTATTCAGAAATAACAGCAGGGGGGCGATTCCAATTTGATTTAAACGCTATTTTTCAAGGGGAATGGACACACATTATTACGGTTATTGGCAATGATTTTACATACTTAATCAATCCTCATGCAAATAAAGATCAACTTTGGAAATATAAAGCAGACGATGGTAAAAATATAAATGGAATGCTAATAAAGCCTTATGCTCTTTTAGCTTACAAAATGCCAATACCCCTTAACACCATAGGTCTACTTTATGAAGGGAAAACGCAAATTGGCAAAGAAAGAAACATAAGCTCGTGGAAAAACAAAGGTTGGGGAAGCGACATTTTTTATCACAATATTTCTCTTATTGCTAATTTTGAAGTTGTCAAACCTTTAACAATTGGCCTTCAATTAAAATTATCTACAAATCCCATATATACAAGCAATACAGCCGGACTAGCTGATATTTCAAAAAGAATAGCAACTGGGAATTCTTACTTTTACTACGATTCTATTGGAATCTCTGTAACTTATAAATACTAAAGTCTAATAAATATAAAATTTAATATCTAAACTGATTTCTTCCAGAAACTTTAGCCTCATAAAGCTTGCTGTCAGCAAGCTTTATGATATTAGTAAAATTATTATCAATAGGAATTTCTTGAGCAAGCCCAATTGAAACAGTTACAATGCTAGAAATACTACTATACTCATGAGCTATTCTTAAACACTTTATATCATTAATCATTGCTTTAATAACACTAATCATTTCATCTAGACTCTTATTAACAGAAAAAAAAATAAATTCTTCTCCTCCGTATCGAGCAACGTCTATTTTATATTTTAAAGAAACCTTATATAAGGCTTTAGCAATTAATTTAAGACACTCATCACCATTGGTATGGCCATAATTATCATTGTAATTTTTAAAATTATCAATATCTAACATCCCAACAATTATTATTTCTTTATTATCTATGGCTTTAATCCACGACTTAGAAAATTTATCCATAAAAAATCTTCTGTTTGGAATTTGAGTAAGCCCATCAATTCTAGATAAGCTTTTAAAATAATCTCTTAATCGTTTTAATTCAAGATGAGTTTTAACCCTAGCGTCAATTATTCGACTATTAAAAGGCTTTAAGATATAATCTACTCCGCCAACATTAAATCCTTCAAGTTGAGCATCTGTAGAACTTCTTGAACTAATGAAAATTACAGGAATGTCTTTAGTATCAGGATCGCTTTTTAGCTTTCTACATACTTCATAACCATTAATATCTGGAAGGCCTATATCAAGGAGTACAAGATCAGGACTATCTTTTTCAACCTGCTTTAAAGCATCAAGTCCGTTTGTTGCAACTTCAACCTCATAAGAATCTTGTAATATATTTACCAATAAATCTAAATTGGTTGGAGAATCATCCACAATTAAAAGCTTTTGATTTTCTACTTCAAAAGCTTTATCTTTAATTATCATTTCCACTACTAATATCTCTTATTGCTAAATATCTCAATAATCTCTTTAAGAATTTTAGAGCTCTCAACAAATTTATATAATCTTAAGTTCCTGCGAAGATCACTAAATAATACTTGAATATTATCATCTAAAACATACTTGTCAATGCTTTTAAGAATTTCTTTATATTCTCTTGGCTTTCTAGTTTTAATACCAATTAAAAGTTTATTGAGAAGGTTTAAAAATTGATCATTATTTTTAAAGTATAGCTTATTCTCGCTAACAATCTCAGACTCAAACAAAACATTCTCCTTTATGTCGCTTATTAGTTGCAATAAATCATTTTTTACAAAAGAATACATTTTCTTAAGTTCATAAATTGAATCTTTGCTTGTTTCAATTTTTTTAAAATCTTTATACAATTTGCTACGCATATTAGAAAGAGCTCCAGATATTGAATGAGATATGTCCCTAATTAAAGATAAATTTTCATCATCAAAAGCTTTTTCTAAATCAACAATATTAATAGAGATAAAATCAACAAGCCCCCTACATAATTCGGAATATGATGCATATGAAAGATTTAATTCTTTTAAAGCCCTATTAACATCTAAATTGGGAAACTTAACAAGTTTATTTAAATCTTTATTTTCCCAAATATCATCAACTTCAAACTCTAAATATTTTTTTAATATAATTTTAATTGAACTTATGTGTATTGGCTTTGAAATATAATCGTCCATCCCACTTTCAAAACACTTCTCTTTATACTCTTTCAAAGCATGCGCTGTTACAGCAACCAAAACACATGCCTTTAAATTCTTTGCCTTTTCAAATTTTCTGATTTCTTTAGCCACCGAAAATCCATCATATCTGGGCATTCGTATATCAACAAAAGCAATATCATATTTTTTATCTTTTAAAGATTGTAAAGCCTTTACCCCATCATCTACAATATCAATAAAATTTTCATTAATACCTATTACAACAAGAATATCTTTCAACACTTTTTGATTTACTTGATTATCTTCAGCTATTAACACATTAATAGGATCTTTTATCTTAAAAGCACTATCTATTGGAACTAAATCTTCAAAATTTATTTCTGTTTTAAACTCTTTTTTAGAAAGAATAGAAGATATGCTAAGCCCCATTAAAGGCTTTTTAACGTGAATATATTTTAAATTTTTTAACGCTTTATTATCCAAATAATAAAATAAAAAAACAATTTGTATATTAGAGTTTAATATTTCAATATCATTAGCAAATCGAATACTCTCTTCAATATTATCGTTATTTACATTTATACAAACAAAATTATAAAAAGAGTATTCTTTAAAAAATTTATAAGCATCCTTAAAAGACGCCACATAGTGTAAATTAGAAGAATAGCCTAACAAAGCCGAACAATGCTCAAAAATTTTAATAGATTTTTGACTCAAGAGCACATTCAATACTTTATTATTGCTATCCACTGATTGAAATCTATTGATTGATAAATTTTTACTTTTAAGCTCACCACCCAAAAAAAACGGCAACATAAATGAAAAAGTTGTACCCTCACCTACCTTACTATCAACAGCAATACCAAGTCCACCCATTAGCCTTATAAGTTCTTTAGATATTGACAATCCTAATCCCGCACCCTCATGAACTCTTGAAGAAGAATCATCCTCTTGTTTGAATATTTCAAATATCTTAGAAAGATTCTCTCTTTTAATACCTTTGCCTGTATCTATTACTTTAAATTCAACGGTAACCAATACCCTATTACCATCAACTCTTGTTCTATATACTTCTTCGTAGTTCAAAACAATAACACCATCATCTGTAAACTTAAAAGCATTTCCTATTAAATTAATTAAAACTTGTTTAATTTTTACAATATCACCTTTTATATAATTATTAAAAATAGATTTAGAATAAGAGAATAAATCAATATTTTTCTTTGCACATTGAGATTGAAAAGTTTTTAAAACCGTTTCCATTTCACTCTCTAAATCAATCTCTTGACTATCAATATGTAACTCGTTGACATCTATTTGAGACAAATACAATATATCATCAATTAAAGAGAGTAAAGAATCAGATGAATAATTTATCATCCTAACATAGTCTTTTTGAACATCCGTAAGAATAGTGGTGTCCAAAAGCTCCGTAGCTGCCATTATTCCATTAATGGGCGTACGAATATCATGGCTAATGTTTGCTATAAAAATAGTTTTAGCAGTATTAGCAGCTTCTGCAATCTTTTTTTTATTCATTATAAAAGAATATTCTCTTTTCTGTTCAAATGATAACCTGAATAGAAAAATTATTACAAACCCTAAAAAAGTAAAATAAAATATAATGACTGTTAAAACCAAAAATTTGAGATTTTTAAATCTACTACCTTTAGATTTATAATAAACATCAAATTTCCAATCATTTAAATATATTTGACTATCAGCATTCGAGCGCATAACAACTTTTTGAATAATTTCTTTTAAGATATAATCCTGATTATAAATAGCAAGACTCAAATCAAAAACCAAATCTCTAAAAGTAGGAAGTTTTTCAACATCGACAATATTTAATTCTTCAAAAACAGCAGTAGCTGTATACTCATCACTAATAATCCCATCTATCTTTCCCTTATAAAGAAGAAGTAGGGCTTCTTTAAAACTACTTACCAGAATAAGCTTTGATTTAATGTTAGAAACCAAATTTTTACTATATAAAAAATTAAGTATAGCAAACCCCTTTAAAGATCTAGATGGAAGCACCCTTTTTTTATTTGAAAAAATAAAAAGCGGAATTCTAGAATTTAATTTTATATTAAAAACATTATCTAAATCTGAATCGAGCGCATTAGTATTTAGCATATCAATTTTTCCAGATTTGATTAATTTTTTGAGATCCAAAATACTACGCGCTTCAATTACGTTAAATTCTAAACCTGAAAACATTCTAATCTTATCAAGCAAAAATTGATTTATTCCTTTATAACTATTTGCTTCAACATAATCTATTGGATACCAATTTTTAACAGCAAGATTTAATTTATTATTTTTTAATAGCCAAATTTTTTCTTCTATATTAAATTTAACCTTATTCATAATTTTATAACTATTTATTCGAGAGCTATTAATCTCTTCTTTATCCAACCAATTTTTATCTATTTGAAGTAAAGATTCAAATGAAATATCATCAAATATAGAGTTAAGAATATATCTAATAACCTTATAAACCCTGTTATCAATGGCTAATACTAAAAACCTATTTTTATTAAAAATCGAATCGTAAGATTTTAATCTGCCGTTATATCCATTTAATTTTAATAAATATTTTGTTGTTATTGAATTTTCTATAAACCCATATGAATTATTAACAATATCTATAAAGTTATTAACAATATCTTGATTCTTATTTAATTGGATATTATTAAAATCAAAATCAATAAACTGAGAATTTATTGGGCCAATATTATTATTTAAACCTTTAGAATAAAATTTAAAATTAAGAGGATATATTGGCTTACTTACTACATAATTAACATTTTCAAACACACTATCATTGCTAATAATTCCTCCAAAAATGCCCACTGATTTTCCATCTAATGACTTCTTAATATCCTCTTTGGGAAATCCTTTAAAAATAGGTTTAAAGATGTGCTGCCTTGAAATAAGATTCCACAAATCTACTAAAATACCAGACAACTTTCCCTTTGAATTAATAAAACTTAAAGGTGGATAATCATTATATAGCCCAACATCAATAAAATTACCCTTAGAAGTACTGTCTAAAAAAGAAACAACATATTCATCAGGAATTTTCATCAAATACGAAAACAAATCTAAATTCAAATTCTTTATTATCTCAGGAGCATTTCTACTAATAGCCACTCTATTCTTGACACTATAAAAAACATCTCCATTAAAAATTGCAAGATCTTCACCTAAAACACCCTTTGCAATATAAGCTAAAGTCTTACAATCTCCATATATATAATCAACTTTATTATTTTTTAAAGCTAATACTAACTCTTGAACATTGTCAACCAAAAAAATGGTGTTAACACCTCTTAGTCTCAAAATATCTTCATATATTGTATTTTTAACAACTCCTATATTAAAGTTAGATAAATACGCTGAATGAGTATCTTTATATTTTTTATTAGGACTTTTAGAAAATAAAATTGAAATACTCCTAGCAAGCTCACTTTTAAAATAAAAAAAATCATTTAATTTTGAATTATAAGTTAATCCTAAATATATTGCTTCGTCTTCAATTTTCCCTTCATTTAAATTATCAACAGGTTCAATTCTAATATCAACATTATTATCTTTTGCCCATTTATCTAAAATAGAAAAAATAAGCCCGACATATTCTCCTTTATTATTTTTATAGTAAAAAGGAAAATATTGACCTACAAACTTAAACTTAAAAGCATCTTTAGAAAATAAATTGGCATTGACAAAGCAAACCAAAAGCAAAATTAAAAAATTAATACTTAAAAAGCTTGCTTTTTTCATGTTATTTTAAAATTTCCTTATTAAAATATAACAATTTTACTAATGTGTAAAATAAGTATACACGATAAATTGAAAGCTTAAAGTATAAAATAAAAACCCTGGCAATAACTTACTCTCCCGCGAACTCGCAGTACCATCAGCGAATAAGAGCTTAACTTCTGTGTTCGGAATGATAACAGGTGTTTCCTCTTTTCTTTAACCACCAGGGTTTTTATAAGGAAGACAAAAATATGGCCAAAGATACGGGTAATTAGTATTAGTCAGCTTAATATATTACTATACTTACACTTCTAACCTATCAACCTGGTATTCTTCCAGGACCCTTAAAGGATATCTCATCTTGAGGAAGGCTTCCCACTTAGATGCTTTCAGCGGTTATCCTTTCCGAACGTAGCTACCCAGCACTTACCCTTGGCAGGATAACTGGTACACTAGAGGTTCGTCCATCTCGGTCCTCTCGTACTAAAGATAGCTCCTCTCAAATATCCAACGCTTGTGGCAGATAGGGACCAAACTGTCTCACGACGTTCTGAACCCAGCTCGCGTACCGCTTTAAATGGCGAACAGCCATACCCTTAGGACCTGCTTCAGCCCTAGGATGCGATGAGCCGACATCGAGGTGCCAAACCCTTCCGTCGATGTGAACTCTTGGGAAGGATAAGCCTGTTATCCCCGGAGTACCTTTTATTCGTTAAGTGACGGCGCTTCCACTCGCTACCGCCAGATCACTAAGACCTACTTTCGTATCTGTTCGACTTGTCAGTCTTACAGTTAAGCTACCTTATGCCTTTACACTTACAAAGTGATTTCCAACCACTCTAAGGTACCCTTTGCGCACCTCCGTTACTTTTTAGGAGGCGACCGCCCCAGTCAAACTACCCACCTGGCACTCTCCTCATATTTTTATAAGTTAGAAACCTAATTAAACAAGGGTGGTATTTCAAGATTGACTCCACTACCCCTAACGAGATAGCTTCAAAGTCTCCCACCTATCCTACACATATTTAATCAAATCTCAATACCAAGCTATAGTAAAGGTTCACGGGGTCTTTCCGTCTAACCACAAGTAATCGGCATCTTCACCGATACTTCAATTTCACCGAGCTCCACGTTGAGACAGCGTCCAAATCGTTACACCATTCGTGCGGGTCGGAACTTACCCGACAAGGAATTTCGCTACCTTAGGACCGTTATAGTTACGGCCGCCGTTTACTGGGGCTTAAATTCAATGCTTCGAACAAACTAACATCTCCTCTTAACCTTCCAGCACCGGGCAGGTGTCAGTCCCTATACTTCTCTTTACAGATTTGCAGAGACCTGTGTTTTTGGTAAACAGTCGTTTGGACCATTTTTATGCTACCTAATTGCTTAGGTCATACTTATCCCGAAGTTACGTATGTATTTTGCAGAGTTCCTTAACGTGGATTCTCTCGCGCGCCTTAGAATTTTCATCCCACCTACCTGTGTCGGTTTGCGGTACGGTCCCTTATAGCCTAACCTTAGAAGCTGTTTCTTGGCACCTTGACTACCTACATTTCATGCTACCTAAATAACACTCATCATCACATCTTAGCTCTCTTAACGGATTTTCCTATTAAGATCATCACCTTAATGCTTAAACTAGGACAACCATCGCCTAGCAGTAGTTAACCTCATGCGTCACTCCATCGAAACTATAAGAGGTACGGGAATATTAACCCGTTTCCCATCGACTACACTTTTCAGTTTTGCCTTAGGGGCCGACTAACCCTGGGAAGACGACCTTTACCCAGGAAACCTTAGGTTTTCGGCGAATGGGGATCTCACCCATTTTTTCGTTACTCATACCTGCATTCTCACTTCTGATACCTCAATCAAACTTTACAGTTTAACTTCACCGGCTTACAGAACGCTCCCCTACCATCTTAACTTACGTTAAGATCCAAAGCTTCGGTAATGTGTTTAGCCCCGTTACATTATCGGCGCTTAAGTACTCGACCAGTGAGCTATTACGCACTCTTTAAAGGTATGGCTGCTTCTAAGCCAACCTCCTGGCTGTTTACGTACCTAAACCTCCTTTTCCACTTAACACATTTTTGAGACCTTAGCTGTTGGTCTGGGTTGTTTCCCTCTCGGCTATGAACCTTATCGCCCATAGCCTCACTCCTATTCATCATTTAATAGCATTCGGAGTTTAACTGAGTTTGGTACCCTTTGACAGGCCCTAGCTCAATTAGTGCTCTACCTCTATTAAACTAAAATAAGGCTGAACTTAAATCCATTTCGGGGAGAACCAGCTATCTCCGAGTTTGTTTAGCCTTTCACTCCTATTCACAGCTCATCCCTGCCTTTTTAAACAGACTAGAGTTCGGCCCTCCACTTGGTTTTACCCAAGCTTCAGCCTGGCCATAAATAGATCACTCGGCTTCGGGTCTACCACATCTAACTAAATCGCCCTTTTAAGACTCGCTTTCGCTTCGACTCCAGCACTTCTATGCTTTAATCTTGCTAGACATGATAACTCGCAGGTTCATTATGCAAAAGGCACGCCATCACCGCAATAAATCGCGGCTTTGACTGCTTGTAAGTCTACGGTTTCAGTTCTATTTCACTCCCCTCCCGGGGTTCTTTTCACCTTTCCCTCACGGTACTCTTCTCTATCGGTAGCTTTTTAGTATTTAGCCTTGGAGAGTGGTCTCCCCAGCTTCAAACAAGGTTTCTCGTGCCTCGTCCTACTCAGGAACATTTTAAAAAGATATTTACATTTAAATTACAGGACTATCACCTTCTTTGGTTAAACTTTCCAGATTATTCTTCTATATAAATATTTTGTAACTTTTTTGCTTATCACAGACTAAGCTTAAACGTCCTACAACCCCATAAATGCAACGCTCTGCAGCTTGACACATTTAAAGTTTGGGCTACTCCCTTTTCGCTCGCCACTACTAAGGGAATCTCTTTGATTTCTTTTCCTCAGGGTACTTAGATGGTTCACTTCCCCTGGTATCGCCTCTATTATTTAAATAATAGATAACTAGCATCTTGCTAGTTGGATTACTCCATTCGGTAATCTTGGGATCAATAAATGTTTGCTTCTCCCCCAAGCTTTTCGCAGCTTACCACGACCTTCTTCGCCTTAAAGCTCCTAGGCATCCACCATAGACTCTTATTACTTTGACCATATTTTTATCTTCCATCTCTACTTTGCCAATTTGTTTATGCAACATAGAATAATATATATTTTTGTTTAATCTATGTCAATATCTAATTTATTTTTTATGTTTTTTAAATATTCAAAAAAATGAATATTTAAAAAACATAAAAAATAAATTAAGAGCTTAAAGTATAAAATAAAAACCCTGGCAATAACTTACTCTCCCGCGAACTCGCAGTACCATCAGCGAATAAGAGCTTAACTTCTGTGTTCGGAATGATAACAGGTGTTTCCTCTTTTCTTTAACCACCAGGGTTTTTATAAGGAAGACAAAAATATGGCCAAAGATACGGGTAATTAGTATTAGTCAGCTTAATATATTACTATACTTACACTTCTAACCTATCAACCTGGTATTCTTCCAGGACCCTTAAAGGATATCTCATCTTGAGGAAGGCTTCCCACTTAGATGCTTTCAGCGGTTATCCTTTCCGAACGTAGCTACCCAGCACTTACCCTTGGCAGGATAACTGGTACACTAGAGGTTCGTCCATCTCGGTCCTCTCGTACTAAAGATAGCTCCTCTCAAATATCCAACGCTTGTGGCAGATAGGGACCAAACTGTCTCACGACGTTCTGAACCCAGCTCGCGTACCGCTTTAAATGGCGAACAGCCATACCCTTAGGACCTGCTTCAGCCCTAGGATGCGATGAGCCGACATCGAGGTGCCAAACCCTTCCGTCGATGTGAACTCTTGGGAAGGATAAGCCTGTTATCCCCGGAGTACCTTTTATTCGTTAAGTGACGGCGCTTCCACTCGCTACCGCCAGATCACTAAGACCTACTTTCGTATCTGTTCGACTTGTCAGTCTTACAGTTAAGCTACCTTATGCCTTTACACTTACAAAGTGATTTCCAACCACTCTAAGGTAACCTTTGCGCACCTCCGTTACTTTTTAGGAGGCGACCGCCCCAGTCAAACTACCCACCTGGCACTCTCCTCATATTTTTATAAGTTAGAAACCTAATTAAACAAGGGTGGTATTTCAAGATTGACTCCACTACCCCTAACGAGATAGCTTCAAAGTCTCCCACCTATCCTACACATATTTAATCAAATCTCAATACCAAGCTATAGTAAAGGTTCACGGGGTCTTTCCGTCTAACCACAAGTAATCGGCATCTTCACCGATACTTCAATTTCACCGAGCTCCACGTTGAGACAGCGTCCAAATCGTTACACCATTCGTGCGGGTCGGAACTTACCCGACAAGGAATTTCGCTACCTTAGGACCGTTATAGTTACGGCCGCCGTTTACTGGGGCTTAAATTCAATGCTTCGAACAAACTAACATCTCCTCTTAACCTTCCAGCACCGGGCAGGTGTCAGTCCCTATACTTCTCTTTACAGATTTGCAGAGACCTGTGTTTTTGGTAAACAGTCGTTTGGACCATTTTTATGCTACCTAATTGCTTAGGTCATACTTATCCCGAAGTTACGTATGTATTTTGCAGAGTTCCTTAACGTGGATTCTCTCGCGCGCCTTAGAATTTTCATCCCACCTACCTGTGTCGGTTTGCGGTACGGTCCCTTATAGCCTAACCTTAGAAGCTGTTTCTTGGCACCTTGACTACCTACATTTCATGCTACCTAAATAACACTCATCATCACATCTTAGCTCTCTTAACGGATTTTCCTATTAAGATCATCACCTTAATGCTTAAACTAGGACAACCATCGCCTAGCAGTAGTTAACCTCATGCGTCACTCCATCGAAACTATAAGAGGTACGGGAATATTAACCCGTTTCCCATCGACTACACTTTTCAGTTTTGCCTTAGGGGCCGACTAACCCTGGGAAGACGACCTTTACCCAGGAAACCTTAGGTTTTCGGCGAATGGGGATCTCACCCATTTTTTCGTTACTCATACCTGCATTCTCACTTCTGATACCTCAATCAAACTTTACAGTTTAACTTCACCGGCTTACAGAACGCTCCCCTACCATCTTAACTTACGTTAAGATCCAAAGCTTCGGTAATGTGTTTAGCCCCGTTACATTATCGGCGCTTAAGTACTCGACCAGTGAGCTATTACGCACTCTTTAAAGGTATGGCTGCTTCTAAGCCAACCTCCTGGCTGTTTACGTACCTAAACCTCCTTTTCCACTTAACACATTTTTGAGACCTTAGCTGTTGGTCTGGGTTGTTTCCCTCTCGGCTATGAACCTTATCGCCCATAGCCTCACTCCTATTCATCATTTAATAGCATTCGGAGTTTAACTGAGTTTGGTACCCTTTGACAGGCCCTAGCTCAATTAGTGCTCTACCTCTATTAAACTAAAATAAGGCTGAACTTAAATCCATTTCGGGGAGAACCAGCTATCTCCGAGTTTGTTTAGCCTTTCACTCCTATTCACAGCTCATCCCTGCCTTTTTAAACAGACTAGAGTTCGGCCCTCCACTTGGTTTTACCCAAGCTTCAGCCTGGCCATAAATAGATCACTCGGCTTCGGGTCTACCACATCTAACTAAATCGCCCTTTTAAGCCTCGCTTTCGCTTCGACTCCAGCACTTCTATGCTTTAATCTTGCTAGACATGATAACTCGCAGGTTCATTATGCAAAAGGCACGCCATCACCGCAATAAATCGCGGCTTTGACTGCTTGTAAGTCTACGGTTTCAGTTCTATTTCACTCCCCTCCCGGGGTTCTTTTCACCTTTCCCTCACGGTACTCTTCTCTATCGGTAGCTTTTTAGTATTTAGCCTTGGAGAGTGGTCTCCCCAGCTTCAAACAAGGTTTCTCGTGCCTCGTCCTACTCAGGAACATTTTAAAAAGATATTTACATTTAAATTACAGGACTATCACCTTCTTTGGTTAAACTTTCCAGATTATTCTTCTATATAAATATTTTGTAACTTTTTTGCTTATCACAGACTAAGCTTAAACGTCCTACAACCCCATAAATGCAACGCTCTGCAGCTTGACACATTTAAAGTTTGGGCTACTCCCTTTTCGCTCGCCACTACTAAGGGAATCTCTTTGATTTCTTTTCCTCAGGGTACTTAGATGGTTCACTTCCCCTGGTATCGCCTCTATTATTTAAATAATAGATAACTAGCATCTTGCTAGCTGGATTACTCCATTCGGTAATCTTGGGATCAATAAATGTTTGCTTCTCCCCCAAGCTTTTCGCAGCTTACCACGACCTTCTTCGCCTTAAAGCTCCTAGGCATCCACCATAGACTCTTATTACTTTGACCATATTTTTATCTTCCATCTCTACTTTGCCAATTTGTTTATGTAACATAGAATAATATATATTTTTGTTTAATCTATGTCAATACTTTACTAAAATTTTAATAAATAAATTTCTATTTTAAATAGAGAATTTTGATAAAAATCAAATACATTAAACATTCAGATATAAATTATTTATATTTAATATCAAGCTCAAAAAAATCAATTAAAAATCTAGCAACACCATCCTCATTATTACTAAATTTTGTTATTTCATTATTTGCTAAATTAATTTTAAGAAATTCATTGGCATTTTTCATTAAAATCCCCTTGCCAAGATTTTTAAGCATCTCATAATCATTGTTATTGTCTCCAAAGGCTAAAACATCACACAATGGAATGTTTTCAAGAAAAGCAATATTTTTAATAGCATTATATTTATTAGCATTAATATTGGTAATTTCTAATAAATCCTTAAAAGAAAAAAACACCCTTATGTCTTGAAAATCCTTGCTCCTAATTTCATTATCAAGTTTATTAAGAGTTGCTAAATCGTCACAATAATAAACAATTTTAGAAATAGAATCAACATCTAATTTAGTCAAATCTCTAATCACAACATTTAAGCCCAAATCCTTAATAAAATGTTTCATAATAGGGCTTCTAACATCTGAATCAGAATACCAAGTGTCAAAAGCATAAAGATTAACATCAACATTGTCTTTTTGTATCTTGAGAATTTCTTTTACTAAGTCATAACTCATTGCATATCTAAAAATTAAATTTTCTTTCAAAAACACTTCAGCTCCATTAGCCGTTACAAGATAATTTTCGCTAATATTGCTTTCTTTTAATTGATTCCTGATATTCCTAAGCTCAATCAACCTTCTACCAGTTGCAATAACTATTTTAAAATCTTTTCCCAAGGTGAAAAGAACCTCAAGAGTCAGAAAACTAATCTCATGACTATTATTCAATAAAGTGCCATCAAGATCAAAAACTAGCATTTTATATTTTTTATAATTAGAATTCATATATAAATCTCTCTTGTATGATATAATATCATAAATAATTTATTCTCAATAAATTGATCTTAAATCATAAAATAATCGAGTTTTATAATAATATTTTTTTTGAAATTTTTTAAAAACATTATTTAAATGAAAATTAATACCTTGAAACAAATTTATTATCTTTAATATAAAATCTCCAAAGCTTGTTTATATCAACCTCTTGCGCATAATTAATATTTATTCTTTTTGAACAAACTATATTAAAATCTAGATTCAAACCTCTTTGTAAAAAAAGATCACCATTTCCAATAAGATCAACTTCATTAAAGGTTAAATCAATGTTTAAAAATTTTGTAAGTTTGCCAGGACCATTAGTAAGGATGCTTTTATCCTCTAATAATGGAGAAATAGGTTCTACACTCCTAATTAAAACGGCTTGGGGATTATTTTTATCTGCAGTCACAATGTTAAACATATGGTGCATGCCATATATTATATATACATAAGAATAGCCTCCCATGCTATACATAGCATTTGTGCGATTTGTTCTCTTACCGCCATAAGAATGGCAAGCGCTATCTATTACTCCCATATAAGCTTCCGTTTCAACAATTCTGACAACTATTTCCTTTTTATTGATCTTTCTAATCAATAAATTGCCAAGCAATAACTTTGCAACAGTAGCAGCATCTTGTAAAAAAAAATATCGATCCATAAATTCCATTTTAAAACAAGATAATAATAATAAAAACAAAATGACTTAATCACCCGATAAATAAATATTTTAATCAAATTCTTAGCTAGTTAATAAATTCTCTTGATTAAAAAGAAAAAAATTGGAAATTGCATAAAATCATATTTTTTAGACCTACTTATATGAAAAACTTTCAATAATAAATTCTTAAAAAGATCAATTGGTAATATAAAATTAGCAAAAAGGTCTAATACCATCTATTAATAAAAATTAATTCTTGAAGTATGTTTTTATAGATTTTCCCAATTACAAATACCTATTAATAAAATGTTTTGCATTTTTTGAAAACTCAGATTAAAAAGTCAAACTTATCAGGCTTAAATAGGCTTATATAAAAATATTAATCTAAAATATCCAAGCAGCAAAAATAAAATATATTTTATAAAAAATTTTATAATTTGCTCACAATAACAAAGCAATAAAATACTGCAATTTCAATATAAAAACCTGATATTAATTTGCAATAATCTTTTAAATAATCAAAAATAAAATTGCAAAATCTTATAAAACACCTATGTAAAATAGCAAATATTGATAAATATATAAAAAATTACAAACTATATACAATATCTCTTACATCTTAAAAAGACATAAGAGATATTGACAAAGTTAAAAGATTAAAATAAAATTTGTAAAGAATTAATGTACTTAAGGGATCATAGCTCAGGTGGTTAGAGCGCAGGTCTGATAAACCTGAGGTCGGATGTTCAACTCATCCTGGTCCCAATGTGTTCCATTATTATAAATGTTGCAATGTTACCTTAATCTATAATTAATAAGAACAATAAAACATTTGGGCAACTTTAAATTGAGACATATTTCTAATATAATTTTAATTTAAAGTTGTATAATCCCAAACACTTACTAAATATTTATTTTTTCTAAAGCTTAAACTATATTTTTAGTTTGATTCCAAAAACTTTTTAATCAAAATAAAAAAATAAATTAAAGTTAATATTATTGACTTTAATTTATTTTTCTCTTAAAAAGGAAGCGCTCTAATAGCACTTTCCAATACGGCTCCACCTTGTTACAACCTTCACCCCCCCCCTCAATAAACACACCTTAAATAATTTCCTCTTTCCTTACGGATTAGAATAATATCCTTAAGCATACCATAAACTTATATAGTGTGGCAAAAACGTACAAAGCCCAAGAATATATCCCCGTATCATTCTGATATGCGATTACTAACAATCCCAACTTCATAAAGTTGGGCCTAAACTTTAATCCAAGCTAAGACCTGCTTTATGTATTTTGCTTCACATCACTGTTTTGCTTCGATTTATACAAACCATTGTAACATGTATTTAGTCCAACCCAGAACATAAAAGGCGTGTTAATTTGAAGTCATTCCAATATTACTTTGACTTATCACAAGCAACCTTATATAAGGTCCAGCCATTACATACTGGCAACAAATAAAACAAGGATAGAGCCCCCGTTGTGAGACTTAAACTAGAAAACCTCTAAGTATAAACAGGCAACAACCATGCAGCGATTGTATGTAGACCAAAAACAGGAAATAATTATCTCTAACATATCCTATATATATATCTAGCTGTGGCAAGATTCCTGACACATCATCGAATTAAACCACATGCTCTACCAATTGTAGAGAAGTCAGCTCCCCCGGTCAATTCCTTTTAGGTTATACTCTTGCAAGTATACTACCCAAGCGGCACACTTAACACGTTAGACTTGGCACTAACTTTTAATTAGCAAAAAGTGTGCATCGCCTACATCGCAAACTACAGGGAAAATTTAATCCTATTTGCTTCCTACCCTTTATCCTCTGACATTCTTCCTGATATCAACAGATTTCCCCTACACAAAAATTATAACTTTCTCTATCAAGTTCTAGACATATAATTTTCAACATAGCAAAGCAGTTGGGCTTTAGCATTTTATGCTTCGACTTATATATCTGACCACTTATCCTTTACACCCAATAATCCCAAACAAGGCTTGCCCCAAATATTGCCGCGGCTGCTGGCACGTAATTAGCTAGAGCTTATTCATAAATTAACATCATCGCCTTATTATTTCCTACAAAGCTTATTCCTTATTTATAAAAAAACTTTACGAGTAGACCCTCTCCATTTACACAGCACCACTCTATCAAAATTTCGCCCATTTTGGAAAATTCTTAGCTGCTGCCTCCTATAGAAATCTGTCCGAATCGTGTATCAATTCCATCATAACTTTAGCAAGCTATTGCTTAGCTAAACAACTAATAGCTATAAACTCATTTACAGACAAAGCTTTAAAGGCTTCCTTTCATAGATTAATAAATCCGGCTAATTAACCTTACTTAATATCAGCTACTATTTTTAGTGGCTATTCCCATTTCATAAATATATCGCCAATTGGTTACTAGCCTATTCACTACTAAATCCTGCTGCCTTATATGCTTTAACAAACTAACAACGTTAACGCTGACTTAGAACTAAACTAGTCATTATTTTTATTTAAGAAATAAACAGTCCTTGATTGCTCTTTTGTTTGACTTATAATTCTACTTAACTCTTTTATTCTATCTTATCTTCTTCTAACAATTATTTTAACCTTTAAAAACTTATCTCACAACCCACTTAACCTTAATCTAAACAAGATACCTAATGGAGGTTAAGGGACTCGAACCCTTGACCCTCGGCTTGCAAAGCCGATGCTCTAGCCAACTGAGCTAAACCCCCAATCAATCTAAATTTAAGCTTAAGTTTAATAAAATCCTTTAATATTATTAATAAAAAACTAAATACAAAAATTTATCTTAAACTTATGAAAATAATCCTAGTTTCAAAAACTCTTTTATAAAAAGAAAAGAGTAGGGAAGAGTTAATGGAATTAGCCTTAATCTATCTTTCTCTTAGAAAGGAGGTGATCCAGCCGCACTTTCCAGTACGGCTACCTTGTTACGACTTCACCCCCCTCACTAAACATACCTTAAATACCTTCCTCCCTTACGGGTTAGAATAATAGCTTCGGGTATCCTCAACTCGGGTGGTGTGACGGGCGGTGTGTACAAGGCCCGAGAACGTATTCACCGTATCATTCTGATATACGATTACTAGCGATTCCAACTTCATGAAGTCGAGTTTCAGACTTCAATCCGGACTGAGACCTGCTTTATGCGTTTTGCTTCACATCACTGTTTCGCTTCGCTTTGTACAGGCCATTGTAGCACGTGTGTAGCCCAGGACATAAGGGCCATGATGATTTGACGTCATCCTCACCTTCCTCCGACTTATCACCGGCAGTCTTATCTGAGTCCCCACCATTACATGCTGGTAACAGATAACAAGGGTTGCGCTCGTTGCGGGACTTAACCCAACACCTCACAGCACGAGCTGACGACAACCATGCAGCACCTGTATATAGGCCCCAAACGGGGAATAATTATCTCTAACTATATCCTATATATGTCAAGCCCTGGTAAGGTTCCTCGCGTATCATCGAATTAAACCACATGCTCCACCGCTTGTGCGGGCCCCCGTCAATTCCTTTGAGTTTCACTCTTGCGAGCATACTCCCCAGGCGGCACACTTAACACGTTAGCTTCGGTACTAACTTTTAGTTAACACCAAGTGTGCATCGTTTACAGCGTAGACTACCAGGGTATCTAATCCTGTTTGCTCCCTACGCTTTCGTGACTCAGCGTCAGTCTTGACCCAGAAGTTCGCCTTCGCCTCCGGTATTCTTCCTGATATCAACAGATTCCACCCTTACACCAGGAATTCTAACTTCCTCTATCAGACTCTAGATATATAGTTTCCAACATAGCTCCACAGTTGAGCTGTGGTATTTTATGCATAGACTTACATATCCGCCTACTCACCCTTTACGCCCAATAATCCCGAACAACGCTCGCCCCTTACGTATTACCGCGGCTGCTGGCACGTAATTAGCCGGGGCTTATTCATAAATTAACGTCATCACTTTGTCATTTCCTACAAAGCTTATTCCTCATTTATAAAAGAATTTTACAATCTTTCGACCTTCTTCATTCACGCAGTGTCGCTCCGTCAGGCTTTCGCCCATTGCGGAAGATTCTTAGCTGCTGCCTCCCGTAGGAGTCTGGACCGTATCTCAGTTCCAGTGTGACCGTTCACCCTCTCAGGCCGGTTACTTATCATCGCCTTGGTAGGCATTTACCCCACCAACTAACTAATAAGACGCAGACTCATCTACAAGCGAAGCTTTAAAGGCTTCCTTTCATCAATTAACAAATTAATTGACCTTATTCGGTATTAGCTACTATTTCTAATAGTTATCCCCATCTCATAGGTAGATCATCCACGCGTTACTCACCCGTTCGCCACTAAATGTATTGCTACATTCCGTTTGACTTGCATGCTTAAGACGCACTGCCAGCGTTAGTTCTAAGCCAGGATCAAACTCTTCGTTATTTTTATTTTTTATTTTAAAAAATCAACAAGTTTTGTTTATTCTTTTGCTTGGCTTTCAACCTTACTTAACTCTTCCCTTCTCTCATCTTCCAATAATCATTTCAACATTTAATACTCTAACAAAAGAAGAATCATATTGTCAATACCTTTGCATTAATTTTATTAACACAAAATATAAAAAAATAAATTTCACCAATTAACCGTGATAAAAACATTAACAACCACATCTTTCATTAACAGGTAAAGTTGTAAGAATTTTTTTTAACTTATTTCCTAATTTAGCTTTTAAATAATCAAAGAAAGTTCTAAAATTTTCATTATCTCCTTTGAATTTAATCCACAACTCTTTAAATGTCAAAATTCCTTCTCTAAGATCCTCGTAATTAGAAAAAGATGCATTACAATCACTATACATTAAATTATAAAAATCAGAATCTTGTTTATCTTTAAAAAAATCTATACTTGGTATTTTCTTAGCAAAAGCAAATCCTCTCTCATAAGCAGTACCTGCATCAACATAATTAACCAAGGCTAAAATAATATCGCTGCTAACCAGCTCTTTTAGATCTATTTCTCTTATTTTTTCTCTTATGTCTCTATTTGCAAATTTATAATCAACCTTTTCAAGCAATCCCATCTTTTTGACAGCATGATGTTCTGGAGAAAATACATCTAAATTGAACTCTTCAAGAAATTTCAAAACCTCATCCCTCAGTTTAATTTGCTCTTCGTTAAAAAATGGAGAAGCTAAATAAATTTTCATAAAAACCCCTATTAAAATTTAAGTATAACACAATAAATCAATCGGGTAAAACAAACAATAAATAAAGTTTGAAATCTGAATAGAAAAAATTTACTATAAACGACTTCTGCTGACCAAAATAGTAAATTCTCCTTTAATCTTCTCCTTGCTAGATTCAAAATATTTTTTTAATTCTAAAGGATTACCAATTTGATATTCTTCATAAATTTTTGTCATCTCTCGGCCAATAAGAATCTTCGCATCTAAACTAACAGAAGAAATTTCAACAAGCAGTTTTAAAAGCCTATGACCAGATTCAAGTAATACAAATGCATCACCTCTTTTATATAGCTCAGAAATTCTTTTAAATCTTTTAAGTCCCTTGTTAGGTAAAAATCCTTCAAAAAGCACTGATTTATCTCTAAAAGGATTAACACTTACAATCGTATTAAAAGAACTTGCTCCAGGAATTGGACAAACTTTGTATCCCTCTCTAAAAGCAGCAGCAACCAACAGACTACCAGGATCGCTAAGTCCCGGAGTACCTGCATCACTAACAAAAGCAACAGAATCTCCTTTTGCCAAATAGTTCAATAGTAAGCTTATCTTCTTATTTTCTGTTACAGAATTGCAAGAAATCATTTTTTTATTAATTTTATATCGCAACAAAAGCCTGCTAGTGACTCTTGTATCTTCTGCAAAGATAACATTTACCGATTTTAAAACATCAATCGCCCTATAAGTAATATCTTCTAAATTGCCTATTGGCGTACCAATAATGTATAACATAGCTCCTTTTAATTCCTCCAAAACCTAAAAATTAATATATTGGAAATATATTAAAAGCATCTTTCTTAAGAAGAAAAATCTAAAATACTCTACTCACTAAATAACCAAATACAAGGTAAGCTAAAAGCTATATTTTATATGCCTATCAAAATACTTGCTTTTGTATTACATTTAGTTATATCATTAAGTATTAATGATTAAGAAGTTAAAAGAAAGGGAAAATTTATGTTTGCATTAATTAGAAAAATATTTACAATTTATTTTCTATGTATTACTCTTGCAGGTTTTGCCATGATTTTTATTGACAGCAAATTTACTGAACAACCTGATGCCAAAGAGAATCAAACCAAAATTAATCAACATACAATAGAACCTAATTTAATTATGTTTACATCTTCTATAGGAGGATTTTTAGGTGTTTATGCTGGAATTTGGATCTTTAACTATGATAAAAGTAATTTTTATCTAAATTGGGGAAATTTAATAATATTGATATACAACATCGCCCTAATTATCACCGTATATTCAAAGTCATATAGCTAGCTAAAAAACAACTTAATTATTTTAATAATTTACATATTATTAACTATAATCCCTCTTTTAATCATATACTTATAAACCTCTTCGGGATTTTCCAGACTTTCAATCAAGCTTTCTGCCTTGTCATTTATTTTTTCCACCAATTTTTTATAAGCTACTTTAATTCCTCTACTTTCTAAAAAATCCTTTGCCGGCTGAGAAACAACCCCGGCCTGAACATTTTGAAGCCCTATATTATAAATAATAATAGCCGCCGCTTTGCCTACAACTTTATCATAAATTTCAAGCCCTTCTTTATTCTGAATATACTTATTAATAAAATTATCTACTTCCAAAAGGGGCTTTAATCCCCTTTCCATGTTAGAATAAAGTATTTTATGATCTTTAAATAACCTTAATGTTGGATTCAATCCTGATATCATTTAAAACCCCTTTTTTTTGACCATACTTTATAATAATCAATAATAAAAACAAACAATATTAATAATATACATAAACAATAAATACTGCAATATCTAAAAAGATGGTATACTTACGCCATATGATATTAATACCAAAAAACAATAGTAATTCTAAAATTGAAATAAAAAAATCAATCTTTGTTTCATATATTTTTAATATTAAAAAAAAAGAAGATATAAATAAAACTATTAAAAAATATAAAATAAAATTTAAAAATGCTACACATATAGTTTATGGATTTAGAATTGGGAACAAGAACTTATTTCTAAATGGAATGAGTGATGACAGGGAGCCTAATCTAACGGCTGGAAAGCCCACATTAGATGCCATAATACATAATAATTTAACTGATACCTTAATAATCACATTGAGATATTTTGGAGGTACTTTGCTTGGTAGAGGAGGATTAATCAAAGCATACTACAAGTCCGCCAAAGAAGTTATTAAGAATACTACCCTAATAGAAAAAGAAGAATTAGAAATTCTAAGTTTAAATTTAAATTATAACCAATATAATTCACTATTAAAAATGAAAAATAAACTTGAAATAGAAATAATAGATTCAAACTTTTTAAACAAAATAAACACTTCAATTAAATTTAAAACAAAACATAAACAAAAAATATCAGAATTTTTTATAAAAAATGGTTTAATTCAGGAAATTTTCAAGCTTCATAAAGAATAATATACATATTAAATAATAATACTTTAAAGTATTATTATTTTTACCATTTTTGTTTTAAAATATAAAAACAAAACCAAATAAAAAGAGAATAATTTATATGAAAATAATATCTGTAATCAATCAAAAAGGAGGCGTAGGAAAAACTACAAGCGCCATTAACATTTCTTATTCAATGATTCTGCTTAATAAAAAAATTCTTCTAATAGATATTGATTCACAAGGAAACTCTACTAGCGGAACAAATACCTCAGAATATATTCCCGAAAACTCAAGCTATGAACTTATTAATAAAAAAATAAAGGTCAAGCCTTTAAATCATTTTAGATTAGATATAATTCCATCTAGCATTAAATTAGCCTTACTCGAAAAAGAATTGATAAATGAACTTTCAAGAGAAAATTTTTTAAAAAATGCATTAACACTGTATGAAAAAGATAAATATGATTTCATTATTATCGATTGCCCTCCTACACTCTCAATATTAACTATAAATGCTCTTATTGCAAGCAATTACTTGTTAATACCAATTGAAACAGAATTTTTTGCATTTGAAGGCATAAATCAACTAATAGACACAATAAATACCATAAAGCAAATAAATAAAAATTTAGATATTGCGGGTGTTTTTATAAACAAATACGACATAAGAAATAAAAGTAAAGAAAAATATGTAAGCTCATTAAAAAAAGTTTTTAAAGAAAAGCTTCTAAATACAAAAATAAGAAAAAATATAACCATTTCAAAATCCCAAGAAGCAAAAATGCCTGTATATGAATATGACAAAGAAAGTAATGCTGCAAAAGATTTCTTAGAACTTTCAAAAGAGATAATAAACAAAATTGAGGAATAACTATGCCTGACAATTTAGAAACTTTAATGTTTTTAATGGGGAAAAAATTAGAAACATCTTCAAATAATTTGGAAAATATCGAAAAGAAAGAAATTATTTCAATTGAAAAAAGAACTTTTGACTACAATAAGCTAGACAAAGACATTTCTGATTTTTTAAAAAAAAAGCAATATGAAATTTTCAATATTTTTAATAACACTTATACAAAAATTGGAAAGATACTCAAAGATACTCAAGACAAATTAAAAGGAAATAATCAATATAACGGACTTTTTTATCAATGGTTTAAAAGTATGGGATTTAAAAAAGACAAGGTTTATGCTTTAATATCAAGATATAAGCTGCTTATCGAAAATTCCGACAAGCAACTCATTATAGAAAAATTACCATTATCATTATCATATGAAATATCTAAAAAATCTTGCCCCCCTATTTTAAAAATCGAAGTTTTAAATGGTAAAATAAATTCTTTAAAAGAATTTAAAATTATTTATAAAAAAAATTTCCAATTAAAGAATATATACAAATCATCAATTAAAAAAGATAAAAAATATGAAAACGATATAAAAGAAACATTGGATTTTATATTAAAGCATATAAAAGAATTTAAAAATATTGAATTTAACAAATTAAACCAAGAAAACTTAAAATTATTTTTTCATTCCATTTCGGAAATAAAGAAAAAAATAAAATATATTAAAAATAGTTCCATCTAAATTTACAACTGCAAAAATAAATATAAATAGAACATATATTATTATTGTTTATTTTACAAAATAAAAGATTGTTTTTAAATTTTAAATTTCAATAAAAATAACAAAATATAAATTTTAACCTTTATTTAAGCTTAAGATTTCTTTATAACAACTAAAGAATTCAAAAACAAGCTTAAAAAATTTACGCATTATAAAAAATGCCTAAAAAATCAAAACTATCATGAAATTAAGAGAAAATATTTTACAATTTAAATCATACAAACAATTTAACTAATATGGCCAAAAAAAGAAACAATTCTTTTTAAATCACCCGATGTAAAATACTCTATTTCTATTTTTCCCTTATCTTGATTCCCTTTAATATCTATTTTTGTTTGAATTTTATCAAATAAAAATTCTTTTATGCTGCTTAAAAAAGGATCTTGTTCTAGTTTCTTTTTTTTTGCTATAGATTTATAAAAATTTTTAACATATTTTTCTGCGTCTCTTACAGAAATTTTTTTTTTCAGTATTATTAAATAAAGATTATACCTATCTTGCTTATCTTTTAAAGATAAAATAACTTTAGCATGCCCAAAAGAAATTTCTTTCCTATGAACTGCATTTAATATTTCTTGTTCAAGATCTAAAATTCTAACTAAATTTGAAATATAGGCCCTACTTTTACCAATTTTTTCAGACAAATCCTTTTGAGTTAAAGAATATTTATTCATTACATTTTTATAGGCATAGGCCTCTTCAACAGGCGTAAAATTTTCTCTTTGAATATTTTCAACTAAAGGCATAAAATCCCTACAAGATTCTTTTATATTAACCTCAATAACAGGAACACTTGTTATCTGAATAAGTTTAGCGGCCCTAAACCTTCTTTCTCCTACTATTATTTTATATCTCTCATTTGCTTTATAAACAATTATGGGTTGCAAAATTCCATTTTCCTTTATGGAGATACTTAACTCTTCTAATTCAACAAGACTAACAGATTTCCTTGGCTGATCATTATCAATATTTAAAAGTTGAATATCTATCATTTTAAAAACTCCATCCATATTTATTAAACCCTCCTACAACACAAAATTTTACCAGGTTATAATATTGAATTACAATTTAAGAATAAAAAAAAAAGAATGTTCCACGTAGAACATTCTTAAATAAGAAAAACCAATTCTTTATTTAATAAATTTTGAAACAGAAATCAAGCTGTCATTATCAAGAAATAATACTTGAATTCCTCTAGCATCTTTACCTTGTTCAGATACTTTTCCAGCTACTGTTCTTAAAGCTTTTGAACGTTTACTTACAAGTAAGATTTCATCATCCTCTGAAACTGCTATAGCATCAACAACACTACCCGCTTTTTTATCAGATTTTTTATAACTAGTATAGCCAGTGGCTCCTCTTTTAAGCTCAGATATTTTAGAAACACTCAATCTTTTTCCATATCCATTTTCAGAAATAATCAAAAGATAAGGATTTTCTCTAACTGCCAAAACCTTAACAAACAAATCACCTTCTTTTAATTTCATTCCACAAACACCCTGGGTACCCCTATTAGTAAGCCTCACATCACTTGAATTAAATATAAATGCACTACCCTTTTTAGAAAGACAAATGACTTTTTCATCCTTAAAAACAATCTCTGCACTTGTAACAAAATCTTTATCATTAAGCTTAATAACAATAACCCCACGTGACTTTACTGTTTTAAAATCTGTAGATTCGAATCTAGCTATTTTTCCACTTGCAGTTGTAAGCAATAAGTAGGAATCATTAGTAAAATCCTTACTATTTTTAATAGTTAATATTTCTTCCTTATCTCCTAAATTAATAAGCTCACTAATATTTTGCCCTTTTGAAGCTCTTGAAGAATCTTTTATTTCATAAGCATTTATTAAATAAAGCTTTCCTTCATTTGAAATCATAAACAAATAATCATGAGTATTAACACACAAAGCAATAACAATCTCATCTCCATCATTAAGATCAAAAGAACTGAGACCTTTTCCTCCAGCACCTTGCAATTTATACTCATTTTGTGAAAGTCTTTTAAGGAAACCTTTCTTTGTAAGCATAACAACAATATTTTCTTTTTGCATTAAATCCGACATACTAGTTTTTAAAACCTCCTCATCATAAATTATTTTAGTTCGACGTTCATCGCCAAATTTTAAACCTAAATTTATAGTTTCTTCTCTTATAATATTAATAATCCTTGCTGGATTCAAGAGAACATCTTCATAATCTTTTATTAAGCTTAAAAGTACATTAAGCTCCTCTTCAAGCTTAAAAAGCTCAAGAGTTGTAAGTTTTTGCAACTTCATATCAAGGACTGAATTGGCTTGAATCTCTGAAAGGCTAAAATTCGCAACGAGTTTTTCCTTTGCATCTTTTGCTAATTTAGATGATTTAATAATCTTAATAACCTCATCTATATTATTTAAAGCAATATTTAATCCTTCAAGAACATGTGCCTTCTCTTTTGCCTTTTTCAAGTCAAATTCAATACGTCTTTTGATGATATTTTTTCTATGCTCAATAAATTCAAATAATAATTCTTCTAAATTCAACTGTTTAGGAATACCATCAACAAGAGCCAAATTATTTATACTAAAATGCTTTTTAAATTCAGTATATTCATAAAGCAAATTCATAATAACATGAGGATCAAATCCTCTTTTAACTTCAAGAACTATTCTAATGCCTTCTCTATCAGACTCATCTCTTATATCTAAAAGCCCTTCTAGCTTTTCTTCTTTTGCCAAAAAAGCAACTTTCATAAGAAGTACAGATTTATTTACTGTATAAGGTATTTCTGTAACAATTATAGCATTTCTATCTTCTGTTCTTTCTTCAATATGATACCTTGCCCTAATAACAACACTTCCCTTGCCAGTTTTATATGCTCTAATTAAATTATCATTATAAACAATCTCTCCAAAAGTTGGAAAATCAGGGCCTTTAACTATCTTGATCAAATCAAATATAGAAGCATTCTCATTATCCAACATATAAACAATAGCATCACAAATTTCTCTTAAATTATGTGGTGCCATGTTAGTAGCCATTCCAACAGCAATCCCACTAGAGCCATTTACCAAAAGAAATGGAAATGATGAAGGCATAATCTCAGGCTCACTTAAAGAATCGTCATAATTAGACTTAAAATTAACAGTCTCTTTGTCTATATCCTTAACAATATATTCTGCTATTCTTTCCATTTTAGCTTCAGTATATCGCATAGCAGCAGGAGGATCTCCGTCAATAGATCCAAAATTCCCCTGTCCCCGTATTACAGGATATCTAAGTGAAAAATCTTGAGCAAGCCTTACAAGCGCATCATAAATTGATTGATCTCCATGAGGATGATATTTCCCAAGAACATCCCCTACTATTCTTCCAGATTTTTTAAAAGCTTTATCAGAACGAAGTCCCATCTCATACATAGAATAAAGGATTCTCCTGTGAACTGGTTTAAGACCGTCTCTTACATCTGGAAGAGCCCTGGAAACAATAACTGACATAGCATAATTCAAATAAGAAGTTTTTATTTCATCCTCTATTTTAATATTTAAGATTTGTTCTTTATTTTCTCCAACTGCCATTACCACTCCAATTACACATCAAGATTAATTACATTAAGTGCATTCTGTTCGATAAATTCTTTTCTAGGCTCAACTAAATCTCCCATAAGAGTAACAAAAATTTTTTCAGCCGCAACAGCATCATCTATATTTATCAATCTCATTTTTCTTCTAGCAGGATCCATAGTCGTTTCCCAAAGCTGGGTTGGATTCATCTCCCCAAGCCCTTTATATCTTTGAAGGAAAATGCTATTGCGATTTTTAGTTTCAATAGAATCTAAAAATTTTTCTTTTTCTTTCTCGTCATAAAAATAATAAATACGATTTTCATACTTTATTTTATAAAGAGGGGGCATTGCTATATATATATAACCATTTTCAATTAAATCCCTCATATATCTAAAGAAAAAAGCTAAAAGCAACGTTCTAATATGAGATCCATCAACATCAGCATCTGCCATAATAATGACTTTGTGGTAACGAAGTTTTGCAATGTCAAAAGTTTTTCCAACTCCTGCACCAAGAGATGCAATTATAGGAATAAGCTTATCATTGGTAATTACCTTATCTTCTCTTGTTTTCTCAACATTAAGCATTTTCCCCCATAATGGCAAAATGGCTTGAAAAAATCTATTTCTGCCCATTTTAGCACTTCCTCCAGCAGAATCACCTTCTACAATATAGATTTCTCTCTCCAAGGGATTTTTAGAAGTACAATCAGCCAATTTCCCGGGCAATGCCAAACTTTCAAATGCATTTTTTTTTCTTTCCGATTCTCTTGCTTTTCTTGCAGCTTCACGAGCGCGAGCAGCTTTTATTGCTTTTCCAAGAATAGTATCTATCTCTAAAGGATTTAAATTAATAATTTTCAATAAATGTTCATATACAATAAGCTCAACTATTTTTTTTATCTCAGAATTACCAAGCTTACTCTTTGTTTGCCCTTCAAATTGAGGTTCTGGAACTTTCACAGAAATAACAGCTGTAAGTCCCTCTTTAAAATCATCTCCTGTAAGATTTGGAATATCTTTTTTACTTATTTTTGAATTTTTAAAAGCTTCGTTCATAGCCTTAGTAAGGCCACTTCTAAAGCCCATAACATGGGTCCCTCCTTCTCTTGTATTAATATTATTAACAAAAGAAAGAATATTATCAGAATAGCTTTCAGTCCATTTAAGTCCCACATTAACAATAACATCATTAATAAAACCATCAATATAATAAGGTTCTGATTGAAAAGCTTTACTGTCATTAGTTAAATAATCTACAAAAGATTTTATCCCGCCTTCAAAATAAAATTTCGAAGATTTTTCTCTACCAAATCTTTTATCTTCAATTGAAATGAATATTCTATCATTTAAAAAGGCAAGTTCTTTAAGCCTTTTTTCAAGAACATCGAAATTATAATCTAAAGTTTCAAAAATTTCAGAATCTGCTAAAAAAGTAACCTTAGTTCCGGTTGTAGAAGATTCTCCTACAACTTCTACTTTAGAAGTTGGAATGCCTTTTGAAAAAGTTTGCCTAAAAATTTTTCCATCCCTATTAATATAAACCTCTAAAAACGAAGATAGGGCATTTACAACCGAAATTCCAACACCATGCAATCCTCCAGAAACTTTATAAGTACCTTTATTAAACTTCCCACCAGAATGTAATTTTGTTAAAACAAGTTCAAGAGCACTAATTCCTTCCTCTTCATGAATATCAGTAGGAATTCCTCTCCCATTATCAATTACAGTTATGGTATTATCTAAATTAATAATAACATCTATTCTATTACAAAACCCAGCTAAAGCTTCATCAATGCTATTGTCAACCACCTCATAAACCAAATGGTGCAACCCATTAACAGAAACAGAGCCTATATACATGCCAGGTCTTTTCCTAACAGCCTCAAGTCCTTTTAAGACCTGAATGTTACTAGCAACATAATTCATAAACCTTCCATACATTTAATCAAAATCTAGACACAGATAAATTCTACATTAAAAAAAAAATAATATCTATTACATATAAAGTCCCAAAAATTTTTAAAAATTCATAAACGGTTTAGATAGAATCCTAATTTAACATTATACTATATAATGTTAAAAGTATAGTACTAAAACCAATAAGGACAAAAAATGGAAAAATCAAAAAATATATGGAGCTTGATTTTAACAGAAATAAAAAAAGAACTCTCAGAAGAAGAATTTTATGTTTGGTTTGAAAATTTGTACTTTTTAGAATCAATGGGTAACAACATCCAAATATCTACTCCCAATTTATTTCACAAAAATCAAATAGAAAAAAGATTTACAAAAAAAATCAAAGAAATCCTCACAAAAAATGGCTACAATACCGTAGTCATTGAATTTACAAATCAACCACCTAAGAGCTATCTTGGCAAACAAACAGCTTTAAATGACACTTTTCTAAATTTTGGGGAACTTGAAGAAAATAAACCCTCTAAAGAGCCAATTAAAAATATAAAAGATCATATAAAAATGTATATTAAAAAAGAAGAAGGGCCTACAAATTTTAAAAACCCCTTTCTTAAAAAAAGATATACATTTGAAAATTTTATCATAGGGCCAAATAATAAACTTGCATACAATGCCAGCTTGGCAATCTCAAAAAATCCTGGGAAAAAATATAATCCATGTTTAATTTACGGTGGAGTTGGACTTGGAAAAACACATTTGCTTCAAAGCATAGGAAACAAAACAGAAGAATTACATCATAACCTTAAGATATTATACGTTACTGCTGAAAATTTTTTAAATGAGTTTGTAGAAAGCATAAAAACACACGAAACAAAAAAATTTAAAAAAAAATATAGATACTTAGATATGTTGCTTATAGATGATATCCACGATTTACAAAAAAAAGAAGGCATACAAGAAGAGCTTTTTCATACATTTAATGCTCTTTATGAAGACAATAAACAATTAGTATTTACATGTGACCGATCTCCTTCTGAACTTACAAATTTTACAGATCGACTAAAAAGCAGATTCACAAGAGGACTAAATGTTGATATATCAAAGCCCAATTTTGAACTCAGAGTAGCTATTATTGAAAAAAAAGCAGAAGAGGATGGTATAAAAGTCCCTAAAAATATATTGAATCTGGTTGCCCAAAAAGTTACAACAAATATAAGAGACCTTGAAGCTGCTGTAACAAAACTAAAAGCATATATAGATTTAGACAATATAGAAATTGACATTGATATTGTTGAAAAGATAATCAAAGAAATAATAATTTATGAAAAAGAAACAATCAATAAATCAAACAATAAAATCAATATCGAAAATATAAAAAAAATACTTTTAAGAGAGCTTAAAATTGCACATAAAGACATTGAAGGGCATAGTAAAAAACCAGAGATAACAAAAGCCAGGCATATTTATGCATACCTTTTGAGAAATTTTACAGAATTATCAACAGTTGAAATTGGAAAAATTATTGGAGGAAAAACCCATTCAACAGTGCTTTATTCGATAAATAAAATAGATAGAGATAGAAATAATGACAAAGAAATCAACAATTTAATCACAGAGCTTATGAACAAAATAAAAAAAAATTAAACTTAATTAAAAAATAAAAAATTCTTTTAAACAATTGAAACAAATAATTTATCAAAACTACAACAAAAACCAACTTAAATTAAACAATTTATTTCTTTATATTATATAGTATTAAATACAATTAAACAATCAAACAGTGACTTACTACTATTACTATTATATATATATAAAAATTAAAAATAAAAAACCACAAAAGTTTACAAAGATAAAATGTAATAAAATATACAAGGAGGCATTATGATAAATAACACATTTTTTATTTGTGAAACAAATCAAATTACAAGTGAGATAGAAAAAGCAAAAGGAATAATACTAAACAGAAATATGAATGATATTTGGAGTGCATTACTAATCGAAGTAAAAGGATCTAATCTTATAATTAAATCAACAGACAGAAATATATTTTTTGAAAGTACAATTCCAATTGTTTCAAAAACAGATTTTAAAGTATTAATCAATGCTTCAAATTTTTATGACGCAGTAAAAGCGTTTAGTCTATACAAGGAAATTAAAATAATTTTTGATGGGAATAACAACAAATTGGAAATTATGGGAGAATCGAAAGATGAGAAAGAAGAATATGAAGATCATTTAAAAGAACCTACCTTTTCATACGAAGAAATAGAAAATTACAATTATGATATGATTAATGAAGATTACACATTTGAAATTGAAATAAAGCAAAAAACTTTTAAAAAAGTAATAAACAGAATAGCTTTTTCAGCACATTTTGATGAATCCAAAAATGTATTAAATGGTGTGTATTTTACAAAAGATGAAGATTCCAAATTATTGCTCGTTTCTACTAATGGACACAGAATGTCTATTTGTAAAGCAGAAGTTATAGTTGAAGAAGATGTAAATTTTATAGTTCCTGTAAAAATATTTAATTTTTTAAAACATCTTATGTCAGGAGAAGGTATGGTTAAAATAAAATCTTCAGATAAAAAATTTTATGTTGAATTTGACAATTATAAAATAGCTTGTAGTTTAATTAATGGCAATTATCCTGATTATAAAAGTATTGTACCTAAGGAACAAAAAAATAGATCTTTGGTTTCGCTAGTCATTTTAAAAGATAGGCTTGCAAGAGTTAATTTATATGTTGACAAGTCAAAAAAGCTAGTTTTAGCTTTTTCCGAGCTCCAATTAAAACTTCTTGGAGAAGATTTGATTACCGGAAGAAAGGGTGAATTTTTTATTAAAAATCCAAATTATCTGTATGATGGATTAGATGAGATTATGGCTATTAATATTTCATATTTTATTGAAGCTATCAGTGTTTTTGAAACTTCAAAGATAGAAATACAGTTTAATTCCGGAAATGTATTAAAATTGAGTGAGCCTGAAAATTTTAATTTTATGCACTTGATAATGCCGATGTCTTTAGGTTAAAGTGAATTATTAAGGTTTATTTTAATATTATTTTTTGAATTGTGGTATAAAAAATTGTTATGAATAATTCTACTTTTAAAAAAATAGGCAATGTTCTTGAAGAATATTTAGAATCTAATTTGCTTGTTAATAAAAATATAAGTTCAAAATTATTAATTGCTGATAAATGGAATCAGATCTTTCAGACTTTATCAGATGATGTGAAATTTTTAGATTTTAAAAATGGACAGGTTCTTTTTCTTGAGGTAGGTAATTCAAGTATTTTGTATAGCATATCGAACAATAAGTCAAAGATAATAAAGTCAATAAAAGAATTAACGGGGATTGAAATAATAGATATAAAGGTTTTAGTAAAGTAATTATTATTGACAATCGCATTTATATACTATACCATGGTAGTGTTCAATTTGCAGCTTAGTAGCAGGAAATTGTTTTTAATGGAGGAGCGTTTTGAAAAGGACTTATCAACCTAGTCGAGTTAAAAGAAATAGAAAATTTGGGTTTAGAGCTAGAATGAAAACCAAAGGCGGAAGACTTATTCTTGCAAGACGAAGAGCAAAAGGAAGAATAAAATTAACTGTTTCTGATGAAAAAAAGAAATATTAGTCTAAAATCAAAAATAGAAATTCAAAAAATTTTCAAAGAAGGTAATCTGATTAGATTTAGTAATCCTAATCTTAAAATGTTTTGTAAGTCAAATCATTTGATTTATTCTAGACTTCTTATTACTTTTTCTAAGAGTTTTAGAGGGTCTGTTAAAAGGAATCGTGTTAGGAGGCTTTTTAAAGAAGCTTTTAGAAAAAGATTAGAATTGCTAGAAGGTAAAGCTATAGATATTATTTTTGTAGTTTCTTGTAACAAGTTAAATTTGACGTATTTTGGTATTGAATCTCTTATGAAAAGTTTAGTTTTAATGGTGTGAAGGGGCATAAGTGAATCAAAATAAAAGAATTTTAAGAACAGTTTATTTGTCTTTATTTTTAATAGGTCTTTATATGCTTATTAATGATATTCTTTCTTCGAGCTTGTTAAGCTTTAAGTCTTCTAATAAGGAAGTGCAGTTTGATTTAAACAAAAGTTTTGATGATAATGAAATGTTTTTAAGTAAAAGCAATAGTTTTAACTTGATTGATAAGTCTCAAAATGTTGTTGTAGAAACAGGGATATATTTTGCTACTTTTTCAACATTTAGGGGAAATTTAGTTTCATTAAAGCTTAAAGATCATTTAAATTTGGAAAAAGATCCTACAGATTTGATTAATGTTGATTATAAAAATGAAATCTTTTTCGATGTTAGTTTAGATTATTTAGTAGAGGATTTGTTTTTGTATAAAAAAATAGATGATTTTAATCATGAATTTAAAGCTTATTTTAAAAATAATGGCAAAACTTATGAGTATGTAAAGAAGTATACATTTTCGGAGAAAAATGAATACTTGATTAAATTTAAAGTTACTTTAAATTGTGTTGGGGATTGTAATTTATTTGATATTGATTATTATAAAATTATTTTTAGTTCTGAGATTGAAAGGCTGAGCAATAAAGCCAAGTTGCAATATAGTAATTATTTGCCTCAAGTAATTTATTATGACAATAAACTTAAATATGGTAAAGATGGTTTAAGGATTGCTAATCCTAGATGGATTGGTTCTAGCACTAAGTATTTTGAGGTGTTGGTTTTTAAAGAGAATATGGAGGTTGAGTTTAAGAAGGAAAGAGGAATTCTCAAGTCGTTTATTGTCAATAATATTAGAAATAAAAACAACATTAGTGATGAATTTTTTATTTATGCTGGGCCTAAGGATAGTAGATACCTAGATATTTTTGATAAGAATGGTGAGAATACCTTTGGTCTGTCTGATATTTCTTTTGGGATGTCAGTAGAAAAGAGTTTGTGGTATTTGATTCAAATGCCCATGCAAATGATAATGCAAGTTTTTTATGATGTTATACCTAATTGGGGGCTTTCAATTATTTTTTTGACAATTGTTGTTAGAATACTTATATTTCCTTTAACATTTAAGGGATTTAGAGCTACTGCTGAGCTTTCCAAACTTCAACCCAAAATGAAAGAACTTCAAGTAAAGTTTAAGCATGATTCTAAGAAGTTAAATGAAGAGATGGGAAGGCTTTATAAAGAAGAAGGGGTTAATCCTCTTGGGGGATGCCTTCCCGTAATTTTGCAGCTTCCTATATTTTTTGCTCTTTACTCGCTTGTAAATAATTTGTTTTTATTAAGAGGAGCTAGTTTTATTCCAGGATGGATTGATGATTTGTCTATTGGTGACAGCGTATATCATTTTGGATATAAGCTTTATTTTATTTCTTGGACTGATATTAGAATTTTGCCTTTTATTATGATGTTTACTCAATTGGGGTCTACAATTGTTAGTTCTAATATTGATTTAAGAAATCTTGGATCACAACAGAAGTTTTTATATTTTGGAATGCCCATTATGTTTTTTTTCATACTTTACAATATGCCATCAGGGCTTTTGATATATTGGATTACAACAAATATTTTTACTATTTTGCAGCAATACTATATAAAAATGCATTTGTCTTAAAAGGGGGAATAATATGAGCTATGAATTTTACGGTAAAACCGAACAAGAAGCAATAAAGAAAGCAATGAGAGATCTGGAATTAAAAGAAGGTGAGTTTGATGTAGAAATTTTAGATAAAGAAAGAGTTGGATTTTTATTTAAGAAAGAAATGATCAAAATAAGGGTTTCTCCTCATGTAAAGGAAGTTAAAAAAGGTGGCTTTGAAATTAAAATTGGGGATGAAATTTGTGATAAAATTTTAGAATTTGTAAAAGAAATGCTAATCAAAATGGGATATTCTGTAAACTTGACAATAGAGCCTAAAGAAGGGGGGCATATTAAAATTTCCATTGAGACAGATAGTCCAAATATTTTGATTGGGCGAGAGGGTAAAAATTTAGATTCTTTACAACTTCTGACAAATGTTTATACAGCCAAGCTTATTGGTGAAACTGGTACTTTTAATAGGGTAATATTGGATATTGGAGATTATAGAGAACGATTTAAATCTAGGTTTATTAATTTAGCAATAAATTCTTTTCATAAAGTCAAAAGGACTAGACGTTCTATTTTATTGCCATCAATGAATCCTTTTGAAAGAAGAATTGTTCATACAACTTTGAATCGTTATAGTGATATAAAAACTGAAAGCGAGGGTGATGGAAATATAAAAAGAATAAGAGTTTCTTATGTCAGAAATAATAGATTTAGCAGTAATAATTCTCGCAGTTACCAAAAAAGAGATCTCGGTTTTAAAAAATGATTGATGGTGTTAGTTTATATTGAATTTTAAGTAGGAGTGATAATATGAAGATTTTTTTAACCGGAATTGCAGGGTTTATTGGGTTTCATGTAGCTAAAAAGCTTGTAGAAGAAGGACATGAAGTTTTGGGTATAGACATATTAAATGATTATTATGAACTAAAATTTAAGCATGAAAGATTAGAAGCTTTAGGATTTTGTTTTAAGAATGTTAAATCTCATAAGATTATTAAGAGTGAGAAATATAATAATTTATCTTTCGCTTATCTTGATATACTAAATAAAGATGAACTACTAGAACTTTTTAAAGATCATAAGTTTACACATGTTTGTCATTTAGCTGCTCAAGCCGGTATTAGAGATAGTCTTGAAAATCCTGATAGCTATGTTTCAATAAATATTGTTGGATTTTTTAATGTTTTAGATGTATGTAGAGTTTATAAAGAAAACATCAAGCATTTTGTTTATGCTTCAACTTCATCGGTTTATGGTATAAATGAGAATATGCCTTCTAGCGAAGATTCTATTACGGATCACCCTTTAAATTTATATGCAGCTAGTAAAAAATCTAATGAGATGATAGCGCATGCTTATAGCGCATCTTTTAATATTCCAACAACAGGGCTTAGATTTTTTACAGTTTATGGAACTTATGGAAGACCTGATATGGCTTTATATTTATTTTCAGAGGGAATTAAAAATGGTGAGCCCATTAATATTTTTAACGATGGGAATATGGCTAGAGATTTTACATATGTTAGGGACATTGCAAATGGTGTTTGCAAAGTGTTGAAAAGCCCTGCTAAGAGCGATTGCAATTTTGATGTTAAAAATCCAAATTCGTCAACATCGTCTTTTCCTTACAGGATATATAACATAGGAACTGGACATGCAACTAAATTGTTAGATTTTATTAAAGAGCTTGAGGCTAATTTTGATAAAAAGGCTTTAAAAAATTATATGCCTATGCAAAAAGCAGATGTTGTGGAAAGTTGTTGTGATATTTTAAAACTTAAAAATGATGTAGGGTATGAGGCTAAAACTTCTATTAAAGAGGGAATAAAAGAATTCTCACAGTGGTATAAAACGCTAGAGTCTGCCGATAGGTTTTGATTTTAAACTTTTTTATGCAAAATGATAAATTTTAATAAATTTTATGTTTGCTTATTGGTTCAATAATTATTGATTTATTTAAATTCAATTTTACTTCTTAGGTGTATAATTTGTTATAGGTATTTGATAAAAGAAAAAATAAAATAAAAAGGAGTGATGTAAATGGGTGTTTTAGATAAAATTAAACCGGGTGTAGTTTATGGAAAAGAGCTGCATTCTTTATATGAAATATGCAAAAAGGAAGGATTTGCCATACCTTCTATCAATTGTATAGGAACAAATTCTATTAATGCGGTTTTGGAAGCAGCAAAAGAAATTAATTCTCCTATTATGATACAATTCTCCAATAGTGGTTCTGCTTTTATTTGCGGGAAAGGATTGAAGATGGAAAAATCACAAGGGGTTTCAATAGTTGGAGCTATTTCTGGAGCTATGCATGTTCATTTGATGGCGGAGCATTATGGTGTTCCCGTTGTTCTTCATACTGATCATTGTGCTAAAAATTTGCTTCCTTGGGTTGAAGGACTTTTAGAGTATGGTGAAAAATACTATAGTCAGCATAAAAGGCCATTATTTTCTTCACACATGTTAGATTTATCAGAAGAACCTATTAAGGAAAATATTGAAATTTCTAAAAAATTTTTAGAGAGAATGGCAAAAATTGAAATGTTTTTAGAAATAGAGCTTGGAATTACGGGTGGGGAGGAAGATGGAGTTGACAATTCGGATAGAGCTTCACATGAATTATTTTCAACTCCCGAAGATATTTATTATGGATATTCAGAACTTTTAAAGATTAGCCCAAATTTTCAAATTGCAGCAGCTTTTGGAAATGTACATGGAGTATATAAACCAGGTAATGTTAAGCTTACTCCAAAAGTGTTAAAAGATGGTCAAGATTATGTTATATCAAAAACAGGAGTAAATGTTGCTAAGCCGGTTTCTTATGTTTTTCATGGGGGATCTGGATCTACAATTGATGAGATTAATGAGGCACTTTCTTATGGGGTTGTAAAGATGAATATTGATACAGATACACAGTGGGCTGCTTGGGAGGGTGTTTTAAATTATTACAAAAAAAATGAAAGTCGTCTGCAAAGTCAATTAGGAGATGGCAAGGACATTGATATTCCAAATAAGAAATTTTATGATCCAAGAGTTTGGTTAAGAGAAGCTGAAATTTCCATGAAAGACCGTGTGAAGATTGCATGCAAAAACCTTAATAATATTAATAGGAATTAAATAAAAATTAGTGAATTTTTATTTGCAAACTGCTTTTTGAATAACTTCTTTATTGTTCTATTCTGTTTTAGAATATTGGATTATAAAGTTATTGATTATTCAATATATTGTTTTTAAATTTTAAAAAAGCATTTTGTTTTGGATTGGTTTTTATGTTTTTTGTGAAAAATTAAATTTGAGCTTTGAGATTTAATTTCTTGAAAGAATAGTAGAATGTTGGAAAATCCCAAGAAATATGGATTGTTTGATTTTTATAATTTTAAAGGTATGTGGTATAAATTATATTGTGAATTTAAGCATCATCATCAGCAATATTGATTCCCAGCTCTTTGAGTTGTTCATTTGAGATCTTAGAGGGAGAATCGTCAAGAGGACTTGCTGCAAAAGAATTCTTAGGAAAGAGTATTACATCTTTTATTGAGGTTGATTTTGTCATTAGCATTATTAGCCTATCAATACCAATTGCAATTCCACCATGATTGGGAGCTCCATATTCTAATGCTTTTAGAAAAAATCCAAACCTATCTTCTGATTTTTCTTTTTGGAATCCTATTATATTAAAAATTCTTTGTTGAAGTTCTTTATTGTGTATTCTAATTGAACCTGAACCAAGCTCTACTCCATTTAAAACAAGATCATAAATTTCGCCTATGGTTTTGTTTGGATTTTTTTCTAAATTGTTAATATACCGCTTTTTGGGAAGAGAGAACATATGATGAGCTGGTGTATAGGTTTTTGTATTTTCGTTATATTCAAACAGCGGAAAGTCATAGACCCATATAAATTCAAATTTATTTTCGTCTATTAGTCCAAGATCGTTTGCAATTTTTATTCTAATTTGGCCCATTGTTTTGCAGGCAGTTTCCCATTTGTTATTAGCTGTAAAGAAAATTATGTCGTTATTTTCTAGAGAATAGGCTTTTATTAATTGCTGTTCTTCTGTTTTTAAAAATTTTGCAATTCCTCCAGAAAATTTATTGTTTTCAATTTTTGTAAAATAAAACCTTTGTGTTTTGTAAAGATTTGCAATTTCTTCTAAATTATTTATTTTTGTTCTTGAGAACTGATCAGCTTTATCTTTCACTATTAAAATCTTAATTGAACCTTTGTGTTTTAGGGTATCTTTGAATACATTGAATTCTGAATTTTTTAGATTGCGACTTATATCTTGTAATGTAAGCTCAAATCTAGTATCTGGTTTATCGCTTCCATATTTGTTCATTGCTTTTTTATATGTTATTTTTTTAAATTTTTTAGGTAAGTTAATATTAAGGCAATTTTTAAATATTGAAAAAAGCATATTTTCTATTAATTTAAAAATATTTTCTTTTTTGATAAAGCTCATTTCAAGATCAAGCTGTGTGAACTCTGGTTGTCTATCTCCTCTTGAATCTTCGTCTCTATAGCAACGGGCTATTTGAAAGTATTTATCAAATCCTGCTATCATTATAAGTTGTTTGTAAAGTTGTGGAGATTGAGGTAGGGCATAAAAAGATCCTTTGTGAATCCTTGAGGGGATGACAAAGGATCTTGCGCCTTCTGGAGTTGATTTTACAAAAGTTGGAGTTTCTAGTTCTAAAAACTTTCTTTTTACTAAGAAATTTCTAATAAGATGAGTAGCTTGGCATCTTAAAATAATTTTATTTTTCAATGAATCTCTTCTTAAATCTAAGTATCTATATTCAAGCTTTGAGTTTTCACTTGCATTATTGTCATCTTCTATCATAAATGGCAATTCATTACATTTTGAGATAATTTCAATGTTTTTTGCCAATATTTCAAAACATCCTGTTTTCATATTTGAATTTATCATGTCGTAAGGCCTTTTGATTAATAATCCTTGAATTTTAATGCAATATTCAAGTTTTATTTTTTCTACGATTTTTAAAAGGTTTTCTTCGGTTACTAGAACTTGTGCTTTTTCATATCTGTCCCTTATGTTTAGAAATGTAAATTTTCCGTGGTGCCTAATTTTTTTTACCCAAGCATTTATTTCAACTTTTTTGTTTATTAGTTTTTCATTCAATTCATTACATTTGATAATCTTAAACATAATTCAACTCACTATTATATTATAAATTTCTTTGTCTGTTTTTGCATTTAAAATCTCTTTTTTATATAAATCAACTTTGCCTACAACAGATGCTAAAATTCTAGGGTAGCTAACGTAATCTTTTGCTGGGCATAGTATTAATATAAAAACATGGCTTAAATTCTTGTCAAGAGCATTAAAGTCAATCCCCTCATGGCTTATTCCTATTGCAATATGTATTTTTGAGATTAAGTTTGTTTTTAAATGGGGAATAGCAAAGCCCTCTTTTAGTGCAGTAGTAATTAATTTTTCTCTTTCCATTAAATCTTGGAATATTCTTTCTTTGTCAATTTCAATGTTTATTACGCTTAGAAGCTCTCTTAGTACATCAGCCTTATTGCTTGCTTTTAATTCTAAAATAATGTTTTCTTTTTTTATTCTTTTATTTAGTTTTATATTACTAAGGATTTTATCATAATTTATTGAATAATCTAGTTTTTTTGCCCTTAAAGAGACCGTTTCAACTTCTTTGGTTATTTTTTCTAGGTTTAAAATTGTTTCTCTAAAAAGATCTTGTATTATAATTAAGTGATTATTTGGGCATTCGAATGTGATTTTACTACCCTCTCGTTTGATTGAGAAGGATATATTGTTTTTTCTTGCATTAATATATTGTGAAGAATCATTTTTAATTTGTTGTGTGAAAAACCCTTCTTTTCTTAATTCATTTTTTAAGTCCCATACAAGAATTTTGGCTAAATTATCATATTCAAATGATACGCATATGTGTGTATTTTGGTCTATTGGGAGCTCTTTTTTAAGTCCGCTTTTATTTATTTTGAATAAAAAGTTTATTATGGGTGTTGCAACTATTGTTGGCAAAAATACCATTATTATTATGATTCCAAATATTTTTTGGCTAATAAATCCTGAAGATAATGCAACATTTGCAATAATAAGTGAAACTTCTCCTCTTGGAACCATTCCGGTTGCAATTTTTAAGGCTCCAAGTTTATTAAATCCCAAAAAGAGTGTGGGAATGAAACAAAATATACTTTTTGTAATTATTGCTATTGTGCTAATTGCTATTCCTAAAATAAGAACTTCTTTTGAGAGTATTTCATTAATATCTGACATAAGCCCAATTGATGTAAAAAAGATTGGGATAAAAAATCTTTCAAAGATTGTTAGTTTATCTTGAATTACGTATACAATATCTGTTTTTGACATGGCAAGTCCAAATACATAAGCTCCAACAACAAAAGACATTCCTAGATTTTGGAAAATGCTTGCAATAGTAAAGGCTAGCGAGAGCGTTATTACGGTTGCCAAGGTGACACTGTTTAATTTTTTTAACAGTCTTGAGAGTGTTTCTGATACATATATTAAAGAGAAAGTTAAGCATAACCAAATTACTATGTTTTGAATTATAGTTTTAATCGAGCTTGCTATATCAAGATCTGACATAGATCTTGATATAGTTATTACACTCGTAAGCATAAGCATTGAAAGTACATCATCAATAATTGAAGTTGATATTATTGTAACTCCTTCTGAAGTGCTCAATTTTTTTTGTGCTGAGAGTATACTTGCTGCTATTCCTGCTGATGTTGGAGTTCCAATTATTCCAATAAAAAGCGAGGTTGGACTTATTAGAGGAACATTAAAAATTATGCTAGCCATTAGTACAAAACTTGTGAAGGTTCCAACAACTTCAGTTATTCCAATAATTCCTCCACGTGGCAAAAATTTGATAAACAATTTTAAGTCAGTTTCAAGTCCTGCTGTGAAAAGCAATATTATTGAAGCTATGGTAGAGATTGCGAATATTTTTTCGTCTATTAAATAATTTTCTCCAATTTGAGTTATCCCTAACGGGAATAATAAAGGAATTTGAATTTTCCCAAAGGCATTCGGACTTAGAATTATTCCTGCCGTTATTTGTCCTATTACTTTTGGAATCCCTAATTTTGCTACTATATTTCCTAGTAAAATTGATGAGATTACAATGATCGCCAGACTCATGACAAAATATGACATTTTTGCTTCAATATCATATTTTATTGAGTATGAAAATAGAAGATTGGGAAAATGCAGTAACATTGTTATGTAAAAAATTTTTTTATTCATTTTTCAAGCTCTTTTGAAAAATTATATTTTATCAAGTTTGACAAATTTTTAATTGCCGGTATTTCTTTTTTCCCGACGACTGCTATTTTTACTTTTTCTTTGTGTACTATTCCTAATATGATAATTCCTATTATAGATTTTGCTTTAGTTTTTTTACCATCTTTTGTTGTTATTTCTATATCGCACGAAGAGTGTTTATTTGTGAATTCAGCAATGATGTTTGCTGGCCCTGAATGTATTCCGTTTTTATTTATTGTCTCAATTTCTATTTCTTGCATTTTTTACTTATTTTATTTGTTATTTTTTTTCTCTTTTTCTTTAGTTGTTGCTTTATAAAGTTTTTCTATTGTGCTATCAATAAGGCTTAGAAGTATTTTCCCATCTTCTCTTATATGTATTATTTTCCCCCAATTAAAGTGAACATGTGCATCTAATTCAAAAAGTTCATGTTCTTTTTTGATTGTAATTTTTAAATTTTCTACATGTTTTTTGATATGAGTGTCAAATTTTTCTAGTTTTTTGAAAATAAAAATTTTTTCACCCTCATTTAAGCTATAATTAACTGTTTGGATTTTAGGTTCCATAATATGTTTTTCCTTTCTCAGACTTTAATTCATTCCTATACTTATTTACTGTTCTTCTAGAAATAGAGATTCCTTTGGATTTTAGTATAGCAGAAATTGCTTTATCTGACATCTTTTTATTTACTTCTAACAGCTTTTTTACTGTTACTTTAATGCTTATTTTTGAAAATTCATTTGTTTTTGCTCCACCAACAGAGCTGAAGAGCTCTTTGATTAATATGGTGCCCCAGTCGCATTTTAAATATTTATTTTTTATTGCTCTTGATATTGTTGATTTTGATACACTGATTTTTTCTGACAAAATGTTTAAGTTCATTGGCCTTAAGCTTTTAAAACCCCTTCTTAGGAATTCTTTTTGGAATGTGTATATAGCTATCCCTATTTTTGCAAGTATTTCGTCTCTATAGCGTAATGATTCGATCAACCATTTTGCTTTTTTTTGTTTTTGGGGATTTTTAGTTGTTCTTTTAAGTTCTTTTTTAAATATGTTAACCTCTTTGATTTTAATTTCAAATTTGTTATTGTGGTTTATTATTAATATATCTGGATCAATATAGAAATTAGTATCGTCTGGGTCTTTAAATTCAAGTGTTGGGTTGGGGTTGAGTTTTTGTCTGATAATTTCTAAAGCCTTGTTAAATTCTTTACTTCTTATTTTGAGTTCTTTTTTTAGCTTTTCTTGAGTTTTTTCAAGAAGCTCTGCTTTTTCAAGAATTTTAATAATATTGGTTTCTAATTTATGATGCTTTGCTTGTAAAATTAACGATTCTATTATATTGGGCACACAAATTCCAATCGGATCAAATTTTTGAATAAGTTCAATTATTTTTTTTACTTTTTCTCTTTCTTCCTTTTTAAAAAGATCATAAGGATTTATTATGTGAAAACCTTTATTATTTAGATTGTTTATTAATATTTCACCTATTTTAAGTTCATCTTCATCTATTCTTTGAATTCTCAATTGTAGCAAAAGGTGTTCTTTTAAAGAAGTATTTGTTTGTGTTTTTTCAAGAGCTATGTCATGTTGATTTTTTATAATGCCATCTTTTTTATAAAAATTTTTTTTAAACCTGTATGTTTTTAATGTTTCAAAAAATATTTTATTTGAATCTATTTCTAGGCATTCGTTATTTTCGTATTCTTCTAGTATAAGGCGTGTTAATTCTTTTTTGCTAAGGCTCAATATTTTTATTGTTTGTATTTGAATTGAGTTTAAATTTTGAGATAATTTTAGCTTTTGTTTAATCATATTTATATTAATATATAAAAAAATCCGCTAAGTATAATTACTAATGCGGGGCTTGTGTTATTATAAAAAAATAAAATAAAAAAATTAATTCCCACAATAGTCAAGGTTCTTAAAAATTCTGTTTTGTCGTTCTCTATCTTTAAATATGTGCTTTCGAGCAAAATGATTATTGTAATTATCCACAGTGCAACAATAATAGGTTTTAGATTTTCTAGACAATAATTTAAAAAGCTTATTTTATGTAGCATTAGTAGGATTATAATCATTATTATTATTGGAGCTGTTATTAGTGCTACTGTTGCAATTATTGCTCCTGTAATTCCTGCGATTTTCATTCCAACGTATGTTGCTATGTTTGTGGCAATAGGCCCGGGGGTTATTCTTGATATTGTAATCATATTGACAAATTCTTCTTTTGTTATCCACTGTTTATTATTAATTATTTCATTGTTTATTATCGCCGAAATTCCATTGCCGCCTCCTAAATTAAATAATCCGATTTTTAAAAATGTAATGAATAAATTTATTAAAATCAACCGATATCCTTTTTTTTATTTAGTTAATATTTTTTTTATTGCTATATATTTTAATGTGTATATTAAAAAGAAAATTAGCAGTATGTATGATATTCTTATTTTTAATTTAAAAATTGCAAAAACCACAAGAAAACATATTGTCCATTTTATTATGGAATTATTCAACATTTTTTTTGAAAATTTTAAAACAACTGCTGACATTATAATAATTGAAGAGACTTTTGCACCTTCTAGAAATTTTTCAATATATATATTTCCCGGTACTAACTTTAGATAAAGGAAAACTATTATTATTGCAATAATGGAAGGCAAAATTCCAGCAACAACAAGTAAAAGTGCGCATGGGAAACCTCCAAATTTTTTTCCTACTAGGAACACAAAGTTAATCGCTGTAACTCCAGGAATAACATTTGATGTTGCTAGTATTTTGTTAAAGTCGTCATCAGACATTATTTTTCTTTTTTTGACAAGTATTTTTTTAAGCTCAGATATAATTATTAATCCTCCGCCAATTGTAAGTGTTGTTGTTTTAAAGACAAGTAAAAACAAGTCCAGAATTTCATATATTCTTTTTTGTTTCTTTTTATTTATTTGTTTTGTCAAATTTAGTAAAAACCTTTGGCACTAATTTTACCACAAATATTATTGTAATGCGTATTTTATTGTTGAATAAAGATGATTAAAACATGCTTTATTGTGACTTTAAAACATTTCTTTATTGTGTTTACTAGAGTTTTTCTATTAGAAAATTTTATTTGCTTTTGTGCTATAATTTCAATTAATTTACATTAAGCTTAAAAGGAAAGTTTAGTTTGTTTAAGGAGTTTTTTATATTTCAAGATTATTTTAATCATATCCTTGAGAGTGTGATAGGCTATAGTTTGAAAGTTTCGATAGCCATAGCCCTATGGTATTTTTTAAAGTTAATAGTTAAGAAAATAGGTAAAATTTTATTTAGGACTTTGGAAAAGTCTAGATTAGAGGAGAAGCTAGAAGTTACAGTTTTTAACTTTTTAAAATCTTTTTTTAAAATATTAACAGATTTTATTATTGTTTTAATAATATTGCCATACCTTGGGGTGCCTACGACATCTATTATTGCTGTATTTGGATCATTAGGGCTTGCTATTGGGCTTGCTGCTCAGGGCATTTTATCTAATTTTGTTAGCGGATTTATTGTTTTGAATTCTAAGTTTTTTAAGTGTGGAGATCATATTCAATGTGGCGATGTGGAAGGCTTGGTTGAGAATGTTCAAATTTTTTTTACTACACTTAAAACATTTGACGAAGAGATTATTAAAATTCCAAACAGTAAGCTTACTTCCAATTTTGTTGTTAATTTTTCGGCAAATCCTAGAAGAAGAGTTGTAATTTCTTTTCAAGTTCCCTATGATACGAATATTGCTTTATTAAAAGATAAAATAGAGAATTTAATAATTTTTGATAATAAAAAATTTAATGTTGAGGTTTGCTCTCCTACTCTTATTGTAAAAAAATATACTCCCTATTACATAGTTGTACAGGCTCGATTTTTTATTAATACAGAGGTTTTTTGGGATTTTCAATATTTTATTGGAGAATCTATTAAAAATATTTTATTGGATATGAAAATTAAGCTTCCAATTTGTTTTATACCTTTTGATAAGGTATATCAATGATTTTGTCTTGCAATAATTTCTGAGTAATAACTTTCAATTTTTTTTGTAAAAAAATGACTTGAAAATTTAATAGAGGATTTTTTTGCATTTTGTTTAAATGTTTTTAGTATTTTATCATCTTTTATTACTTTGTCTATATACTGGGATAAGTTTTCATACTTTTTTATTAAGAATCCATTTATTCCTTCTTTTATTACGTCTTTATAGATATGGTCATTTATTAAAATAGCAGGTATTCCAGCAGTTAATGCTTCTATTACTGTCATTGGATATACTTCGCTTCTTGATAAACTAGTAAAGATGTCGGAAATTTTGTAGTAATAGCATATTTCTTCCCATGGAATTGTTCCTATTAACAATATTTGTTTTTCAAGTCCATGCTTGATGCTAAAATTTTTTATTTCCTTTTCTTCGCCTCCTTTGCCAATAATGATAAGCTTGTAATTTTTGTTTTGTATTAAAAGGTCTTTTAAATGTATTACTAATAAATTTATGTTTTTTTCTTTATTTATTCTTCCAACAAATATGATTATCTTGTCTTTTTGTTTTATATTGTGTTTTTTAAAGATTTCGTCTTTTTTTTCTTTGCTTAAAGTTTTTATAAAAAGCTTTCTATCAACTCCATTTGGAATTATTTTATAGTTAGAGTTATTTGAAAGTTGGAAATACCTTTCTTTTGCTTTACTTGATGGGTAAATAAAATATTTTATTTTATTATAATGTTTTTGCATCATTTTATCGGGTTTAATAAAATATTTAAAAATTCCTAAGTAATGTAAATAATAATCCCACATTGTATGGCTTGTGTGAACTATTGGTATGTTTTGTTTTAATGCAATTTGTTTCCCAATTTTTCCCATAGAAAATTCGGAGTGAGTATGAATGATGTCTGGTTTATAGCTTTTTATTATTTTAGATATTTTGCTTTTGCTGGGAAAAGCTATTACAGCATCAAGTTTTTTATTTATTTGAATAGATGGGCATCTGTAAACGTTTTTTTCGTTTGAAGATTTTTTGGATTTTGGACAAAATATGTAAACCTCATAGCCATTTTTTTCAAATCCTTCTTTAATTTGCTTTATTGATGTTGCCACTCCATTTTTTTCTGGGATATATGTATCTGTAAATATTGCAACTTTCATATTCTCCTCCTAGCTTAAGTATAATATATTTGTCATTTGGATTATAATTTACTTTAATGCAAGTGGTTTATTTATTGTTAGGTAATGAGCAGGGCCTAAAAGAAGCTTATTTAAAAGAGCTGTTAGTCAAGATGGATGCTTTTAAATCAGAAGTTTCAGTTACTAAAATTTTTTTGTCAGAACTCTCAGCTATTGAATTTGTTGAGAAACTGTTTTCCAATTCTTTTTTTTCAAAAAAGGAAATTTTTATTGTTTATGAGTCTGAACTTTTAAAAGCAGAAAAAGATTTAGAACTAGTATGTAGTGCGATTTTAAAGGCTAGCAATAAAACTGTGATTTTTATTTCTAATAGTAATACATGCAACATTGATTTTAAGAATAAGCTTAAGTTTATAAAAAAAGTTTTTTATGAGATTTCTGATGATGACAAATTTACATTTGTAAAAAGAAATTTTTTTAATCTTAATATTGAAATTACAGATTCTGCAATAAATTTAATGCTTTTAATGCTAAATTCAGATACTAAAATTTTGAAATTTTATATAGATTCTTTTGCACTTTTTGCTAAGAACAATACCATTAATGAGGAAGATATAGCTTCTTGGATTAGTTTTGTTCGCTTTGAGAACTCTTTTTCTTTATTTAATTCAATTTTAAAAAAAGATATGACTCATTCTTTGATAAAGATTAAGTCTATTTTGGATCAGGGAGAAGATTTTCTTAATGTTTTAATGAGTCTTATTTGGCAATTTAAAAGATTACTAAAGGTGCAAATAGATTATAATGCAGGTGGAAGTTTGCAGAGTGCATTGAATAAAAATAAAATCTTTTTTTCATTAAATAAAATTTATAGAATCGGGATTAAAAATTATTCAATTGCAGAAATAAAAATTGTTTTAAAAATTTTATATAAGTTTGATTTATATTTGAGGATTTATTCTAAAAATATTCATCAAAATTTGTCATATTTTTTAATATTTTCAATCTTAAAGCTCAATAATAATTTTTTAATACATTGTTCTACAGAATCAAAATTTAATTTTTAATGTATGAAACAAAAATTAATTTGGATTTTATTGTTTTATTTTTTATCCTGTAGATCTGAATCCAGATTAGCAGAAATTTGTTTAATAGGGTTTTTTGATTCTGTTAAAAATTTGCAAAGCAATCCCAAAATATTTTTTGATTATTTAAATATTCCAGGTGATGATGATCTGAGGGCAAAAATTCGCGGGTTAAAATCTCAAGTAAAGAATGATTTTATTTTTTATCCTTTATTTTTTAATAATCTAAGATATGAAATAATAGGTAAAAAAAATATTTCTAATGGCTTTGAATTTAAAGTTATTATTAAAAATATTAATTTTCAAAACGGGATAGAGAAATTTTTGGCTAAATTAAATAAAATTGAAGGAGGATCTTCAAAGATTAAAAGTTTAGAAAAAAAAGAGCGTAAAAAAATATTTGACAATTTAGTAAATGAAGTTGTTGGAGATTTAGATAATTTTGATTACATTGAGATTGTTCATTTTTTTAGAGTAGTCAAGAGTTCTTATGGAGACTATAAAATAGAGCTTTTAGGAGATGTTTTAGATGTGCAAGTTAGAAATAAGCTTATCAATGATCTTTTTTTGGCTTTATCACCTGGAATTTCAAATAGTGTTTTTATTTTAAAAAATATTAATAAATAATAATCTAGTTTAAAATTTTGATTAAATTTAAAATTTATTTATTGTGATTATGATTTTTTATTGAGTTTTCTTTTATTGCAAATTCTTTTATTTTTCTTGCAAGTTGAATATTTACTTTTATTTTTTCTGAAATTTCATTTTCACTTAAAAGTAATATATCCTCATAGGTTCCAATTAATTTTAATATTTTTTGGGCTTTTTTTTCTCCAATTCCATTTATTTTTGTATATAATAGGGTTATTTTTTCCCTTCTTTTTTTGTTAAATCCGTTAGCTTTTCTATGTGCTTCATCTCTTACATTTTGTAGTATCCTAAGAGCAGGATGTCCTTGGGGCAGATTTATTCCTTTTTTGTTGGTTGTTAAGAATATTGTTTCTTGTTTTTTTGCCAACGAGCAGACTTTAATTTTGTTTTCTATTTTTAAGCCTTTTAAGACAGAAAAAGCAGCGCTTAATTGTCCCTTTCCTCCGTCAATTAAAATTAAATTTGGTAGTTCTAAGTTTTTATTGATTATTTCTGAATATCTTCTTAAAATAACTTCTTTTATTGCCTTGAAGTCGTCAATCTCTCCTTTTAATAGTGATTTTAGCCTGTAAAGCTTGTAGCTTTCTTTAAGGGGTATGCCCATTTTAAAAGTAACCATAGAAGCTACTGTTTCTTGACCTTCAAGATGAGCAATGTCAAATCCTTCAATTATTTTGGGAAGTTTATCCATTTCTAGAAAAATTTTTAAACTCTCAAGTGCTTTGTTGCTTTTATTTTCATACTCTTTTAAAGATAATTCAGCATTAGATATGGCCATTTCCCTTATTTTTAAAATTTCTTCTGTTTCTTTGTAAATAATTTCTGTTTTTGTATTTTTAATCTCATTTATTAATTTTTCAACATTTTTAGTGTCAACATCTTTAATAAATATGTGAATTTTGTCAGGCACTATCATATTAATAGATGTATAATATTGAGTCAAAAATTGTAAAATCAACTCATCTTTTCTGCATATACTCCCATCAAAGTTTGCATCTCTTTCAACTAATTTTCCATTTCTGTATTTTAATACCATTATTATATTTATATTTTCTCCTGGATGAACATGTACATAGTCTATGTTTAAATTATTGGTTTTTGTAATGATTTGGATTTGATTAATTTCTATTAAAGAACTTTTAATTTCTTTTAATTTAATAGCAGCTTCAAAGTCTTCTTTTTGCACAGCAAGTTTTAATTTAATGTCAATTTGGCTTAATATTTCTGATATATCCCCTTTTAGTATTGATTTTGCCTTATATAGTTCTTTTTGATATTCTTTTTCAAGGTTTTCTTTGTAGCATACTCCAAGGCACTGTCCCATATGGTAATACAGGCAAGGAGTATTGGATTTTTTTTTACACTTTCTAATTTTAAATGTTTTGTTAATAAAATCTAATACTTGGTCTAATTTTTTTACATTGGTGAATGGGCCAAAATATTCGCTTTGGTCATTAATTATTTTTCTAGTTTTGAAAATTCTTGGATATTTTTCATGAGTTATTCTTACCATGGGATAGCCCTTTCCGTCTTTTAATTTTACATTGTAATCAGGTTTATGAGTTTTGATTAAATTGCATTCTAAAAGCAATGCTTCGTATTCGCTATTTGTTGTAATAACTTCTATTGATTTTACATTTTTCATTAATATTTTAATTTTATGACTTTTTTTTTCTAAAAAATAACTTTTTATCCTTGATCTTAGATTTTTTGCTTTTCCAATATAGAGTATTTTTTTATTTTCATTTAGCATTTTATAGCAACCGCATGTAGTTGGCAGTTTTATTGCTTTTTCGAATAAACTTGTTAGGGTCTCTTTCATAATGTCAGGTAGTTTTTAGACTTTAAAAATCATCTTATGATATAATATTGTATCATAAGACAGTTTGTTTTATGTTCTTAGATATTTAAAAATATAAATAATAACAAATAAAGGTCAAAAATGAGATTAATTTTAGTGCCCTTGCTATTTTTTTTGTGCTTTTCTGTTCTTTTATCTCAAGAATTGAAATTAATACTTGATTCAAAAAAAAATTTTAAATTTATTCAAGATTCTAGCAATATTACTTTTGAAAGGGATATGAGAGGTTTGCTAGGCATTTATTTGGATAGATATAAAGCCGTTTTAGATTTAAACAATATTGATTTGCGCTTAGAAATAGGAAGGGATAATAAATTAAAAGACGCATCTTCAAACTATTTGGTTAGTGCAAAAAGTTTGAGAGTTTCAAATGAATTTCGTAATGTATCTAACGGCTCTTTAATTTTTTATTCAAATCAAAATCCTGTTAAGTTTAAGCCATTAACAAAGAAAGCTTTCTTTTCCTCGGGTAATACTGTTTCTGATTTTACTATTAAGTTTTGGGTATATCGAACAACCTCTGTTACAGGAGAGATTATTTTTAGCTGGGATGGTTACAAAAATATTAATAATTTGTGGGTAGATCAGTCTATTAGATTAGAAAGTGACGAGGGTAATTTTGTTTGGGTTTTAAACAATGTATTTTTAAAAGATAATAAAAATCCTATCAAAATTAGAATGAAGAGTAATGATGATTTTATTCCAAAGAAATGGCATTTGCATACTTTGCGATATAGGCAAAGGGACGGCATACTTGAATATTTGATAGATTCTAAACCTCAGGCAATAGAATATATAACAGATGACAAGAAGGAAGGGGCAGGATACTTATTAAGTATTGGCAATTTTATTGATTTTACTTTGGGAACTTATTTTACTGGTGCTGTTGAGAATTTGGAAATACATAAAAGTTTTGAAGAGGTTAATAATGCTTTTTTTTCAAAGAATATGGGATTCATTATTACAGAACCCATCAAGCTTTCTAAATATTATTCTCAAGTATTGTCTTTTGATGTTGATTCTAATGTTCCTAAGGATACAGAGATTATTTATTATTATAGATTAGATAATAAGGTATTTTATGATACAGATAGTTATGGGAATATTAAAAAAAATTTAACTGGGGCATGGATTCATTTTGATCCTAAAAAAGACTTTCCAGATTCAAAGATATCAAAATATATCCAAATAAAAGTTGAATTTTATCCTAGTGGAGATTCTGTAAGCAGTCCTTCTCTTTATAGTATGTCGATCACCTATGTTCCCGAAGCAGCTCCATTTCCTCCTGTGATAACAAAAGTTATTCCAGGTTCAAGAGAAGTTTTTATTGAGTGGATTCCTGTTGTTAATAGTAGTGTTGAAGGATATTATATTTATATTGGGGTTGCCTCTGGAAATTATTATGGAAAAATCGGGGGCGTTTTAACTTCTCCTATTGATGTTGGAAATCAAACTTCTTTTAAGATTACAGGACTTGAAGATGGAAGGCTTTATTATATTAGTATTGCTGCTTATAATTTAGATAAAAGCGTTAATAAGACTTCTTTTTCGAAGGAAATTTCTGTAAGGCCTATGGAGATTTTTAAAAAATATGAATAACTTTAGTTTTGAGAAAGCTTTAAATTTTTATAAAAATGGAGATTTTAAAAATTCTCTTGATAATTTAGATGTTTTTGATGAAAATTTTGATTCTCTTTCACTTAAAGCGCTTATTTATTTCAAGAAAAAGGATTATAAGGCGCTTTTATATATTTTAAATACCTATCCTGCTGTTTTGAGTGAATATAATTTTTTAGTTAAGCTTATAGATTATGGTAAAATTGAAAAAAACAAAAATGATCTAGGCCCTTTTGAGAATTATAATTTAGGTGTTTTTTATTTTAATTTAAGAGAATATGAACTTGCGTTAAGTTGTTTTTTGAAAGCCAAAGAGCAAAAACCCGATTTTATACAAGCTTTAAACAATGGTGCTGTTTTATTTGAAATTTTGGGCAACAAGGACGAGGCTTTGAAATTGTTTTTTGAGGCCAGAGATTTGGATCAAAACAATTCTCTAGTTAAGCTTAATATTTGGATTTTAAAAAATAGCGAATTTCTTGAAACGGCAAGCTTTTTGAAAGTAGACGAAATTTTTTTTGATGCCAATCTTGCCCTTGTTGTTAATTATTTAATGTATTATCTTTATTCTATTGGAGAAATAAGTAGGGCAATTGCGCTTTCTGAAAAGTTTTTAACAGATTCTTATTATTCTAAGTATATTTGGCACAATAGGGCAACTATATTCCATAAAATAGGTAATATGACTCAAGCAACAACGTCTTATGTTAAAGCCATTTTGAATTTTTCAAATATTTATACAATTTATAATATGCATATTGCAACAATTGAGCTTTTGAAATTTTCTCCCAAAAAGTCTATTGAGAGAATGGTTAATGATTATTCTAACCTAGATTTGATATATTTGTATGCAACCTTGTTTTTTCTTAGAAATCGTGATCTTGAGGATGCCTATTTTTACATGAAAAAACTTTGCGAGTTTAATCCAGAGCCTTATTCAAAATTTTTAAAATTGTTTGAATCTAGCGAGGATATGTTAATCGAAAATTTGCTTGAAGAATTCGCAGCATCTTTAAGAGTAAATTGGTATTTGGAGTATTTATTTTTTATTGACAATTCTTTAAATTTGAGAGATCCTGTTTTTGTTTTTGATCACAATATAAGAGTAAATACATATATTTGGAGAATTAAAAATGAGTGCATTGAATTAAAATTTAGCAATAATGAGGAAAAAATGGTTCAAAAGATTTTGCATGAAGAATGTATTTATTCTGAAATTGGCATTTCTATTAGAGATTTTCAAAATTTAATAGAAGCTTATAAAGAGTTTAGAATAAATTATTAATATTTGTAATTATATTTAGTTGACAATAGTAATATCTCTAAGATAATATGTATTAATATTGTAGGAGAGATGCCAGAGTGGCCGAATGGGGCTTCCTGCTAAGAAGTTGTCCTTTTAAAAGGGGACCATGGGTTCGAATCCCATTCTCTCCGTAATTATATAAATCTTGACAGTGAATACTTTATTTATTAAAATTTATTTTAAATCCTGGAGAGGTGGCAGAGTGGTTTAATGCTACGGTCTTGAAAACCGTTGTAGGTGTAAGCCTACCGTGAGTTCGAATCTCACCCTCTCCGTAATTATTATAATTATGTAATTTAATTTTAAGCATTAAAAAGGCTAAGAAAACTGTAAGTTTTTATTAGGCCGATGTTCATTTTCTGTATTTTCATGTATAGGGAATTGAAACTCAATTTTATCACATTTTTTACAATCAATTAAGAATGGATTATAAAAAATAATAATTTGGTTATTTTTAAAGTAGTATTTATATCTTGGAAAGATTGTTGTAAATTTTTTTTCCAATTCTTTTGGATTGTGCGTATCTTTAGCATTAAGATCTTTAATCTTGCGTTTTATCTGTTCTTTTAATACGTTTATTAGAGAGTCTAGCTGATCTTTTGATATTATTTCTGAAATTTCTATTTTTTTGTTTCCTTTTAAGTTTAAAGAATAATATTTTAAGAGGGTGCTTGATTCTTTTTCTTTAAATGATTCTTTATATAAAATAGATGTAATGCCGATATTTTCATTTTTAAATATTGTAAAGCTGGAAAAATAAAAATATTCATTTTGTGAATTCTTGGTTTTTGATATTTTATTTTCGACGTCTTTTTTCCATTTTTTTATAAAATTTTCAAATTCGAAGTTTGTGTTTTCCATAAAAGGGATTTTTGCATCTATGTGGAGAATACTATTATTTTTTAGTATTTCTTTTTCTTTGATATTTTTAGTTTTAATTCTAAATTCATAATTAACTTCACTTGATACTGATTTAGAGCATGATAAAATAGATAATAATATTAAAGGGAAAATGATTATTTTGGTTCTCACAACTTCTCCATTTTCTGTTGAATGTTTTTATTGTAATAAATAGTAATTTTTATTACAATAAAAGCTAATTGTTTGTGTCCATAGCTCAGTTGGATAGAGCGTTAGATTGCGATTCTTAAGGTCGGAGGTTCAAGTCCTCTTGGACACGAAAAGTTTATTAGTTTGGAGAGATGGCCGAGTGGCTTAAGGCGCATGCTTGGAAAGCGTGTATACGTAAAATGTATCATGGGTTCGAATCCCATTCTCTCCGATTCCTAGGACCCGTACTATCAAGTGTCGCCAAATCCCGTCAGGACTGGAAGGTAGCAGCGGTAAGCGATTTTTTGGTGAGTACGCAAGTCTTAGGTTTAATTTTAAGTCAAAATAATACCTTGCTTTATGTTAAGGTCTGGATTTATCTTGTTAAAGCCTTCAGCTTTATTATGTTTTATTGGGAAGCCTTTTTTGTTAGATATTTTTTATGTTTTATAAAATTTATAAAATTCTTTTAAAGCAATAGTTTTGAGATATAAATATGTTGTATAGTATGTATTTATAGCATTTTGCTTATTAAATTATTGGGAGGTAAAAAGTTAATGGCGTCTTCAAGGGGTACTGCTCTTAAGAAACGCCCCAGAGATTTCAATTCTCTTGAAGGGCAAGATTTTGTTGTTGAAACTCTAAAGCATTCTATAGAGAAAAATAAAATAGCAAATGCTTATATCTTTTCAGGGCCAAGAGGTGTCGGTAAGACTTCATCAGCTAGGGCTTTTGCTAGATGCTTAAATTGTAAAAATGGTCCGACAGTTATGCCTTGTGGAGAGTGTAGAAATTGTAAATCTATTGAGAATGATAGCAGTCTTGATGTTATTGAAATTGATGGTGCTTCAAATACTTCGGTTCAAGATATTAGACAGATTAAAGAAGAAATAATGTTTCCTCCTGCAATTTCTAAATATAGAATATATATTATTGATGAAGTTCATATGCTTTCCAATTCTGCTTTTAATGCTCTTTTAAAGACAATTGAAGAACCCCCAAATTATATTGTTTTTATTTTTGCTACTACAGAGTCACATAAGCTTCCAGAGACAATAAAAAGCAGATGCCAACATTTTAGTTTTAAGCTTTTATCTTTAGAAAATATTTATAATATGCTTAAGAAGGTTTGTTTTGAGGATCATATTAAATATGAAGATGAGGCTTTAAAATGGATTGCATATAAAAGTAGTGGTAGCGTAAGAGATGCCTACACTCTTTTTGATCAGGTGGTTTCTTTTACTAATGCTGACATTAAGTTAGATCAAATAAGATCTAAGATGGGCTTAACTAACGATGAATTTTTGGAGAAATTATCAGTTAGCATTCTTAGTGAAGATGTAAAAGAGTTGATTTGTGTTCTTGATTCTATTTTTTTGGCGGGCGTGTCTTATGAGCAATTTTTATTAGATTCAATCGAATTTTTTAGAGAGGCATTGTTTTTAAAGATAGGTATTAAAAATTTTGAGTTTATTGGGATTAAATCTGAGGATTTAAGAAGGAAATTAATTGATTTTGATCTAAATTATCTTGAGAGAATTATTGTAGTTTTGCTTGAAACTTACAGGGATTTGCAATTTTCGGTTAATCCAAGATATGAGCTTGAGATTAATTTTATTAAAATTTTAAGACTTAAAAACTATATTCCAAATCATGTTTTAATAAAACAAATTCAAAATCTTGAGGATAATTTATTAGAAAATATGGCTTTAGATTCAAACAAATTTGATGTTTTGGTAAATGAAAAGAGTAAAGCTGATTCAGCTGTTATTCCAAAAAAAACTGGCTTAGAGTATGAATTTCCTAAAATTAAATCTTTAGAAAAAGAAAAGACTTATTGTGATGAAAATTTGTCAACAAAAATTGATAGAAATCTTTTGGAGACCAATAGCATTGACGAGATTGATGAGATTTTTATTGAGGATGATAATTCAAGTAAAGCAAATGATTTTATTGATATAAGAGATAAGTTTGTCTATATTGTTTCAAGATATATTCAAACCTTAGTTCATTCAGGAGAGGTTGTTATTGATGGTAATATTCTTTATTATAAGGTATTTAGTGAATTCGAGTATAATGAGCTTCAAAATTATAAAGGTGAGATAAGGTCTGAATTTTATAAAGAATTTCCCAATTTAAGCATTGTGTTTCAAAAAAATTTCAAAATCCTTGAAAAGGATTTTGAAAAATTAAAAACTGTAAAAAATATTTTTGGAGCAAGTGAAGTTCTGGAGGGATAAAAATATGGCAGTAAATCCGTTAGATTTTTTGAAAAATATGTCTAATGTTAAGAGTAATATTGATAATATTAAAAAGGAAATGTCTAAAATTGCTGTTTGTGGTAAAGCCGGTAGTGATATTGTTGTTATTGAGATGGATGGTGAATTTAATGTTAAAAAAGTTTCAATTAATAAGGAATTTTTTAATGATTTAGACAATGATGCTTTTGAGCAAATGGTTAAATCTGCTTTAAATGATGCTGTTTCTAAGGTTAAAGAAGAGATAAAATTAAAAACTATGGGAGTTCTTCCTTTTGGAATATAGTTATTAATTTTGTAAAAGCTATATTATGATTTTTTAATGTAATTTTAAGCGCTTTATAACTTGTAGTGTTCCGTATAAATTTAATTAATAAGATATAATTTTAGAATTAAGTAAATATTTTAATTTTATTTAATGATTTTTTAAATACATGTCCTAAATTTTAGGAGGATTTTATGTCAATGTTATTGCAAAAAACTTTATGTATTATTAAGCCAGATGGGGTTAGGAGAGGTTTGATTGGCGATGTAATTGTTAGATTTGAAAGGGTAGGTTTAAAAATAGTAGCTGCTAAAATGCTTATTGTTAATGAAAGTCTAGCAAAAAAACATTATTTGTATGATGATATTGCCTTTAGGCATAGTGAGTCGGTTTGGAAGTCTTTAATTAAATTTATTTCAAATTCTCCTGTTTTTGCATTTGTTGTTGAAGGAGTTGAAAGCATTGAGGTTGTCAGAAAGCTTTGTGGCGCCACTGAGCCAAGATTAGCCATTCCAGGAACAATACGAGGAGATTTCTCTTATCATAGTTTTAGGTATTCAAATGAAAAAGGTTTTTCAATTTACAATGTGATTCATGCATCTGCAAATGAGGTAGATGCAATTCGTGAAATACCAATTTGGTTTAAAGAAAATGAAATTTTAAACTACAAAAGAGATGATGAATGTGAACACTATTATTGTTAATTTTTATAATCTATTTTTTAAAGTGACAAGTATTAAATTGGCAATTTAATACTTGTCTAAAGTAGAAGCAATTTTCATACTTTTGTTTTAATTTGTTGCATTTTTAGAAGGATTTTCATAAGAAAACTGTTCTTGAAAGTAGTATTTTTATTTTGCTTTTATGTTTTACATTATAATTGATTATATAAATAAGTTTTGTTTGATAAAGTTTTTAATGTTATATTGTTATGTTTAAGAGATTGTCAATTGAAATAAAAAATTTTTAGTCTTGTGAAAAATATTTATGAAAATACTTAGGCTTTATTTATTATTTTTGTTTTTAGCTTGCACTTTTGATTATGATGAATATTCTAATAGGTCTGATGCGGCTAAAAAGTTTCCTTCAATACAGATATTAGGAATCAAGTATTATGATGTTGTATATAATAAAGAGCAAACTGTTTTAGAGTCTTTAAGTTTTAGTTATTTTAATGACTATAAGCTTTATAAGGCAGAGAATGGAAGGTTTTTATATCATTCGCTAGATAATGAAATTTCAGGTAAGTTTAATAATTTAGAAGGCTCTTATATTACAAAAGATTTAGATATGAGAGATTCTGTAGAATTTAAAATAGAAGATAAGAATAGTTATTATTTACTTAATTCAAATAGAATTTTATGGAAGAATAAAGATAAGAAGTTGCAATCTCCCCCAAATGAGTTAGTATTAATTAGATTTAATGATAGCAAAATAAAAGGAAAAGGATTTTCTTATTTTTTAAAGAGCAATGTTTTTTATTTTGATTCTGGAGTTGAAGGAATCATGAATTGAAGGATTTGATTTTAATATGGATTTTAATTATTTTTGTTAACAATATTCAAGCAACACAAAAAGAATCTAGGTCTAAATCTAAGATGGTTAAGGGAAATCAGGAGAGAAGTACTAATTTTACCTTTAAGTCAGATTTTGCGCAAGGAGTAGTGTCTTCTTTTTATAAAAAAATTGTTTTAAAAGGGAACTCAGAGGTTGTTTCGTCAGATTTTAAACTTAGAGCAGATGAAATTGAAATTTATGGAGAAAATGGATCTTGTCTTGAAGCTAGAGGCAATGTTTTTTATGAAGATTATAAGAATAAGATGCATGTTAAGGCGCAGTTTTTGTTTTTTAATAGAAAATTGGATAATTTTTATCTTCAAAAAGGGGTTGAGCTTGAAGACTTGGAAAACAATATGCTTATTAAAGCAGAAAGAGTTGAAGGTAATAATAAGGCTAATGTTTACATTATGCAATATTCTGTTAAAATATATAAGGATGATACTTTTGCAAGATCTGAGAGTGGGACTTATAATAAAGAAGAAAAAGAAATGATTCTTGAGGGGGTTCCAGCAATTTATCAGAAAGACAACTATTATTCTGCTTCAAGAATAATTTTCAATACAAAAACTAATAGGTATAAGCTTGAGGGAAGCGTTGAGGGAGAGTTTACTCAAGTTGAAAATGATGTTTCTAAAGAAAAAAAATAAAATAAAAGAAATTAAAGAAAGCCTTAATCTTAATTCTGTAAATAATGTTATTTTAAGAGCGGATAACATTATTAAAAAGTATGGCGAAAAGCTTGCTGTTAATGGTATTACGATCAACATCCATAAAGGTGAGGTTGTGGGGCTTCTTGGTCCAAATGGTGCAGGTAAAACAACAACATTTTATACGATTGTAGGCTTTATTAGGCCCAATGCAGGGAAAGTTTTAATAAATGATTATAATATCTCATCTCTTAATATGTATGAGCGTGCACGGATAGGAATTGTATATCTTCCTCAAGATGCTTCAATTTTTAGAGAACTTACAGTTGAAGAGAATATTATGGTTGCTTTAGAGAGAAGAGAAGATCTATCTAAGGCTGAGCGCAAGATAGAGCTTGTGAGTTTACTTAAAGAATTTGAGATAAAAAGAATACAAAGCCAAAAAGCTTATACCCTTTCTGGTGGAGAGAGAAGACGAGCAGAGATAGCAAGAGCTTTAGCTGTAAATCCTTATTTTTTACTCTTAGATGAACCTTTTGCTGGTATTGATCCTATTGCGATTGGAGATATAAAAGATATAATAAAAATTTTAAAAGAAAGAAATATTGGAGTTCTTATTACTGATCATAATGTAAGGGATGCTTTTGATATAATTGATAGAGCTTATATTGTTTATCAGGGGCAAGTGCTTGATGAAGGCGATGTTGATTATATAGTAAGTAGCGAAAAAGCTAAAAAGCTTTATTTGGGAGAAGAATTTAAATTATGAAAACAATAGATCATGAACTTTATTATGAATTTAGGATAGCTGACGATGTTAGAATGATTTATACTAAAAAACCTTTTAAGCTGAATTTAAAAGAACTTAGTAATGATAATTTAAATTTTGTCCCCAAGGCAAAAAAAATAAAGTATTTAAAGCAATTGCATACAGATATTATTTATAAAGTTGAAGATGATTTTATGAATTTCCAAGAAGGAGATGGTCTTATATCTAGTTCTTTAGATGTAGCTCTTGTTGCTTACTTTGCAGATTGTCTTCCAATATACTTTTATGATTCAGTGAAAAAATTTATAGGACTTGTTCATAGTGGATATAAAGGAAGCTTTAACTTGATTGTTCTAAAAATGTTGCTTATGTTTGAAAAAATGGGATCATCTTTTAAAAATTTAAAAATTGTTTTTGGACCTTATAACAGATCTTGTTGTTATGAAGTTTCTGAAATTTTTTTGAAAGAGGTAAGTAATAAATTTAGCAAAGGTTTATTAAATACTGCTTTTGCAATAAGAAATGGTAAAATGTATTTTGATAATGCTAGTTTTAATTTAAATTTGCTTTCTAATTTTAATTTAGATATTTATAATTCAAAGCTTTGTACGCATTGTTTAAAGAATCTTTATTCTTATAGAAGATTAAGAGAAGGTCAAAGCTACGCTTTAATTTGGAGAATTTAATTTGAAAGTAAGGGATTTGTCTTTTAAACTTAGTTCAATTTTTGACATAAAGAAGTATGAATATATTGATAAAAGCTTAAATGGCCTTCAAGTAGGGAACCTTGATTCTAAAGTTACTAGGGTTGCTTTTGCAGTTGATGCTAGCTATTCAACTTTAAAAGAAGCAAAAGGAAATGATTTTTTAATTACCCACCATGGTATTTTTTGGTCAAAAAAAGAGCGTATTATTTCTAATATGTATGATAAAATTAAGTTTTTGATTGAAAACAATTTAGCTCTTTATTCAGTCCATTTACCTATGGATGCTCATTCTATTTATTCACACAGCAAAGTGTTTTCAGATTTTTTAGGATTAAAAAATCCTTTTGGTTTTGCAAATTACGGAGGGTTTAATCTAGGAATTATTGCAGACTCTAATTTTAGCTTTTCTGAAATTTTAGAAAAAATCAAAAAGGAAAATAAACATATTCTTTTTTTTAAAAAGTTTAAAGAGTCAGTGAATAAGGTTGCTATTGTTAGTGGTTCTGGATATTCTTTTTTTGAAGAGGCTTTATATCATGGTATAGATTTATTTATAACTGGAGACACTTCTCATCAAATATATTCTTTAGCAGAAGAATGCGGTGTGAGCTTGATTTTTGCAGGTCATTATTTTACTGAAACTTTTGGGTTAATTAAATTAATGGAAGATTTTAAAATTCAGGAAGATTTAGAGGTTAAATTTATTTGTAAAGATACTAATTTATAAGGATTTTTTTATGAGCGCTAAAAGTAAACAGTATTTTAATATTTTTGTATTTATTATTAGCTTAATTTTTTTTGATCAACTTGCTAAGTATTTAGTTGTAAAATATGTCAAATTGGGTTCAATATATTTTTCCTTTTTTGAGGATTTTTTTAGGATAATACATGTAAGAAACACGGGCATTTTATTTTCTATGGGTTCTAATATTCATTATAGCTTGAAAACAATTTTTTTTCTCATAATGCCTATTGTCATTTTAATATTTGTTTTTTCTCTTTCTTTGAAAGAGAAAAATTATATTGCCAGAATTTCACTTTTATTAATTTTTTCAGGAGGAGTGGGTAATATTATTGATAGACTGTTTAGACCTTCTGGAGTTGTGGATTTTTTAGATTTCAAATTTTATGGAATTTTTGGGCTTGATAGATGGCCTACTTTTAATTTTGCAGATAGCTATGTTGTTATAGGAATGATTTTATTTTTGGTTTATGATTTTTTTTATAAAAAGAAAAGCGCTTAATAAATGAAGATTTTAGGCTTTATTTTATGTGTTTTAATGAACTTATCTTTAACGTTTTTAGTTTTTTTTTTAGAGTTTCTTTTAGTTGTTAAATTTAGTATTATTGTAAAGCCTTATTTGCAATTTATATTGATTTTCATAATGATTATTTTTGCTGTTTTGATAGGGTATTATGTGTCAATTTTTATTGTAAGAAGTTTACTTATTAAGCTATTTAAACTGGATCAATAAAAAGAGAGGCTTTGTGTCTTTAAGAGTTTTGATTACTGGTGAGGTTGTTGGTAAAGCTGGGATTATTTCGATAAAATCTTTTTTATCATCCTTTAAGGCTAGAAAAAGGATTGATTTTGTAATATCTGGTAATAATTTTACTACGGGTTTAAAAGGTCTTGGGAAAAGGCATGCCTTTTTATTGAAAAAGTATGGAGTTGATGTATTAACCTTAGGTGAAAATGCTTTTACAAGGCCTGATTTGTCTGATGATCTTGATAAGTATAATTTTATTTTAAAGCCTTTAAATTGTCCTGCAAAATTAAAAGGATATTCTTATTTTGTTTATAATATTAATGGTAAAAAATTAGCTGTGATGAGAATTGTAGGTCAAACTGGAATAACTAAGTATAAATTTAATCATCCTTTCTATAGTTTTGATTTTTTTTATAAAAAAATCAAAATGCAAACAAACAATATTATTGTTCTTTTTGATTCAAATACTACGGCTGAAGTTAATGCTTTGTTTTTTTATCTAAAATCAAGAGTTAGCGCTTGTCTTGGAACTGGTAAAAGGATTTTAACAGCTGATTTGAGAATTTTAGATAATACTGCTATTATAACTGATTTAGGCAGAGTTGGAAGTTTGGATAGCGTTATTGGATATGTCCCCAATTTAGAGGTGGATAAATTTTTGAAAGGATTTTTAAATCAGAGGTTTGATGAATCTTGGGAAGGTCTTGGTTTTAATGGTGTTTTAATTGATATTGATGAGAATGGGCATTCTTTTTCTGTAGAGACTGTTAGAGAATATGTAGATTGTAAATCAATTTTAAAAGATGTAGATATTGTTTGATATTCATTTTTTAAGATATTCTTTAGATTTAATTAATTTGATTTGATTTGATTTGCGAGATTTAATTTTATTGGTTTTCTTATGTATAGGAGGATGGGTTATGTATAGTTATATTGTAGAAGGTGGTTTTAAGATAGGTGGTAAAATTACAGCTAGTGGTAATAAGAATTCTGCTTTACCTTGTATTTTAGCTGCCTTGCTTACTGATGAAGATGTTATTTTAGAAAATATTCCCAATATTAATGATGTGAAAGTTGTTTTAGATATTTTAAGTGATATAGGAGTAAATATTGTAAGAGAGGGAAATACTTTAAAAATAAAAGTTTTAAATATTGTAAAAACGGAAATAGACTCCTCTCTTACAAATTTAATTAGGGCTTCCATACTTTTATTGGGACCTTTTATTTCTAGATTTGGGGAAATAGATATGGCGCTTCCAGGAGGAGACGTAATTGGGAAGAGGCGACTTGACACCCATTTTTATGGTCTTTGCAAGCTGGGTGCTAAATTAAGTAGAAAGGATGGAAGAATTGTTTTAAAGGCAAAAAAGCTTATTGGAACCGAAATGTTTTTAGATGAAGCTTCTGTTACAGCTACAGAAAATATTATTATGGCTTCAGTTCTTGCGGAAGGAAATACTATTATTATGAACGCTGCTTGTGAGCCACATGTTCAAGATTTATGTAATATGCTCAATTCAATGGGTGCTAATATTTTAGGGATTGGTTCAAATATTTTAGAAATAAAGGGTGTTAAAAAATTAAGTGGAACCATATTTAGAATAGGAGCCGATTTTATGCAAGTTGGTTCTTTAATTAGTCTTGCTGCATTAACAGGGGGCGAGTTAGAAATTAAAAAAGCAGATCCCCAACATTTCAGATTAATTAGGCATATATATTCAAGACTTGGTATTAATTTTGAATATGACAGGGAAAATGTATATGTAAAAGATAAACAAGAGTTAAAAGTTAAGCTAGATTTTGGTGGGCACATTCCAAAAATTGATGATGGTCCGTGGCCAGCCTTTCCAACAGATCTTATGAGTATTATCATAGTAACTGCAACTCAAGTGGAAGGCACAGTTCTTATTTTTGAGAAGATGTTTGAATCCAGGATGTTTTTTGTAGACAAGTTAATAAAAATGGGAGCTCAAATTGTACTTTGTGATCCACACCGTGTAGTGGTTACGGGCAAATCTCCTCTTAAGGGCGATATTTTATCTTCTCCAGATGTACGGGCTGGAATGTCTCTTCTTATTGCTGCTTTTGTTGCTGAAGGTCGCAGCGAGATTCAAAATGTTTATCAAATTGAAAGGGGATATGAAGATGTAACTAATAAATTAACTAGCTTGGGAGCAAAAATAAAGAAAGTTAAAAGTCAATAGCTTAATATTAAGCTTTATTATATTATACATGATTTATGGAAAATATTTTTAACAACGAATAAATAGGGGGTATTAATAGGTTGAATTATGAATGGGAATATATTGAATTTTATTCAATTGCACAGTTTAAAGATCCTAATATAAAAATATTATAAAAGAATTGAGAAAAATTTGTAGAGGTATTTCTGATTTTAAGTTTTTGTCTTTATAGTACTACTTATTATTTTAAATAAGTGTTTATTACTCTGCTTTAATTTGTTAGAATAGTTTTAATTTTATTAATTGCTGTTTATTTATGCTTAGCATAAATATTGTTAAATTTTTATATCTGATGTCAATTTTTTTGTTTTTAGTTATGCATTTTTAATACAACAGGTTAATAGATTTATTTGTAGCTTAACCATTGCGATGTATAACATATTAACTGCTAATTGTTTTGACATTGCATGTTGATTTTTAATTTCAAAAATTAAAAATCAAAAATTTATTTATCAATAATAAGTAAATTTGTGGTTAGGTTTTTATAAAAAAAATATTTTATAGATAAGGATAAAATTTTATGTCTACAAATAAGAGTAAGACTAGAGAGTTAATATTAAATGGCAATTTATACAAAGTTCTTTTTTTAATAAGTTTTCCTATTGTTATAACCAATATTATTCAAGCTCTTTATGATCTTACCGATATGTTTTATGTTGGTAAGCTTGGGGCCATGCCTTTGTCAGCGCTTTCGCTTGCTGGTCCTGTAAATTTTTTTATTATAGCTATTGCTATGGGTATGGCTACGGGAAGTATTTCTTTAATGTCTAAATGTATAGGGGAGGGAAATTTTTCTCGTTTTTCAAGATATGCAGGACAACTTATTGTTTTAAATTTTGCGTTATCTTTATTTGTTGCTATTTGTGCTTTTTTTTTTATTGAGCATCTTTTAGATTTATTGGGTGCAAAAGGCGAGCTTAAAGAACTTTCAAGAGCTTATTTTTATGTGACAATTTTTGGAATACCTATTATGTTTTTAAGCATTTCAATTACATATATTTTAAATGCTCAAGGAGAAACCATCCTTTCAATGATAATAGTTTTATTTGCTAATATTGTTAATTTTATTCTTGATCCAATTTTAATATTTACTTTTAATATGGGCATTACTGGGGCCGCTTGGGCTACTTTATTTTCAAAATTATTAACCGTTGCTTTTTATTTGTTTTTGACTTATAGGCTGAATCGTGGATTAAAAATTTATCCGAAGGACTTAGTGTTAGATATAAGATCTATTAAACAAATTGTTAATTTGGGATTACCTTCAACTTTTGGACAAATAATGGTTTCGGTGTCTTTTTTTATCTTCAATTATATCGTTATTGAAATTAGTTCAAAATTTTTGGCGGCCTATGGACTTACAAACACCATTATTTCTTTTTTATTTCTTCCTGCTATGGGAATTGGTACTGGAATTATTTCAATTGTTGGTCAAAATCTTGGTGCTAAGAAAATCAATAGGGTTGGAGAAGTCTTAAAAAAAGGGTTTTTTATTTCTTTAGCAATTTTATTAATAATAAATTCAATTGTTATTATTAATAAACAGTTTATATTAAGATTATTTACAAATGATTTAGAAGTTTTAAATTATGCTAACAATTATTTATTGTTAACGACCATTGGTACTTTTGGATATGGATTACAACAAGTATTTTTTGGAGGGCTTATTGGGTCTGGTAGGACAAAAATCGCCATGATTATTATTTTTATTAGATTATGGTTCATTCGTCTTCCAGTAGTTTTTATTTTTCAATATTTTGGCATAATTGAAAATTCTTTAGGTTATGCTTTTATAATTTCAAATTATTTATCAATTATAATTTTAGTTGGGTTTACTTGTACTCGTTATTGGACTAAACCCATTTTAATTAAAAAATACAAATAGTAATTAAAATTTATTTATATTTGCATTTTACTAAAGAAAATGGTTGGCTTGTTTTTAAATAAGCTTAATGTTTTTGACCTTTAAAATAGATTTTAGATTTTTTATTAATCTATTTTTGAGTTAAATAGTTTATTTGTAATAGAGCTTATTTTAAGTTTAATTAATTTTAATAATTTTGGTTTTAAATTACTTCTCTTTGTTATTGTTTTTCAAAAACATATAGTGTGTTTTTTCTTTTAGTGTTGATTTTAGTTTTTAAATGGAAAGTTTTTGTCTCAAATCCATTAAGTTTTTCTCTAATTAATTCACCTATTTTGCTGCCTTCTTTAAAAATTGCTAATGAATTTGCATTTATATTTTCTCCACTTCTGTTTTTAAGAGTAATTATTAGATTATTTTTGTTGTCGGATTTGTAGTTTACTATTTCTATTTTTTTATTGGTTTTTATAGTGCTAATAAGATAGGTAATTTCTTGTGCATATTCTTTTGATTTTATTGTGCTCGTTTTAAGGCAAGACATAAAAATAATTGAAATGCTAGAAATTGTAAGCATTGATAGTAATTTAAGCTTAAATTTTAGAGTTTTCATCATTTTTTATTATATTTTTTTATTAGACTAGTGTTAACCTTTTTGATAAAATAAGGGGGCTTGATCAATTTTAAATGATGACTAGATTTTAAAAATTATTTACTATTGTTTTTAATTTCATGTTTTTAATGTATTGGTTGAATATTTCTTATTTTAAGTAGTTGCTTTTAAAGCTTGATTTTTTAGTATTTTGTATTTTTCTTTAAGTAATATAAAGCTAATATTAATTTTTAATATTATTATAATTGCTATTAATTGAGCTTAAAAGTTCAAGCATATTGACTATATTTTATAAAATGTGTAAACTTTTGAAGTTATTAAAATTTTTTAGAAAAACACGCAGTGCGGGTCAATTTCTAAAAATTGATTTTTTATTTTTTTGATTATTTGTAGCTATCTTTTATTTTGATGAGAATAAATTTTTTAAAAATTTTTTAAAGAGATTAAATGTAAGTAGCTATTTAGAATGTAAAATTTAGGAGGGTAATCATGGCAAAAGAGGTTTTTCAAAGAACAAAGCCGCACATGAATGTTGGAACAATAGGTCATGTTGATCATGGTAAAACAACATTAACAGCGGCTATTAGTATTTATTGTTCAAAATTAAATAAAGATGCAAAAGCATTAAAGTATGAGGATATTGATAATGCGCCTGAAGAAAAAGCAAGGGGAATAACAATTAATGCTAGGCATATTGAGTACGAAACAGCTAATAGACATTATGCTCATGTAGATTGTCCAGGCCACGCTGATTATATAAAAAATATGATTACAGGGGCAGCTCAAATGGATGCGGCTATACTTTTGGTTGCTGCTGACAGTGGTGCTGAGCCCCAAACAAAAGAGCATTTGCTTCTTGCCCAAAGAATGGGAATAAAAAAAATAATAGTTTTTTTAAATAAATTAGACTTGGCAGATCCTGAACTCGTTGAACTTGTTGAAGTTGAAGTTTTAGAGCTTGTTGAAAAATATGGCTTTTCAGCTAATACTCCAATAATCAAGGGCTCAGCTTTTGGAGCTATGTCAAATCCAGAAGATCCTGAATCTACAAAATGCGTTAAAGAACTACTTGAATCTATGGATAATTATTTTGATCTTCCAGAAAGAGATATTGACAAGCCATTTTTACTTGCCGTTGAAGATGTATTTTCTATTTCAGGGAGAGGCACTGTCGCTACTGGGCGTATTGAAAGAGGTGTTATTAAGGTTGGTCAAGAAGTTGAAATAGTTGGTATTAAAGAAACCAGAAAAACTACTGTTACTGGTGTTGAAATGTTCCAGAAAATTCTTGAGCAAGGTCAAGCGGGGGATAATGTTGGTCTTCTTTTAAGAGGGGTTGATAAAAAAGATATTGAGAGGGGACAAGTTTTGTCAGCTCCAGGTACAATTACTCCACATAAGAAGTTTAAAGCTTCAATTTATTGTTTGACTAAAGAAGAAGGGGGTAGGCACAAGCCGTTTTTTCCAGGGTATAGGCCACAATTCTTTTTCAGAACAACCGATGTTACCGGTGTTGTTGCTTTAGAAGGTAAAGAAATGGTTATGCCTGGCGACAATGTTGATATTGTTGTTGAGCTTATCTCTTCAATAGCTATGGATAAAAATGTAGAATTTGCTGTTCGAGAAGGTGGGAGAACTGTTGCTTCAGGAAGAATTCTTGAGATATTGGAATAGTTTAAGACTTTAAGGATATATTTAATACTCTTTAAAGTTTAGGAGAATAAATTGATTGCTAAAGATAAGATACGCGTAAGATTATTTAGTTTTGATGTTAAAATATTAGATCAGAGTGCCGAATCTATTGTTAAGGCTGTTCAGAAAGCTAAAGCTCAAATTAAGGGTCCAATTCCTTTGCCGACAAAAATAAAAAAATACACTGTTTTACGTTCTCCTCATGTCAATAAAAAGTCAAGAGAGCAATTTGAGATGAGAACTCATAAAAGGCTTATTGATATCTTAGAACCCACTTCTGCTTTAATGGACTCTTTAATGAAATTGGAGCTTCCAGCAGGTGTTGAAGTAGATATTAAACAGTAAATGATATTTTAAGTATATGAATTTGAGGTGTTTTAATGTTGGGATTGATTGGAAAAAAAGTTGGCATGACTCAGATATTTCAGAAAAATGGCATTGTGGTTCCCGTTACTGTTATAGAGTTTCAGCCCAATTATATTATAGGGAAGAAAACAGTTGATAGAGATGGTTATAGCGCTCTTATAGCAGGCTCTGTTGATCTTAAAGGTTCTAAAGTTTCAAAGCCTATAAAAGGTCAATATAAGAGTTTAAAAGATATTGAGCCTAAAAAGTATATAATAGAGCTTAAGGGGCTTGACGGATATGATGCTGGTGATGAGATTAAAGTTGATGTTTTTAAGTCGGTTAAGTATGTAGATGTTACAGGCACTACTAAGGGTAAAGGTTTCCAGGGAGCTATGAAAAGGCATAATTTTAGTGGTGGGCCATCTTCTCATGGGTCAAAATTCCATAGGCATCTTGGTGGAACAGGACAGGCTACTACTCCTGCAAGAACATTTAAAGGTACCAAAATGGCTGGTAGAATGGGTGGAAATCAACAAACTATTCAAAATCTTGAGGTTGTTTTAATTGATGAAGAAAAGAGAGCCATTCTAGTAAAAGGAGCTGTACCCGGTGCTAAGGGTTCCTTTGTTGTTGTTAAGAAATCTAAAAAGTAGGTATTTAGTATGGAAAGAAAAGTTTTTTCTAAAGATGGGAAAGAGATTGGAACTATAAATTTGGATGATAGAGTTTTTAATATAGAAATTAGTCATGGGTCTATTTACAATGCTATAAAAAATGAATTGTCTAATCTTAGGGTTGGAACATCTTCAACTAAAACTAGATCAGAGGTTAGGGGTAGTTCTAAAAAGCCCTGGAAGCAAAAAGGAACCGGTAGAGCTAGAGTGGGCACAAAACGAAATCCTGTTTGGGTTGGCGGAGGCATAGCATTGGGGCCAAAACCTAGAGATTATAGCTATAGATTGCCCAAAAAGGTAAAAAGGCTTGCATTTAAGTCTATATTAAGTTTACGTGCCGCTGATGAAAATAATTTTAAGGTTATTGAGAATTTTAATATTGAATCAGGGAAAACAAAAGATCTTGCTTTAATAATAAAAAATTTTGTAAGTTCCAATGGTAAGGTGGTTATTCTTTTGGGCAATGATGATCAGATGATTAAAAGGGCTGGTAAAAATATAAGAGACTTAAAGATTTTGTCTTTTGATAAACTTAGAGTTGTTGATTTGTTTTATGCTAAGAATTTAATAGCTCTGGAATCTGCTATTATCAAGCTCAATGAGTTTTACGTTAAATAAAAAAGATGTTGAGGATAAGTATGAAAGCTTATGATATAATAATTTCGCCTATGCTTACTGAAAAAACCAATACTCAAAGAGAAAGTATTAATGTTTATGTTTTTAAGGTTAATAAAAGAGCAAATAAAAAAGAGGTTTGTTCAGCAATAAAAAAGCTTTTCAATGTTGCTCCAGTATCGTGTAATTTGCTTAATATTAAAAGTAAAGCCAAGATTGTGGTGTCTCGAAGAGGATATCCTATAGGCAAGGGGAAAACTTCTTCATGGAAGAAGGCGTATGTTTATCTCAAAAAGGAAGATAAAATAGATATTTTTTAGTGGTTTTGGAGAAAAATAAATATGGGTATTAAGACTTATAAGCCAAAAACTTCTTCTTTGCGCTATAAGACGACTTTATCTTTTGATGATTTGAGCAAAGGTAATGATCCTTTGAAATCTTTAACAAAAGGTAAAAAGTTTAAATCAGGCAGAGATTCTTCTGGTAGGATTAGTATTAGAAGAAGAGGTGGTGGGCATAAGAGAAAGTATAGGGTGATTGATTTTAATCGAAGAGATAAATTTAGCATTCCTGCTAGAGTTGCTTCTATTGAATATGATCCTAATAGAAGTGCCAATATAGCTTTGCTTGTTTATAAAGATGGAGAAAAAAGGTATATTATTTCTCCTAAAGGCATTAAGGTTGGAGATGTTTTGGAAAGTGGTCCGAATGCCCCAATTAAAATTGGCAATGCCTTGCCTCTTGAAAATATTCCTATTGGAAGAACTGTTCATAATATTGAGCTTAATGTGGGAAAAGGTGGACAGCTTGTAAGAAGTGCTGGTGGATATGCTATGATACTTGCTTCTGATGGGAACTATGTCACTGTAAAATTGTCATCTGGCGAGATGAGGTTAATTTTTAAAAAATGTATTGCAACAATTGGTGAAATTGGGAATGAAGATTATGCCAATATTTCTATAGGGAAAGCCGGTAAAAGTAGGTGGCTTGGGAGAAGGCCAAAGGTTAGGGGTGTTGCCATGAATCCCGTTGACCATCCGCATGGTGGTGGTGAAGGAAAAACCTCTGGAGGTCGTCATCCTGTTTCTCCTTGGGGACAGCCTACTAAGGGTTATAAGACTCGCAAGAAGAAGAGATATTCAGATAAATTTATTATTAAAAGAAGAAATAAGTAGGAGAGTGTAGTGGCAAGATCTATTAAAAAAGGGCCTTTTATAGAAAAGAGTCTTTATCAAAAAGTTTTATCATCTTTTGGAAGTGAGAAGAGAGTTGTTATTAAAACTTACTCTAGATCTTCAACAATAATTCCTGAGATGGTAAGTCTTACTATATCTGTTTACAATGGCAAGACTTTTATACCTATTTATATTACTGAGGATCTTGTGGGTCATAAGCTTGGCGAGTTTTCACCTACAAGGATTTTTAGAGGGCATGCTAAGTCGGATAAAAAGGGAAGGAAGTAAAGTAGTTATGTTTGTAAATAGAAGATATACAGCAAGGGGCAAAAATTTACCCTCTTCTCCAAAAAAAGTTAGGCCAATAGCTGATAATATACGAGGGAAGTCTTATATTAAAGCTATTGCAGTTCTTTGTTCTATGCCTAATAAAGGAGCTAAACTTTTAGAAAAAGTTGTTAGATCAGCGGCATCAAATGCGATGTATCATAATAAAAATCTTTCCGAGGATATGATATTTGTTAAAATAGTTATGGTTGATGACGGCCGTCGTCGTAAAAAGATTTGGCCTAGAGCTAGAGGTAGGGCCGATAGGCTTGTTAATAGAAATTGTCATATTTTTGTTGAAGTTGATGAAAAAAAAGATATTAAAGGATAGGTTATGGGCCAAAAAGTACATCCATATAGCTTAAGAGTAAAAATTAATAAGGATTGGAAATCAAAATGGTATTTTGATAAAAAATTGTATTCTACAATTCTTCATGAAGACTTTTTAATAAGACTGGAAATTATGAAGTTTCTTAAGGGAATTAAATTTGATATTTCTGATATAGAAATAATTAGAAATAATCCTCAAAAAGTAACAGTAGTAATTGTTACTCCAAGGCCTGGTTCTGTGATAGGCCTTAAAGGCTCTAATCTTGAGAAGATTGGTCAATTGTTGACTAAAAAAATTTCTAAAAAGATTAGTATTAAGATTAAAGAAGTCAAAAGGCCAGAACTTGATGCTCAAATTATTGCTAATGGGATTGCAAAGCAAGTAGAAAATAGAGTGTCTTATAGGAAAGTTTTAAAATCATCTCTTTCTACTTCTATGTTAAAAGGTGCTCAAGGATTAAAAATTAAGATTGCTGGGAGACTTGGTGGAGCTGAGATTGCAAGAAGCTTTGAGGTTAAGGAGGGGCGAGTTCCCCTACATACTCTTAGAGCTAATATAGATTATGGATTTTCTGAAGCTCAAACTACTTATGGAATTATTGGAGTTAAGGTTTGGTTATTTAAAGGTGAAGTTTTAGGTAGGCAAACCAATTCTGATGCTGGTCAAGTAATAAATAAAAAACCTTTTAGGGAAAGAGGCGAGGCTGTTAAAAATTTTGATAAAATTTTAAATAATAGAGAGAAGACTAGTGAAAAACAAGCTAGAGTTTTAAATAAAAAAGATGGGTTGTCTAAAGATGAAATAGTTCTTTTAAAGAAATCTACTTCCTCTTTTTCTAAAGAAAAGGTCGATTCTAGTGAGCAGAATATTGGAGGTTAATTAGATGTTAAGTCCAAAAAAGGTTAAATATAGAAAAAAGCAGAGGGGAAGATTGTCTGGAGAGGCTCAGAAGGGCAGTAAAATTTCTTTTGGTGAATATGGTCTTGTTTCCTTGGAAACAAATTTTATTACGGCTCGCCAAATTGAAGCTGCTCGTATTGCGATGACTCGTAAAATAAAAAGAGGTGGGAGAGTTTGGATAAGAATATTTCCCGATATCCCGTATACTAAAAAACCAGCTGAAACTAGAATGGGCAAAGGGAAAGGGGGTGTTGATCATTGGAATGCTCCTGTTAAGCTTGGCACTGTTATGTTTGAAATGGCTGGAGTTGTAGAGGAGCTTGCTCAAGAGGCTATGTCACTTGCTAGTTCTAAACTTCCAGTAAAAACTATGTTTGTTGTAAGACGAGATTTGAGGTAATTATGTTAAAAAATTTTAAGAATTTTACTCTTGAGGATATGAAAGCTAAAAGGCTAGAGTTAAAGAAAGAATATTTGGATTTAAGATTTAAATCTGTTGTTGGTCATGTTGAAAATCCTTTAAAGAAAAGAGAGATTAGGCGTGATATTGCAAGGCTTAATACAATTATTTATGAATATGAATTAGGTATTAGAAAGGTTTAAATATGGCAAGAGAAAATAAAAAAGAATTAATTGGTAAGGTTGTTAGTGACAAGATGTCTAAGACTATAGTAGTAGAAATTGTTCAAAGGAAAATGCATCCAATCTATCATAAGTATTTAAAAGTTAGCAAGAAAGTTAAAGCGCATGATGAAAAAGAGGTTTCAAAGGTTGGCGATAAGGTGAAAATTATTGAAGTTCGGCCTATTAGTAAGGATAAAAGATGGTCTCTTGTTGAGGTTTTAGAAAAATTAAAATAGTCTTTATTTTTCTAAAGGAGGTTGATTATGATTCAGATGCAAACTTATTTAACAATTGCTGATAATACTGGTGGCAAGGTAGCTCAATGTATTAAAGTGCTTGGTGGTAGTAGAAGGCGTTATGCTAAAATTGGCGATATAATAACTATTGTAGTAAAGCAAGCAATTCCTAATTCTTCTGTTAAAAAAGGGGATGTTTGTAAGGCTGTAATTGTTAGAACTTCTAAAGAAGTAAGACGCAAGAACGGAACTTATGTTAGATTTGATGATAATGCTTGTGTGATACTTGATGCTAATTTAAGCCCTAGAGGCAAAAGGGTATTTGGCCCTGTTGCAAGAGAACTTAGGGATGCTAATTTTATGAAGGTAGTATCATTGGCTTCAGAGGTGATATAGCAAAAAGGGGGTTTTGTGAAGACAAAGTTGAAGATAGGTGATAGTGTGAAAATTCTTTCTGGAAAAGATAAGGGAAGAATAGGTAATATTGCTAGTATAAATAGAAAGAAAAATAAAGTTATTGTTGAATCTTGCAATATGGTTAAAAAAGTCGTTAAAGCTAGGACACCCCAAGAAAAAGGTAAAATAATAGATAAGGAGGCCGCTATAGATATTTCAAATGTGATGATATTTATCAAAGGAACTTCTTCAAGATTAGGCATTAGATTTGAAAATAATGAAAAAATAAGATATCTTAAAAAAAATGGACAGAGGATATAGAGTTTATGAATTATGTTCCTGAATTGAAGAAATATTATAAAGACAGTGTTATAAAAGAGCTTGTTAAGGAATTTGAATACAAATCTATAATGCAAGTTCCCAAGCTTGAGAAAATAATAATTTCTGTAGGTGTTGGCGAGGCCGTTAGAAATAAGAAGCTGTTAGATTCTGCGGTTTTAGAGCTTGCTCAGATTACTGGGCAGAAAGCTGTAAAGACAAAAGCAAAAAAGGCAATAGCTGGGTTTAAAATTAGACAAGGGCAAGAAATAGGCGCTAAAGTTACACTTAGGGGCAATGTAATGTATGAATTTTTATATAAGCTTATTCATTTAGCATTGCCAAGGGTTAAGGATTTTAGGGGAATTAATGGAGATGCTTTTGATGGTAATGGAAATTATTCTTTTGGTATAACGGAGCAAATAATATTTTCTGAGATAGATTATGATAAAATAGAGAGAATATCTGGCTTGAATGTCACAATTGTGACAACAGCTTCAAATGATAAAGAAAGCAAAGCTTTACTTTTGAAATTTGGAATGCCATTTAGTAATTAAAGGGATTTATAGGTATATGGCTAAAAAATCAATGATTATTAGGGCTTTAAGAAAGCCTAAATATAAAACAAGGCATAATAATAGATGTAAGTTATGTGGTCGTCCAAGAGGATATTTGAGAGATTTTTGTATGTGTCGAATATGTTTTAGAAAGTATGCGTCTGAAGGATTAATTCCTGGCGTTTCAAAATCAAGTTGGTAAGGGGATTTTATGGCGATTACTCATTCGGTAGGGGACATGCTAACTAAATTGAGAAATGCAAGCAGAGTTAAGCATGGGTCTGTAGATTTAAAGATGTCTAATATGAATAAATCAATATTAAATATTCTTAAAGAAGAGGGCTATATCAAAGATTTTAATTTTTTAGAAAAAGAAGGAATTGCTTTTATTAGGGTTTTATTAAAGTATGACAACAAAAGAAATCCTGTTATAAACAAAATAGATGCCATTTCCACTCCCGGTAGAAAAATTTATTCTTCATATAAGAATATGCCAAGAATAAAGAATGGATATGGGATATTAATCGTATCTTCTTCTCAAGGTATTATTACTGGTAAAGAAGCCAAAGATAAAAAAATAGGTGGCGAGTTGATTTGTTCAGTTTGGTAGTTTAATAGGGGGATAATATGTCGCGTATTGGAAGACTTCCTGTAAAGATTCCGGATACTGTTAGGATTGATGTTAAGGATAATTTGGTAATAGTTGAAGGCGTTAAAGGGAGATTAGTTCAAGATATAAAAGATAGTATTAATGTTAAAGTTGAGAATGGTAGTGTTATTGTTGATCGAGTTTTTAATGATAAAAAGTCGAAAGCTTATCATGGTCTTTATAGAAGTTTGATTTTTAATATGGTAAAAGGAGTAACTGAAGGGTTTTCTAAGTCTCTTACTATAAATGGTATAGGATATAGAGCAGAGCAACAGGGTAATAGTCTTTTTTTAAGCCTTGGCTATTCAACACAGTTTGAATATATTATTCCAGATGGTATTAGTGTAAAGCTTGACGGCAATACTAAAATTTTTATTGAAGGAATAGATAAGTTTAAGGTTGGTCAGGTTGCTGCTGAGATTAGAAGTTTAAAAAAACCAGAGCCATATAAAGGAAAGGGAATTAAGTATGATAATGAAGTTATTAGGAGAAAAGTTGGAAAATCTGGTGTAAAAAAATAAATTTTGGGTTAGGTAGTTATGAAAAAAATAAAAGAAGCAGAACAGAAAAAACTTAGGCGTAAAAAAAGAATAAGGGATAAAATAGGCCGTGGAGTAACTAGCAGGCCAAGAATTACTGTATTTAAATCTAATAGATATTTTTATGCGCAAGTTATAGATGATAGTAAGGGACATACTGTTGCAAGTGTTTCTACTATTGAAAAAAGTCTTAATTTAAGTAAAAATATTGATGATATAAAAAAACTTGGAGAAGTTCTTGCTAAAAGGCTTAAAGAGAAAAATATAAACAATCTTATTTTTGACAGAAATGGTTATAAGTATCATGGACTTATTGCAAGCTTTGCAACTTCTTTGAGAGAGTTTGGTATTAATATTTAAGGGAGTGTATTTATGGTAGATGTTCATGCTCAGAGAAAGCAAATAGAAAAATTAATATCACTCAATAGAGTTACTAAAGTTGTTAAGGGCGGGAGAAGATTTTCTTTTGCTGCTTTTATGGTTGTTGGAGATGGAGAAGGACATGTTGGTTGGGGCTTTGGTAAGGCTAATGATGCTAGCGATGCAATAAAAAAAAGTTTAACAAGTGCTAGGAAAAATTTAAGATTTGTTCCTATTCGAAAAGGGACATTGCCGCATGAGGTTATTGGTTGCTTTAAAAAAGCTAAAGTTTTAATCAAGCCAGCTACTCATGGTACTGGTGTTATTGCAGGAGGTCCTGTTCGTGCTGTAATGGAAGCTTTAGGAGTGCATGATATTTTAAGCAAATCTCTTGGTTCTAATAATTCTATGAATGTAGTAAAGGCAACTTTTAAGGCATTTGATTTGATTTTGGATGCTGAAAAAGTGGCAGATATGCGGGGAAAAACTTTGAAAACTTTATGGGGTTAATATATGATTAAAAGGAAATTAAGATTACAACTAAAGAAGGCCAGGTTTAATGCTTCAAGGTCTAGGGCTAAGAATAAATGTTTTATTAGAAGAATAGAAAAGAATAGGGCAATTATTTCTAAAAGCAATATTAATGTGCAGGTTTTTCTTGTAAGAAGTCTTATTGGAAAATTAAATAAAAAGGTCAAAGTTTTAAAAGCATTGGGTTTAAATAAAATAGGCGACAAAAGGGTTCATTTTTTAAATAAATCTATTAAGGGCATGCTTAACGAGACTATTAATATGATTTTATTAAGTGAGGTAAGAAATGTTTAACCTATTAAAGCCCGAGGGAGCTAGCAAGCGACGTAAAATTGTTGGCAGAGGTCCGGGTTCAGGACTTGGCAAAACTTCTGGAAGAGGGCAAAAGGGTCAAAAAGCAAGAAATACTTCGCCAAGACTTGGATTTGAAGGTGGGCAGACTCCTCTTTATAGAAGATTGCCTAGGAAGGGTTTTTCTAATAATGATTATAAATTGGAATATGCAATTGTTAATCTTGGAGATATAGATAAAAAATTTAAGGATGGACAAGTGGTCAACTATGATACTTTGCTTGAAAATAAACTTATAAGAAAGAAAAATAAAAAAATTAAGATTTTGTCTAATGGCAAGCTTACAAAAAAAGTTTCCTTGGAGGTTTCTAAAATTTCTAAATCGGCCGAAAGCCTTGTGACAAAAATTGGCTGTACTATTAAATTAGTTTAAAGTGGAATAAAAATGAAGGAATTGTTTTTAAGTTTATTTACTGTTAAGGATTTGAGAAATAAGTTTTTGTTTACTTTGTTTATTCTTTTTCTTTTTAGAGTTGGTTCTTACTTGCCGATACCCGGAATAGATTCTGTAGCGCTTAAAAGTTATTTTAAGTCACAATCAGATTTTTCAATTGCTAATTATTTTGATTTTTTTTCAGGCGGAGCTTTTAGTAATTTTTCTATATTTATGCTTAGTATAGGTCCTTACATTTCAGCATCTATTATTGTTCAGCTTCTTGTTTATTCTTTCCCTTCTTTGAAAAAAATGCAAGAAGGTGATGGTGGGAGACAAAAGACTAAAAAATATACAAAATATTTAACAATAGTTGCAGCTGTAGTTCAAGGATATGCAACAAGTCTTTATGCTAAAAGTATTCCGGGCGCTGTTACTATTCCTTTTTACAGATATATATTTATTGCTATTTTAACAGTTACTACAGGGACATTTATTCTTTTATGGTTTGGAGAGCAGATTAATCAAAGAGGTATAGGCAATGGAACATCTTTGATAATTTTTTCCGGTATAGTGGTTAGACTTCAGGCAGCTTTGTTTAACTTATTCCAAAGCATGCAAGATCCTTCTCAAAATGTTAATCCTGTTTTTGTGATACTTGTTATAAGTATATTTATTTTGGTTGTTATCTTAATTATATATGAATATAAAGCTCAAATGCGAATTGCTATTCATTATGCTAGGGCAAATTCTAATAGTACTGTTAGTTCTTATTTGCCAATCAAGTTGAATCCATCGGGTGTTTTACCTGTTATTTTTGCTTCTGTTTTAATTACCTTGCCCTTGCAAATTTTAAGTGGTTTTGCAGAAACTTCTTCTATAGCTAGGCAAATTTTATCTTATTTAAGGCCTAATGGGTTTTATTACACTTTTTTGAATGTAGTTTTGATAATCGGATTTACTTATTTTTATTCTAAGATTCAGTTAAGTCCTAAAGATATAAGTAATAATATTCGTAAGAATGGAGGCACTATTCCCGGAATAAAGTCTGACGAGATGGAAAAATATTTAGATGAAATTATGAATAAGACTTTATTTTCAGGATCTATTTTTTTATCAATTATTGCAATTATTCCATTTTTAGTGCAAAATATTTTTAGATTTCCGCATGATGTTTCTAAAATAATGGGGGGCTCTTCTTTGCTTATTATGATAGGAGTTGCGCTTGATACATTGATTCATATTGATGCCTATTTGAAAACTCAAGGATTTTCTCATAGAAATAAAAAGAATTATGCATTTTTGCAAAAAATTTAGGAGTGTTTGACTATGAAAGTTAGGGCAAGTGTAAAGCCAATTTGTGAAAAATGTAAAGTTATAAAAAGAAAAGGTATATTAAGGATTATTTGTGATAATTTAAAGCACAAGCAAAGGCAAAAGTAAAAATTAGAGGAAATAAGATGGCTAGAATATCGGGAATAGATTTACCAAGTAATAAACAATTAAAAATAGCTCTTACTTCTATTTATGGTATAGGTAGAACGAGAGCCTTGGAAGTTTGCGATAGGGCAAGTATCTCTCCAAGTAAAATTGCTAAAGATTTGGATAATGATGAGGTTAATCGACTTAGGAAGGTAATTGAGAGTGATTATGTTGTAGAAGGAAAACTTAGAAGTGAAGTTGCTATGTCTATTAAAAGACTTATGGATATAGCATGTTATAGGGGTGTTAGGCATAGAAAAGGATTACCTTTGAGAGGACAGAGAACTAAAACGAATGCAAGGACTAGAAAAGGAAAAAGAAAAACTGTAGCTAATAAGAAAATAGCTAGCAAATGAAATAGTTTTTAAGATTTGGAGGGCAAGTTGAGCGCAAAATTATCAACTAATAGTAAAAAAAAAATTAAAAGAAATATCGGAGAAGGAAAAGTTTATATACAAGCTACTTTTAATAATACCATAGTTACTGTGTCTGATATAAAGGGGAATGCTTTAGCTTGGGCAAGTGCTGGTGGGATGGGGTTTAAAGGGGCTAAAAAGTCGACTCCATATGCTGCTCAAATAACAGCAGAATCTGCTTTAAATAAAGTGAGAGATTTTGGGATTAATTATGTTCATGTGTATATAAAAGGTCCAGGTATTGGCAGAGAATCTGCAATAAGAGCTATTGGTTCGATTGGGATGACTGTAAAATCAATTTCAGATATTACCCCTATCCCTCATAATGGGTGCAGGCCGAAAAAAACCAGACGAGTTTAGCTAGAAGGAGTTATGATGTCTGTGGATAAATTTTTAAAAGATTTTACTATACCTGAAAAAATTGAGTTTTTAAAAAGCCAAGATGATGGAGCTTATGGTAAATTTACGATATATCCTTTTGAAAGAGGTTTTGGAGTTACTATAGGTAATACTTTAAGACGTGTGTTACTTTCTTCTATTGAAGGATATGCAATTACTGCTATGAGAGTTCAGTCTAACAATAAAGACTCTTCGTCAAAGGTTGTTTCAAGTGAATTTGATTTGATTCCTGGAGTTTCTGAAGATACTCTTGAAGTCATTGCTAATATTAAAAATATTCATTTGAAACTTGGAGAAGGAGAACAAAGAAAGACAATAAGTTTTAGTGTTAGTGGTAAAGATACTAATGTTTTGAAAGCTTCTCATTTTGAAAGAGATGGAGTTGAAGTTTTTAATAAGGATTTAGTTATAGCTACTTTATCAAGTGATGTGAATTTAGATCTTGAATTTCAAATTAATTATGGTAGAGGATATGTGTCTTCTGAGCAAAATTCCAAGTATTTAGAAGAAGTTAATGTTATTGCCTTAGATTCTATATTTTCGCCTATAGAAAAAGTTTCATATTCTGTAGAAGATACTAGGGTTGGCCAAAGGTCAGATTATGACAAGCTTGTAATGGAAATTTGGACTACAGGTGTGATTTCTGCTAAGGATGCAATAAAAAAGGCCGCATCAATAGTAAGGGAATTTTTATTTCCTCTTGTAGATTTTGAAGATAATATTAATATATCTTTTGAAAAATCAAAATCAGAAAATTCTAACTTACTTGATATGAGTATTGAAAAATTGGATTTATCAGTTAGGTCTTTAAATTGTTTAGTTAAAGAAAATGTTAGAACTTTAGGGGAACTTATTAGTAAAAATGCAGAAGAGCTTTCTAAGGCGAGAAATTTTGGGAAAAAAAGTTTAGAAGAGATAATTGAAAAACTTGGTTCTTATCGATTGTTTTTAGGAATGTCTAAAGAAGATGCTTTATCTGTATTGAGTAAGAATGTTAAAATATCTGAATAAAAGGAGAGCTTAGGTTGTTTCATGAAAACAAAATTGGGTTTTAATAGGTTGAGTAGGAAATCTAGCCATAGGAGAGCGCTTTTAAAAAATATGGTAATTTCTTTTTTAAAACATGAAAAGATTTCTTCTACTAGGGCAAAATTGTTTGAAGTTAAAAGATTTGCTGAAAGATTAATTACAAAGGCGAAGGTTGATACTGTGCATAATAGGCGAGAATTATCAAAATTTATACATGATAAGTATATTTTAAATAAGCTATTTACCAAAATTTCTCCTGTTTTTAGACAAAGAAGTGGTGGGTATACTCGGATTATTAAATTGGGAAAAAGATATGGAGATGCAGCTGAAATGGCTATCCTAGAGTTAGTTGAAAAACCTTTGAAAGTTGAATAATTGATGATTGAGCGCACTGTTTTAAAGATTAAAGTTTAAATTACTTTTAAACAGCATAGGAGTTAAATGATATGATATATATTATTTTTTCTTCTATTTTTGCTGGCTTTATATTAGGATTTTTAGTAAGAGTTTTTTTAGGTAGATTGTCTTTATTGGATTTAGAAAAAAATCTGACAAAAGTAAGGGTAGAATCACAATTAGAGATAGAAAATGAAAGAAGGCAAATTATTGCCAATGCAAAATCTCAAATGCTTAAAGAAAAAAACCAGCAAGATAGGGATATAAGAGATAGGAAAAATGAGATTGTTAATCTAGAAAAAAGATTATTACAAAGAGAAGAAACCTTAGATAAGAGGATATCTGCTCTTGATAAACAGCAGTCCAGAATTGATTTTAAAATTAAAGAATTTGAACAAAAAGAAAAAGCAATAAGGGAAAAAGAGGCTGATCTTGTTAAGAGATTGGAAAATATTTCTGGTCTTACAAGAGAAGATGCAAGAAAAATTGTAATTGAAAAAGTTGAGCATGAGTCTAGAAGAGATGTTCAAGTTATTATTAATAAAAGTGAACAGGAGGCCCAGTTATTAGCAGATAAAGTTGCAAAAGATATTATAGTATCTACTATGCAGCGTATTGTTACAGAGGTAAGTTCGGAGTTTACAGTAGCTTCTGTTGAATTACCCAATGATGAAATGAAAGGCAGGATTATAGGTAAAGAAGGGCGCAATATTAGGGCTCTTGAGACTTTAATAGGAGCCGATATTATTATTGATGATACTCCTGAGGCTGTTGTTATATCTTGTTTTGATCCAATAAGAAAAGAGCTTGCCAAGAGAACCTTAGAAAGACTTGTTACAGATGGTAGAATTCATCCTGCTAGGATTGAGGAAGTTGTATATAATGTTACTAATGAGATAAATAGCATTATTCAAGAAGAAGGTGAAAAAGTAGTTTTTGATCTTAACATCCATGGTCTTGATAAGAGACTTATTAGAGGGTTGGGAAGGCTTTATTTTAGAAGTAGTTATGGTCAAAATGTTTTAAGCCATTCTAAAGAAACGGCTATAATAGGAGAAATTTTAGCTAAAGAGATGAAATTAGACCCTATTGTAGTAAAAAGAGCCTGTCTTTTGCATGATATTGGAAAAGGAATGGAAAGTATTTCTGAAAATAGCGAAGGACATGCCATTACTGGCGCCGAACTTGCTCAAAGTTGCGGCGAAAGTGAAATTGTTGTTAATGCTATTGCTGCTCATCATAACGAAGTAAAACCCGAGAGTCTTGAAGCTATTGTTGTTCAAATAGCAGACGCTATTTCGGCATCTCGTCCTGGAGCAAGGCGGGAAAGTTTAAATAACTATATAAATAGACTTAAAAGACTTGAAGATATTGCTTATAGTTTTGAAGGTGTTCAAAAATGTTATGCTATTCAAGCTGGTCGCGAGGTTAGGATTATTGTTGACAATGCTTTAGTTAATGATGAAAAATCAATTTTGCTTGCAAGAGGCATTGCTAAGAAAATAGAAGCTGAAATGAGGTATCCTGGAAAAATTAAAGTTACAATTATTCGTGAAACCAGAGTTATTGAATATGCCAGATAGTACTATTAAAACCTTAATAATTGGGGATATAATAGGCGAGAGTGGATTAAAAAAGGTTTTTTTTAATCTTAAAAATATTAAGAACAAGTATAGAATAGATTTGGTAATTGCTAATGGAGAAAATTCTTCAAATGGTTTTGGAATAACTCCAGAAATAGCAAATAATCTTTTTAGATCGGGCGTTAATGTTATTACTACTGGTAATCATGTATATTCTAATTACAAAATAAATGATTACTTAAATAAGCAGACGTATATCTTAAGGCCAAATAATTTTTCAGATTTGTTAGATGGGCATGGTTATTGTTTTTTGACTATTAGAGATGAAAGGGTTGCTGTGGTTAATGTTCAAGGGGTTTTAAATATGAATTTTATTGTCAAGAATCCTTTTGATAACACAAAAAAATTGGTTAATATGCTAAGCAATAAGGTTAGAACTATTTTTGTAGATTTTCATGCTGAGAGTAATTATGAAAAAGAAAGTTTTGGATATTTTTTAAATGGACTTGTAACAGGCATAGTTGGTACTCATACTCATGTTATGACTAAGGATGAAAGGATATTGTCAAAAGGGACAGCCTATATTAGTGATGTTGGAATGACAGGTGGATTAAATTCTGTAATAGGATTTAATCCTGATATTTCTCTTAAAGGTTTGCTTGAATATACTTCTTTAAGAGCTGAAGTTGTAGAAGATGATATAATTTTACAGGGAGTTATTATTACTTCTAGTTTAAAGACAGGCCGTGCTTTAAAAATTGAAAGGATTCAGAAATAATTTATTAAATATACTTTGTAAAAGGTATCCAGAAAAAACACGAGAAGAATTAATAGTTTTGATTTTAACAGGGAATGTATATGTAAATTCTCATAAAGAAAAAAATCCTAAAATGTTAATAAACAAAACAAGTAAAATAGATTTAGTTGAGAATACTTTTCAAGTATTTGTATCAAGGGGGGGGTATAAGCTTTTAGAAGCTCTTGAGGATTTTAAGATCGAAGTTAAAAATAAGATTTGTGTTGATGTTGGTTCTTCAACAGGTGGTTTTACTGATTGCCTATTGCAGTGTGGTGCTAATTTTGTTTATTCAATTGATGTAGGCATTAATCAACTTTCTTATAAATTGAGAATTGATCCAAGAGTTAGAGTTTTAGAGAGAACTAATATTTTTGATGTTATAGAATTTGAAATTGTGCCTAATTTTGCCGTTGTAGATGTTTCTTTTAGATCATCAATAAGCATATGTGTAAATTTAATAAATAAACTTTCTGATAATTTTATTATAGTTTTGATCAAGCCTCAGTTTGAGCTTAAAGGTTTAAATTTAGATATAAAAAATTTTAATGGTGTTGTGAATGGCAAGTATTTAAAGATGATTTTGCAAAGTGTAATTGAAAAGTTCTATAAAAATAAATTACAAGTTAAAAATATATTAAAGCTAAAAACCAAAGGTAAAAAAGGCAATCAAGAATTTATGTTTTTAGTTGTTAGGTCAAGTGTTTTAGATATTGCAAGTTCTATGCAATTGATTAATAACATTGAATTTTAATATTTGTCTAAAATCTTTTTATTTAATATTCCTGAGAAGTTTAAGTTTAATTCCTCAAGTATTATTGGATTATTTTCTATTGTTAAAATTATTCCAGAAATTCCTTTAATTTCAATACATGTTAAGGTTATTTGAGCGATTTGATTAATTATTCCCTCAATTCCGAAACTATTTTCATAAAATTCTTTAGACAAGTTTATTTTGGCAATTCCTTCGCTTAGGCTTAAGCTTAACAGCTTAGTTTTTATAGGGATTAAACTTAAAAAATTATTTTTTAGCTCGTATTCATTTGGCCCTTTGATTAAAGATTTTAGCGTTTCTTCAAGAATATTTTTGTCGTAATATATAGCTCGTTTTACAGTTTGTCTTAAAAAATAGCCTTCTGGAGTGACTTTTATAAAATAAAGTTTAATAAATTTTTTGTTTTTAAGGTTATTATTTCTTTGATTTTGATTGAGTTCTTCTTCAAGTTTTTTTATTTCTGGTGGCTGGATTAAAAAATTTTCATTTTTAAGCATTTTTATATTTGTATTTTTATTGGTGTCTTTTACAGCTTCAATTAATTGATTGTTTGGTGTTTGGCTTGATTCAAACAAATTGTTATCGTAGTTTTTCTCCTTAAAAATGTGCATAATCAGTGGATTTTTAGTTATTAATACTGCGCTAATTATTGTTAAAATAATAGCAACTAAAATTAAAAGTGTGTCTGATTTGGTTGAGCTTGAGCTTTTTTTTCTTTTCAATATAAACACTCATTTGCAATTGGCATAAATACTAATATTTGATATTATAATGGAAATATCGGAATAAATAAAGAGGTGTATTTGCTTTGCTTAGTTATAAAAAGGTTCTTATTATTGGTAGACCAAATGTCGGGAAATCTGCTTTATTTAATCGAATTTTAGATTCAAAAAGAAGTATCACTGAGAATACTTACGGTGTTACTAGAGATTTAGTTGAAGAGGTTTGTAAGGTTGGTTCTTTTAATTTTAAATTAATTGATACTGGTGGATTTACGATTTTAAAAGATGAGATTAGTAAAATTGTTGTTCAAAAAGTTTTGAGTTCTTTAGAAAAAGTCGATTTAATTTTATTAGTTTTAGATGTTAATGAAATTTTACTTGAAGATTATCAGATTATTGAAAGACTGAGGAAATATAGTAGTAAGGTAATTTTGGTTTTAAACAAAGTAGACACTAAAGATAAGGAATTTTTAGCTCATGAATTTCATAATTTAGGGTTCAAGCGCTATTTTCTGGTTAGTGCAGTTCATTGTCGAGGCATTACTAAGCTTAGAGATTTTTTAAAATCAGAAGTTGGTGAAGCTAATATTGAAGATGAAGTTAATATTAGGCTTGGAATTATAGGTAAGCCTAATTCAGGCAAATCGACCCTTATTAATTATTTATCTAGAAGTGAAATTTCAATTGTTTCAGATCAACCCGGTACTACTAGAGATTTTATTAAAACTAAGTTAACTAGAAATGGCAAAGTTTTTGAGATTATTGATACAGCTGGGATAAGGCGAAGAGCAAGAGTAAATGAAATTGTTGAATATTATTCTGTTAATAGGGCATTAAAAGTAATCGACATGGTGGATATTGTATTTTTGTTGATTGATGTTAAAGAAGAATTGACCTCTCAGGATAAAAAGATTGCTCATTATATTGCTAAAAAGGGGAAAGGAATTATTATCGTGTTTAGTAAGTGGGATCTTGTGGAGAGAAAATCTAAAGGTTATTTTGAAGCATTAAAGAGTCGTGTGAAATTTTTTTTTCCTGTTTTAAATTTTGCTCCTATATTTAGAATTTCTGTTCATAAAAGGATGGGTATAGACTCTCTTTTTAAAGAGGCTTTTAAGTTAAAAGATCAGCTTGAGCTTAAAACTAGCACTCCAGATTTAAATAAAATGTTAAATTTATGGATCAAAGATTATCATTTAAATATTTCTTATAAAATAAAATATATTACACAAGTTAATACCAATCCTGTAAAGTTTATTCTTTTTACAAATAAAATAAAGAATTTTCCAAATTCTTACTATAATTATTTAGTAAATAATTTGCGTAAAATTGGATATAACAATATTCCAATTTTAGTAGAATTGAGAGAAAAAATAAGAGATTTAAAGTGAAATATATATTTTTTTTATTAATAATTAAGAGTCTAAATCTTTTTGCGCTTGAGAGTTTTTTTTATGATTTTGATATAAGGACTAAGTATTCAAAATATTTTAATTCAAGCTATGTGCAAAAAAAAATAAGTCCGATAAAGCATTTTATTACAGAAAATTATTATATTGAAGTTTCAAGTGAAGTTTCTTCTGGGCATGTTTACTATTCTTTTTTTAATAAAAAAAAGAATGTAGATTATATTTTTCCAGGGTCTTATGTGATTAAAGTAGGTAAAGACGGTATTGAACAGATAAAAATATTTTTCATAAACAGAGGAGATTCTTTTATTAGAATAAAGCCTGCAAAATTTTCTTCTAGTGCTGATTTTTACTTAGTAAATACTTTAATTTATAAAGATGTTAAATTGCCTTTTAAGATTGAAGACATTGCAGTAATTTCGCTTGGCAATATAATAAATTATATTGGTCAGGTTATTGACTTTAGGTACTTTATTCCTGAATATTTTGATATTTATAAAGATATTTCTAATATGGTAATTAGTTTAAGGAAGGCTCTTAAGTCTTTTTCTATTGCTGAGGTTGCTGATGGTGCAATGGATGAGCATGGTAAAATGGTGTATATAGAAACTGGTTTGTTGCAAAAAGATTCTGTAGGATTTAATTGTTCAGGATTTGTTAAATGGGTAGCAGATTCAATTTATAAATCAATGACGGGACGACTTTTAAGAATTGATGATCTTAAGCTTAGACATATTGGTGTTAGAGGCGGTGCTTTTACTAAAAGTCATGAATTTAACAGAGATCCTTTTTTTGGTCTTGATTGGATTCGTAATATTGCTTATAGGATAAATAATATTAATATGGATTTAGATTTATCTAAAATTAAGGAAAATGATGTCAATAATATTAAGTTTTTTGATTATATTGACAATCGTGGCTATAAAATTGAAAATTTAGAGTTTTTATTATATAGTCTAGCTTTAGATGAGCCTGGATATATTTATTTTGGATCTATTAGCACAGATGTTAGTAATTTATCAGGTATGGTGCTTCATAAACATGTTGTTTTGTTTCTTCCATTTCTTGATGAAAATAGGATTTTTAGAGTTTCTGTTAACGAGGTTAATGCTGAAACTTCAATAAAGTCTCTTCAAAAAAGATATCCAAACTCTTATATTCATTTAGTTAGAGTTAAGATTCCTAGAAATTTACCAATAGTACCTATACCTATAAAGGCAAATAATCAATCATCATGATTAAAGCTGTAGTATTTGATTTAGATGGCACCTTATACCCTGAGGTGGATAGAAATAAATTAATGTTTTTTGAATTTTTAACTAATGTAAAGTTTTTTTTAGCTTTTAAACAGATTAGGAAAAAAATACGAATTTTACAAAACAATCAATTTTCGCCTTCAAATCGGGATGAATTGTTTTCTCTTCAGGTTAAAATGCTTTCTCAGCATTTGAATCTTAATGAGAATAGATGTTCTTTTTTATTAAATAAAATATATTACAGTCAGATTTTTAGCGATAAGTTTAAAAAACTCAAGCCATATCTTGGCGTTCAAGATTTAATTTATTGGCTTAAATTTAAGGGAATAAAATTAGGAGTAATGTCAGACTTTCCTATTTTAGGTCGTGTCAAAAATTTATTAGGCATTCAAGACAGTTTTTGGGATATTCTTTATTCCTCAGAAGATACTGGATATTTAAAGCCACATAAAGCGCCTTTTTTAAAAGTTATTGAGGATTTAAATTTAAGTAGTAATAATATTTTGTATGTAGGGAATTCTTATGAATATGACATTTTGGGTGCTAAAAACGTTTCAATGAAAGCAGCTTTTTTTTCAAAAAAGAATATAAATTGCAAAGAGATGGTTGATTTTATTTTTCATAATTATAAAGACTTAAGAGAATATATACGTATGAATATATAGAATATGGGTATAATATTTTATGATAGATTTTGCAACTATTTTAGTTAACCTTTTTTTGGTTTCAATAGTTTTGTTTGTTTATAGGCAATATGATAAGCGTTCTAGAGCTTTAGATAAAATTAAAAAGTTCATCGATCTTGCAAAGGTTAATCTTGAAGATTTTATTGAAGATAAGACAAAAGAGATTAATGATCTTGCTGTTGATATGGAAGCTTATCAAAGATCTAGTATAGAAATAATAAAAAAGATTGACGAAGTTCAGCAAAAGATTAAAAACAAAAGCAATGATTTCGCAGAGGTTGAAAAAAAAATAGCTTATCATGATTCTATGCTTAAAGATCTTGATGAGATGACCTTTAAAGTTCAAGAGAATATACAAAGATTGCAAGTTGATGGGAAAATAGTAGATAAACTTTCAAAAACTTTAAAAGGGTTTAATGCTCAGATTGATTCGGTTGAATCAAATTTAAATTCAGTGTTAGAAAAATTTGACAAGACTAATAAAGAAAATCTCGAGTCTATCAAAATTGCTAGTTGGGAAAAGTTTGATATTAATATTAAGGATCTTGTTTTTAAAATGGACAATTTGAATAAAGAAATTGATCTTTACGAAAAAAATTTAGCAAATATTGAAGAGAGAAAAAAGGATATTTTAGTTAAGGGTAATGAAAAATTAGATTTAGAATTTAACGATTTTCTTGAAAAAGTTGAATTTAATATTGGCAAATATAATAAAGATATAGAAAGTTCTTTTATTTTTTATGAGAACAAATATAAGTTAATAGAAGATTCTATAGAGCTTATTATGGAGAGCGTAAAGAATAAAATTAATGAGAAAGAAGATTTTATTTTAAATAGACTGAATGAAGAATTACAAAATAAATTTAATGATATCTTTACATACGTTGATGATCGTTCTAAGGAAATTCAAGATAAACTTGAGGATAAGTTGATTTTAGTGGAGAATGAAATTTCTACTATGACTTCTTCTTTTAAGGATAATGTTTATTCAAGAATTAATTCACTTGAGGAGTCAATACGAATAGAGGTAGGAAAGTATGAGGAGCAGGTTGATGATGTTTTTGATAAATTTAGATCTCAAACTGAATTGAATCTTAAAAATATTTATGAGGATTATGAAGATAAAATAAATCAAGTTAATAAGAATATTAGAGAAAAGGTAGAGCTTAGTTTGTTAGATTTGAATTCTAAAATGGAAAGTGTTCAAGTAGGTGCTATAGATTTAATGAAAAGGCTTGAAGATGATTCTAATGGAATATATCTTGAATTTAAAAATAAATTTGGGGCAGATATTGAAGTATTTGGTGAAAGTTTTAAAAATGATATTAATCAACTTAAAATGCAATTAGAATCTCAACTTTTAGATGTTGATTCAAATATTCAAGACAAGCTTATTAAACTTAATAATAATTTGATTTCTAATTTTGAAGAAATTAATGCAAAGTTTAATAATAATTATTCAAATTTAACTGATAATATAAATGCCAAGTACACGACTCTTTTTGAATCTTTAGATTCTAGCAGCTCTAAATTTGAAGATCAAATGGAATCCAAATATAAAGACTTTACAGATAAATTAACAGCAGAAATGGATGAGTTTTCTTTAATTTATGGTGAGAAATTTGACACACTCTCTCAGGATGCGATTAATAATTATCAAGAATTCCAAGATTTAAACAAAAAATTAGAAAATGAAATTGGATCTTTGTGTAATATTTTTGAAGAAAATCAAGAGATTTTAAAGCAAGATTTTAATACTAGTTTAATTAACATTAAAGATGAAATTGGTAAAAATATAGTAGAGTTTAAGGATCGTTATTACGATGAGGTAAATATTTTTGTTAGTAAACTAGAAGAAAGCAAGCTTCAATATTCAAAGTGGCAAGGAGAAATGGATTCTAATTTAAAAAACATTGAATCTCAAATAAATAAAACAAATGAAGAATTTTTAAGTTTAATTCAGATTCAGAAAGACAAAGGAATAGAGCTTAGTGAGAGCGTTTTTAATGATCTTTCAGATCATATTCAAAAAAAAGCTATGGACATGCATGGTAATTGGAAAGATGAGCTTATTGCTTTAAATAAATCGTTGCTTGATATTAAGATTTCTAGTGAAGAGCTACTTTCGTCTGCTACTTTAAAGATAGAAAATTTAGAAAGAGATGTTAACGATAGAATGGAATATGTTTTGTTAAAAACAGGCGATATTGAGAGTTTGGTGATAGAGAAATATAAAGAATTAAAAGATATGTCATATTCACAAAGTGATGAGGCTATATTGGGAATTAAAGAATTTATTAATAGGCAAACAGAAATAATTAAAGATAAAAGTGTATTTATGCTTGAAGATTTGAATAAAAAGTTTGATGACAAGAATAATTTTATTATAAGCAAGATTGAAGAATGTGATTATAAGTTAAAAGATTTCAAGATTGAATCAGAAGATATTTTAAATAATTTTAAATCTGATCTTAATGAATTTATTGAATCAAAATTACAAATTGTCTCTAATATAAAATCAGACAATCAAAAGCAAATTGATGATTTTTTAGATAGAATTTCTGAAGATATTTTAAATAGGAAAGATTCAATTAACAATGAAGTAGATAACAAGCTGAGCGATTGGCAAGGCAAATTGAACGAAATAACCGTTAAAATTGAGAATTTATTATCTTCGGGTAAAGTTGATCTGGATTTAATAGATTCTGAGGTGACTACAAAAATCAAAGAGCTTAAATTTTCTATAGAAAGTCTTGAGAGTTATTATCTTGAGAAAATAGATGAGTTTAGAAATCAAGGTGCTATATATTCTGACGAGCTTTTACAAGATATAATGAATCATTTTGATAAAGAGGCTCGAGAACTTGAAGAAAATTTGTCAAAAAAGTTTGCTGTAGTTTTAAATAATTCAGAGGAATTTGTTAAAGAGGTTGATAGTTTATTGCAGGACAAAAGAACCGATATTGCGTCTTTTCAGGCTAATATAGACATTACTCTTGATTCTCTTAGTGTAAAGTTTAATGATATAAACAAAGAAATTAATGGAAAATATAATGAGGTGATATCTAATTATAGAGGGTATTCAGAAAATATTTCTAGCAAACTTGAAAATGAAATAATGCATGAGATTGAAAATCTAAATAGAAGATTAACAGATAAAATAGATAGTCTTAGTAAAGGTATGGATGAAAATCTTCAAAAACTTAAGGAATCTTTTGATGTATCAAAATATCAAGTTGAAAAATTTGAATTAAAAGTTAAAGATCTAACAGATGATGGAAAAGCAAAAATTAGTGAGTTTGTTAAAGAGATTGAGCAGTATTATAAATCTAGATTAGAGGAAGCAATTGATTATAGAAAAACGATTGATAGTGATATTATGCAAGCAAAAGAGAGATTTGGAGAGATAACAAATGATCTTAAGAATAATATTGAGAGCAAGTCTGAGTTTTTAAACGATCTTTATAGGGAAAGATTTAAACTTATTGAGAGTAATTTTGAAGAGAGATATTCTACATTTTTAATTGAGAGCGAGGGAGCTATTTCAAAAATTAGAGATGAGATTTATAAAACACTTACAATCAATGATGAAAATTTGCAGGTTAAGATTTCTGAAATGGATCATAATTTTGAAATAATAGAGCAAAGATCAAAAGATATTTTAGAGTTTGAAAAAGAATTAAGAGATAAAATTAAAGATTGTTACGGCATTATAAATTCTCAATTTGGAGAGATTAAGGCAGGTGTTGAAGAGAGTATAAAAAATCATTTTGAAGTTTGTATAAAAAGGGTAAACACTTTAATTGACGATGACATTGTAAAGTATGAAAATGAAATTCATAAAAGAATTGATTCTTTAAAATTGATTGAGAATACTTTTGATAGCATAGAAAAAAATTTGAATGACAAGGTGAATGGGTGTATTGATAAAATAGCCAATGATTTTAATCTTAAGTATGTTGAACTTGAAGAAAGGTGTAATGAAGGTCAATTGGATTTGGAGAGTAAAATTGACAATAAAATTAAAGCCATTGATAATTTAGCTTTAAGTCAATATGATAGTCTTGAGAAAAAGTATGTTGATATGCATGATGAGTTTTTAGAAAGATTAAATTCTTATATTACAACTTTAAGTCAAGAGTTTAAGCATTCGAATAAAGAGATGATTTTTGAGCTTGAATCTCAACTGAAAAATCTTAAAAATCTTGAATCTGATTTAAATAATGTTGAAAAAGATGTTATTAGATTAAAAGAGGAGTCTTATCATAATGTTTCATCACATCTTAAGCTATTAGAAGAAGATTTTTTCAAGGATTTGAAAATTAGAGGTGAAGAGCTTAAATATTCTTTGGAAAAATTTATTTCTTCATATAATGATAAAATTCAAGATTTAGAACATAATTTATCTAAAAATTTAGAAGACAAAACAGAGCTTATTCAAAGTTTTAGCCTAGATATTGAACAAAAAATCAAAAATGATAAAGAAAATTTTTATTTAGATTTTACTAAAGAATTTTCTTCTAAAAAAAAAGATATGGAGAATGAGATAGCTTTAATGGAAACTAATATTACCGGGAGAGTAGATGAATTTATTGATTTTGTAAATAATCGGCAAAATATTATTGATTCTTGGTTTTTAAATATAAAAGATGATGTAAAAAATTGGCAAGAAAAATCTTATAGTGCAATAGAAAAGAAAATAAGTCTTGCTGAACTTGAAATTAGATCATTTGAGAATGATATTCTTAATGTTAAGATTGGTTTAGAATCTTTTAAAGATGGTTTTGAAATTAAGGCTGAAGAGATTTTTGGCAATTTGCAAAGCGAGGCTAAAAAAATTGAACAATCAGTTCATCTTGATTTTAAAAATATTGGTGAATCATTAAATCTTAAAGTTTTAGATCTTGAAAAAATTGTTGATTTTAAAGTAGAAAAGATAGACGAAAGGGTTAATAAGAAAGCTGAAGACATTTTAATTCAAGCAGAAGTGAAATTTTTAACTCAGCAAAAGAATCTTGAAGATAGGATTTTTGAGCTTAATCAAAAATTGGAGCATGAATTTACAAACTTGTCTTCTAATCTTGATAAAGTAAGGCGGGAAATGGTTGATGTAATCTCTAGTGATAAAGAAAGTTTTGAGGGTCAAATTGAATTAATGCATAAAAATATTTCAGAATTTTCTGAAAAAATTAGTTTATATAGAAATAATATTGAGACATCAATTGAAAATGAATATAATTCGTTTTCTAAATCAATAAAATCAGAGTTTAGTTTACTTGAGGACGAGCTTAAAAAGAGTTTAAAACATTCAACTTTGGAGATTCAAACCATAAAGAATGGCCTACAAGAACAAATTGATAAATTTGAAGCTGAATTTAAGAAAAATCATAAAGAATTATTAAAAGAAGTTGATACTAATATTTTAGGGCTTGAATCTAAAATATTAAATTGTGATATTGAATTTAATAAATTTATTAGTGACATTAAAGACAATTTGGTTGAATATAAATCTGATTTGAAAAAAGAATTTGAAGATAGTTATAATAAAATAAATCTGCAAATTGCAAATTTTAAAAAATTAGATGCTGAGCTTGAAAAAAATAATTCGATATTTTTGGAAGCTTATTCTCTTAAGGACAAGTTGGAAAAATTATGGGAAACTTTAAAGAATGAGATAGACTCTGCTCAGGAATATAAAAATAATTTTGAAAATGTTAACAAAGAATTCCATAATATTCAAAAAGAAACATTGGGCATTATTGAAACTTTTAATGAGTTAAAGTTAGAACAGGAATCTATTAAGGCTATTAAGAATGATTTTAATAGATTTTTTGAATTTTACTCTTCATTTGATAGTAGATATAAGAGCTTGATCGAATCTTATGATGAAATGCAAATTTATAAGGCCAAAATAAAAGAGATAGCCGATGAGCAGAGAACTATTCTTGATAATTATGAAAGGATTAGCAACAAAGAGGGTATATTAAAGAGTACTATAGAGTCCGTTGATAAAAATTTTGATTTAATAAATGAAGTGGAAAAAAGATTTAATACTTTAAATAAAGAGAGCGCTAAGTTTCAGGACAATCTCAAAGATATGGAAAATGTTGTTTCGAGTCTCTTATTAAACAAAGGGTTGTCAGAAGAAGTGTTGATTAATGCTAAAAATTTAAAGGAAATGCTCTTAGATATTGAAAATAGGTTGAAAAATACTTTAATTATGAGAGAGAAAGTAGTTAAATCTGAGACAAGGTTGGAGAATTTAAATGTTGCAGCAGAAGAGAGAATAAAAACTCTTGGTATTCTTGTTAAAACAGATTCTAAATATCAAGATAATGTTGGTTTTAATAATGAAACTGTTAGAAATTCTGTAATAAAATTAATGAGGCAAGGGTGGAGCGCTGAAGAAATTTCTAGAGCTACTAAATTATCTATTGGTGAAGTTGAGCTTATTTTAGAGCTTGGTATAAGTAATAAGGGTGATTAAAGGTTATATTTATGAAGGCAGATTTAAATTTAATAAAAACATTACATCCTCTTGAGATAAAAGTAATTTTAAATAATCAAGAAAAGGATGATATTTCTGCTTCAATTATTATTGAAAAATTAGGGTTTAATGAAGGTCAGGCAAATAAAACAATTGAATGGCTAAATTCTAAAAGGATTATTGAAGAAATTTATAGGAAATTAAATGTATTTTATAAAGCAACAGAAAGGGGGCTTAACGTTTTAAGAGATGGGTTTGTTGAAGAGAAAATAATAAATCTGGTCTCTAGAAATGCAGTATTGGTTTCAGATTTGGCTTTAGAGCTGGATCTTGATGTTAAAGAAGTAAGAAAAGCGTTTGGCAATTTATTAAAAGAGGGCATTCTTTCTCTTGATTTAAATAAAAAGATTATTATAAATTGTTTAGACGATGGCATAGAGGCTAATTATCAAAAAATACGTGTTTTGTTAGAAAGGGCAAAAAGCAGCGATCTTCTTAGAGAAAGTTTAACAACCGAAGAGCTTTTATTAATATCAAATTTTGCTAAGAAAAAAGGATCAGATTCTGTATTTTTTAAAATAATAGAAAAACTTGATTTAAAGTTTAGATTATCTAGTTTTGGATTGGAAGTAAAAAATTTTTTAATTAAAAGTAGATTAACAGGAGATGAGCTTACTAAGCTTACTCCTGAAATTTTAAAAAATAAAACTTATGAGAATAAAAAATTTAGAGCTTATAATATTCATATTCCATCAGCTAAAACTTTTATTGGGCGCTTTAATTCTTATTTAGATTATATTTCTAAAATTAAAGACAAATTAGTAGGTCTTGGTTTTGAAGAGTTTGACGGTCCTTTAGTAGAAACAGAATTTTTCAACAATGATGCTCTTTTTATGCCTCAATTTCATCCTTCTCGTGATATTAAGGATGTTTATTACATTTCAGATCCTAGTATGCAAAAATCTTTACCCGAACCTTATTTTTCTAATGTAAAATTAGCTCACGAAACAGGCCATGCAACAGGTTCAAGAGGCTGGAGATATAGTTTTAATGAAGATCTTTCTAAGAGGTTGGTTTTAAGAACTCAGGGTACTGTTCTTTCTGCAAAACAATTGATTAATGCCAAAAATCCAAGCAGATATTTTGGAGTTATTAGATGTTTTAGATATGATCAAGTAGATGCAACTCACGGAGTCGATTTTTATCAAACTGAGGGCATTGTTATTGAGGATAATGTTAGCATTAAAACTTTGTTGGGTCTTCTTGAAATTTTTGCCAAAGAGTTTGCAGGTGCTACAGAAGTTAAATATGTTCCTGCATATTTTCCTTTTACTGAACCTTCGATTGAAATACATGTAAAACACCCTGTTCTTGGCTGGTTTGAGCTTGGAGGAAGTGGAATTTTTAGGCCAGAAGTTACAAAGCCTTTAGGCATTGATATTCCTGTTATTGCTTGGGGGATTGGAATAGATAGAATGGCTTTAATGCAATTGGGTTTAAATGATTTAAGAGATCTTTTTACTTATGATATTAGTGATGTTGTTTTAAGGCGAGGAAATATAAGATGCCAAAGATAGAAATTTACAAAAATCTTTTTTTAGATAAAGTAGGAAGAAATTTTACAGATTTAGAGATTTCAGAATTACTTGAGCTATTTAAAGCAGAATTTGATGGGTTTGATGAAAGTTCAGAAAAAATAAAAATAGAATTTAATGATACAAATAGGCCAGATTTGTGGTCTTATACTGGACTTGCTCGTCAAATAAAAACATATCTTTTTGGAGAAATGCCTTATTATGATTTTTTTTCAAAAAAAGGAGATTTTAAAAAGTGCCATGGTGAAATTTTGGTGGATAATGAAATATCTCAAATCAGGCCGTTTATTTTTGGATTTTTAGCAAAAGGATTGATTATTAATAATAGAATGCTTGAGGCATTAATTCAATTTCAAGAAAAACTTTGTCAAAGTTATGGACAAAAGAGGAGAAGAGTTGCAATGGGGATGTATAATTCTAAGTTTATTAAATTCCCAATAAGTTATATTGCTTCATCTCCTAATCATAGGTTTATTCCTTTAGGAATGGATTATGAGCTTTCCCTTTTAGAAATAAACAAAAAGCATCCTAAAGGATTGGAATATTCTCATATTATCAAAAATTTTGATAAGTATCCGTTATTATTAGATAATAATAATAATGTAGTCTCTTATCCCCCAATAATTAATTCTAACAATATTGGATCTTTAAAGGTCGGTGATACTGATTTATTTATTGAGGTTACAGGTATCGATTTTGAAGCAACTTTGTTAGCGTTATCTATAGTAGCTTGTGATTTTTATGATATGGGTTTTGAAATTTTGCCCGTAAAAACTGTCTTTAGAGAGCCTTTTGGCTTAGAATTTAAAGAATTAGTATGCCCTTATTATTTTCAAGAAGAAGTGGAGTTTAATGTTAAAAATGTTAATAGACTGCTTGGAAGCAATTTAACATTAGAACGCATTTGTCTTAATTTAAAAAAAATGGGAGTAAATTCTTATTCTAGAGATTTGAAAAACTATATTATCCCGCCTTTTTATAGAAACGACTTTCTTCATGAGGTTGATGTAATTGAAGATGTAATGATAGGAGAAGGTCTTGCAAGTTTTAATCCAGAGCTTCCTAAGGCTTTTGCAGTTGGAAAGCTTAGCGATTTGGAAGAGTTTTCAAGGAATGTCAGAAATTTAATGGTGGGTATGGGATTTCAGGAGATGATTTATAATTATATGGGCTCTAAGAAAGATTTTATTGACAGAATGAATATTAATGATAAAAATTTTTTAAAAGTATCTAATCCAATGACAGAGAATTATGAATATATTAGGGCATCAATAATTCCTAATTTATTAAAATCAGAAAGCGTTAGTTCTAATTTTCCTTATCCACATAAAATTTTTGAAGTTGGTAAGGTAGCTTTAAAGAATTTGGATACTTTTGAAGGAACAAGCACTTTTACTAATTTAGCTTTTTTAATGTCTGGCAAAGAAATTTCTTTTAATGAGATTAATTCAATTGTTGCAACGTTTTTTTATTATTTAAATATTAAGATTAATTTAAGGGAATCAAAGGCTACTTTTTATATTAATGGTAGGAGCGCGGATATTTTAATTGAAGACTTGAATGTAGGTAGTTTTGGTGAAATTTCACCTTATGTTTTAAATAATTTTGGAATTTTTATTCCATGTTCTGTTTTTGAGGTTAATATCAATAAGCTTATGAGTCAATCTTAAGTGTTGAATATTAATTTTAGCAACGCTAAGATTAATATTCAAATTTTTAAGAGAGAGTTGAAGTTTAGATATGTTAGAATTTGAAACTATTGATATAAATCTGACCAAAAAGGAAAATTTATCTCAAAAAGAGATAGAATTTATTGAGGATGTAATAATTGTGGGGTCTGGTCCGGCTGGTTTAACAGCTGGGATTTATTCTGTTATGAGCAATTATAAAACTGCTATTTTAGAAGGACCTGAGCCTGGAGGGCAGCTTACTACAACCACAGAAGTTTATAATTATCCTGGCTTTAAAAATGGAATAAGTGGTAGAGATTTGATGTTAAATATGAGAGAGCAAGTAGTAAATCTTGGAGCCAAAACTTTTCCCGAAACTGTTTTTTCTATAAAAAGAAAGGATGGTATTTTTTATCTTTGTACAGAAAATTATGTTTATAAAAGTAAAGCTGTTATTATTGCTGTGGGATCAAAACCTAAAAAACTTGAAACTCTTAAAAATTCAGATTTATTTTGGAATAAAGGTATTTCGGTTTGTGCTATTTGTGATGGACATCTTTTTAAAGGTAAAAGGGTTGCAGTAATTGGTGGAGGTAATACTGCCCTTTCAGAAGCAATTTATTTAAGCAAATTAGCGGATAAGGTTTATCTTATTGTAAGAAAAGATTATCTTAGAGCTATTGCTATGTTAAGAGATAGTGTTGCAAAGTTGCCAAATATTGAAATTTTGTATAATTCAGAAGCCATAGAAGTAGATGGTAAATCTTCTGTTTCTTCGGTTAAGATTTTCAATGAAAAAGATAATGTTGTTTATGTATTAGAAGTAAATGCTGTATTTATGGCTGTTGGCTATAAGCCGAATACAGAATTTTTAAAGGGATTTTTGGACTTGGATGAAGAAGGGTTTATTATAACTAAAGATGTTGTTAAAACAAGTGTTGATGGTGTTTTTTCGTGTGGAGATGTTAGTAATAAGCTTTATGCTCAAGCCATTACTGCTGCTGCTGAGGGGTTTATTGCATCTGTTGAGTTAGGAAATTTTTTAAAATAGTTTTTGTTGAGATGTTTTTTATTTTTAAATAAAGTTTTTATTTAATGTTTTAGAGCATATTTAATTGCCTTTTGATTTCAAAGATTAAAATGCCTGTGGACACTGAAACATTAAGTGAGTCTATTTTGCCGCTAGTGGGAATCCTTATTAAAAAATCAGAATTTTCTTTTATTAGTTTGTGTACACCTTTGCCTTCATTTCCTAAAACAAGTGCAACTTTTTTGTTGTTTATTTTGATTTTGTTTATATCTTGTCCTTTAACATCACCAGTGTATATCCAAAAGTCATGTTTTTTTAAAAAATTTATTGTGTTGTTTATGTTTGTCACAGTTATTTTTTTTACATATTGACTTGCACCAGAGCTAGTTCTCAAAACTGTTAAATTGTCTTTTGCGCTACGTTTTTGAGTAGTAATTACAAGGTCTATACTAAATTGTTCTGCTGTTCTAAGGATTGCTCCGAAGTTTTGGGGATCTTCTATTTCATCTAGAAGTAAAATGAAAGCATTTTCTTTTTTTTTAAATGTTTCTAGTAATTTTTCAAAATCCTTGGTTTGTGTTTTTACATTTTTATTTTTTTCAAGTTTTAATTTTAATGCAAACCCCCTATGGTTTGTGTTTTTAAGAATTTTATTAAGTTCATTTATACTTATTCTTATTATTTTTACATTTTGTGTTTTGGCCAGACTTTCAATTTCTTTAGTTTTTGAACTTTTTTTTGATATATAAAGTTCAAATCCTTTATTATTTTTTATGCTTTCAATTATTGAATTGGCATGAGTTATATACATATTATACTTTGAGTAAATCTATTTCATCACCATCTCTTAATTCTTTGCTCAAGTTTTCAAAAAGTTTGATGGCATTAGAATTTAAATTTTTAGGTGTTTTTATTTTGGCAATTAATATTAAGTTTCCAAACTTTTCTGTTTGAAGAATGGGCATTCCTGAGTTTTTAATTAAAATTTGTTCTTCATTTTCTATTCCTTTTGGAATTTGTATCTTAATCTCTTTTGAAGCAATTGTTTTTATTCTTACTTCTTTTCCAAGGGCTGCTTGAGTAAAGCTTATTGGAAGCATTGCATAAAGATCTTTGCCATTTCTTTTAAATATTTTATGAGATCTTATCAATATTTTTACATAAAGATCCCCATATTCTTGGTTGTTTGGATTAACATTGCCTTTGCCTTTCATTTTTATTTGTTGGTTATTATCAATGCCTGAAGGAATGTTTAATTGAATGGTTTCTTGCTTTGTAAGGCTCCCTTTTCCCTTACAAGATTTACAAGGGTTTGATATTGTTTTGCCTTCACCGTAGCATTTAGAACATGTTGTTGTAACTCTGAAAAATCCTCCGCCTTGTACTACTCTTCCGCTGCCATTACACATGTTACATATCGAAGGACCTGTGCCTTTTTCGGATTTTTTTCCTAAACAAGAATGGCATAATATTTGTCTTGTTATGTTTATATTATTTTTGTAACCAAAGTATGCATCCTCAAGGGATATTTCTATGTTATATCCTACATCTTCGCCTTTTGCATTTTTTCTGTTTTTTTCTTGTCCCTTGTTTCCGCTGAAAAATGAATCAAAAATATCACCAAAATCTTCAAAGATGTCTGAAAATCCACTAAATCCACCTGAAAATCCTTCAAATCCTCCTCCTTCAAAAGCTGAATGCCCAAATCTGTCATATTTGGCTTTTTTATTGTCATCTATTAAAATTTCGTAAGCTTGAGTGGCTTCTTTAAAGATGGAAGCGGCCTCTTCATTTCCTTGATTTCTGTCGGGGTGATATTTAATTGCTATTTTTCTATAAGCTTTTTTTATTTCATCTTTTGAGGCTCCTTTTGAGAGCCCCAAAATTTCATAATAATCTTTTTTCACTATTTTTTATCCTCGTCAACAACTTCGTAATCAGCTTCTTTCCCTTCTTCGCTTGTATTGCTTTGGGTACCATTTTCTTGTTGGTTGGTTGCATTTTGCTGGGAAGAATCTTTATACATCATTTCAGCTATCTTATAAGAAGCTTTTTGAAGTTCTTCTGTTCTAGATTTTATAAGTGAAATGTCTTCTTTTTCAAGACTTTCTTTTAATTCTTTTATTTTATTTTCAATAGCTTCTTTGTCTTCGCTTGAAATTTTTTCAGAATATTCTTTTAATGATTTTTCTGTTTGATAAATTAAAGAATTAGCTGTATTTTTAGTCTCAATATTTTCTTTTAATTTTTTATCTTCTTCTGCATGAGCTTCTGCATCTTTTACCATGCGATCTATTTCTGATTCAGAGAGCCCTGATGATGATTCAATTCTAATTTTCTGTTCTTTGCCTGTTCCCATATCTTTTGCAGACACGTGAACTATTCCATTAGCGTCAATATCAAAGCTAACTTCAATTTGGGGCACTCCTCTTGGTGCTGCTGGTATTCCATCAAGTATAAAATTACCAAGTATTCTATTTTGTGCTGCCATCTCGCGTTCACCTTGAAGAACTTTAATATCAACAGAGGTTTGATTGTCAGCGGCTGTTGAGAAAACTTGACTTTTTTTTGTAGGAATTGTAGTGTTTCGTTCAATAAGTTTGGTCATCACGCCACCTAGAGTTTCTATTCCTAGTGAGAGTGGAGTAACGTCAAGGAGAACCATGTCTTTAGTTTCTCCGGTTAAAATACCACCTTGAATAGCAGCCCCAATTGCTACAGCTTCATCTGGATTTACTCCTTTGTTGGGATCTTGCCCAAATATATCCTTTACAATTTTTTGAATAGCAGGAATTCTTGTTGATCCGCCTACAAGTATTACTTCATTGATGTCAGAAGCTTTAAGCCCAGCATCTTTAATAGCTTTAAGGCATGGTTCTTTTGTTTTTTGAACCAAATGGTCTACCATTTGTTCGAATTTTGCTCTTGTTAGGGTGTATTGTAAGTGTTTTGGGCCGTTTGCATCTGCTGTAATAAATGGAAGATTTATTGAAGCTTCTTGGGCACCTGAAAGTTCTATTTTTGCTTTTTCGGCAGCCTCTTTTAGCCTTTGAAGTGCCATTTTGTCATTTGACAAATCAATAGCGCTTTCTTTTTTGAATTCTGAAATTAAGTGCTTTATTATCTCGTCGTCAAAATTGTCGCCTCCAAGATGTGTGTCTCCATTGGTTGACTTTACCTCAAAAACACCATCTCCAAGCTCCAATATTGAAATGTCAAATGTTCCCCCACCAAGATCGTAAACAGCAACAATCTCTTCGTGTTTTTTTTCAATTCCATAAGCAAGAGCAGCTGCAGTTGGTTCGTTAACAATTCTTTTTACTTCAAGTCCTGCTATTTTACCAGCATCTTTTGTAGCTTGTCTTTGAGCATCATTAAAGTAAGCAGGGACTGTAATTACAGCTTCTGTAACTTTTTCACCCAGGTAAGCTTCTGCTGTTTCTTTCATTTTTGTAAGAGTTGCTGCTGAGATCTCAGGTGGTGACATTTGCTTTTTTATATTAGAAATGTTTATTCGTGCATCGCCATTTAGTCCCTTTTCTATTTTATAAGGAACCATTTTGATTTCGCTTGCAACCTCTTCAAATCTTCTTCCCATAAATCTTTTAATAGAATAAATTGTGTTTTCAGGGTTTGTAACCATTTGGTTTTTTGCAACTTGTCCTACAAGTCTTTCGCCTTTATTTGTGTAGGCAACAATAGATGGAGTAGTTCTTCCTCCTTCTGAATTTTGTATTACAACTGGTTTGCCATGCTCCATTATAGCTACGCATGAGTTTGTTGTTCCTAGGTCAATACCTATTATTTTGCCCATATTATAAACCTCCTTTTTTCTAATTAATTTTTACTTTGAGCAACTTTAACTTTTGCTGTTCTTAATATTCTGTCGTTGTAGCAATATCCTTTTTGATATACTTCTACTATCTCTGGATTTTTAAGATCTTCTTTTTCTTCAATACTTATTGCTTCATGACGACTTGGATCAAAATTTTCGCCATTTTCTCCAAATTTTTTTAAATTATATTTTTTATCAAAGATTGACAGTATTTCATTTTCAATCATGCTGATTCCTGTTAATAGATTGTCAAAATCTTTTGATTTTTTTGAAGAGTTAATAGCTCGTTCTAGGTTATCAAGAAAATTAACGACATCTTTCATTATGGTTTCATTTGCAAATTTAACAAAATTGTCTTTTTCTTTTTCTAATCTTTTTCTAAAGTTTTCAAATTCTGCTTGTTTTCTTAAATACAAATCTTTAAGATTGGAGATTTCATTTTCAAGCTCGGTAATTTTTTTATCAGAATTTACCGAATTTAAGTTTTCTTTTTTTTGAGATTTTGTATTTTTATTATCTTGTTTATTGGCTTTTTCGGTTTCGTTTTTAGTTTCTTTTTTTTCCATTTTTCCTCCTTTGATAAAGCATTTTATCTTTTTAAAAAAAAATTTACAAATTTTTTTCTTTCTCAGAATTTATCAAAATTGATTCATTTTGAGCATTTGCAAGATATATATTTTTCTTAAGCTTTTAGTAATAGTGTTGTATTGATACATATTGTTATTCAATAAAATGTCGGTGTGTATTTTTTTGTCAAAATAAAAAATTTTATTTTTTTATTATTTATAAAAATATTTTTGATATCATTTTTTGATTTTATTTGTTTTTGGTGTGTCTATATATACTTCCTAATTTCAGGGTATTGTTAAAATATAGATGAGCATTGGCTTTGCAAGGCATTAAACTTTTTTTTGTTGTAATTTGATGTATTATTGCTTATTATTTACCTATGAAAATAAGCATTGCTCAAACGAAATATAGATTTTTAGATTTTGATGAATGTATTTCTGATTTTAAAATTAATTATGAGAAAGCCTTGCAAAGGGGATCAGACGTTTTAGTTTTCCCCTCTATGTTTTTAAGCAAGGCTAAGTATGATGGGCTTTTTGTTCGTTCTAAGTATTCTCAAAATATATGTAAGTGCATTGAATTTATGAGAGAACAGGTTAATGAGAGCACTTTAATTGTTTTTGGATATAGTGTTTATAAGGGGGGTGGTAAATTTGTAGATGTTGTTTCTGTCATTAGTAATCATAAAGTTATTCTAACTGTATCACAATGCAATTTACCCAGTTTTTTTACTTATAAGGACACTGTATTTGCTGTATTAAATTTTGAGGATGCTTTATTGTTTGAAGACTTGAGTCCTGAATTTGGTGAGAATTTAAAGCAGGCTCAGTATTTAATAATACCGTCCAAATCTTATTTTACTAAGGAAAAGAATAATCTTAGGCTAAAATTCTTTGAGAAAGTTGCTGTTGAGAATAATTTGGAGGTTGTTTATTCAAATTTTTATGGAGTTGAAGATTCTGCAGTTTACGATGGGTGTAGCTTTTTTATTAATAGTTTTGGAAAGATGAAAAAAGCTAAAGGTTTTGAATTTGATTTTATATCTAATGATGCATTTCAAGATTTGAAATTTGATGCATGTAATGAGCTTTTTGAAAAGATTATTTTAGCAATATCTCTTGTCTTAAGAGAATATATTTATTGTTCGGGATTTTCTAAAGTGCATTTTGGGTTATCCGGGGGTATTGATTCTACTCTTGTTGCGTGTCTTGCATGTTTTGCTTTGGGCTCTGAGAATGTTACTGGAATTTCTATGCCTAGTAAATTTTCATCAACAGATTCTATTTCTGATGCTAAAGAGCTTTCTAGAAAATTAGGTTTTAAATTGATTGAAATGCCAATAAAAGACTTGTTTGAGGTAAGTAGTAGATTTTTTGAAGGGTATTTTGATGTTAAAGGCGTTACTGGAGAAAATTTACAAGCGCGGTTAAGGGGACTTTTATTAATGTCTTATAGTAATTCTCAAAATTCTTTACTTTTAAATACTGGTAATAAAAGCGAGATTGCAGTTGGATATTGTACCCTTTATGGGGATACTTGTGGGGGACTTGCTTTGATTGGAGATCTTTTTAAGACTGAGGTTTATGATCTTGCAAAGTATATTAATGCAAAGTTTGACCAATGTATTCCTACCAATATTATTTTAAAGGAGCCTTCGGCAGAGTTAAGGGCTGATCAAAAAGATAGTGATTATCTTCCAAAATATGAAGTTCTTGATTTTATTTTAAATAAATATTTGATTGACAATGAATCTCTAGATTCAATTTATCTTAATTTTGAAAAAGGTGTAGTTGATAAAGTTTTAAATCTTTATTTTAAAAATGAATACAAAAGAAGACAAGGAGCTCCTATAGTTAAGATTTCAAAAAAAACCTTTGGATTTGAACTTTCAATTCCTATTTTAAATAATATGGTTTGAAATTATTAAGGGTGCTTAGTTTTTTGAATTCTTTGGTAACTATCTTTTTAAGAAAAGCTTTTAATAAGTTTGTTTTTACTAATTCTGAATGTTACAATATCTACAGCTTTGCTTGCAGTTTCAAAGTTTATTGTAAGGTCATTTAATCTTAATATTTATTCTCATATTCATATTGATGGATTTTGTGTTTATCCTTTTGCTATGCTTTTTACATGTTCTTATAAGGCCTATTTTTCTTTTAGGACTTAGCTATTGGAAGTAAATTAGACATGGTTGGTAAATTTTATTGTAGCAATAAAATGACATTAGATATCCTCAGATTTAATGTACATTTTATAGCCTCATAAGCAAAAAGATGGTCCTTGAAAGATTTTTTTATTTATTCTGATAGTAAATTAATAATAGACATTGTAAGGAAAGTCGCAAATAAAAAATTTAATAAGTAAGATTCTTAAAAAGAATTTTTAAATTGTTATTTATGTTTTATAGTTCTATTTTTATTAGATTCAATGTCGAGTGTTTTTATTAGCTTATTTAAGGTCCAGCTTGAAAATTTTATGTAAAGCATTTTAATTGGATTTTTTGTATTTTTTTTTAGCACTTTCAATGACTCTATATTCATTAAAGCTATTATTTCTTTTAATGTTTTTGGTAAATTGTTGAAAATTTTGGAACCAACTTTATGTCCTTCTAGAATAAAATTTTGAAGAGTTATTTGATCTTTTTTTTGCAAGCGTCTCATATATAACTTCAAAATACGCTCTTGCGATTTCATAATTTCTAAATTAATTTGCTCTTGTTTTTTAGTAATTTTTTTTTTGTTTTCAATAACAGGCTTTTTAGGTAAAGACTTGTAAGGATTTGTTCCTGGAATATAATTCTTAGGAATTTTCATAAATTTCACTCCCATTCAGATAACCAACCTATACATTTTATTATTTTTTTTGTTTTTATTCAATCAATATTGATATTTTGATTTTTTATGATTAGAATCATCATATGAAAGGGTTTTTAAGGGCAGGAGCTTTTAATTTATTGCTTGGTGTTTTAATATTATTTGTTGTTATTTTTTTACAATTTAGGAATTTAAACTTAAATATATTTTTTCTAAAAGATATAAAATTAGAAGTAAATAATAAGGTTGAAAATAGTGAATATATTTTAAATGATATTGTTGTTAATGTTAGAGGACTTAGAATACTTTTGTCCAAACTTAATCCACTTATTGTTTTAGAAACTGGGTTAAATCTTTTACCTATCTCTTATAAAGTGCAAGACATAGGCATTTATGTTTATTTTGAGAATAATATTTTTCTAGGATTTTTGTTTGATTCAGAAAATAATTTTATTATTGAATCAAATCTTTCTAAGAGCTTTTTGTTAAGCTATGAAGTTGAAGACCATTATGAAGTTTTATTTGATAAGTCTAATATTTCAATAAGACAAGGAGATAATTTGGAATATAAAGTCTTTTTAGGAGAAAATGTAAAGCTAAGAGAAAAAGATATTTTAATTTTTCCTCGAGCAACATTTAGAATTGGTAATGCTATTTATATCAAGTCACCAAAGAAAAATATTCCAAGTTCCATTATAGATAGCAATCCAACTAATATATTAGACCATTCTGTTATTCATTCAAAAATTAAAGAGGTGGATAATAAAATTTTTAATGATACTTTAAATAATTTTAGACAAAGTGCTTATGATTTTTGGAACAATCCTGTTAATTTTAATGTTTCAAAGGGAGGATGGCTTAAGTACGGAGCTTATAGCTTTGATGAAAATCTAATGGTTTGTTTTTTAGCAGAATCTTTAATTAGAGGAGATTACGAATCAATATTTTTAAAATTAGATTCTTTATTGGTTAAAAATGAACATAAACTTACTTATTTAAGTTTAAATTATTATGCTAATTCAGATCAAATTGATAAATTTTTTTCTTATTTATCAAGAAATAAAACTTTTATTGACTCTCTTGAAAAAGACAGACTTATTGTTTATTTAAAGGAGGATTCTCGTCTTTTGGAAAAAATTTTTTTATCAGAAAATGTTTCCAAATTAAATGATGCTTTAAATCTTCTCAAAGATCCTAAAAAAATATTAAGTTCTAATTTTGATTTTAGCCAAGTATATAACATTCTCTCTAATTATCTTACTTTTCTTAAGATTAACAATGATGATTTTGTTTATTTAAATTTTAAAAAGGAGCTTTATAAGTTTGTATTTACTTTATTTGGTGTTACAGATGAAGGAAAAGTGTATATTTTAAATAATAATAATATTAATTCATCTGATGTTGTTGAATATGTATTAAAGATTTCTGGTGTTCTTAAAAGAATAGCATCTTATTTGAAAGATAATTTAATATTAAAGCTTTCATTTAATATGATTTATTATTCTTTAATTAGTGATCATGTCAAAGGAATTCCTTATGAAAGCTATTATTCTGATATTATTGATAATCAATATATGCCCCAATTTATTTTCATTACTGGACATGAATCTATTAGATGGATATATGCTGCGTCTGGGGTTTTAAATCGTGAAATTACTAATCCCAAGGTTGTAATTGATTTTGATCAAGAGATTAATTATTCAAACTATATATTTTTTGGGAATATTTTAAATCCAACTTTAGTTAGATTTAGGGAAATTGATTGGTTTACAGATTATAAGTTTTATACATATTCTGATGGTTGGAAGTATTATCCTTTGAATAAAATTTTGGTCATTAAAGCAACACCTAAGAAAAAGAAAATCGTTAATCTTTTATTAAGATTTGACAAAGCTCCAAAAAAAATAAATATTTATGAATAAGCCTTTATTATCAGAATTGATCATTGATATTGGGAATACCAGCATTGCTTTTGCTGTATTTAAGAATAATAAAATTGATTTATTTATTAAAATGAAAACAAATCTTATGTTAAGACACGATGAGGTTTATAGTTTTTTTGAGGAAAATTTTGATTTTAATGTAAGTCGAGTTTTTATAAGTAGTGTTGTTCCTGTTCTTAACGGGATATTTGAAAAAGTCATTTTTTCTTTTTTTAAGATAAACTCCCTGTTTGTTAGTTTTGATTTAAAATATGATTTAACATTTAATCCTTACAAAAGTGGTAAATTTTTGTTAGGTTCTGACGTTTTTGCTAATCTGGTTGCAGCCATTGAAAATTATTTATTGGAAAATGTTTTGGTAGTAGATCTTGGGACAGCTTGTACTATTTTTGCTGTTAGTAGGCAGGATGGAATACTTGGCGGTCTTATTAATTCTGGTCCTTTAATAAATTTTAATTCTTTATTAGATAATGCATATCTTTTGAAGAAATTCCCCATAAGTACTCCTAGCAATCTTTTAGAAAGAACTACGTCTGGGAGTGTAAATAGCGGTTTGTTTTATCAATATAAGTATTTAATAGAAGGTGTTTACCAGGATATTAAAAAGATGTATAAAAAAGAATTTAATTTGATAATTACTGGAGGTAATGCAAGCCTACTTTTGCCACTAATTGAAATAGAGTTTATTTTTAATATTCATTTAACTGTAGAAGGTGTTAGAATTTTAGGAAATTCTATTGTTTTTTAAGTTTATTAATTGGAATTTTTATTAAATAAATTTGGGAAACTTTTTGTTAGATGATTAAAATCATCTAAGATTGATGTAATTTTTTTGTATGGTTTGTCATTAATTTTCGCTTTAAATGAATTTAAGTTTAATTCTACATAACTTTCCTTGCTAAACCCTACTATAAGGTCAAAATCGCTTTTAGTCCAGCGTATAGTAGATATCTACATAATCAGCTATAAGTATTTATCTTTTCTTTAAGATTATTTATAGATTTTCCTTTTTATTTTATTGCTATATTAGTGTTTTATTTCAATAATTTAAGTAGTTCTTATTTCAAATAGTTTTTAACGAAAGCTTTATAGTTTATCAATGTTTTTTAGTAATTTTTCTTTATTAAAATCTCTATTTATTCCAAACCTGGTTAAAGAAAAATCATATTTTACAGGATCTTCGTTATTTTCTTTTGAAAAATAGCTTGTGATTTTTATTGCTTTTTTAAGATTTACGTTTTTTATTTCTTTGATTTTAAATAGTTTTGATGCAATGTTTGTCATATGAGTATCCATTGGCACTATAAGCTTATTGGGATTGAATTTATTCCAAATACCTAAATCTACGGCGTCTTTTCGTATCATCCATCTTAAGAATAAAAAAAGTCTTTTACAAGAACTTCCCTTTGAAGGCTTTGGAAGTAACATTCCAAATTCTCTTCCATTTATTTTTTCCATATGCTTTATTAGTTCATCTATACTAAGTATAAAATTTTGATTTTTATAATAAATACTGTGAAGAAGATTTTCAAGCGTATGATGCTGTTCTTTTATTGTCTTGAGGGTATATAGTAGCCTTACAATGTCTTCCTCTTTAAAGAATCTATAAACAAATCCTTTAAACATTTCTTTTAAGTCTTTTTCATTTATTAGCTTAAGGCTCTCAGAAGGAGATTTGCCAAGTGGTTTGAGTATTCTCTCTATTGCTTCTAAAATTTTTTCTACTCTTCCAAGTGACAATGAAGAACTAATTAGGCCTACAAGTTCAATGTCTTCTTTTTTTTTATACCTATATAAAAATTCTAAAGGATCAGGATGTATAAATTTTTTTTTATTGTATTTTAGATATATTTCTTCTAGAAAATCATATAGTGAGTTTTTAGCTTTTATTTGCATTATTATATTCTAATAGTTCTAATAATATTTTTTTAAGCTTTTTATCGTAAAATTTGTCTTTTGCCCATTTTCCAGTTAAATCATATATTGTTGGAGCAGATCCTCTTTCAACAAGATAAAATCTAGGATCAACCATATTTGAGTTAATATTTTGTTTTGATGCATAAGCTTTTAAATGTTGAATATGGGCTTTAATCCCTTCTTTAATATTGGAAAAAGAATTTCCTTTTGTAAGATGATTAGTAGCGCCTATTCCTGAAAAATTGTGTTGTTCTTTTGAGACTATCCCATTAAATTTTAGAATGCCTGTTTCTAGTAGCATTTGAGCATAGGCAATGTCATAATTAATACCTTCAATCAAAGATTCGTCTATGTAGGTTTTAGCAATAGTATTTACATAGTTTTTGTCAAGGTCTGGATTTATTTCTAGAGTATATTTTACAAGGTCTTCCAGTTGAGTTTTTCCTCTACTTATTAAAAAGGGAATATATTTTTCTTTTTGTATTTCAGTACTTATTTCGATTACCTCTTTATTACTATGAGTCTTACTTGTTAGAAGTATGTTGATCATTGTAAATAGCAAGAATTTTTTTATCATTATTATTTTTCCTCTTCAATAAATTTATTAATTTCAGTAACTATAGAATTGAATCTTGATAGCATTGATTTTTTGTTTTTTAAAAAATTGAAACTTTTTAAATAGTTTCTGCTAAAAATAAGGTCAGAAATTTCTGCAATGTTGCTTATGTTTATTAGCTTTATAGAATTTGGATTAGTAGTTTTTATAAGGAGTAGTTCTTTTTCATTTTCTTTTAGGATTAGTTGTAAATTTTTTAAATTTTTTATTGTTTGTGGTTTGCCTCCTATATTGATATATTTTGTTATGTTTGTGTTTTTAGCAAGGATAAAATTAGCAATATTTGCTTGATTCCCCATTGTAATTAACGTTAGTTTATTAAGGTTCATTTTTGAATTTAAAAATTTTAAATTTTGGCTTGATTTTACTAGTTCAATAATGTTTTGAATATCATTTTCAGTAGATGCGATATCAGCTTTTTCATTAAGAATATTGACAGGTTCAATTAAATAGCTAATGCTTTTATTGATTACATAGCTAAATATGCTTTTGTGGCTATTTTTAATAAAGTCGTAGCTTTTCATATGTTTATATTTTGGCGAATATAAATAAACAATTTTTCCCTTTTTAACAAGCTTGCTGATTAGGGATTTGAACATTGAATCGTGAGAATAATAAGGAAGTATAATTAAAATAGAATCATATATTTTTTGATTATCGCTAATAAAGGCTTTTTTATATATATTATTTTGTTTTGGTAAATAATTCATTTCGTTTATGAAAAAAGGATTAAATTCATACAAAAGAAATGGATTTTGTTTTTTTAGGCCCAATGTTAAGCTTACAGGATACCAAATCGATAAGTTTAAATCATTTTTGTGATCTTTAATTCTTGTGAATCCAATTTGATAGTTATTGTTTTCATCTTTGGGATAATTTACAAAAAGCGCTAAGTATGAAAAAATGGTTGCAATAATAACAGTTAAAATAGCAGGCATTACAAGAATTGTTTTTAGCAAAATTGAAAGAAATATTCCTTTTGATTGTTTTATAGGCTTGCTGTTATTTCTTCTTCTTCTTCTTCTATTTATTATTGTTTTTATGTTTTTAAAGAAGATGATTACCATAAAGATTAAGAATATACTGCCAATATATAACATTAATGGAGTGATTTCTGTGAAGTATAAAGTTATTATAAAAAATGTACCTGGGAATATTATGAAGTAGTCTTCATAAGTAAATTCTTTTTTAAAATTAAATAAATTTACTATTAAAAATATGCTAAAGCTGGTTAAGAAAATGAGTTCATAAATTTGCGTATCCATAAAAATAATTTTTCCTTAAATAATTATAAGCATAAAAGTGTTTTTTCCAAAATAGTTTAAAGAATTGCTTATTAAATAGTTTTAATTTAATTTTAGATTTAAGGGAGTTTTTTATTAAGGGAGTTTATTTTTGTTTAATATAAAATGTTGTGTTAAAATAGATTAAGGTTACAGGCGAAAGGTAGGAACATATGGTTGGAACCTTTTTAGGAACTGGTGCTTCAAGTGGAGTTCCCATGTTAAATTGTAGCTGTAGAGTCTGTGTTTCTAGTTTTAGGAAAAATAAAAGGTTGAGAAGCTCTTTTTTCCTCAAGCTATCTTCTGGCATTAAATTGTTGATTGATACAGGTCCTGACATTAGACAACAACTTTTAAGAGAGAATATAGATAAGCTTGATTTAGTGCTTTACACCCATGAACATTATGATCATATTATGGGGCTTGATGATATTAAGTTTTATACACGGGAGGCTCCTTTAAACATTTATGCTAGAGATACTACTATGGTTCACATAATGAATGCTTTTTCTCATAATTTTTCATCAAAACCTTCTGTAAGTGGAAAGGCCGACATTATTCCCAATGTGATTAGAGATTTTGAGCCTATTTTTTTTAAAGGTCTAAAGATAGTGCCAATTCCTTTGATTCATGGAGAGATAGTTAGTTTAGGTTATAGGATAGGCAATTTAGCGTATCTTACTGATGTTAAATTTATTCCTGAAGCGTCCTATGATTATTTAAAGAATTTAGATCTACTTATAATAGATGCTATGAGGATTAAACCCCATCCTGCTCATCTAAATTTTTCAGAGGCTTTTTGTGAGGTTAAAAAAATCAATCCTAAAATTTCTTATTTTACACATATTGCACATGATATAATGCATGAAGAATTTGATTATTTGGGAAAAGATAATATCTATTTGGCTTATGATGGATTAAAGATTTATGTTTGATTTAAATTTAAAGGGGATTTATGAAATTAATTTCATGGAATGTAAATGGAATTAGAGCTGTTTTAAAGAAAGGTTTCCTTGAGTTTGTAAAAGAATATAAGCCAGATATTTTATGCGTTCAAGAAACCAAAGCTTTGAGAGAGCAATTGCCAAGGGATTTAATTCTTGAAAATTATTATTCTTATTTTTCAAGGTCAAAGCTTAAAGGCTATAGTGGTGTTTGTATTTACTCCAAAGTTAAGCCTATTGCTGTAAATTTACTTGGAAAAGAAGTTTTTGACAATGAAGGTAGAGGTCTTATAGCATACTACGACGATTTTGTATTGATTAACGGTTATTTTCCCAATTCTCAAGCTTTAAGAAGAAGACTTGTTTATAAACTTGATTTTTTATCTTATGTTGAGAATCTTATGGATTCTTTTGTAAATGCTGGGAAAAATGTAGTAATTTGTGGTGATTTTAATATTGCTCATACTGAGATTGACCTTATGAATCCTGATTCTAATAGAGATTCTCCTGGATATTATATTGAAGAAACTACTTGGTTAGATAGTTTTTTGAACAAAGGATATGTAGATACATTTAGAATATTTAATAAGGAGCCTGGTTATTATACTTGGTGGAGCTATAGAGCAAGAGCTAGGGAGAGAAATATGGGTTGGAGAATTGATTATTTTATTGTTAATGAATTTTTTAAGAGAAATGTTAAAAAATCTCTAATTTTGGACAAAGTAATGGGAAGTGATCATTGTCCTGTTTTTTTAGAGTTGGCTGATATAGTTAGTTAAAGAGGGGAAGCTAGATTGAAAAAAAACATTACAATTTTTTGTTTAATATTTAGCACTACTTTTAGTTTTGGCATTGATTTAAATGATTTTGATTTTTATCGTAGTCTTGAAAAGGAAGAATTGCTGTTTATTATTAATTTGCTAAATAGAGAGCAACTGACTTTGGCAAATAGTTGTGCTTCAAAGTATATTGAATTAGCTTATAAGGCGTTAGAAGAAAAAAATATAAATTTATTATCAAAAAATGATAAAGAATTAGCAGTAGATAGTAATATTAAGCATTTAAGACAATCTAAGGTCTATAACAATGCAAGGCTTATTTTTAATGCTACAAAGAGTTTAAATGCTTTAGTTCATATTAGTAAGGATGGGCTTTTAAAGACTTTAGATGGAAGAAATGTGGGTGTTAAGGATAATAAATTTGTTATTTTAGATTCTTTTTTGAATAATGATTTTTATAATGATATGCCAAGTGAATATACTACTATTGAAATTTATAATAAAAGCATTATAATGCCTAATTTAAATAAATTTCTTTTAGATAAGCGATCAAATCCTTTTGTTTATCTTGAAGATTTTGATAAAAACGTTTACTTAAATGATCTTCCAAAATTAAGCAAAGGAGAGTTATTGTTTTTATTTTATGAACTATTTCCAGTTTCTAAGCTAAAGAGTTTAAAAGATTGGAATGATTTTGGATTTTCATCTATTTTAAAAGCATTAAATAAAATTTATTCTGAAAAAATAAATTCAATAAGAGGGCGTGTAAATGAATTGTCAAAGAATTGAAAATTATTGTAAATTTACAAGTGTTTTTCTAATTTTTTTGTTTTCCTGTGTTTCTAATGAGTTAAAGCTAGATAAAAATTTAGTAAAGGGAAAGCTTATTAATGGGCTGCGGTATTTTATTTATAAAAATCAAATTCCAAAGAATGCTGTTAATATGGGGATTGTTTTTAATGTGGGTTCTATTAATGAAGAAGATAATCAGAGAGGTATTGCTCATTATCTTGAACATATGGCTTTTAATGGTACAAAAGATTATCCAGGTAATTCCATTGTTGATGTTCTTAAAAAATTTGGAATGCAATTTGGTTCTGATATTAATGCCGCTACTGGTTTTGATTTCACTTATTATAGACTTGATTTGTCAGACGGTAATAATAAAAATGAAATTGATGAATCTATAAATATTTTGAGGAATTGGGCTTCTCAAATTAGCTTCATGAAAGAAGAAATAGACTTAGAGCGCAATATTATTATCGAGGAAAAAAGGCTTGGCGAAACTTATCCTAGAAGAATTTATGAGAAAATGTATGAGTTTTTGGTAAGCGGAAGTATTTATGAATTTAGAAGTCCTATTGGACTTGAAGAACAGATTTTGTCTTTTCAACCAGAAGATTTCAAAAAATTTTATAGAAAGTGGTATAGGCCAGAACTTGCAAGTGTTATTGTGGTAGGAGATATTGATCCTAGAGAAATTGAAGAGAAAATAAAGAAGCAATTTATTTCTTGGAAAAATCCAACTGATAAAATTAAAAGGATAAAAGTAAATTTAGATGTAAAGCTTAAAGATAAGTTTTTACCTTTAGAGGATTTGGAAGTAGGGGAGCCCAGCTTAATGTTTCTTAAAAAGAGAATTGCCAATGTAGAACAGACCAAGGATAACGTTTTAAATGCTATTAAAAAGTCTTTATTGACTGCTCTTTTTGAAAATAGATTTTCTGAATTAAAGACTTCTGGGGTAAAGCATTTTAAAGGCGTTTCAAATGGAGATTTTTTTTCATTTAAATCAGATAACAACACTATTATTGCAAGATCAATTTCCTTAAACTTTAATCCAGATTATTTTAAGGAAGGAATAGAGGATTTTTTTTATGAGCTTGAGAGAATAAGAAAATTTGGATTTACCCAGGGCGAGTTTGAAAAAGTTAGATCTCAATTCTTCAAATTTTTAGAATTAGGGAAAAATAATATAAATAAAACAAATTCGTGGACTATTTTTGAAGATTTAATAGAAATTGCTATTAGTGGTTCTAATAAATTTGATATGAGCGAATATTATGATCTTTCTTTTCAATATTTAGAAAAAATTGATTTAAAGACAATAAACAATCTTGTAGCAAGAGAGTTTGATGTGAAAAATTGTGCAATTTTTTATTCTTATCATGGGAAAGTACATCCTACTTTGTCTTTTGAAGACATTAATAATCTTCAAAAGATAGCTTTAAAAAGAGAGTTTAAGCCTTATGAAAACTCTTCAATTGAAGGTAAATTTTTTAAGAAGTCTTTAGATAATAAAGATATTATTAGAGAAAATGAGTTTGAAAATGAAATTTCATCATTTGTCCTTGAAAATGGGGTTGAAGTTTATTTTAAATATAATGATCAAAATAAGGGTGTAGTTGACTTTAGGGCAACTTCTTGGGGTGGTTTAATCAATGAGGATTTAAAACTTATACCCGTTTTAACTTTTGCGCCCGAAGTAGTATCTGGTTCAGGGTACGGTGATTATTCTGCATTGCAGATTGAAAAATATTTGTCAGATAAAGCTGTTTCTTTAAATGTTGGTGTTGGAGCTCAAGAATCATATATTTTTGGAAGTTCAGATAAAAAAAATCTTAAAACTCTTTTTGAGCTTATATATTTGACTTTTAAGGAACCCAAAATAGATGATGTTTTTTTGCAAAATGCTATTAATAATATAAAAGCATTAATAAAAAGTAATGAAAATAGCTCTAAATATCATTTTCAAAAAGCTATTAGTAAATTTTTAAACAATAATGATCCTAGATTTGAAGATGTAAAAGATAGTGATTTACAGTATTTTACAAAAGAAAATATTTTATCTTTTTATAAGAAAAGGTTTACTTATGCAAATAATTTTAAGTTTGTCTTTGTTGGAGATTCGGATATTCAGACAATAAAAGCTTATTCAAAAAAATATTTAGGTAATCTTAGCTTTAAAAAAATAAGCGAGTATAAAGATTTAGATTACTCTTACAGTAAAAATTTTGATAAAATAGTTGTAAGGAAGGGGAAAGATTCAACTAGCTTTGCTTATGTGATTTATCCTTTTAAATTCTCTTATTTAGAAGAGATCTCATTAAATTTAAATGCTTTAGCGGATCTTTTAACGGATGGCCTTATAAAAAATATTAGAGAAAAAATGTCTAGTGTTTATGCAATTCAAGCTTTTTTTGATTCCAAATTAAGAAAATATGTAGATTCCGATGGTATTTTGTCTATTTTTTTTACTACTGAGCCTAAAGAGCTGGATAATGTTTTAAATTCTATTAATCGCTATATGATCGAAAGGCAAAAAATAGATTTTAATGATAAAGATTTTTCTTATGTTAAGAAAAATTATATTAAAAATACAAAGATAAATTCAGATCAAAATAGTTATTGGATTTCAAATATATTGGCATCATTATCTTGGCATGGAGTATTTAAAAATAATTTTGGTGTTAAGTTTATAGAAACAAGTCTAAGCAAAGATTTGATAAATAAACTTTTTAAAAAGATTAATCTTAAGGAAAAAACAGAAATATTATTAATACCTGAATAGCTTATGTATAGTAAAATCTAATAAGTTAAATATAATTCTTCTTTAAAAGACATCCTCTAGGGGAATCGAACCCCTCTTGCCAGGATGAAAACCTGGAGTCCTGACCGATAGACGAAGAGGACAAAAGTGAGCTCAGTAGGACTCGAACCTACGACAAACGCCTTAAAAGGGCGCTGCTCTACCACCTGAGCTATGAGCCCAAAAGTCATTTTACGACCATCAAAAGTAATAATATATTTAATTTCCAATAATGTCAAGTTAAATTGGCATAAAAAATTGGCAATTTATACCAAAAAGGTACTTAACAATTTGAGCTGCACAGGACTTGAACCTGTAACCGACGGATTAAGAGTCCGCTGCTCTACCACTTGAGCTAGCAGCCCGTTTTATTAATTTGCTAACAATAAGAATAAATTTTTATAAATTGAATGTCAAGGTTTACTGTTGCTTTTTTTTAATTCTTCTAGTAAATTTTTTGCTTCTAGATTGTTAGGAGAGATCGTAAGAAGTTTAATTAATGTTTCTTCTGCTAATATTTTATTTTTTGCATTTATTCTTGATCTTGCTAACTTTATTAATAAATTCTGATTATTAGGGGCAAATCGCAATGCATATTCGTATGCAAAATCCGCTTCATTATATCTTTTTAGCTCATAGAAACAATCTGCAATCAAATTATAAACTTTTATTATTCTTGCTCCTTTAGAATCAAGGCTAATATATTCTTGAAAGTATTTTAATGCATTTTCATAATTTTTTTGGAAAAAATAAGCTTCTCCTAGTGCTTGAATAATTCTTATGTCATATTTTTTAATGCCAAGACCCACAATCGCTTCTTTTTCAGCTCTTTTGTATTCTCCTATAGCTATTAAGCTCCATATCAATATTGTTCTAGCATCTAAGTTGTTAGGATTTAAACGAATTTCTTCTAACGTATTTAAAATAGCTTCTTTAAATTTTCCTTCTTTATAGAGAAGGAGAGAGTCTTCTTTTTCTTTAATCTGTGATTGTCCGAATAATAAGCTTGAATTGGATAGCAGAATTAAAGTTATTTGTAATAGAAAAAAAAAATTCATTCTTCAAAATCCTCCATTTCGCAATTCCCCTTAAATATTGCTCCAGAATCAATAAAAAGTTCTTTAGTTTTAATGTTTCCTATTAATTTGCCGGTTTTATAGATTTTAATTGTTTTTAAAGCCTCAATATTTCCTTTTATTTTTCCATGATTTAGTAAGTGTTGGCATTTTATTTCCGCTTCAACATTAGCTTTTTCCCTTAGATAGATTGAGTTTGATGAGTTTATTAAGCCTTTAAGATTTCCTTCTATTATTATTGGTTTATTGCTTTCAATATATCCTTCAAATTCAAAATTTTTTTTAATTACATTTTGAGTATTGCTTTCTTCGAATTCTAAGCTATCTATGCTCATTGAAACCTCTAAAAATGAATGCCTGTAACTTAAAGCATTCATTTTTGATTTAATTTTTCATAAAAATGTTTTTTTATTGTTATTTTAGTCGTTTCTTCTTTGGCCCAAAAATCTTAGAAGATATAAGAATAAATTTATAAAATCTAAATAAAGCTTAAGTGATGCTACAACTGCCATTCTATTTTTTATTTCAGTATCGTCTTGTAGCATTTTATCCATTTTAGCAATATTTTGAACGTCATAAGCTGTTAGTCCTGTGAATATGATTACGCCTAAGATAGATATAAGAAAATTAAGGCCTGAGCTTCTAAAAAACATATTAACAAGAGATGCAATAATGATTCCCCATAAGCCCATTATTAGATAGCTTCCCATTTTTGTTAGATCTGTTGTTGTAGTGTATCCATAAAAAGACATTCCAAGAAACGTTCCAGCAGTAATTCCAAATGTAAATACTATTGATCCTTGTGTATAAATCATGAATATAGAAGATAATGTTACTCCTGTTAGTGCTGAGTATAGCAAGAAAAGGGCTGTTGCGGTATTGCTTGATATTTTATTAAGAGCGCCACTTATTGCGTATACAAGTCCAAATTGTATAAGTATTATAGCCATAAATGACATTGGATTTGAGAATATTATTGTTTTTATTGTTTGATTTTCTGAGGTTGCATATGCAAATATTGCTGAAATTAAAAGTCCGATTGACATAAGCCCAAAAACTTTGGCTAAAAATTTGTTTTTTATTAATATTTCTTGTTTTTCCTGTGTTAATTCGATCATAATAAAGCCTCCTTATTATTGTTTAGATTTGTTTTGATCGTTAAATTTTTTGCGAAGTTCATCAAATATAGCGCTTGGAACTTTTCCATATTTTAAGAATTCCATTGAGAATTCTGCTTTTCCTTGGGTAGAGGATCTAAGGACTGTCGAAAATCCAAACATTTCGCTTAAGGGCACTTCAGCTTCAACCTTTGAAAAACTTCCGTCTTCTAGTGAGCCTGTTATTATTCCCCTTCTTTGGTTTAAAAGTCCAAACATATTCCCTTGGAATTCAGTAGGCCCTTCAAGGGTAACTTTCATTATTGGCTCAAGGATTGTAGGTTTTGCTTTTTCGTAAGCTTCTCTAAAAGCACCAATCGCTGCTAATTGGAATGCAATATCAGATGAGTCAACAATATGATATTGGCCATCATTGATTGTGATTTTTATATCAACTATTGGAAAACCAATTAATGTCCCTTTTTCCATTGCCTTTTGGAATCCTTTATCACATGATGGGATGTATTCTGTTGGGATTACTCCTCCTTTTATCAGGTTAACAAATTCATATGTTTCTCCTTCTTTGTTAAGAGGTTCCATAAATCCAGCAACTCGTCCAAACTGACCAGCTCCTCCAGATTGCTTTTTGTGAGTGTAGTTGAACTCAGCTTTTCCTGTAATCGTTTCTCTATAAGCTACTTGTGGCATTCCGGTTTCAACTTCTGCTTTAAACTCTCTTTTCATTCTTTCAATGTATACCTCTAAGTGTAGTTCTCCCATGCCTTGAATTATTGTTTCGTTTGATTCAATGTCAACATAAGTTTTAAATGTTGGATCTTCTTTTGTAAATCTTCCAAGAGCTTTAGCCATATTGTCAGCAGATTTTTTGTCTTTCGGTTTTACAGAAAGAGAAATTACTGGGTCTGGAATAAACATCGATGTCATTGAATAGTTGATTGATGGATCACAAAATGTGTCTCCTGATGCACATTCTATTCCAAATAAAGCAACAATGTCTCCGCTTCCCCCAAATTCAATATCTTCTGTATTATTAGCGTGCATTCTGATGAGTCTTCCAACTTTGAATTTTTTAGAAGTTCTTGAGTTGATAAGTTCTTGTCCTTTTTTTAAAGTTCCTTGATAGATTCTGACATAGGTTAATTGACCGTATTGTCCGTCTTCAAGTTTGAATGCAAGAGCAACAGTTGGGAGGTCGTTGTCAATTTTAAGATCGATTTCTTTTTCGTTATTATTGAGGTCAAGAGCAGTGTTTTTTATGTCATGAGGGGATGGTAAAAATCTAGTTACAGCATCTAAGAGCAATTGTACTCCTTTGTTTTTATAAGCAGATCCCATAAATACGGGGCACAATTTTAAAGCCAATGTTCCCGCTCTAATTGCATTGTATATTATTTCAATGGGAACTTCTTCTCCTTCCATGTGCAATTCCATAAGTTCATCATTAAAATCGGCAAGAGTATCAAGCATTATTTCTCGTTTATTTTTTGCTTCTTCTAATAGATCTGAGGGTATTTCTTTTTCTATTATTTCTGTTCCATCTTTTCCTTCAAAATAGTAAGCTTTCATTAATACAAGGTCTACAACTCCAATATGTTTGTCTTCCAATCCAATTGGGATTTGCATTAAAACAGAGTTTAAGTCAAGTTTTAATCTTAGTTGATCTTTTACATTGTAGGGATTTGCTCCAGTTTTATCGCATTTGTTTACAAATGCAAGGCGAGGAACGCCGTATCTTTTAAGCTGTCGATCAACAGTTATTGATTGGGATTGAACTCCTGCAACAGAATCAAGAACTAATATTGCTCCATCAAGCACTCTAAGAGATCTTTCAACTTCAATTGTAAAATCTACGTGACCGGGTGTATCAATAATATTTATTGGAAAATCTTTCCATTCAACGTGAGTTGCAGCTGATGCTATTGTGATTCCTCTTTCTCTTTCAAGTTCCATTGAATCCATTGTTGCCCCAACTCCGTCTTTGCCCTTTACTTCGTGAATTGCATGAATTTTATTACAATAAAAAAGAATGCGTTCTGTAAGAGTGGTTTTCCCTGAGTCGATGTGAGCGCTAATACCTATGTTTCGTAATTTATTATAGTCCATTGGACATTGTCCCTCCTGATGATATGTGAGTAAAAGATTAACTATCTTAATAATTTTACAAAATTTTTTTTTAAAAATCTATCCGATAGCATTTTATGATACTAAATATTTTAAATTTTAAAATATTTAATGTGATGTTTGCAGTTTGCTTGATTAAAGTTGTATTAATGTATATCCTTATTATAGGGAATATATCATTTAGTAGATTTTGATTTTATTGATTAAAACTTTTTATTTGGTGAATTGACTCTTACTTTATTATTATACTCCTAAAATAATTATTTGGAGGAATTTGAGTTGGAAACTTTAACAATATCTAATGAATTGAGCAAGATATCACAGGTAGGGTATGATTCTTCTGTGTCGGAGCTTTCTGTGTTTTTTAAGGATGGAAGAGCTTATAAGTATTTTAAGATTGAACCAAGACATTTTAGTGTAATATCTAAACTTATTGAGGACAAAAGATCAGTTGGTAAATACTTAACAGAAAACATATTTAATAAGTATGACCAAGAAAAGCTTTAATTTGTTTTTTTAGATAGATAGGTAGATAGTATTAAAGCCCTTTTGTTTTTTTAAACAGAAGGGCCTATTTATAGTTAGCTTTTTAGGGTGATAATTTTATTTATAATCATCAATATGGGCTATTTAATTTTAAAGTTTAATAGCATTGGAGGCATTGGAGTTTTATATTTTGGTTGTTATTAGATTTGGTGTTATTTTGCTGCTTTAAATAGTATTAAGAATTCAGGTAAATTTTTTATGCATAATGTGTTATTTATTATTGTTTTTATTTTGTCTTGCAGCTCTATTTTTAGGGAATATCAAAATATATCAGGAGAATATTATAATCTTGCTAAATTAAATGAAGAGCTTGGTAATGATGAGACTTCTGTTTTGCTTTATGAAAAATCTATTAAATTTAATATTAATGCTGGTGATGATTCAAGTTACAATTTTATTTTAGCTTACATTAATTTGAAAAAATATGTAGAGGCGGAGTTGAAACTTAATTCCATTATAGAAAAAGATCCAGAAAATATTTTGTTAATTAATTTGAAGGGATATTTATTCTTTAAGAAAAATGATTTAGATAATGCTTTGATTTGCTATTTGAAAACTCTAGAATTTGCGCCTGCAAATAAAGAAGCCCTATTTAATATTTTTTACATTTATCATTTAAAGAGCGATAAAAAAAATGCAAAAAAATATATTTTAAAATATAAAGAGCTAAATCATTCTATACCAAGTGGTGCAGAAGAAATAGTTTCTTCTGTTATTAAGAGTTAATTTTTAATTAATTGTTTAATTTTTACTTTTTTACTTTATGACAATTATTATATAATAAGATATGCAATATAAACCCCGTTTTATTTTTTGTAAATTTTTGTAGGAGAGTTTGTATATGATGAGGATTAAAGTTTTAATCTTGTGTTTGTTTGGGATCGTTGTGATTAATGGTTTTACAGATACTAATTTTGAATTCAATTTTGGTGGTGGGGCTGCTTTTCCTGTTAGTCCCTTTTCAAGCTTTTATAATGAGGCTTTAGATATTAATGCAAAGCTTAAGCAAAATTCGCCTTCAAATTTATCCCTGATAGAAAAAGAAGATATAGCCCAAAATTTTTCCGATTTGGCCAATATTGCTAAAGCTGGATTAAAATATGGGATTTATACTCAATTTGGCGCTAAATTTGATGATTTTATTTCTGTTGGATTTGAGCTTTTGCTTGACATGAACTTTTTTAAAGCAATAAAGCGTTCAGATGGAACTGCAAATGAAAATTTCTCGTTTATTATGGCAATAACACCGAGATTTTATACAAAATTAGATTTTTTTGTTTTAGCTTTAGCGTTTTTCACAGGTCCTAAGATCAATATAACTACTGCTGCTGCAGATTCTGTTTTAGCAGAATTAGGAACAATGGGCTGGGATATTGGCGCTAGGCTTTCATTTTCTTTTTTAATTCTTGAAGGTTATTATGTTTGGAATATTCAAAACTTTAAATTTTCTGATTTTAAGTTTGGGATAGGATTTGAATTTGGGATTGTTTAGTTTAAGTCAATTTTGTTTTGGGATTATTTATAATATTTATTTTTTATATTAATAGGATTTTTTCTTTTTATTATTAAAGCTAAAATATTTTTAGTTATTTTATGCGTATAAGAGATATTAATTATCAAATTAATATTATTAAGATTTTTTTATAAAAAATAACGAGGAACTAGGTGAATTTACTTAAAAAAAAATCAATAGGAATTATTGCTTGTCCTGGGGGTAGAGTTTTTGCCAGTAAAATAATAGAAGAGCTTGAAAGAATATTTATAAATGTTGAAAATGACATTGTAGCCAATGTATGTCAAGATTGTAAAGCCTTAAAGGAAGAAATTTTTAGAATTGAAAAAGTTTTATCTCCTTTTTTAGAAGGGTTTAGTTTATCTTCTCTTGAGAACAGGGAGTCTTTGGAAATTCCTGTTAAATTTGTTAAGTTTGCCAATGGTGAATTTAAAACTGAAATTTTAAAAACAATTAGGAATAAGGATATTTTTATTGTCCAAGATGTTGCTAATACTTATGAAGTTGAAATAAATAGTAGTGAAAAAATAATTATGACAGTTAATGATCACATAATGAATTTAATGACAACAATAGATGCTTGTATGCAGGCTAAAGCCAACTCTGTTAGTGTTATTATTCCATCTTATCCTTATTCAAGGCAAGATAAAAAACATTCAAGAGAATGTTTAACAGCAAGTCTTATTGGAAGATTTTTAGAAGAGTTGGGGATTAGACATATTTTAACCTTGGACATTCACTCAAAGGCAATTGAGAATGTATTTAGGAAGGTTTATTTTGAAAATTTAAATGTTTCTTATGAAATCTTTAAATCTCTTAGGGATTTGATTGACATTAAAGATTCTAATTTGGTTATTGTTTCGCCCGATACAGGCGCTGTAAGTAGAAATAAATTTTTTGCATCAAGCCTTAAGAGTCCTCTTGCTCTGCTTTATAAGGAGAGGGATTATTCAAGAGTTTCAAATGACGTTTCTGATTCAAATATTTCTGTAACTAAACTTTTAGGAGATGTTGAAGGTAGGAATGTTTTTATGAGCGATGATATGTTAGCTACTGGGGGTACTCTGATTAAGGCAATGAAATTGCTTAAAAATATGGGCGCTAAAAAGATTATATGTGGGATTAGTTTGCCGTTTTTCAATGGAGATGCTATTAAATATTTTGACAAAGCTTATGAGGAGGGTTATTTTTATAAAATAATCGGAACCAATGCTGTTTGCCATAATGATGAATTAATAAATAAGCCTTGGTATCATGAAGCTAATGTTGCGCATCTTTTTGCGAATGCAATATTTGCAATTTATAATAAGGTTGGTTTACAAAAAATTCTTGATAGAAAAGACGATATTCAAAAATTGATTACCAAAGGTTAGTTTATGAATACCCTTAGCATTGATATTGGCACTAGTGTTTTAAAGGCAGCATTAGTTAGCTCTGAAAATGGAGTTTTAAGTTATATTGATGTTAGCTATTCAGATTATTTTAATGTCGATTTCGAAAATTTTGACTTCAATATATGGCTTTTTTCTTTTAAAAAAGCCATATCCAATTTTCAACCTAGCAAAATAGATTGCATTTCTGTTAGTGGTATTTCGCCATGCTTAATTGCTTTAAATTCAAATTTAAAGCCTTTAGAAGTATTACATTGGAATTCCCTTAAAATCAAGTCCGATTTTAGGGGGAAGTCTGTATTTTTACCTTATGTGCTTAGCACTGTTGAAAGAGGCATATATTCTAAAATAAGCTATTTTGTTTCTTGTTTTGAGTATTTTATTTATTTGCTTACAGGAAAGCTTTTTACAAGCTTTCCAAGCACAGAGTATATTCCTTTTATTTGGGATGATGTAGAGATAAAAAAATATGGACTTGATAAGAATAAATTCCCTCCGTTCATAAAAATGGGAGAAAATATTGGTGTTGTAACTTATAAAGCAGGAGTTGAATTTGGGCTAAATAGCGGAATTAATGTAATTAATGCTGGAGCAGATTATTTGAGTGTTTTGGTAGGAAGCGGGGCTTTTCAAGAGGGAATTGTGTCAAATAGAATGGGTACAAGCGAAGGGTTTAATTTTGTTTCAAGTACGTATTTGCCCGGATTTTCTTTGGAATATCCTTATTTTTTAGAAGGATATTTTATTATTGGGAGAATTGTTCCTTTTGGATATTTGATTCAATTACTGAAAGACAGTTTTTATAAAAAAAGTTTAACTTTTGATTTTCTTTTAAAAAAGATTGTTAAAAGTGTTACTTTAGATAATGTATATTTTTATCCAAGCAAAATTAAACTTTTTAATGATTTATTTGTTTTGGATCCTTCTATTTGCAAAGATTTAAATAAAGGAATTTTTGGTAGTATTAAAAATCCATTAGAGATTGGTTTGGCAATACTTGAGTTTGTATGCTTTGCTTTTTACAACAGATTAGCAGAGTTAAAAGCCTGTAAAAAAGAAATTTTGAGTATTTTTGTTAGTGGATCTAATTCTGATAATTTGCTTTTAAATCAAATCAAGGCAAATATTCTTGGCAAAGATTTAAATATTTTTGATTTTAAACATTCAGAGATTATTGGGGGAGCAATTCAGGCATTCTATTCTTTAGGAGAATTTAGTAGTTTAAATGATGCTTTTTTCAAGCTTGCAAAGATTAAGCATATTGTCTTGCCTATTATTGAGATCCATGAAGAATATTTAGAAAAATATCAAAAATATATTAATAATTATAGTCTATTTGTTAACGGGTAATATATAAGTTTCTTTAAATTCGCTTATTCCTGTTATTTTTTTAAAGTCTGCTTTTGCTTCTGATTTTGTTTTATAAGGACCAGATCTTACCCTGTAAATATCTTTATTATCTATTGTTGCAGAATATATTTTGGCAACAATATTATATTTGAGTAATTTTTGAATATAGTTGTCAGCATTGATTGGGTCTGAGAGTGATACAAATTGTATGTAATATTCTGTATTAGGATCATATATGTTGTCAATATTTAAGGCTTTTTTGGCTATAGGTTGGGGTTTTTCAATAATTTTTGATTTTTGGTGGGAAGTATTAGTTATTTTTTTGGCTATAGGCTGAGGTTTTTCAATAATTTTTGATTTTTGGTGGGAAGTATTAGTTATTTTTTTGGCTATAGGCTGAGGTTTTTCAATAATTTTTGATTTTTGGTGGGAAGTATTAGTTATTTTTTTGGCTATAGGCTGAGGTTTTTCAATAATTTTTGATTTTTGGTGGGAAGTATTAGTTATTTTTTTGGCTATAGGCTGAGGTTTTTCAATAATTTTTGATTTTTGGTGGGAAGTATTAGTTATTTTTTTGGCTATAGGCTGAGGTTTTTCAATAATTTTTGATTTTTGAGAAGTGTTGGGTGTTTTTTTTGTAGGTTTTTTTTCTTTATTTAAATCTTGTGTTAAATCTATGATTATTTCGTTTGGGGTTTCAGATACCTTTAAAGATTTTTCATTTTGGTCAGTGTTTTCTAAGGTGTTTTGATCTTTAGTTTCTTCTAAGACAATATTCTTTTCTGCAATATCTGAAGTCAAATTTTTGTTTGGGAAAAAAATAATTGTTCCAAGAAATATTATGATACAAACCGTTGCAATTGAGGTTAATGCTACAAAAAATCCTTTGTTATTATCATTGTTTTCATTCAAATCTTTCATAGTTAATTATCTCCTGCATTTTTTTTTCAATTTCTTTTTCTAGATATGTATAATTCTTGTTATTAATTATATTGATTATTCTTAAGTTTATAATATTTTTTTTAAAAAAAATATCTTTTTGAATTTTGAGTATTTTATTAATTATATTTGAGTCTATTCTTGGCATAGAATATGATAATCTATTTTTTATTATAGGAATCTTTGCTTTGACTACAATTATATAGTCGCAAAGTTTTTCTAAATTTAGCTTAAAAAGTAAAGCAGCATTGATTATTATTTTTGTAGATTGGTTTTGAATTAGTATTTTTTTTATTTTATTAAGTATTATTGGATGAGATATACTTTCAAGTTTTTTTAATTCTTTATTGTTATTAAATACAAGATTTCTTATCAAGAGTTTGTCTATTTCATTTTTAGTATTTAATATTTTTTGACCAAATATTTTAACTATTTCTTCTTTTTTTTCATGTAAGGCTAAATGCCCAAGTTTGTCTACATTTATTTCGTAAAATCCATATTTATTGCTAATTATTTTAGAAGTAACATCTTTTCCAGATGCAATTTTTCCTGTTATCCCAATGATTAATGGATTTCGCCCCATGATTTGCCCGTTTCAATATTTGCTCTTAAGGGTAGATTTAATGTGTAAGCGGTTTCCATCATAATTTTTAATATTTTTTTTACTTCATCTTCCTCTTTAATAGGAGATTCAATAAGCATTTCATCGTGTACCTGCAGTAATACTTTTGATTCCATTTTTTTACTTTTAAATTCATTAAATACTTTGACCATTGCAATTTTCATGATATCAGCAGCACTTCCCTGAATTATGCTATTTATTGCTATTCTTTCTGCAGCAGATCTTTCCAAATAATTATTACTATTAATTTCTTTTATATATCTTCTTCGTTTTAAGATAGTTTCGCTATATCCAGTATTTCTTACGAAGTTTATTTGATTTATTATAAACTCTTTAATCTTTGGATAAGAGTCAAAGTAAGAGTTTATAAATCCTTTTGCTTTTTCTTTTGTAATTCCCAGTTCTTTTGCGAGTCTAAAATCTGACATTCTATAAATTATTCCAAAATTAATAGATTTTGCTATTCTTCTCAAGTTGGGAGTAATTTCTTTTTCCTCTATTTTGAAAAGTTTAGAAGCAGTTTCTGCATGAATGTCTTTATTATTTTCAAATGCTTTAATAAGTGCTTCGTCTTGTGATAAATGAGCAAGTATAGCAAGCTCAATCTGAGAATAATCAGCTGAAATAAAAATATTCCCATTTTCCGGCTTAAATGCTTTTCTTATTTTTCTTCCTTTCTCATCTTTTATTGGTATGTTTTGTAAGTTGGGATTTATACTGGTGATTCTACCAGTTGCTGTTTTTGTTTGTATGAAGCTTGTATGCAGTCTATTTGTCTTATAGTTTATTAGTGCTGCCAAATTATCTGTGTAGGTGCTCTTCAATTTTGCAATTTGCCTGTGTTTTATTAGGTTTTCAATTGATTCATGCTGTCCTCTCAGAGATTCGAGCACTTTTATATCAGTTGAATCTTTTTTCATTTTCTCTGGTAATTTTAGATTTAGTTTTTCAAATAAAATTTCATGCATTTGTTTTGGAGAATTTAGATTAAAATCAATTCCTATGCTTTTTATTATCTTGCTTTCAATTAGTTCTAATTCTTTTCCAAGTTCTTTTCCATATTCTTTTAAATATTCTTTATCAAGATAAATGCCATTTTCTTCCATTTCTATAATTACATTGTTAAAAGGCATTTCTATTTCGTGCATTAACTTATCAAGCCCATCTTCTTTTAATTTTTTGGTAAATATTTTAAATAATCTGAATGTAATATCAGCATCTTCGGATGAATAACTTGTTGCCATTTCTAGAGATATGTTTGCAAAGTTATCATTTTTTTGTATCACATCTTCGTATTTGATATTTTTATGCAGTAAATATTTTTCTGCAAGAAAATCAAGCGATACTTTTGAGTTTGTGTCAATAAGGTATGCTGCAATCATTGTATCAAAATAAGGTGGGATAGGGCTAAATCCATTGTTTTTTAGTATTTTATAGTCAAATTTATAATTTTGACCAATTATTTTTGGGCTTGATTCAAAGAGATTGTTAAATTTTTGTATTATATAATGTTTTTCTATGTAAACTTTTCCTTTAGCTTCGATTGGGATATAGTAACCTTCAAATTCTTTGAATGAAGTGGAAATTCCAATTAATTTTGCCGTATATGTGTCAAGCGAAGATGTTTCTGTGTCTATTGATATGTATTTAGCCTTTTTAAGGCTTTCTATTAAATTGTCAAGATCTTTTTTTGTTGTTATTGTATGATATTTAACATTTTCTGTATCAATTGTATTTAGGGTATTTGAGTTTTTAGTAGTAGATTCTTGATTGAAAAGGCTTTTTTGGCCTATATTTTCTTCTTTTTGTTTTAGGATATCTTTTTTATAAGTTTTTATTAGCGTAATTGCTGAATGCTTTTCAAACAAAGATATTATATCTTCACTAAAATTTTTTAAGGCAAAGTTTTCAATTTCTGGAATTTTTAAATTTTCTTCAAGACTTATAAGATCATAGCTTAAAAAAGCATTTTCTTTTTCTTTGATTAAAAGTTCTTGATGTTTTTTATTTATTAGCTCTAAATTTGAATATATTCCTTTTAAGGTTTTAAATTCTTTTAATAAATTTGCTGCTCCTTTTGGCCCAATGCCTTTTATTCCAGGTATATTATCAGATCTGTCTCCAACAATAGCTAAATAATCTTTTATTTGAAAGCTATTTATTCCAAATTTTTTTATTACGTACTCATTGTTCATTTCAACAAAGCTGTTGTTTTCAATTTTAAGTATCTTTGTGTATTCTGACATTGTTTGCAGCAAGTCTTTGTCAGGAGAAATAATGTAAGTTAAATAGTTATTCTTTGTAGCTTTTTTAGCAAAACTAGCTAAAAGATCGTCAGCCTCGTAGCCCTCGATCTCAAAGATTGGTATTTTTGCCTTTAAAAGCCCCTCTTTTATCCATCCTATTTGAGGTATTAAATCATTCGGAGGCGCATCTCTTGTTGCTTTATAGTTTGGATATTTTTGTTTTCTAAAAGTTGGTATTTCTGAGTCAAAGGTAACAATCAAATGTTCGGGATTTTTTTCTTTTATTATGAAAAATAATGTTTTAAAAAAGCCAATAAATGCGTTAACATTTTCTCCTCGTGTATTTAAAAGTGGATAATTTTTCATTACGTGATAATTTCTAAATATTATGTTTAGTGCGTCAATTAAGTAAAGTTCTTTCATATTTTAATATCTAGCATTATAGGTGTATTGATTACTGTAATGTGGTTTTGATGTTTTTTAATTTTTGAGATTTTTCTTTTTGCACTTGCAATTTGTTGTAAGAGTTTATAACAACTTTGATATTTAATATATATTTCTTCTTTTAGTAGGTTAATTTCTTTAATCAAATGGTCAAAATTATCCAATTTTTGGTTTTTAGGTTTTAACCATGCATTTATTGTTTTATAATAGTTTTTGATTGATTCTAAGATTAAATCCTTTTTAGGATTGGTTACATTTAATATTCTTATTTCTTCTCTTTGCAATTTATCACTTTCTATTGTTAATATCAACTTTAGTTCTTTTAATTCTAATAATAAATTGTTAAAATATTTTTTTAAAATTTCATTAGCCAACAATATTGATTCCTAACTTATTGTGAGTAGTATTATTTTCTTTTGTTTTTAACTTTTTCCAAGTAAGGCTTAATATTTGCAATTGTTTTATAACATTGTCAATTTTGTGTATTTCTTTTTTTAAAAAAACATTTTCTAGCTCTTTATTTAGAAACGAGTATATTGAGAGTAAGTTTGTAGAGATATTTCCACCTTGTTCAAAATTTAATGTTGACATTAATTCAGTAATGATTTCTTGTGCATGAAAAATTTTTTCATTAGCTTTAATTGTATTTTGCCAATTTCCATCTTTTATAAGTTCTTTGGCAATTTTCAAGTCTTGTATTGCTTTGTCATAAAGCATTATCAATATTGAGAGGGGGTTTGATGTGTTTATTTGCGTTTGTTTATATATTTTTTCTTTTGATATCAAAATTTCCTCTAATCTAAAAGTTTGATTTGTTCTATTATTTGGTCTTTTTTAAAAGGTTTTGTAATATATCCTCTAGCCCCAAGCGATAAAGCTTTTTGTATTAATTCTTGTTTTCCAATAGCTGTAACCATCAATATATTGACTTTTTTAAGCAATTTTTTATTAATTTCATATATTCTCTCAAGAGCCGTAATTCCATCCATTCCCATCATTGTTATATCGAGTGTTATTAGATCAATATTATTTTGTTTTTCAAATTCTTTAACAGCCTGAATTCCATCTTCGGCCTCTAAGAATTCTTTGAATCCCAATTGCTTTAAGATGTTTATTAGGTTTTTTCTCATAAAAAGTGAGTCATCTGTTATTAAAGCTTTTTTACCTTCTTCCAAATAAGCACTCCTTTGTCCATTTTAACATATTAAAATATCTTTGACGACAATTAAAATATAATTCACATTTTTGTAATATTGCCTTTTTGATTGATTTTTTTATTTAAAGATTATTTTACTTTGAATATAAGTAAAAATAATATGTGTTTTTTTGGTGTTATTTGATAGTTTTTATAATAATAACAAGGTGGCTTTTTCTTATGAATTTAGATTGTTTGATAAAATAATGAAGAATGTGTTAAATTTTACTCCTATGAGCAGTAAAATACAGCAAGAAATTGCAAACTTGAAAAAGTTGATTAGAAAGTGGGATAAAGAGTACTATGTCGATTCTTTGCCCAGTGTTGAAGATTTTGTATATGATAAGCATATTTTAAGGCTTCAAGAGTTGGAAAGTAAGTATCCTGAATATAAGACCCCGGATTCCCCCACTCTTAAGTTTGGCAGCGATCTTTTGAATGACTTTAAAGAAGTTGAACATTCTGTTCCTATATTAAGTCTTGACAAGGTTTATGATCTTAATTTGTTAGAATCATGGATAGATAAGATTGATTTTAACAATTTTTTTAATATTTCTGTTGAACCAAAGATTGATGGATGCTCTATTGTTCTTTATTATAAAGATGGTATTCTTGAAAAAGCTCTTACTAGGGGTAATGGAAAATTTGGTAATGACGTTACTAAAAACATTAAAACCATTAGGCATATTCCTTTATTTCTTGATGAAAAGGTTGATTTAATATTAAGAGGAGAGGTTTATATTACTAAAAAAAATTTTTTTAAAATAAATAAATTTTTGGAAAAACCTTATACTAATTCTAGAAATTTAGCCTCAGGAATACTTAGAAGGGTTGATAGTAGAGAGGTTGCTAATTTCCCTTTAAATATTTTCATTTATGATTTTTTGAATGCTGGATTGGAGTTTAAAGCTAATGATTTGGCCATTGAAAGACTAAAGAAATTGGGTTTTAAAGTTGATCCTTTGATTAGATTTTTTGATCAAAAAAGTTCTATTGGGGAAGTTTTAAATTACATAGCAGATATAACAAAAAAAAGAAATTCTTTTGAGTATGAAATAGATGGAGTTGTTCTTAAGGTTAGCGATTTTACTTTAAGAGAAAGATTGGGTTATACTTCGCATCACCCTAAATGGGCAATGGCTTACAAATTTGAAGCCCTTTCAGGTTTTAGCAGGGTAAATAGTATTGTTGTTCAGGTTGGGCGTAGTGGTAAAATTACTCCGGTTGCTAATATTGATAAAGTTTTTGTTTCGGGGGCGTTTATTACCAATGCAACCTTGCATAATCAAGATTATATAATATCTATTGGTTTGAATGTTGGTGATGTTGTTAAGGTTTCAAGAAGAGGAGATGTGATTCCTGCTGTTGAAATGGTAGTAAATAAATTTTCAAAAGGGTTTTTCAAGGTTCCTGATAATTGTCCAGCTTGCAAGATGGTTTTAGTAAAAGAGGGAGCCCATTTTTTTTGTGTAAATAATAATTGTCCTTCAGTGGTAGTTGAGAAGATAAAATTTTTTTGTAGTAAAAATTGTATGGATATTGAAGGACTTTCTGATAAAACCATTTCTTTTCTTTTTGAGAAGAAATTTATTTCTTCAGAAGTTGATCTTTATACATTTAATTTTTATAAACTTCTTGAATTTAAAGGGTTTAAAGATAAAAAGGTAAATAATTTGATAAATTCAATTGAAGCTAGCAAAAAAAAGCCATTTAGTAAATTACTTCTTAGTATGGGAATTAAAGAGTTAGGAGAAAATGCTATAAGGTTGTTATTTATTAATAACTTAAATTCATTTTCAAAGCTTTTTAGGCTTTGTCAAGATAGAGATTTTGCTTTTTTAACATTATTGAAAATTAAAGGCATAGGAGAAAAAATTGCTTTAAATATTATTGAAGCTTTTAATGATTCAATAATGCTTAATAAGTTTAAATTTTTTGAAAATTTAGAATTTAAAATGGAAGAGTCTATCATGATTGATGATGGAAATAAGTTATTACTTGATAAAAAGTTTTGCATTACTGGAGCTTTTAATGGTTATTCTAGGTCTATTGTTATTGATAGACTAATAAATAAAGGGGCAGTTTTTAAAACCTGTGTAACTAGTAGTTTGGATTTTCTTGTTGTAGGAGAAAAAGCTGGATCAAAGCTTAAAAAAGCTTTGGATTTGAATATAAAAATTATCTCTTTTGAAGATATTAAGAGCTACTTGGATTGAGTTAGATTTAAAAAGGTTTATTTTCTATTTAATTATTTTTATTTGTTTGAATTCAGGCTTTAGGCTTTTATACATAATGCCTAATTCATGGATATTTTTGACTTCTATTAAGTTTCTAAAAAATTCTTCTTTATTTTTTAGAGTAGGGTTAATGAAATATTTTTCAAATTTGAATTTTGAGATTATTTCATGATTTTTTAGAGCTTCATTTAAATTATTAGTTGGATCTATTTCAATATAGTATGTGTTTTCCTTTTTAAATGCAAATTGATCCCCTTTTTCTTTAAATTTATAGTTATTAAGGTATATGTCAGGATAGATTTGAAAATCTGCTGTTTTTATCATAGTTGTTTTTGGCTTGCTTTTAGTGGGCTTTTCTAGATTTTGGTTTTCATTTTTTTCTGTAGGCTTTGAATATTTTTTTTCTAATTTTTTAATTTCTTCTAGTTCATCATTTTTGTTTGTAATAGTTGGAATTAGGGCTTCTTCGTTTAAAGATTTTTGAGAAATTTCTTTTTTTTTAAAATTGTTTAATTCTTTTTGAAGTTTCAAAATAGTTTCTTCATTCTCTTTTATCTTATCTTCTAATTCTTTGAATTTATGTTTATCGGTTCTTATTTTTTTTTGATTTTCTTTATTTATTGCTTCATTTGCGTGAATTTTTCCTTTTAGATTGTTTATTATTTTCCCTATTGAAGATAAATTTTCTTTAATTTCTTCTAAGTTTTTATCTGAGTCATCTTTTTTTTTAAAATTTCTTAATTCTCTTTGCAAGTCTAAAATAGTATTTTCATTGTCATTGATTCTGTCTTCAAGTTCATCTATTTTGTTTTCATTAATAGCATAATATTTTTCATTCTCATCAAGATTTTTTTTTAGGTTGTTTATTATTCTTTCACTAGAGGGGTAGTTGTCCTTATTTAATTCTTCAATTTCATCATTATATTCATAATTTTCTTCAAAATCATCATCATCGTCGTCTTCTTCTTCCTCTTCTTCAATGTTTTCAATATTTATTTTTTCTTCATAATTTTCATCTTCTTCGGATCTGGCCTTCTTGTTAAGGAGTTTTTTTATTTCTAATATTTCGTTTTTTAATTTATTTGTTAATATTTCATACTTTTTTGCTTTTCTTTCTATTGATTCTATTTTTTTATTTTCATTTGTCGGTGTTTTTTGATTTTTTGTTTTTAAAAGCTTTTCTATATTTTTAATTTTATTTTCATAATTTTCAATTACAGATTTTAGATCATTTTCGTCCATTCTTTTTTTAAACAGGTTTTTGTCTCTTATGTTTTCTGGTAATTTTAAATCTTTACCTTTTTTTGGATCTTTGTAAGAAACTATGTTTTTGTTTAAATGTTTTGAGGTGTTTATTTGATCGTTTTTATTTCCAGTATCTTTAAATTCTTCACTTAAGTCTTCTAAAGGAATTTTAATGCTAGAATAATTTATTGTATTATTAGCCCCAAATAATGATATACATGAAAGCAGTATAAAATACTTAAAGTTTCGATTTTTTCTTTTATTCATAAGGTCCTTGTTTTTATTTAGAAAACATCTATAATTTATAATGTTATCATAGTTTGTCCATTTATCAAAAGTGATAAAAAATCACCGGAGGTGCTATTGTTATTGGCAAGTGGCGCTGATTTCAAGTTAGTTTTAAGTGAATTTCTTATTAAGTTGCTTTAAAATTGTTGCATATGTTGGTAAGGTAAGTTGTTTTTGAAGTTTTATTTTTAAATCCTTTTTATTTATGTAATGATAGGTTTTTACTGATTTAATTTTTTGTTTAGTTGGAGTTTGCGAATTTGACAAATGTGGATGCAAATGAATTTTGGGCTTTGCCAGTTTGCTGCAATGTTAAAGATTCTTTTATTGAAGATTTTAGCTTTGTAGATGACCCTGTAAGTTCAATTTTTAGTATTAGCTATAAAGACAATATAACTTTAAAGTTTAGAGATTTTGTTGATTCTAATGAATTTAATTTAAAGCTTTTTGATAATAAGGTAAACTTTAAGGGTCAAATTCCTTTGGTTTTGTATTCAGATAACTTGGAGTATTTGCTAAAAGCAGAAAAAAGTGTTCTTTTTAATCTAAGAATTGGTGATGGAAATAATAATTACTCTTCTGGATTTAAAGAAAAAGAATCTGGAACTTGCAATGTTTTGAATGCTTGTTATGAATTTAGTGATTATAATAGTTTTTCAGATGACTTTATTTTAGTTAAAATATTTTTTGATTCTGATAATTTAATTATTGATGCTAATGTAGACAATATTTCTTTTTTGAAATTTTTTATTAGTGAAAATTTTGGTATGGATAAGGACAAAATAAAAATTAATTCTTTTAATAATTACTGGTCTAGCTGTATTTTTCCTATTTCTTTTAATGCAATTTTACAGGGCATTGTAATTTCAAAAAAAATTAATAAAAGGGTTAATGTTATTTACTACAAAAGGCATTTTGGAATTTTAGATAATTTAAATTTAACTTTTTCAGTTTCTAATTGTTTGTTGGCAGATAACAAACTTTCAAAGATTATTTTAGAAATTATAATAAATAGACCTTTAAATTTTTTATATAAGTTTTATTTTAAATTTATTAATAATATTTTTAAAAATTTATTTTTTGATGGGTTTTTAGAAATTTTTTTTGTTGAGAATAAAAGTGATTTCATATTTTTTTATGATAATCTTTTGGCATTTGAGACCTCTGTTTATAATTTTATTTATTCTAATTTTTATAATCTTGCCTTAGGGATGTCTTGTGAGCCAATAGGTTATTTGCTTACGCAGATCAAGGGTGATTATAGTAGCTTTTTTAAAGTTTTTAAAAAACTAGACTTAAAGAATTCTTTAATAAAAAAATCTTCTGTTTTAAGTTTTAACAAGAATTATAATATTTTTGACACTAGTCGCAGAGGAGTTGGCTTTGCTTATTTAAATTCAAGCACTTGTTTTTTAATCGAAGAGCAATATGTTGTTGCTCTCTTATATAAGGATAAATTAGATATATTTGTGCCTTATAGCATTATTGACAACAATTTAAGCAACTATTTGAAAAATAGCTTGGCTAAAGCATTGGGCTTGGCCTATAGCAGTATAAATTTTTTGATAAATGAGAATGTTTTAGATTTTGCTAATTTTTATAGTCTTCTTTTCAAAGATCCTTATCTGATTGAAAAAGCAATTTTAACCATTAAGGATAATTTTTCTTCTTTGATAAGTAAAGACTTTATAAATGAATATCCTGTTATTTTTAAAGAAAAAATATCCGCTGATTCTGTTAATGATTGTGTGCTTGGGTGTTCTGTTGAACTTAAATTTGAATTTTATTCGCTTAGTGCTGTTTTTACTAATGTAAGTTTTTTTGTAGAGCAAGGTAAATTTACCAAGCTTAAGTTAAATAACAAAAGAATTTATACAATATTTGAGTTAGCAGTTGATTATGTATTTTGCAGTGCTAATGTAAATTGTGATATTAAAGATTGTTTAAGCTTAGAGTTTATTGAAGATGGTGAGTTTGTTTTTTCTTTTAGAAGTTTTTTTATCGTTTCTGTTTCTGCAATTCGAACTGCGTTGATTCAGATATTTGATTTTAATGCAAGCAGGACACCTCTTGATTTTGAAGAAATTTTAAATAGCTGGAGTGTAAAAATTGATATTAATTAATTTTAATCTAAATGGAGAGAGTATTTCAAAAAAGATTAGTCTTTCTTTGTCGACTAGAAGTCTTTTAGAGTCTATCTTTTTTTCCAAGAGTAATAGTTTGGAGTATATTATTAATAACAGATTTTTTTTAATTTTGTTAGATTTTAGACTTGTTTATTCGAGTTTAATTCCTGCTTTTATTTTAAATGGTCGTAGTGTGGTTACTCTTGAGGGACTTAAGAGAAAAAGTTTTTATCAGCACATGCAAAAAATTTTATTAGAAGACGATTTTAATTTTTGTAGCAATTGTTTTGAATCTAATACTTTGTTGTTTTATTATTTTTTGGAAAACAAGATTATAAGCAGATCAGATATTTTAGGCTATAGAAATTCATTAAAATGTAATTGTATGGATGTTAATACTTTTTTATCTCTTTATTTGAAAGCTGAAGAATTGTATAGAAAAAATGGTTGATGTTAAGGTTTATTATCCTGAAAATTTTAATATATTATCTTATTTATTTAATAAAAATTTAAATAATTATATCATTTATAATGAGCTAGATTTTAAAAAAAATCCTAATTTGTTTAATAGAGAAACACCTATTGATAATTTTTTTCTTGTTGGTAATTTTGAAAAATTTAATAAGGTGTCTTTAAGGGGTAATTTTCTCGAGATGGGACCGTGTGTTACTTACAACGAGATACTTCAGATTGGTAAGAAAAATATTCCAAGTCTATTTTATGAGTTTATTTCAAAATTTAATGATAAAACATATTTAAATAGTATTAATCTTGCAAATGGGTTTTATTATAAAAACACTGTTTTTGATATTTATCCTTTATTGTTAAGTCTTGATGCACAAATTGAGTTTAAAAATATTTTAACCAAAAAAACTTATGTTTTTAGTGCTTATAACTTAAATAGAGTTGAGTATATTACAAATCGAAGCACTTTTCTTGTTACTAAATTTAAATTTCCAATGATGAATCTATGGAACAGAAGTTTTTATCACAAAATATTTTTCAATACTTTGTCTTTTGACATTTTAGAAGAAACGGACATCATATTTATATGCATTCTTTTAAACATAAAAAGAGATGTTATAAATGATTTTTTGTTAAAAATATTTTATGATGATAGGGTGATTGTTATAAAGGATTTTCAGGTTTTACTTTTAAACAAATCTTTGCCGCTTTCATTTTCTGAGATAGAAAATTCTCTTAAAATGTTGGATAAAAATATAAGAGATTCTAAAAATTTTAATATAGGAGAGAGAAATTTAAAACTAATAAAGAATTTTTATTTAGATGTATTAATGAATTTTAATTTTTAATGGTTTGAATAAGTTTAATTACTATCTTTAGTATGCTATATTTCTTATATAAAGGGAATATATAATTTATTTTTATGTATTATAATGTAAAAAGTTAATCAAAAAATAATATTCATAATGAGGGGTTTCTGTACTTATGGTAAAAAAAGAAGCAATTATTAAGGCTGTAAACGGTTTACATGTTAGGCCTGCATCAACTTTTGTAAAAAAAGCTAAAGAATATTCTAGCGAGATAACAATAGAATCTGATGGAAAGTCTGTTAGCGGTAAAAGTTTGTTCAGGCTTCAAACTTTAGAATTGTCATCAGGTAAAAAGCTTTTGATATGTGCTGAGGGTGAGGATGAGGAGATTGCTGCTTCAGAGCTTGCAGAGCTTATCGAATCTTTTAAAGAATGAATTTTAGAAGGATTTAAGTTATGACTTTATCGGGCAAAAGAATATCCAAAGGAATAGGCATTGGAGAAGTTCTTTGTATTAGGAAAAATTTTGATAAAATTGTAAGTAGGGAAAAAATCGATTTTTCTCAAGTTGATAGCGAGATATCAAAATTCAATAAGGCTAAGTTAAAAGCAATTGAAGCGTTGAAAGCTCTTGATAGAAAGGCTGTGCTTCAATTTGGAGATGACAAAAAAGGTATTTTTGAAGGTCAAGTGTTGATCGTTGAAGATGATGAACTTTCTGAGCTTGTTATTGGGTTTATTATAAAGGAAAATTATAGCGCTGCTTATTCTGTTTATTTAGCGTTTGAAAATTTGGTTAAAAGCGTAGAAGACTATAAAGATCCTTATTTAAAAGAAAGAGCATCTGATTATAAGGATATTAGGAATAGATTAATTTCTATTATTTTAGGTCAAGTAACCGATTTTTCTGAGATTAATAAAGATATTATTCTTGTTACCGAAGAATTAACTCCATCTGATACTATGCAATTTGACTTAAATTATGTTAAAGGATTTTTAACTGCAGTTGGAGGAGAAACTTCCCATGCTGCTATTTTGGCAAGAACAATGGGGCTTCCAGCGCTTGTTATGACTTTGCTAGATATTGATGCGTTAAAGGATGGCGATAAAATAATCGTCGATACAATATCTTCTATTGTTATTAAAAATCCTTCTTCTGATGAGCTTGATTTTTATAATGGTAAGATTTTGCGTCAAGTAGAGATGGAAAAAGAGCTTTTTTCTTTAAAAGAGAAAGATGCTGAAACAAAAGATGGCGTAAAAGTATTTTTAAAGGCAAATATTGGAACACCTGTTGATATTACCTATGTTAATAAATATGGCGTTGAAGGGATAGGTCTTTTTAGAACAGAATTTTTATATATGAAATCTTTACAACCCCCAACAGAAGATGAGCAGTTTGAAACTTATAAGAGAGTTATAGATACAATGGAAAAAAAGGGGGTTGTTACAATTCGTACTCTTGATGTTGGTGGGGATAAGGAAATTCCCTATCTTAATTTTGAGAAAGAAGAGAATCCCTTTTTGGGGTTTAGGGCACTTAGGATGTATAAGGAATATGAAGAATTGATCCAAGCACAGTTTAATGCTATTTTTAGGGTCAGTCATTATGGGAAGATAAGGGTAATGGTGCCTATGCTTACCAGATATGAAGAGATTGAGACGATCGAATATTTTGTGAATAACGCAAAAATTAACTTGAAGTCTAGAAATTTGCCTTTTGATGAAAATTTGGAAGTGGGTTGTATGATAGAAGTTCCCTCTGCAGCTTTAATTTCTTCTAAACTTGCCAATAAATTGAAATTTTTTAGTATAGGAACTAATGATTTAACCCAATATGTTTTAGCTGTTGATCGTGGTAATCAAAAAATATCAAATTTATATGATAAGTATAATCCTGCTGTGTTGAAATTAATAAAAAAGGTTCTTGACGATGGAGTTAGCTCTGGAATTGATGTATCTGTTTGTGGCGAGCTTGGGGGAGATGATGCTGGAGCATTGCTTCTTGTGGGCCTTGGATTTAGATCTTTAAGTATGATTCCTAGTGCTACCCTTAGAGTTAAATATTTGCTTAAAAAGTACACAATAATAGAATTAGAAGAGTTGGCAAATAGAGTTTTAAATAGTGATTCTGAGCAAGAAACTTTAAGTTATTTTGATAAATTTATAGGAGATTAGTTATGGGGTTTTTAGATTTTTTTAAAAAAACCGCTACATTGGATTTGATTGCTCCGATTAGTGGAAAAGTTATGTCAATTGATAAGGTTCCTGATGAAGCGTTTGCTGAAAAAATAGTTGGTGATGGAATTGCAATTCTTCCAACAAGTAATGAGTTACTAGCGCCTTGTGATGGTAAAATAGGTAAAATTTTTAAAACCAATCATGCCTTTAGTCTTGAAACTAAAGAGGGTGTTGAAATTTTTGTTCATTTTGGAATTAATACTCTTAATTTAAATGGCAAAGGTTTTACAAGAGTTGCTGAGGAAGGCATTAATGTTAAACAAGGCGAAGTTATTATTAGGCTTGATCTTGAATATTTAAAAGAGCATTCAGAATCTGTTATTACTCCAGTTGTTATTGCAAATTCAGATGAAGTTTCAAGCATAGAATACTCTTTTGGTAGACTTGAAAATGATTCTGAATATATTTTGTTGTCGTCAACTGTTTTAACAGAAGAAATTAGACATAAAATATCTCAAACAAAGCCTGTTACAGCAGGCAAAGATTTAGTATTGCGAGTTAAAAAGTAAAAAAGAGAGAGCTTGAAACTCTCTCTTTTATTTTAATCATAATAAGGTTTTTTCTAGAAATTCGTTTATTATACTTGTGAATCTTCCTGGATTTTTGCTAGGCATTCCTGAGGTTAGTAGAGCTTCTTCAAAAAGGAGAATGCTTATTTTTTCTAATTTTTCAGGCTCTAGATTTTTTAAATTTTGGATTATTTTATTATTAGGATTTAATTCAAGTATTGGTTTAATTTCTTTTACTTCTTGTCCCATTGACATCATAATTTTTTGCATTTGGTAAGTTGGATCATTACTATCAATTATTATTGCTGAAGGCTCTTTTATCAATGTTGCCGAGAGATTGACTTCTTTTATGTGCTCCTTCAGGATTTCTTTTACTTTTATAAGGGTATCTTTGAACTCTTCTTCAATTTTTTTGAAATTTTCATCTTTTAATTCATTGCTAGTTTCATTTTTGTTTATTGCTTTTAGCTTTAATCCTTCGTATTCTGGAATTAGATTTAAAATAGCCTCATCAAGTTCATCGTCCATGATTAGGATTTCAAATCCTTTTTCTTTATACGCGTTTACTATTGGGTTTTCTTTTAATATATTTTCTTTGCCACCTGTTATGTAGTAAATGCTTTTTTGGCCTTCATTCATTCTTTCTTTGTATTCTTTAAAAGATACAAATCCGTCTATATTTGAAGATTTAAATCTTATTAATGAAATAAGTTTTTCTCTGTTTTCAAAGTCAGAATAAACACCTTCTTTAATACATCTTCCAAATTCTTTAGAAAACTCTGAAAATTTTTCAGGGTTTTTTTTACTTAGCTTTTCAAGCTCGCTTAGTATTTTTTTTACAGAAGATGATTTTATTTTAGACAAAATTTTATTTTGTTGTAGAATTTCTCTACTTACATTGAGTGGTAAATCTTGGCAATCTATAATTCCTTTTATAAATCTTAGATAGTTTGGAAGCAAGCTGCCTTCAGAATCTGTAATAAAGATTCTATTTATAAATAGCTTTACCCCAGGTTTAGTGTTTGGGTAATATAAATCATAAGGAGCTTTACTTGGGATATAAAATAAATTGGTATATTCTAAATTTCCTTCAGCTTTTGTATGAATATGCATCAATGGATTTTCATAATCAAAGGTTGTATTTTTATAAAATTCATTATATTCTTCTGCTTTAATTTCGCTTTTATTTTTTGTCCAAAGAGCAGTAGTTTCATTTATTTTTTCTTCTTTTTCTTCTATTCCCTCTTGCTTTCCGTCCTTCATTATAGGTTCGCTGTATTTTATATAAATGGGATAATTTATATGGTTTGAATATTTTTTGATAATTTCTTGAATTTTCCACTTATTAGCATATTCAAGTCCTTCTTTATTAAGATAAAGCTTTATTTCTGTACCCGATTCTTCTTTTTTTGCTTTTTCTATTTCGTATCCTGTTTTGCCATCGCTAGACCAAGTATAAGCATCGCTTTCTAGTGCTTTTTTTGACGTAACTTCTACTTTTTCTGATACTATAAATGCGCTGTAAAATCCAACTCCAAACTGGCCAATTAGACTTGCAGATTTTTTTTCATCTTGTTTTAAATTGTTAATAAATTCTTTAGTTCCTGATTTAGCAATTACACCAAGATGATTAGTTAAATCTTGTTCATTCATCCCGATTCCATTATCTTTAATTAGGATGCTTTTATCGTCAAATGTTATTTCTATTTTTGGTTCTAGAGAAATGTTTTTGAATTTTTCATTTGTTAAGCTTAAAAACTTGAGCTTATCAATGGCGTCAGACGCATTTGATATCAATTCTCTTAAGAATATTTCTTTATGAGAGTAAAGAGAGTGAATGATTAAATAAAGCAAATCATTTACTTCTGTGTCAAATTGTTTTTTCATGCAAATTTTCCTTTTCAATTTAATCTTTACTTTTTTTATAATATAACATAATCTAGAAATAATAAATAAAGCAATTTGTTTAAAATGGAAAATTAGAATCAAGGAGAATGCAATGGATGTAGGAATTTATGGTCTTGGTGTTATGGGTAGTAATTTAGCTCTAAATATTGCTGATAACGGTTTTAATGTTTCTGTTTACAATAGAGATACTGAAAAAACTGAAATTTTTGTTAAACAAAATTCTCATAAAAAGATAAATGGCTTTAAAGATATCGGATCTTTTGTTAAAAGCTTGAAAACCCCAAGAAAAATCATTTTAATGGTGACAAGCTTGGCTGTAGAAAAGGTTGTTGAACAAATTTTACCCTTTTTGGACAAATTAGACATAATTATTGATGGTGGAAATTCTCATTATAAGAGCACAATGAGATTGGAAAAAGAGTTGTTTGCTAAAGATATTTATTTTGTGGGACTTGGAATTTCTGGAGGGGAGAGAGGAGCAAGATTTGGTCCTGCTTTAATGTATGGGGGGAGTAAATCAGCGTACTCAGTTCTTGAGCCTATATTAAATAAAATTGCAGCTAAAACTAAAAACAATGATATTTGTTCAACCTATATTGGAGAGAATGGTTCTGGGCACTATGTTAAAATGATACATAATGGGGTAGAATACGCTGATATGCAGCTTATTAGCGAAGTTTATTTTTTCATGAAAAAAGCTTTCAATTTAGATAATTCAAAAATTTCTGAGGTTTTTGAAAAGTGGAATGAAGGCGATCTTTCAGGGTATTTATTAGAAATAACTTCTAAGATTCTTAGGTATAAAGAAAATAATGAGTATTTAGTTGATAAGATTTTAGATATTGCAAATCAAAAAGGTACTGGTGTTTGGACATCTATTGATGCTCTTGAATCTAATATGCCTGTAAATTTAATTATTGAATCCGTTTTTGCAAGATTTATGTCGGGATTAAAGCACGAAAGGATTATTGCTAGTGATTTGCTTAAAATGGACACTGTTTCTTTTGAATTTGAGATTAGTGATTGGATTTTAGATCTTTATTATGCTCTTTTAGTTTCAAAAATAGTAGCTTATGCTCAAGGGTTTATGATGCTTAAGACCGCATCTATAAATTATAGCTGGGATTTAAATTTGGGTAAAATTTCTTTAGTCTGGAGAGAAGGTTGTATTATTCGCAGTAGTTTTTTAGATAAAATTAAATTAGCTTATGATAAAAATCCTCATCTTATTAATTTGCTTTTTGATGATTATTTTTTAGATTTATTAAAAAATAATCACAAGTCTTTAAGGAGAATAGTTTCAAAAGCCAGTGAAATTGGGATTCCTTTGCCGGCATTTTATGCAAGTCTTTCGTTTTTAGATTCTTATTCTACTAATTATCTGCCTTCCAATTTAATTCAAGCACAAAGAGACTTTTTTGGAGCTCATTCTTTTGAAAGATTAGACTCAAAACGAGGTGAATTTTTTCATAGTGCTTGGCAATAAAATAAATTAGTATAGGGATTTAGATATAGTATTTAGCAAATATTCCCCCCGCAAAGTTCGATTTTATTCCTGAATAGGTTTTGTGATGTGCAAGGGATCTCGTGTTTGAGATGAATTCTATTGAGGGTGCTATTTTTATGCCTATTTCTAAATTTTCTCTAATGTCGTAAAAAATAACCAGTGGAATTCTTATTCCAAATCCTAATTCTATATGTATTAATCTAGATGTGTGCGATGATAGACTTATATTTCCCCCTATTCCAACCCCCAAATTTAAATTTTTTATCAAAGGTATTGTAAAAATGAAATCAAGTGCTGCTATTGCTAATAAATTAAAATCATAAAATTTTGATTCAAGTTTAAGGTCTGATAAATTTATTCCATTGCTACCACCATAGCCTACTTCAAAGTCAATAAATGGAAATGACATTATTAAGTTAATAATTGGATTTCCAATGCTTGCTCCAAAGCCAATACCCCTGTTTAAATATGAATCTTTTGCAAAACTATTTGTAGATATATTTGCAATCATGATGAATAACATGAAGATTTTTTTCACTATTGTCTCCCAAATTTTGTATTATTATATTGATTTTTAAATTGTATTATTATATTGATTTTTAAATTGTATTATTATATTGATTTTTAAATTGTATTATTATATTGATTTTTAAATTGTATTATTATATTGATTTTTAAATTGTAAAACAATAAAAACAAGCTTTTAACTTTTTTAAATATTGTGTTTAATTTTTTTGGAGAGTTTTGATTTTTTTAAAAATTATTCTTTAAAAAAGAATAATTTTTATTATTAAGTAAACCAGAATCTTAGCCCCAATCCTGCAAATACTTCCCATCTAAATCCAATACCACGGCTCCAAATATTCATTCCAATTCCAGGCGCTATTCGTAAAAATATGTCAAATTTTTTTCTAAATACTACAAGATTTAAAGCCAAAGGTAATCTTGCACCAATGCTCATTGGCCCAGAGCCTGATCGACTGCCGCCAAATCTTGAAAACCATATTGTTCCATATCCTCCAGCTCCAACTGAAAAATTCAAAATATTAGCAGCTCCTGGGAATATATGTATGTAAAAAATGTAGTCTAATGCTATAAACAGTGTCTTCCAGTCTAAAAATAAGTTATTTACTCCGCTGTAAAGCCCAATGTCAAGATCAAAGTTTCCCATATTAATTTGTAAAGCAATTGGGAATGGGAGTATAATTCCTGCTCCAAATTTACCCCTTGCAAATTCTTTTGAATTAGCAAATCCTGAGATTGAGGTTAATAAAATAATAATTAACATAATAATTATTTTTGTTCTCATTGTTTTGTCACCTCCTAAGTGCAACATACTAGCTTTTAAAAAAATTTTAGTTCAATAAGTTTTTTTGTTCAATAATTTTTTTATCTAAAAGATAGAAACTATATCTTAAGAGAGCCTTTTATTCCTATAGATAAGTTGCCTTTTATTGGAAATATTAAATTTCCATTAGGTAATTGGCCAATAAAAATCGATGGTGTTGTTTTTATTATAATTTCAATAACGTCATAATGAGCTTCATATATTATTCCTAAGGGCAGACCCAACCCGATTTTATAGGTAATCCCAGAAAAAACATTTGTTAAATTTGAGTTTGTAATTTTGCCTATTTCAAAAAATAGACCAGATCCTAAGAAAAAGATAAAATTTGAATTTTGAATTCTTAAGTTTAAGAACATATAGTCAAAATATGCTTTAAATAGCAATGCTATTGGGGATTTTGGAAAAAATTCCGAGACGCTTAGTATTGTTACTCCTAACCCAATATCAAAGTTATTAATGCTGAATTCTATTGCAGTAGGATAAGGCAAAATAAAGCCAAATTTTATTTTAGTTTTTGAGCTTTTTATTTTTGGACTAGCTGTACTGCTTTTAGATTTTTCGTTTGTAAAAATATTTTCAACATTGAAAAATAATGTAATAATTATTAATAATCTAATTAGTTTGTTTTTACTTTGCATTGTTAACTTTTTTATTTGAGATTTAAATTAAACTACAATTTTATATCTAAATTATAAGATAGAATTCTATTAAAATCACGTCTTTTTTGTTTATTAGAAATTAAATTTTATTAATTTCTAATTTGTATTTATTTGTATTTATTAATATATGAGGTAATATTAATCTTGATATCAGCATTCTATTTGCGATTTAAATTTCATTTAAAGGGGCGTTTATAGGCATGGATTCAGATATGCAAGATTCTTTAAGTCAATATCTTTTATTTAGTTTGGACGAACTTTATGCTATTGAGATTAAGTATGTTGTTGAGGTTTTAGAATATACTAAGATATCAAAAATCCCAAGGACTCCCAGTTACATGGCAGGAATAATAAATAATAGAGGTAAAATCGTTCCAATAATTGATATTCGAAAACAATTTGGAATGGGGGATCGTGTTATTGATGAGGATGAGAAAAAGAGAAATAAGGGAGTTAATATTTCAAATATTATTATATTGACTTTAGTTTACGAAGGAGACGAATTTAATCTTGGAATTTTGGTAGATTATGTCAACGAAGTTCTTGAATTAGATCCATTTAGTATTGACGATGCTCCTAAGATTGGATCAGGGTTTAATTCGAAATTTATTTCAGGAATTGGTAAGAGCAATAATAAGTTTATTATTATTTTAGATGTAGAAAACTTATTTGACGTTAGAGAGCTTTCTAGATTTAGAAATACAACAATATATGATCCTGAATATCAGCAGCAATAGGAGTTTTAGTCATGATTTATAGGCCGGAAGGCGAGCTTGTAGTAAATAATATTTTCAAGGTAAAAGAAGATTTGTTGCATATTTTTAAGCAAATGAAAGAGGGAGATACTCTTACCATTGATCTTTCGAACGTTGAAAAAATAGATATTACTTTTATACAAATTTTGTATGCATCTAATAAATATGCCAAGAATAGAAATTTATTTGTAAAAATTGAGTATCCATCCGACGAGGTTTTAAGCTCATTAATATATGGTGGGTTTTTAGTAGATATTGAAGATGTTGATAGCTTTGATTTAGGACTTAACTTAGTTGGATTTTAGGTTTAAGGAAGACTTATGGATAGTAGTGATGTTATTGATAAATTTAAGAACTCATTTAAGGAAGAATCAATAGAAAATATTTCAGACATTGAACAAGCACTTCTTAATCTTGAGGTAAGCTCAGATCAAGACACTATTAATTCTATTTTTAGAAATTTACATACCATAAAGGGAAGCTCTGGTATGTTTGGTTTTAATTTCACAGCATCGCTTGTACATGAAATAGAAACAGTTCTTGATGTTGTAAAAGATGGTAAGGCGGCTTTTAATCAAGCTGTTATTGATGCTACCTTAATGTCAGTTGATTTTATTAGGGAGCTTATTGAAGGTGATGAAGAAATTTCTGAGATTGACTTTGATAATCGTAAGCAGTTTTTAGTAAATGAAATTAAAAAGGTTCTTGGGGCTTTTAATGATAAGGGTGCTTTTCAAGAGGTTTTAGAAAATGATTTTTCAAAGTTTGATAACAGCTCTGTTTCGGAAGAGACTGTTAAAGTAAATTCAGATAATAAATTTGATGATGAGGCTTTTCGATCTGAATTTAAGAGTTACAAAATTCTTTTTTCTCCTGCTAGGGGTATTTTGTTTCATGGGCACAAGCCTATAAATTTATTGAACAAGCTAATTGATTTAGGCAGTGGTCATGTTAGAGCTAAGGTAGATAAAATTCCTGATTTAGAGCTTATTTCTCCTGATAATGTTTATGTTGATTGGGAGATAAGGCTAAATACAGAAGAGAGTAGGGAGAGCATTGAAGATATTTTTGTATTTTTAGATTCTCAATCAAAAATTGATATTCAAGAATTGGATAAATGCTTTGAGTCTGATAAAGACGATAATGTAGGGTTTGAAAATTTCAATTTATTGAATTTGGATAGCAATGCCAAGGATGCTGCAAATTCTTCATTTAAAGAATCAGAATTTGCTGGGAAAACCTTTTTAAATGTGAATAAAAATAGATTTAATAATGTTCAAGATGATACTGCTAGAAGTAAGATTAATATTGCCAGTATTAAGGTAGATTCTAAAAAGCTTGATCATTTGGTAAATCTTGTTGGAGAACTTGTTACAATACAATCAAAACTTTCAAAAGAGGCTGAAAACAGGAATAGTAATATTTTAAATTCAATATCAGCAGAATTTTCTTTACTAATTAATGAACTTAGGGATTATACAACAGGGCTTAGAACAGTCCCTATTGAGATTTTGTTTGTCAAATTTCAAAGGATAGTAAAAGATTTATCTACTAATCTTGGTAAGTCAATTCTTTATCGTGCTTATGGGGGCGATACTGTTCTTGATAAAAGTATTATTGAAAAGCTTAATGAACCATTGGTTCATTTAATTCGCAATTCAATAGATCATGGGATTGAGTCTTCTGAAGAAAGAGAAAGGTTAGGTAAGGATCCTAAAGGCACTATTAAACTTTCAGCATGTCAGTCTGGGGATTCTGTTATTGTTATTATTGAAGATGATGGGAGAGGTCTTGATAAGAGTAAAATACTTAAAAAGGCCATAGAGCGCAATATAATTTCTGATTCAGCTGCTAAAACTTTATCAGATATTGACGTTTATAATTTGATTTTTGAGCCTGGATTTTCAACTGCAACTTCTGTTACTGATATATCAGGGCGTGGGGTTGGTATGGATGTTGTCAAGAAACAGGTTGAATCTTTAAGAGGGCATGTTGTACTTGAAAGTGAGCTTGGCAAATATACTAGAACTAAATTAATTTTTCCATTGACCTTAGCTATTATTGAAGGTTGGCTTGTCAGGGTAAAAGATGAGCACTTTATTATTCCTCTTTCTAATGTTGAGTCTTGCTTAGAATCTAATAAGTTGATTTCTCAAATAGATGGGGTTGAGACTAAAAGCAATGTAATGAATTATAGGGGTAGCATGATTAGCTTTATTAGTCTTAGAGAGTTTTTTCAGGTTTCTGGCGGTAAGAGTATAAATGAGCAAGTTGTTGTTGTGAACACTAATAGTGGGAAAATGGGGATTGTGGTTGATGAAGTTTTAGGGCAACATCAAACTGTTATAAAAGCTTTAGGTAAAATTTATTCTCGAGTAGAAGGTGTTTCTGGAGCCACTATACTTGGTGATGGAAGTTTGGCTTTAGTTGTTGATATAGATGCAATAACCAAGCTTATAAGATAAAGGAATCTAAAATACAGATTTTTGGTTTTAAAGGTAAAAAAATATTAAAATATAACAATGAAGATATTAGTAATTGATATTCAAGGCCTTATAAAGCAGGTTTTTATTAGGGCTTTTTCTAAAGATAATGATGTTGAGATATTAAATGCTGGTTTTAATTCTTTGAATCTTATTAATGTATTTTTACAAAAGTTTCCAGATTTAGTTATTATTGATGAGAATACGGCAAGATCTAATTTTGGAAATTCTTTGAATAATGTTCTTAATAATATATCTCTTCCTGTTGTATTTATTGCGCAAAATGAAATGTTACCAAATTTTGGATGTCTTGAGCAAAGTAAAGAAAAAGTTAAATTAATAATAAATAAGCTTAATTTCAAGCTTACAGTTGATTTATTTCGTAGCAAGTATTTGGCTTTAATAAAGCTGGAGTTAAAAAATCTAGGAAAAAATAAATTAATATCTTCTTATGAAGTTAAAAGGATTCATGCACCTGATTTTTCTAATCGTTCTAAAGCAGAATTGAGAGAAAATAGTTTAAATGATTCAAGTATAAGAAAAAGCTATAGAGCTTCTGATGTTATTAATTTTGCTCCTAAAAATGATCCGGATGTTGTTATTAAGTATCAAGGTCTTCTTAATAAGCACAAAACTGGTAAAATTATCGTTGTAGGCTCTTCAACAGGTGGTACAGAGGCGTTAAGAATTTTTTTAAGCTCTTTTAAAAAAGACTCTCCTCCAATTATTGTTGTTCAGCATATGCCGGGAGGATTTACAAGATCTTTTGCAAAAAACTTAAACAATGAGTTTGATATTGATATTAAAGAAGCTGAAGATGGAGACATTCTTCGTCCGGGTCTTGTAATAATTGCTAATGGAAGTTATCATTTGATTGTAAAATATGGTAGTGGAAATTATTTTGTAAATTTATTAGATGGACCTCTTGTTAGTAGACATAAGCCTTCTGTAAATGTACTTTTTAGGTCTGCCGCAATGTATGCAGGTTCTAATGCTATTGGAGTTATCCTTACGGGTATGGGAGATGATGGTGCTATTTGTATGCTTGAAATGAAACAAAATGGTGCTTATACTATTGCCCAAGATCAAGAGACTTCTGTTGTTTTTGGTATGCCAATGGAGGCTATAAAAATAGGGGCTGTAGACAAAATCCTTCCTTTAAGCAAAATAGCTGATCATGTTTTGAGGAGATCTTAGCAATGTATAATGACAGTAATGATTTTTTTGCCAATGATTATTTGGCGACCCTATTTTATAAACTTGAAGTTTTTGATGAGAATGCAAGGCATATTTATTCAAGTTTAAGCAAATCAATTCCTAAATTAATAGAAAAAATTTCTAAAGATTCTAAGGACTTATCTTTTAGTATTGACTTAATTTCTAATCTTGATCTTGACAATGATACTTCTTTGAATAATTTTATATCTAAAATTATAGGAGCATTAGATGATTTTGTTGCTTACTTTAATTCTTCAACAACTTCTCTTGAATCGCAATTTAGTATAATACAGAGTAAAGTTAAAGATATAGAAATACTTGAAGATGTGATTGAGAGGATGAAAAAAAGTTCTCTTGATATGGAAATAATGTCTATTAATACGTTAACAGTTGCTATGAGGGCTGGTAAGGCTGGCGGAGCTTTTTCTTATATTACTAGTGAAATTAAAGTTTTAACTCAATCTATGATCAAACAGGCGGATCAACTTACTAGCAAGGGGCGCGAAGTTAAAATTGGTCTAGATAGGGCTAAAAATCAAGTATATGAAAGCAATACGGCTGAAAATAAAATTCTTGAAGAATTTAGAGATAATTTAATGAAAAAAATAGATGCCTTTTCAGATGGAATAGGAAGTGTTATTGCTCTTTATGATGATATTTTAAAAGTTTTATTAGAATTTAAGTTTAAACTTGTAAATTCTATTTCTTATCTTCAGTTCCAAGACAGGCTAACTCAATCTTTGCAACATTTAAATATTATGTATTCTAATATTGATGTTTTTAAATTTAGAGATATAAGTGAGATTCAAAAATTAAAAATTTTATCAGTTTTTACTGATACATCAAAAGTTATAGTAAAAGATGTTCTTGAAAAGCTTGAAAAAAATTATACTGCTTTTGAGAAATTTATTGATACCTCTTTTAGTTCTATTCAAGCTATTAATGATTTAAGGTCTGATAATTCTTTATACATAGATATTCCTAAGATAATAGAACAATTTTCTAGCATTTTGTCTGATCTGCTTAGAAGAATTGATGATGTTGAGAAGAATAATTCTAATTTTTTGAATTTATATTATGAACAGGTTAAGCTGATAAAATCATTAGAGTTAATGTTTTCAAATATTTCAGCTATTTCTGCAAGGTTTCAAAATATTAATATAGCGTCAAAGATAGAAGTTGTCAAAAGATCAGAACTTAAAGCTATGGAAGGAAATATTTCAGAAATGTCGAAAATTATCAAAGAAATTGATTCTAATATTACCAAGGGAATAGAATTTTTAGATCAAATAATCTTTTTTCTTGAAAAAGTTGTTAAGGATTATGACAATAGATTCTATCTTGAAAAAAATTATTTTAATAAATTTAAAAAATTATTTATGGAAATTAAAAATGATATTTTTGATATTAAAAACGTAGCTATTGATAATATTTTGTCTTATGAAGTTTTTTCAATTGAATTTATGGAAATATTTGAAGAAATAAAATTAGAAGTCTACAATGTTAGGAATTTAAAAAATTCTCTTTTAGATATAGATAACTTTTTAAGCAATATGGAAAGTAAAATAAATTTTAATCTTAATTTAGAATTATCTAAAGCTGGAATTCAATCTGTTGAAATTGAAGATAAAGAATTTGTTAATAGAATTGCTAATAGATTTACTTTATTTGTTCATAAAAAGCACTTATTATCTTTAATAGAGGAAGCTAAAGATGTTCATTCTTTTGATGAAGGTAGTGTAATTTTGTTTTAATTTTTATATACTTTTTTGGGAGGGCTTTAGGAGAAAATTAGATGAAAAAAAGAATTTTGGTTATTGATGACAATAGGGCAATAAGGCAAAGTGTTGCTTATATTTTAGAACAAAATGGGTTTGGAGTCTCAGAAGCAAAGGATGGTTTAGAAGGGGTTTTAAAGTTTAAAGAAGCAGTTGGACAAGGAGATAAAGATTTTGACCTTGTTATTACAGATATTAACATGCCTAATTTAGACGGTATTGGTGTTATTAAGCAGATAAGAGAATTTGGCAGCTTTGTTCCCATATTAGTTCTTACTACTGAATCTGAGCAATCTAAGGTTGATGAGGGGCGTAAAGCAGGTGCTACTGGTTGGCTTGTTAAGCCTTTTAATCCTGAGGCTTTAATGAAAACAATCTCAAAGATATTTTAAGTTTTTATTTACAATTAATTTGTAGACTTTAAAGTTTTATTATATATTAAAATGATTTTTAATATGTTATTTTAATATAAAGATAGCATATTGAAGAAGGTATTTATATTATAATAATGCTAAATTTTACTTAAAAGGATCAATTATTGTATATTAATGCTCAGTAATTTTTAAGTTTTTAAAAAAGCAATAGAGTACCGGTAGTCGGAGTCGAACCGACACGAAGTTGCCCTCATCAGATTTTGAGTCTGACGCGTCTACCAATTCCGCCATACCGGTATTAACTTTTATTTTACTATAACAGTACCAAAAAAATCATTATTTTTGTTAAAAACTTTTTCTAAGTTTTCAATATTATTTCCATTTACTATATAAAGGGTAAGCCCAAGTTTTGAAGAGAGCTTTGTTGCTATTGGATCAAAAGGTAAATTTAAGCCTGGATTCCACTTTTGACCCACAATATTTTGTAATTGTTTCCAATTTAATTTTTTAAAAGCTGTTGCGTTTTTAAATTTTTTTGGATCTTTATCATAAACTTGACTTACGTTTGTTATATTTATGATATCTTTTTTGTTAAATTTTTCTGCAAATTTTACGGCAATGTAATCTGTTGAAAATCCCGATTTCCAGCCAGAAGCAATTAGTATTTTCCCTTTAAAAGAAAAATTTTTTAAAGGATTAGTTACAATTTTGTCTTTACAAAGGGGATTCATTACTTTACATAGAAATTCTGCATTCAACTTTGTTGACATTATTCCGATCTCATCAAGTTCACGAACTTGAAAATCGGGATTGATTTTTTTATAGGCGTCTTGGTATTCTCTTGCAACTTTCCCTCCACCAACTATTAAAATGATTTTTCTTTTTTCATTTTCTAGTAACCATTTGAAAACAAAGTTTTTAAAGTTTTTAATGAATTCTATGTTGATTTGATTTGAATTTATTACTCCTCCTCCAAGACTTATTATTTCAAGCATTCAAGCTCCTTATTTAGGTTAATATTTTTTAAATTTTTACTTTTAATAATATAACAATTTCTGCTAAACTTTTCATTAAAAATAAGTTTAAAACAATACAAACTTGTTAATTATATATTACAATTTAATTGTTATGCAAAAAATTAAAAGAATTTATTGGTAAGTTTTTTAGTTTTGGTTTTACTTAGCAGTTTTTATTTTGGAGGATATTGTGCATAAGTATAAAGTTTCTGTTATTATTTGTTTTTTTAATTCGGCTGAAACTCTTGATGCAATGATAAAGGATGCTGTTAATCAAACATTAAAAGATAAAGAAATTATATTAATTAATGATGGTTCTTATGATAATAGTTTAGAGATAGCAGAAAAATATGCTGATAAGTATAGCTTTATTAAAATTTTTAGTCAAAAAAATATGGGGCTTCCTGCTTCTAGGGATAGGGGACTTTCTGAGGCTCAAGGGGAATATGTTATTTATTGGGATAGTGATGATTCTGTAGAGAGTACTATGCTTGAAGTTTTATATAATAGGGCAAAGGCAGACAATTCTGATATTGTGTGCTCGCAATTTTATATTTATTTTCTTGCAATAAATGTAAAAAGAAAATCTCTGCTTCCTTTTCCTAATTATCCATTAACAGGTAAGGAAGCATTTAAAAATTTGCTTTTTACTGTTTATGCAACTTTTGGAAAGAAGAATTTTGTTGTTGGAACGCTATGGGATAAATTGATTAGACGAGAATTAATCTTAAAAAATAATATTCGTCAGCAAAATGTAGTATTTGAAGATATAGTTTTTGTTATGCAAATTTTTTTAAAAGCCTCTAAGGTTTCTTTTGTAAATAATTATTTTTATACTAATTTCCAAAGAATGGGAAGTATGAGCTCTTCTATTAGTGTTTTACATAAAGCTAAATTATCTCTTAATATAATAGAAACTTTGTTAAAAAAAGAAGGTGTTTTTAACGAATATCAACATTTATATAAAAGATTTTTCTTGCAATTTTACTATTTTATTTCTTTTAAGCAGGTTTATATTATTGGTTGGAATATTTCAGATAAGCTTGTTTATAAGGCTTACAAAGAAAAGCTTATTTCTGTTCTTGATGAGATTAAGGGATTGTCTGAATTTCAAGATTATTATGAATATTCAAAAAATTTTAGATTTAACGAAATTCAAATTTTGCCTAGGATTATGCTAAAAATTTGGAATTTTAGTTCAAAACTTTATGTAAATTTTTCTATATTTATTTATAAGTTGTTTATAAAAAATTGAATTTATAGTTTTTTGGGAGAAGTAATTAATTTTTTTATATTTTGACCTTTAATATTAAAGGGAGTATTTATGGCCATTGAAGTTGTTAATGTAAGCTTTTCCTATAAGGGAAAAGAAGTTTACTCGAATTTAAATTTAAATATCAAGACCCCCCAAGCTTATTTGCTTCTTGGTAAAAATGGAATTGGAAAAACAACTTTGCTTAAGCTTATAAGTGGGCTTTTAGAGCCACTAAAAGGAAAGATTTTATTTAACTCTTTAGCAGCTTTTCCAAGAGATCCTTTGAATTTGGTAAATTTATTTTTTGTTCCTGAAGAATTTTCACTTCCTAGATTGTCTTTGGCTGAATATAGCAAAGCTTTATCTAGATTTTATCCAAATTTTAATAATTCAGATTTTGAAAAATATTTATTAGATTTTAATCTGGATATTTCTCTTGATTTATCTTCAGCCTCTTTTGGACAAAAGAAAAAAAGTATTATTGCATTTTCTCTAGCCACAAATGTTTCTTGTTTATTATTTGACGAGCCAACAAATAGTCTTGATATTGTTTCAAAAAATGCTTTTAGAAATGTGCTTTCTAATTTAAATGATAGAGTCATTTTTATCACAGGTCACAATGTAAGGGATTTAATAGGAATTATAGATTATTTAATTATTGTTGGAGAAAAGTCAATTCTTTTTTCTAATTCAGTATCTTATATTAATAAAAATTATAAGATTAAAATTATCAGCGAACTTAATGGTAATGAATTATATTATGAGAAAAATAAAGATGGGTTTAAAGCGCTTTATTTTGAGAGCAGCAATGGCGCTGAGATTGTTGATATTGAATTTTTCTTTTTATATGCTACTGAAAATAAAAGTAGGGGGCAATAAAAGATGTTTAGCTTGAAAAGATTTTTAAATTTATTTTATTTTGATTTTTTTTATAATAAAAAATTCTATATTTTATTGATAGTTAAAATTTTAGGAATGATATTTATATCTTATTTGCTTGTTAGATTTTATTTTAATTTTGCAGCAACTGATTTTTTAAGATTTTTTGTTCCTAAAATTATGGTTTTAGTCTTGATTATATCAATGTTTGCTATGTGTGATTACTACAAAGTAATTCACGATCCGTTTAGAAATATTCTTTATTTATCTTTGCCTGTTTCAACTTTTGAACGTTATTTTTTCAACTTAATTAAATATCTATTTGGGTTGCCTTTGATTTTAATATTTTTGTATTATTTGGGGCTTAATATTTTTTTATTTCTAGATGGTGCATTTTTTGCAAGAGAAGAGAATGCTGTCTTTTTAGAATTAAGGTATCTTTCTGATTTTTTCTTTTTTAGGTATTTTAATTTTTTATCTATTTTTCCAATCTTCATGTTTTTTAGAATGTCTTTTAAGACACATCCTTTGGCTAAGGTTTTAATATTTTTTTTAGGAACTATTGTTTTACTGCTTTCTTTCACATCTTTTCTTTATTTGATTTTTAAATATTCACCATGTTCTTTAGATTTAATTTTTTCTTTTGATAGATTTTTAGGTGATTTTTTTTTAAAAATAGTTTATAGTTCGGCATTTTTTTTATATTTAGCTTCATATTTTAAAATAGTAGAGTTTGGAAGTATTAGAAAAAAGAGCAATTTGTTTGCTATTTTAGGATTTTTAATTTTTTTAGCAATGTTTAATTATTACTATTTAACTAAAGGCTCATTATATTGCTTTGTTAAGTATGATTAAAACGGTTAAAAAAAGATTTAAAACAAGGGCTTAAAAATAGCTTTTTGGCTTGAGTATTAATAATTTTTATTTTAGCAAGTAAGTATGTTTTATTTATGTGTTCTTTTTAAGTGAAAGCTTAATTGATTTGAAATTTAAAGGTTTAATTTTGGGGTATACATGAAAAAAAACTTAAAGATTTTAGTAATAACAGGAGGCGTGATCTCTGGGATTGGCAAAGGAGTTACATCGGCAAGTATTGCAAGGTTGTTTAGATATGATTTTAAGGTTACTCCCATTAAATGTGATGGATATTTAAATACTGATCCTGGGACTATTAATCCTGTTGAGCATGGAGAAGTTTTTGTACTTGATGATGGAGGAGAGGTTGATATGGACTTTGGTCATTATGAGAGATTTTTAAATCTTAATGCGAAGTCTAGCTGGAACATTACAATGGGCAAAATATACAAAAAGATACTTGAAAATGAGCGAAAGGGTAAATATTTGGGGAGAACGGTTCAGCTTATTCCTCATGTTACTGATGAGATTAAGTCTACAATTTTTCAGATTGCAAGTTCTGAAAATAGCGAGATGTTGATAATTGAAATTGGTGGAACTGTAGGGGATATGGAAAATATTTTATTTATTGAAACAGTAAGGCAAATAAGGCATGAGATTGGAAGTTGCAATATTTCTTTTATTCATTTAACCTATGTGCCAAGTCCGGCCGGAATTAATGAGCAAAAATCTAAACCTACTCAACAGAGTGTTAAAACTTTAAATAAAGCAGGTATTTTCCCGGATTTGATTATTGCTAGAAGTTCTCAAGTATTAACAGATCAAATCAGAAAAAAAGTAGCAATGTTTTGTAATGTTGAGAGCGCTTGTATTATTGATAATGTTGATGTTTCTAGTATTTATGAAATTCCTATATCTTTTTACAAACAAGGTGTACATGAGATTTTAAGTTCTAAGTTGAATATTAAGGTTGATCCAAAAATAGAAGAGCTTTCAAAGCTTGTAGGAGTTATAAAATCTAATTTTTTTGTGCCTAAAAAAATTATTAATATTGCTATTTGTGGTAAATATGCTGAACTTGATGATTCTTATGCGTCAATTAGAGAGTCTTTGGTCCATGTTGGAGCTAATTTAGATTTACTTATTAAAAGTACCCTAATTGATTCCAATGATTTAAAGGAAGCTTGTTTAAAGCAGTTTGATGGCATTATTGTTCCCGGCGGTTTTGGAGGGAAAGGATATGAAGGTAAAATTATTGCTATTAAATATGCTAGGGAGAATAATATTCCATTTCTTGGAATTTGTCTTGGCTTGCAGCTTGCTGTAATAGAATTTGCTCGCAATGTTTGTGGAATACTCGATGCTGATACGGAGGAAAATTTAGCAAAAGATAAACCCTTAAAAAGCCCTGTTATTCATTTACTTCCCGATCAAAAGGGAATTAAAGATAAGGGTGCTACAATGAGGCTTGGAGGGTATCCTGTAATTCTTAAAAAGAATACAATAGCGTTTAAGCTTTATGGTCAAGACAGGATAATTGAAAGATTTAGACATAGGTATGAAGTTAATAATGATTATATAGATTTATTTGAAAAGAATGGACTTATAGTATCTGGCTTTTCAAGCGATTTTAAAATAGCAAAATTAATAGAAATTCCCAAAAATAAATTTTTTGTAGCTTGTCAATTTCATCCAGAACTTATTACAAGAATAGAAAATCCAGCCAAGCTTTTTTTAGGGCTAATTAAAGCTTGTATTTGAGTGTCTGTTTATTTACTTAGTGAGTAGGCAGGTTTTCAAAATTAATGTTTGTAGCGTTTTCAAATTGTAATATTTTGTAGCTTAAAAATAATTTAGAGAATGTGGTTAGTAATAATATTATTAAAAGGTCAAAAAAAGCATTAGCTATTGTCAAATTGAATGGCATTTTTTCATAGATTATATCGTTTATTACTTTAGGCAGGCTAAATGCAAGCCAAGTTATGCTAGATATTAGTATTGCAGATAATATATTATAATTTAAGTCTGTTAAGCTTTCAAGAGAGTTGTTAGTTAGGGTTATTAAATTGTTGAACAAATTGATAAGAGCGTTGATTAAAAAACTTTGTAGTAAATGATTGAAAGCTAAAACCACAATAACAATTATTTTGTATTGCTTGTTTTGAGTAGTTAATATATTGACATTACCTATTATTTTTTTTAATAATACTTTTCGGTATATTATTTCTAATAATATTTTAAATAAAGTTATACTGAATATTAATATTAGATTAATATTTGAGAACATAAATTTGATTAACATAATTTCTTCCTTCATTTTAGCTAATGATTTAATTATAATTGGTATATAATCAAATGTTTTGATTTTTTAATATTATTTGTATTTTATTATATTTGTACAATAGTTTTAATTTTTGGCAATTTTTATTAGGAGGATTGGATGAAAGAAGAAGACATTAGAAAGACAATTTTAATGAAAAGACTAGTTAAATATTTTTTTGATGAGCTTAAATATAGAATGAAGATTCCTTGTCTTAGGATCAGTAACAAAGAAATGAGTACTAAGTACATACTTCTCAATCTTTTTAGGAAAATTGCAAATCTTTCTTTTAATAAGCAATATGAGATAGAAGAGCAGTTTGCTCTTGAAGTTGGAGAGAGAGTTGTTCTTACGGATGCTGTTTTGATTAAAAGAATTGACCATGAAAGATGTGTTATTGTTGGAATTATTGAAGCAAAAACTGATCAAGTTGATCTTGATTATGAATTTAATAGATTTTTTCTTCAAGAGAAAAAAAACAATGTTCTTTTTTGGCAGCCCAAAAAAGTTATTCTCAAGCAGGATGATAAATTATTGACAACAGGATCAGACGATATTTTTAATTTTGATAATGATTTTAACCTGCCAAAAGTTAAGGTTAAATTAGAGGAGTTTATTAATATTTTCTTATGTTTTTTTTCTTACAGAGATGCTCTTTTTGAGTATAATAAGGTTAGTGGGCGTTACTCTTGGATAAAAAGAGGTAAATAAAATTTAATATTGGTTGTAAATTTAATTAAATGGGGAGAATGATTTGTATCTTTAGATGGTTTTATGGTTTAAGGTAAGACTTAAGCTTATCTCAAAGTGTTAATTTTTACTATTTAAATGTAAAAATATTTTTTGCTTATTGAAGTATTTAATTTGATATTAAAGTTGGAATAATGTGTCAAATTAAGTACTTGTTACTCTATTCAAAAAAAAAAAATTATGGTAGAATCCCTTTATGAAAAAATTTTCGTTTTTAAAGAAAAAGAAAGAAAAAGCTTTTGATTCAAACCTTTTAAATATTGTCGATAATGACAAAAAAGATTTGAGTACGTATGAATATAAAGCTCCTGTTAAGGAAATGCTAAAGGGATTTTATCATACTAAAGCTTCCATTGCTACTTTAAAAGTAGGATTTGAGTCATTACAAAGAATTTTGTTTTCTGGAATAGAAGATTTTGATAATATATTTTCTGTTCTTGTTAAGATGACAAATAATGCCCGTGATCAGATAGGCGTTATTTTTAGTGATCTTGATAAAAATAACAAGGAAAAGCTAAATCAAATATCTTCTGTTATTATTGGAATTCAAGGAAGCTTAGAAACAATAAGTAGCTTTTTGGGTGCTACCAATATGATTTCTCTTAATGCAAAGCTTGAAGCTGCAAGAGCTAAAGAATATGGTAAAGGATTTTCTGTTGTTGCAGATGAGATTAAGCGACTTTCTGATCAGGCAAAAGGTGTTATGAATATGATTTCTGTAAAGGAAATTGAGGAGGTTTCTAAAGATTTAATTTCTCATAACCTTAAGGATTTGCAGATTGATATTGATAAGTTCTTTGCTGAGATTCTTGAACAGCTTAATTATCTTGAGGGCATATTCAAGCGCTTTTCAAGAAGTCAAGAGGAATTTTCTTCATTGATTGAAAATCTTGAGAGCATAGATGCTAGTATGGTTTATTATTCAAAAAACTGTGATTCTTTGATTAGTTCTGATACTTTTGTGCTTTCTAATGATGAATTTTTAAAAGAGCTAGAATTTATTATCTCAGAGCAGTTTTCTTGGATGAATAACTTGAGATTAATTGTTGAAGGGCAAAGGGCAGTATTCATTCAAACGGATGCTTCCAAGCATGGGTTTGGATTGTTTTATAAAGGCTTATCCCCCAAAAATGAGGCTATTAAACAGTTGTGGGAAGAAGTATATATCCCTTATTTAAATATTAATAAGTTTGCAGCTGAGATTTTAATTATATTTAGGGTGGAGAATCGTAATGATAGTAGTTTAAGGCAAGCTAAAGATTTTTTGTCTCAAGCTGAGAGTTTATCCGAAGAAATTATCAGAAAATTTGAGCACATTAAAAAAATGGTAATTGAATTAGATAATCAAGGAATTAATATTTTTTCTTGATTGTTTTAATAAAGCTTGTTGGAATAATTTAAATTAGAGATTTAAAATTATTGTGGCCTTTTAAATTTTTATTTATTTGGCTATGGTTTGTTAAAAATCAAGTTTTATTTTGATAGAATAATTTTAGGTATGAGTTTTAGGGCTAAGTTTATTCATCTCCATGTTCATTCAGATTATTCTCTTTTAGATGGAGCTGCAAAAATATCAGATATTATATCAAAAGCAAAAAAATGCAATATGTCTCATATTGCATTAACAGATCATGGGAATCTTTTTGGAGCTATTAAATTTTATAAAGAAGCTAAAAAAGCAGGAATTAAGCCAATAATTGGTATTGAAGCTTATATGGCAAAAACTTCTAAGCTTTTAAAAAAACATGATGATCTTGGAAAAATGTCTTACCATTTAATTTTGCTTGCCAAGAATGAGCTGGGTTATAAAAACCTATTAAAGTTAACAAGTATTTCTTATCTTGAAGGGTTTTATTATCGCCCAAGAATAGATAAAGAGGATCTTGAAAAATATTCAGAAGGGTTGATTTGTACTTCAGCTTGCATTGGAGGACTCATTCCAAGGCTTATTTTGGCCAATAGATTTGAAGATGCTAAAAATGAAATTCTTTGGTTTAAAAAAGTTTTTGGTAATGATTTTTATCTTGAACTTCAAAGGCATGGCATTAAAGCTCAAGACATTGTGAATGAAAGGTTGGTTGAGTATTCTAGGGAACTTGGAGTTCCTTTAACAGTAGCTAATGATTCTCATTATGTTAATAGAGAAGATGCAGTTGCTCAAGACATCATTGTTTGCATTGGCACTGGCTCTAAGAAAAGCGATGAGAATAGATTGAAAATGGAGACTAATGAATTTTATATTAAATCTCAAGAGGAAATGTGTGAACTTTTTAATGATTTGCCTGAAGCTTTAGAAAATACTGTAAGGATTGCAGAAAAGTGTGATGATTTTAAAATAACTTTTCCAGGGCCTATTTTGCCTGATTATCAAATTCCTATTGAATTTAATACTCTTGGTGAATATTTAGAATATCTCACTCTTGAAGGTTTAAAGTTTAGATATAAAACTTTGACAAGCAAAATAAAAGATAGAGCTTTTTATGAATTGAGCGTGATAATTAGAATGGGGTTTGAAGGCTATTTTTTGATTGTTTGGGATTTTATTAAATTTGCTCATGACAACGATATTCCTGTTGGAGCTGGGCGTGGTTCTGGTGCTGGTTCAATTGTAGCTTATGCTCTTAGAATTACTGATATTGATCCTTTAAAGTATAATTTGCTTTTTGAGAGATTTTTAAATCCTGAGCGTATTTCTATGCCCGATTTTGATATTGATTTTTGTTTTGAAGGCAGAGATGAGATTATAAAATATGTTACCAATAAATATGGAGAAGATAAGGTAGCTCAAATAATTACTTTTGGAACCTTGAAGCCTAAAGCTGTAGTTAAAGACGTAGCTAGAGTTTTAGATATTCCATTTGCCGAATCGAATGAACTTACCAAGTTTATTCCTGATGGGCCTAAAGTTTCTTTAAAAGAGGTTTTAGATGACAATTCTTTAAAAGAATATTTTACTAGCAAGCCTGTTTATAAAGAATTAATGGATGCTGCATTGGTTCTTGAAGGAATGAATAGGCATGCTTCAACTCATGCTGCAGGAATTGTAATTTCTAAAACCCCTTTAACCGATTATGTGCCTCTTTATAAGGATTATAAGCAAGGTTCTGTTTCTACTCAATATACAATGGATTTGCTTGAAGAATGTGGACTTGTTAAAATGGATTTTCTTGGTTTGAAAACATTAACTTTAATAAAAAATGCAGAAAATCTTATTAGAAGTGTAAATCCCGATTTTAAAATAAAAAATATTCCAGATAATGATGTTAAGACTTTTAAGATGCTAGGAGAGGGAAAAAGTGCGTCTGTTTTTCAATTTGAATCTGAGGGAATGCAGCAAATTCTAAAAGATGCAAAGCCTGATAATATTGAAGATTTAATAGCCTTAAATGCTCTTTATAGGCCGGGTCCTATGCAATTTATTCCCCAATTTATTGCTGCTAAAAAAGGTATTAAAAGAATTAAGTATCCTCATCCAGATTTAAAGGAGGTTTTAAAACCAACTTATGGAGTTATTGTTTATCAAGAACAAGTAATGGAAGTTGCAAAAATAATTGGAGGGTTTTCTCTTGGCAAGGCCGATATTTTAAGACGTGCTATGGGTAAAAAGAAAGAAGACGAGATGGATGAGATGAAGGTCGACTTTTTAAGAGGTGCTGTTGAGAAAGGGTATGACAAAGAAATTGCTAGTGAAATTTTTGAACTTTTAAAGCCTTTTTCAGGGTATGGATTTAATAAATCGCATGCAGCAGCGTATTCTTTAATAGCGTATCAAACCGCGTATCTTAAGGCTAATTATCCTGAGTATTTTATGGCTGCCAACTTAACAAATGAAATCAATAATAATGATAAACTTTCTTATTACATTGAGGAATCAAAAGCTATAGGTATAAACGTTCTCAAGCCCGATATAAATCGATCATTTAGAGAATTTCGTGTAACTGACTCTGGAATTTCTTATGGACTTAATGGGATTAAAAATCTTGGAGGAATTGTTGTTGATTTAATAATTGACGAAAGAGAAAAAAACGGCAAATATAGTTCTTTTGAGGATTTTGTCAGACGTGTAGATGATAAAGTAATTAATAAGAAATTTTTAGAATCTGCAATAAAATCTGGACTTTTTGATAGTTTGGATCAAAATAGAAAAACTTTGTTTGAAAATCTTGATCGCTTGGTTGATGTTGTTTCAGAAGATAAAAATAATAAAAAGCTTGGTCAGAATAGCTTATTTGATGTTCTTGAAAGTCAAGACCCAATTCAGCAAAATTTTAATTATCAGGTTTTCAAAGAATATTCTTATTCTGAGCTTTTAGGATTTGAAAAAGAACTTTTAGGATTTTATGTGTCGGGGCATCCTCTTGATCCTTATAAAAAGGCAATTAATAGTTTTTCTAGTTTAAATGTTTTAAAAGATCTTGCTGCAAAAAAAGATAGCATTGTCCAATTTTCTGGTATTTTAAATTCAGTAAAAGTTATTCAAACCAAAAGAAATAATGCAAAAATGGCTTTTGGAGTTATTGAAGATTTTAAAGGCGCAATAGATATTGTAGTTTTTACAGAAAGTTATGAGAAGTATAAGAATTTTTTACTTGAAGGTAATGTTATTGGGGTTATAGGTAGGCTTACGTTTAACAGAGATAAATTTTCGATTGTAGTTGAAAAAGTTGTAAATATTGAGAAACTCTCTGAAGATAAAGTAAATAATATTCATATTAAATTTTTAAATAATAAATTAAATGACTTGCAATTACTTAATTCTTTAAAAGAGAGTATAAGTAATTTTGAGGATAATTCTGGATTTTCAAATGTTTATTTTTATTTAAGGGAGAATGGCAAGGATTTAAAATTAAAAATGAATTCAATTTTAAATTTTGAGCCAGATGAAGATAAGCTTGATAAGTTGAGAAAGTGTGTGATAGTTGAAGATGTTTGGGTTGATTAGGAGGTTCTGTGTTAGTTGTTTTAATAGAAACTTTAATGGTATTTTTGCAAATTTATAGGATTTTAATTTTAATTAGGATTATCCTTAGCTGGCTTGTGTCTTCAGGAATTAGTACTAATGCGTTTTTCAGATTTATACATATTGTAACAGAGCCATTTTTATCTTTTTTCAGAAGAATTCCTTTTTTTACATTTGGTATGTTTGACTTTTCTCCAATTGCAGCTTTAATAACTCTAACTATTTTTGAAAGAATGTTAGCTTATGGGAATTATAAGCTTTCTACATTTATTATTTTATTTATTGTTGAAGTTTGGGGAATATTTAGAAGCATTTTTATTGCTACAGTTTTCTTTTTATTATTGAGATTGTTATTATTGCTTTTAAATTTGTTTCAAGGTTCAGACTTTTTAAAAACAGTCGATTCATTTTTACTTCCTTTATCCACTAGGATAAGTGGTGTAGTTACCGATAAACATATGTCTTATATTTCTCGTTTAATTGTTGGGAGCGCTTTAATAATAGCATTTATCATTATTATTGAACAAGTTGTATTTGCTATTGTATCTTTAGAAAGATATTTACCTTTTTAAGGAGATTAAAATGTTTTTACATGAGTTTGAGTATGAACTTAAAGGTATAGGTGGTCTTGGTGAGAAAGGGGTTGAAAGATTAAAAAATCTACAAATTTTAAATGTTAAAGATCTTATTGAGTTTTTTCCTATAAAATATGAGGATCGTAAAAATATACAAACTTTTCCGGATTTTTCTAAGGTTAAAAGTTGTGATATGATGACGGTGTTCACTGTTGTTGGGCATAAAAAATTTGGGGATAGTTCTAAAAAAAATTTAAAGTTAACAGCTAGAAGTGTAAATGATGAGCATTTCGAAATTTTACTTTTCAATAGAGCTTTTTTAGAGAATGTTTTTAAAATAGATAAAAAATTCTATATTTATTCTAAATTTACTTATAACGATTATAGTGGTTTATGGAGTTGTTCTAATTTTGACAGTGAGGTTTTTAGTGATAATCCTGAAAGGTTTAAAAAAATTTTTCCAGTTTATTCTTTGACAGAAGGATTAACATCAAAGAAGATTTCGTTATATGTAAAGGAAGCTCTTGAATATTTTTTAAAGTTTGGGCAAACAGATATTCCTAAATTTTTAATGGAAAAGTATTCTTTACTGTCTTTGGGTGATGCTTTAAAAGAGATTCATTTTCCAAGTTCATTAGAAATGCTTGAAAAGGCAAAAAAAACTTTAATTCACAGAGAAATTTTCTTGCTTCAGTTTTTTTCAAGGTATAGATCTTCTAAGGTTCTTTTCCGAGAAAAAAAGCATTTATCAAGAGATTTACTTGAGAGAGTTGTTTCGAGTCTGCCTTTTGAACTTACAGAAGATCAAAAAATTTCTGTTGATGAGATATTCTCAGATCTTAGCTCTTCTAGGCCAATGAATAGATTGCTTCAAGGTGATGTTGGAAGTGGCAAAACTCTTGTTGCCTTGCTTTCAGGGCTTCCGTTAATTGAAGCTGGATATCAGGTGGCGTTTATGGCTCCTACCGATCTTTTGGCTCGTCAACATTATGATAATTTATCCAACATATTGTCGTCTTTTAACGTTTCAGTGACTCTTTTAACCGGTAGTTTAAAAAAAAGAGATAAGGAACAAGCGCTGGAAAATATTAAAAGTGGAACTTCTGGTTTAATAGTTGGAACACATTCTATTTTTTACGAAAGTACAGAATTTAAAAAATTAGCATATGTTATCATTGACGAGCAGCATAAATTTGGAGTTGCTCAAAGAGAAGAACTTAAAAATAAAGGAGAAGGGGTAGATATGCTTCTAATGTCTGCAACACCTATTCCTAGAAGCTTTGCGTTAACACTTTTTGGCGATCTTGAAGTTTCGTTTATTAGAACCTTGCCTAAGGGGCGTTTGCCTATTACTACCTATTTAGCAAAACATGGTAATGAAGATAAAGTTTATGAGTTTTTAAGAAAAGAGCTTTTAAAGGGTCATCAGGTTTATTTTGTTTATCCATTAATTTCATCTTCGGAAAAATTTGAATTAAAAGATGTTAATAATATGTATTTAAAATTGAAGGAAGTATTTAGCGAATATGTTGTTGAGATGCTTCATTCTAAGTTACCATCTGATTTAAAAGAAGAAATTATGAAAAATTTTTATTCTAAAAAAGTAGATATTTTGGTGGCTACTAGCGTTATTGAGGTTGGAATTGATTGTCCAAATGCAACTTGTATGGTGGTAGAGCATGCTGAGCGTTTTGGGCTTTCTACCTTGCATCAAATTAGAGGCCGTATTGGTAGAAGTAATTTACAATCTTTTTTCTTTTTACTTTATAAAGAGCCTTTAACAAGTACTGGAAAATTTCGATTGAAAACCATAAAAGAAAATTTGGATGGATTTAAAATAGCAGAAGAAGATTTAAGGTTAAGAGGGCCTGGCAATTTATTTGGGCTTGAGCAAGCAGGATATTTAAAATTAAAAATAGCTAATTTTGTTGATGATAGAGATATCATAGTCTTGATTCGAGAAGAGCTCAACTTATTTTTTCATGATAATTCTGCTTACGATAAGTTTGATATTGACTTGCTAGACAATCTTTTTTGTTCTTATTTGAATGTCGGAAGAAGTATTTAGTTTGTGTACTTTTCAATTAAGTTAATAAGATTTGTTTTGTTATGATTCCAGAATTCAAGAAGCTTATATTGTAGATTATTGAAATATTTTTTCTGAATAAAGCATGGCTTAGGGCCTATGTATAAGTAGTGCCAAGGCTCTGCTTTATATCCAGTTTCTATTTCGGATCCTTTTGGGTAGGAAAGAGAAAATCCATATTTTAAAGAATTTTCGTAAAGCCATTTTCCTTCTTTTGTGTTTAGCAAATTATCATCTAGATTTATAAAATCTATTGCTGTTCCCATATGATGTTGAGAATGACCTGGAATTGCTGATTGAGTTTCTGCAACTTTTTTGCCATAAGTTTTTACATTGTAATCAAATAAAAATTTTTGGTATTCTCGAGTTCTATAAGCGGATTTGATTTTAATTTCAATTCCATTTTTTTTTGCATCTGTTATTAGTTGAATTAAATCTTTAATTAAGATTCTTCTTACTTGAAGAGTTTTTTTCCCAAGATTCTTAAGATCTTTAAAATCATTAACATTTACCAGATCAGATACTTTATAATCTACAGGAATTGGTATTTTTTTATTTATTAGAGTTAAGAGGTTGTTTTTTTCTGCATCTACTAAAGGCTTTATTTCTTTTAAGAACCGAATGGGATTTTTTTCAATAAAGTTTTTACACTGTTCATTCATTGTTTTGGTAATCTCTAATAATATTTTTAAGTCTTTTTTTGAAATGCCGTTGGTGAACAAGGATAGGTTAATAAATAGAAGCAATAAAACATAAATTGATTTCATAATATTTAATTATAGTATATTTTAGTATAATTAAATAATTAATTCTAATTATTTAATTGTGTGTATATGTATATTCTAGATTGGGTTAAATTTAGTTAAAAGAAATAAATAAAGGGGAGTTTGTACAGGGAATATGATCAAAAAGTTTAAAAATTATGATCAGATAATAAAAGAGCTATTTATTATAGCTATTCCTACGGCTTTTGAATCGCTTTTATTTCAAATGGTAACTTTTTTTGATAATTTTATGATCTCTTATTTAGGTTCTTTTCACGTTACAGGAGTTTCTTTAGCAAATAGAGTAACTTTTCTTTTTTTTATTATTGTGTTTGGACTTGGTACAGCTTTAAGCGCTTATGTGTCTCAAGCAATTGCAAAAAAGAAGCTTCTTCAAATAAGACAATCTTTTGCCTATATGTTATCAATTGGAACTACAGTGGGAATAATTTTTTTTATATTTTCATTTTTTTTCCCAAAAAACATTATCAAACTATTTACAGATAATCAGAGTTCTTTAAATTTTGGATCAGAGTATTTAAAAATTATTTCATGGTCTTATTTATTAATGGCATATTCTTTTTTATCAGCTATGGGGTTTAAAAGTGCTAAAGAGGTAAAAATACCTTTATATGTTACTTCTATTGTTGTTTTAATAAATATTGTTTTTAATTATATTTTTATTTTTGGTTTGAGCATGGGAATAAAAGGTGCTGCATATGCCACTGTGCTTGCTAGGATTGTTGAGTTTGTTTTTTACTTTTTATATAGCCTTTTAAGTAATGATTCATATTATCGGATTAAGTTTAGCGATTTTTTTGTTTCAAAGATAGTTGCTAGAGCTAATTTGAAACTAATTATACCTGTTTTATCTCATGAGATTTTTTGGGTCTTGAGCATAACTATTTTGCATGCATTTTATGCTCGTGTTGGGAGCATTGAATATGCTTCATTTGCTGTTGCGTCAAATCTTTTTGACATTTGTTTTGTATTGCTTCATGGCATGGGACTTGCAACAGGTGTTGTTATTGGGCATTTAATGATTTATGATAAGAAACATGTTAGGTCGGTTGGATTTTTTTTATCTTTTGTAGGCTTTCTTTTAGGCATTTTTGTAGTTATTTTACTTATTGGAATATCGAGTTTTGCACCTTATATTTTTAGTAATTTAAATTCTCCTAAACTTGTTAGTGTGTTTATTTATGTTTTTGCAAGCAGTGTAGTTTTTAAAGCTTTTACGGCGCAAGTTCTTGTTGGAGTTTTTAGGGCTAGTGGTATACCAAATGTTTGTTTTTTTATTGAATCAGGAGTAATTGTTTTTTATACGCTTCCAGTTGCTTATTTATTAGTGTTTTATACAAATTTAAGTTTACCAATAGTGGTTTTTATTGTAAATGCAGAAGAGATCATTAAAAACGTATTTATTATAATTGAATTTTTTCACGATGATTGGATACGGGAGATTGATTATGAAGAGCTTGATTGATTATGGGATAGCATGATATATTTGGCGTTAATAAAAATTTTAATAATCTTAATGAATTCTAGAATTCATTAAGATTATATTGCTTTAAAAGCAATTCCTTTTGTTTTATCGTAGTATTTTAGTAGTTTCTTTGCAAAAATCTTGATTTTTATTTGGAGAAATTTATGTATTCATTGAGTGTGGTTAAAAAAGATAAAATTTATAAAAATCTTTTAAAAATTGCAATTCCGACTGCTATTGAGTTTTTTTTATTTAATTTTATTTCTCTTACAGATAATGCTATGGTTGCATATATTGGCGACTATCCTGTTGCAGGAGTTTCTCTTGCAAATAAATTTTTCGAACTTTTTGTTACTATTGGGTTTGCCATGGTAGGAGCTTATAATATAATTGCCACAAGGCAATACAATCGAGGCGATTTTAAGAGTTTTAGAAATACATTTTTTATTAGTATATTAATTATTATTTTATTTTCTTTTCCATTTATATTGATTTCTAGAGTGAATCCTTTTTTTTTACTTAGATTAATTTCTAATGATGTGCAGGCAGTTTATTATGGAGCTATTTATTTAAACATAGCTATTTTTTCTTTCGTATTTGCAATCATAAAAGGACTTGTTGCTAATGCTCTTAAAGTTGTTGAAATTGTTAAATTTCAAGTTTACATTTCTGTTTTTTCAGTGCTTTTAAATCTAATATTAAATTATATTTTTATTTTTGTTTTTCATATGGGGGTAGTTGGAGCTGCTATTGCAACAACAGTTATTCGTAGCTTAGAGCTTATTATATATCTTATTTATACAGTGTTTAACAAAAATTCAATTTTAAACCTTAAGCTTGAAGATTTAAATGTAAATATTAAGTCGTTTATTCAGTTAATTAAATTTTTTATTCCAATCCTTTTAAATGATTTTATTTGGTTTTTTGGCTATCTTGTATTGACATCAATTTTTATAGGAATTGATGTTCATAAATATGCTGCTTACAGTATATCTTTTTCTGTTTATTTTATTATCTTTAATATAATAAATTCTTTTTGTATTTCTTTAAATATTATGATGGGCTATGAAATGCATAATAGTAAAAAAGAAGTCATGAAAGTTGCAATCTATTTAGGTAAAATCGGCTTTAAACTTGCTTTTTTAACATCTTTTGTATTATTTGTGTTTTCATTTTTTGCTCCTTATATTTTTTATACATTAAAATATTCGCACCTTATAGGAATTATTTTAAGGTATTCTTCTATTTCTGCTTTTTTTATGGCACTTGCTTTTCAGTATCTTTTTGGATTTTTTCGTGCGGGAGCATCTCCAAGCTTTGGTGCTATTATGGAAGGTTCTGTAACATTTATTTATACTATTCCCATTGCTTTTTTTTTAGCAAATTATACAAATTTGCCTTTTGAAATTGTTGTTTTTATTCCAGCTCTTGAGGATGCAATCAAACTTGCCATTTCACTTCCTTATTTTTATAGTGAAAGGTGGATTAAATCTGTTAAAACAAGCTGGTGGGTTTGATATAATCTTATTGTGCGTTTAGACGAAATTAGAAATTTAAATTTTTTAATCATGGGATTAGGTCTTAATGGAGGAGGAGTAGCTCTTTCTAGATTTTTATTAAAGCATGGGGCAAAGTTAGTAATTACTGATCTTAAAAGTGAGGCAGAATTAGCCTTAAGTATTAATTCTTTAAGAGAGTTTGATGATCAAATTCGGTATGTTTTAGGTAAGCACGATATAAATGATTTTAAAAAAGCTGATATTGTTGTTAAAAATCCTGGCGTTAAACCCAATAATAAATATTTAAAGTTTGCAAAACGAGTTGAAACAGATATTAGCTTATTTTTAATGTTCAACAAGAACCCCATAATAGCAGTAACAGGTACTAAAGGTAAATCGACCCTTGTGTCTCTTTTGTATCAGGTTTTGAAAAAAAAATATTCAAAGGTAAAACTTGGGGGAAATATTGGTGTATCTCCTTTGAGCTTTTTTGATCAACTTGATGGACTATCTCCTTTAATTTTAGAGCTTTCTTCTTGGCAGTTGCAATCTTTAGAGAATTTTAATCCTATTCTTAGTATTATTACAAATATTTATAACGATCATCAAAACTATTATTTAAATTTTGATGACTATATTATTGATAAGTCAAAAATTTTTGTAAATCAAACTTCAGGAATTGTGATTATTCAGGATAAGGCCTATTACAAATATTTTTCAAAATTTGAATCAAAAGCCAAAGTTATTTTATTTTCTGAATTTAATCCTTGTAATTTTGATCGAGATATTTTTTATTGTAATAAGGGCAAAGTATATTTTAATGATAACTTAATTGGAAGTTTTTCTGAGTCACCGTTTGTTTTTATGATCTTTAAGCTTATTGCTTTTTTTGTTTCTTATTATTTAAATATGGATCTTAATCATACGTTTCATATTTTAAATAATTTTAAAGGCATTGAGCATAGATTAGAGTTTGTTAAAATAGTTCAAAATGTAATGTTTTATAATGATACAGCTTCAACTATTCCTGATTCTACAGTTTTATCTGTTAAAAGCTTAAAAACAAATGATAATTGTATTAACTTAATTGTTGGAGGAACTGATAAAGAACTTAATTTTTTAAGTTTTTATAATATCATAAATCTTGTGAAAACTTGGATTTTGATAAAAGGTAGTGCAACTGTAAAAATTATTAAGATTTTAGAAAAAAGTAACATACCATATTTTGTATTTGATTCTTTAAGAGATGCAGTAAATTATTCTCTCAATATTTCAACTCCAGGTGACATTGTGTTATTTTCTCCCGCTAGCGCTTCTTTTGAGCTTTTTAATAATGAGTTTGATAGAGGCTTACAATTCAAAAATTTAGTCAATATGCTTGGTTAAATTTTTTTTCTTATTATTTTGTAATAAAAGTATCTGAGTTTTTCAAGATTTGCATAAATCTTGTAAATAAAATTTTTGTAAGTAAAATCATAACAGCCAATTCTGTGAATAATATTTCCTCCAAATCCTGTTTTAAAACCAAAAAGACCAGATAAAGGATGTTTTTTATTTGCAATTGGGGGGATTCCTAAAAAATCATATTCTTTTATTCCTAATTTTTTTAAAGTTTGTATTGCTTTAAATTGAACTGCATAATTGGGCATTAAATTTCTATATTTTCTGCTGGAAGCCCCATAAAGATATACTGCTTTTTTCTTATAAATCCCTATTATTATGCCAGAAACAATTATGTTGTTATAAAATGCAATTATTAATTTTATTTGAGCATTTTTGTCTTGTTTGAATATTTCAATTAGGTTTTGTATATATTCTTCTGAATGGATAGTAAATTTATCTCTTTTGCTAGTTTCTTTGTAAAGATTGTAAAATGCATTTAGATGTTTAAATTTATCATCTATTATTATATTTAAATTTTTTTTTGTGCTGAGCTTTATATTGTATCTTGTTTTTTTTTTCATGTTAAGCAAAATATTTTCAAGAGAATTATTTAAGTTTAATATTGTTGTGTTTGAAGGCTGTATGTCATCAAATGATTTTTTTAGATATTTGATTTTAATTTTTAGTGGACAGTATTTGTCATTCAGTGTTCTTTGATAGTAATACATTAAATCGAATCTTAAAAAAATTGTATTTTTATTTAAGTAAGGTTTTATTTTTATGCTAAATTCTTTAATATTTTTGCTGATTTCCTCAATATTAATGTTCTCAAGAGTTTTGTTTGAGAATTCTGGATGTGGAATGTATGCCAAATAAAAAATTTTAAATAGTCTTCTTTGCATTACAACGATTTTACCAAGAATATCACTTTCAAATGCTATGGCTTTCCAATTTCTGTTTTTTGTTGTTTTTATTAATGCCCACAATTCGCTTTGAAGATAATTTTCTTCCATTTCTTTTATTTTTATTTTTTTAATAGTCATTAGTAACTCTTAGCAAACTATTCCGTTTGGAATATCTTTGGACAATATTTTTTTCTTAGAATGTTCTAATATTAAGTTTATTCCATTTATTTTAAGCTCTCCGCTTTCTGTTACTATATTAGCTTTTGAAAATTTATCTATGCTAATTTTAGGTGGATAGGCAATATCTTTATTTTGATCGTTTTCAAGTATTATTCGTTCTCCAGCAATAGGATTTTTGATTGAATCTTCTACGATTATAACTTTAAAATTTTTATTTTTATCCTCAGCAGCTACTAACATTCCTTCAGATTTTATTCCTCTAAATTTTGCAGGCTTTAAATTATCTACTATTATTATATGTTTTCCTAAAAGCTCTTCTTCTGTATAATGCCCTTCAAGACTACTTACTATTTGTTTTTCTCCATTAGTTCCGTCATCTAGCTTTAATATGAATAAGTTTTTAGCTTCAGGATTTCTTTCTATTTTATTTATTTTTACGACTCTTAAGAGCACTTTTTCTCTAAATAAGTTTTCTGGCGTTTCTTTTTCTTCCATGTATTTCTCCCCCGAATATTTTAGCTTTAAATTGTTGATTTTTTTTTGTTCTAGTTTATTGAATAATATTTCTGTGAATTCAATTTTTTTAATCCCCAATTTAGTTCCAAGAATTTTTGTAGAAAATTGATAACTGTTGCCAAAGAATTGTTGTATCTTTTTGCTTGTTTCGGGAATAAATGGCATCATTAAAATAGATAAATCTCTGATTAGGTATATTAAGTTTGAGATTAGCTCTTTTGTTTCTTGTGGAGAGTTGTCTTTTTTTTTCCACGGTTCGTTATCTTGAAATATCTTGTTTCCAAGAGCTGAAATTTTAAGTATTTCTTTGAGCGCAGATTTTAGTTCTGTTTTTTTAAAAAGATTTAGTATTTTATTATATTTTGGTGTTATTCGTTTCCAAAATTTATTTTGAATTTCTATTATTTCTATTGCATCTCCAAAGAATTTTTTTTGAAATGTTAATACTCTGTTGACAAGGTTTGAAAAATTGTCAATAAGTTCTGTATTTACTCTTTCCATAAGATCTTGCCACATAAATTGAAAATCAGACTTTTCAGGTCTGTTATAATATACGTAGAATCGCCAAATATCAGAAGGGATTCCTGTGCTAATAACATCGTTTCCAAAAATTCCTGTTCCTTCTGATTTTGAAAATTTAAGATTTTCATAATTTAAGTACTCGCTTGATGAGAGCTGATTTAATATTGTCCAATTTTCTTTACTTCCAATTTCTATGCAAGGGAATATAATTGTATGAAACAATATATTGTCTTTTCCAATAAATTGTACAAGATTTACTTGTTCATTATTTTTCCACCAAGATTTCCAATTTTTTACAATGTTTTTAGTAATTGAAATATATCCTATTGGAGCATCAAACCAGACATAAAATACTTTATTCTCATAACCTTTTTTAGGCACAGGAATTCCCCATTTTAGATCTCTTGTAATTGCTCTTTCTTTAAGACCATCTCTTAAAAAAGCATTTGTCATTTTAAGGGCATTGGTATTCCAATTCTTATTAGTAGTCGAATTTTTTATCCATTTTTCAAGTTTTGTTTTTATTTTAGGAAGATCTATATAAAGATGGTTTGTTTTTTTTAAAATAGGTTTGTTTTTACAAATTATGCATTTTGGATTTATTAGGTCTATTGGATTTAAAAGCTTAGAACAGTTGTCGCACTGATCCCCTTTAGCTATGCTTTGACACTCTGGGCATTCTCCTATTACATATCTATCAGCTAAGAATATTGAATCTTTGTTACAAAAAAACTGTTCAGTTTCTCGTTCTTTTATATAACCATTTTTTTCTAATTTTAAGAAAAAATTTTGTACAATTTCTTGATGGTGCTTGTTGGTTGTGCGACCAAAGATATCAAATTCAATATTAAACCATTTGTAAATTGATTTATGTATTTCATAATATTTATTGCAAAGTTCTAAAGGGGTAGTTTTTTCAATTAAGGCTTTGGTTTCTGTGGCTGTTCCATATTCATCTGTTCCGCAGACATAAAGAGTTTCAATTCCTGACATTTTAGAATATCTTGCAAAAGCATCGGCTGACAATACTTGCACTAAATTTCCAAGATGAGGAATGTTGTTAACATAGGGTAGAGCAGCTGTAACCAGATTCATTTTTTTCATTTAGTTTTCCCCTTTTTGTTTAAGCTATTAATATTGTAATACGGATAGGATATTTTTTTTCAATATCTTTTGCAAAAATTATTTCAAAAGTAACTTAGTTTTAATTTTTTATTTTGTAAAATAGTAATATAATATATTTTTTTACTATAAGGAGTATGATTTTATGAACAATTTTTTAATAAAATTTTTGCTTTTTTTGTTAGTTTTTTCAAACGGCTATGTTGCTTTTTCTAAAAATAGCAGTGTTTTAATAGTAACTGCGATAGATTCTGAGCTTGAGCAGATAACTAAGCTTATGTCTAATAAGGAAGAAATATTGCTTAAGGAGTATGGTCTTAATAAAAAGATTGTAAAGGGGAAGTTGTCTAATCGTAATGTTATAACTATTCTTTGTGGAGTTGGTAAGGTTAATGCAGGTGTGTGGACTAGCTATATTTTGTCAAAATACAATATAAGTCATGTAATTAATTCTGGAGTTGCTGGTGGTGTTATTAGTGATAAATACAAGGATATTAAAGTAGGAGATGTGGTAGTGTCTTCAGAGGTTGCATATCATGATGTTGATTTAACTAGATTTGGATACAAGATGGGGCAGCTTACGGGATTACCCCAAAAATTTAGTGCCAATAAAAATTTAGTTAATAAGGCCAAAGAGGCCATTAAATCAAAGGTTGGAGGTTCTAATTCATATTCAGGATTAATATTAACAGGCGATCAGTTTATTGACCCGACTTATATTAACAAGATTATGGGAAACTTTAAAGATGTAATAGCTGTTGAGATGGAAGGTGCAGCAATAGGACATGTTTCTCATATGTTTAATATACCTTTTATAGTTATTAGGTCTATATCTGACATTGTAAATAAAAAAGCAAATGAAGTTGAATATAGTAAATTTTTAAAATTAGCCGCTTTTAATTCAGCTAAAGTTGTACAAGAAATTTTAAGAATTCTTTAAGAAATGCATAAAAATGTTTTTTTATGCATTTCTTAATTTGCATTGTATTCTTTTTATAAAGTGTTTTGTTTAAAAGATTATATTTTTAAGAAGGCGAAAGTATTTGTAAAAGAGAATAAGCTTAAGGCCAGTGTAGTTTTTCCCGAAAGCAGTGATTCTAGAGTTTTGAAGGCGGCTGTTATTGTTTTGCAAAAAAATCTTGCGAATTCAATTATTTTGATAGGTAAAAAAGATCCTGTTATTAATTCTTTAAAAGAATTTTCTAATTGTAATAATATTTTAGAAAGAATAGAAGTTGTTGATCCTAATTATTTCCCAGATATTGAAATGTATTTGGATGAATATTGGAGTTTGTTAAAGACAAAAGGCGCTACGAAGCAAAGTTTAAAAACTCAAGTTTTAGATGAAATTACTTTTGCTATGCTTATGGTAAGGCTTGGCTATGTCAAGTCTTGTGTTTGTGGGGCTATTTCAACTTCTGCTAAGGTTTTGTCTAATGCATTGAGAATAATTCCTAAGTTGGATGGTGTTAAGATTATATCATCTTTTATGATTATGGATACTTTGAATGTTGCTGGTAACGTTAATTTTTGTTTTGGATATAATGGAATTTTATTTTTTGCAGACTGTTCTGTAGTGGTCAATCCCAATTCTTTAGAGCTTGCAGAAATTGCATTACAAAGTGCTAAATCTTTTAAAGATATTTTAGATGCAAAGCCCAAGGTTGCTCTTTTGAGCTTTTCAACAAAAGGATCTTCTAATGCTAAAGAAACTGAAAAGGTAAAGAATGCTTTAAATATTGTGAAGAATAAAGAGAATGACTTGCTTATTGATGGAGAGCTTCAACTTGATTCAGCTATAATTAAAAATGTTGCAGAAAAAAAATGCAAAGAATCTTTAGTAGCAGGTTCTGCTAATGTTTTAATATTTCCTAATTTAGATGCTGGGAATATTGGTTATAAATTAGTAGAGAGATTTGCTTTTGCTAAGGCCTATGGGCCCTTTTTACAAGGTTTTTCTAAACCCATTAGTGATCTTTCAAGAGGTTGTTCTGTTGATGAAATTGTATTTGCAAGTGCTTTAATGATAATCAGTTAAAGTATTGGAAATCTGTATAAATTCTTCAACAGAAATGTTTTCAGGCCTTTTGTCTAAATATTCTTTTAAAAAATTTTCTCTTAAAGTAGCTTTATTTGCGATGAAATTAATAATGGTGTTTTTTAATTTCTTTCTTCTGCTTGAGAATACAGTCCTAATCAATTTGTTGAATTTTTTGAAGTCTTTTATATTATTTTTTTTAGGAATTAATTTTAGCGTTGTGGATTTAACTTTAGGTGCAGGATAAAAATTGTTTTCTCCTATGTCTACTATTTTAATTACTGTAAAGTGTGATTGTACTAAGACTGTAAATGAAGAGTAGTTTTTGCTATTTATTTTTGCAATTATTCTGTCGGCCAATTCTTTTTGTACTGTGAATACCATTTCTTTTAAAAAATTTTCTTCAATTAGTTTAGATATTACTTTTGATGCAATATTGTATGGTAAATTTGAAAATATTTTATCAATGTTTTTATTTTCGTTTTTGTATTTTTTTAAAAAGTCACCTTTTATCAATTTAAAGTTTTTTAATTTTCCAAATTTTTCATTTAATATTTCTGAATATTTTAGGTCAATTTCAAATACGGTTAAAAGATTAGTTTTTTTTAATAAAATATCAGTCATTGCGCCAAGGCCAGGACCAATTTCCCAGATTTTTTCATTTTCTTTTATATCTAAGCTTTCTATTATTTTTTGTCTTATGCTTTCATTGATTAGATAATTTTGTCCCCACAGTTTTCTTGGAGCTATTTTTCTTTCTTTTAATGTTTGTTTTATGCTAATTATACTATTATAGTTGATTTTCATAGATAAAAGAGATAGTAGCATATTATTCTTTATATTTGCACCTATTTTTTAATTATTTTGATTTTTTTTAGTTTCGTTATTATAAATAATGTAAGCTATAAGTAGGATGCTTAATATTAAAAATATAGGTATTTGTTGATGCTTGACTATAAAGAATGTGCTAAAAAATGTTGCTGTAATTTTTATTGTTTGGAATATATAGGCGTTTATAAGGTCAAAGAGAAAAAATAAATTTAAGCTTGAAAAATAAGTTATTAAGCTTAATATTGTTATTGCTAAGAAAATTAATATTAATGGAATAATTATTAAGTTTGATAATATTGAGATTGGTGTAAGATCAAAATTGTTAAAATAAATTACTGGTGAAGTGAATATTTGAATAAAAAATGTTGTGAGCATTGATGATGTTAGTCTTTTAAGATTGTATCTATTTTTTAGATAAACGGATGCTGATATTCCTATTGTTGCAAGATAGGAGAGTTGAAATCCTATTGAACTTAGTGTTTCGGGGAATGCAATAGCATTTATTATAAAACTAATAGATATACAGCTTATTAAATTAATCTTTCCGTAAATTAGTTTGTACATTATAAGAGATTCTGTCATTATAAATGCTCTTAGTGTTGAAGGTGTAAATCCAGTTAATATTAGATAATTTAATAAAATTATGCTTAGTATTAAGTATTTTAATTTTTCATTTGTGATTATTAAAAGTAAATAATAGCTTATTAAACTTATTAGATAAAAATGTAGTCCAGATACTACCAAAATGTGGGCAATCCCTGCATTTTGAAATAATGTTTTTTCATATTTTGTTATTTCTGATTTGATATTCAAAATTATTGTTTTTGAAAAATGGGAATAACTAGGATTTAATGTGGTAAAAAAAATATTTAAAGTGTTTTTATATTTTTCTCTAAGTTTGGCAAAAAAGGGTCTTTTAATAAGTTTTATTTTTTGGCTTTCAAGTTTTATAGTATCTCCGATTTTGTAAATATTTTCAATATTTTTGAATTTGAATTTCTGTGTATTCGAGCTAGCATCAATTACTTCGATAATGGTTTTTGAATCTTTTTTAAAATTTTTAATGTTTGTTATTTGATAAGTATTTTTTTCCAATGTTTTAAAATTTAATCGAGCTTGAAAGCCTAATAGTAATATTGTACAAAAAATAAAACTAAGTGCTAAGTGTTTGTTATTTTTTATTGCAAAAAATAATGTTAGTATTGTGTTAAAGTAAATCAAATTGAGCTTTAAATAATATTGAATTGATAAATTAAGTGAAATTAGTAAAAATATTAAAATCATTTACAATGTTTTCATTTTTTATTTATAAATAATTATTCTTTAAATTTTAATTTGTTTTAATTAATCAATCAATAATCATTTATTGACAATTAATAATTATTTAATTACAATGTTTTATGCAATTGTTAAAAAATCAATATCCATTCAAGCTGGCTTTGCTTGATCTTTTTTTGGTTTATATTGTTATTCATCTTGCATCTCCTTTTGGAAATGTCGATTCAGAATTTTGGAATGTTAATGAAAATCATTATTATTTTTGGATTTCAAGATCTTTTTTAATTATTTTTATAATTTATTTTTTTAAACTTACCAGTTCTTATGATGATTTTAGAGTAGAATTTTTTTTTCCTAAATTTAAATTTATTTTTGTTTGGGAATCTGTTTTAATTTTTATTAAAACAATGTTGATTGCAATGGTATTTATTTTTTTAATAGCTTTTTTACTTGAATATCTGTTGTCAGAATCGGCATTTGCCTATTATTTTCAAAACAATGTTGGATTTAATTGGAAAATTAGCAGTAAAACAGCATTGTTTTTAATGACTTTTACCTCTTTTTTTACAGGAGCTTTTGAAGAGTTGTTTTACAGGGCTTTTGTTATTACCAAGCTTATACAAATGAGATTTCCTATTATAGTTACGGGTTTCCTCAGTAGTATTTTTTTTGCTTATGGGCATTTATATTATGGAATTTTAGGATTTTTGGTTACATTTATATTAGGGATATTTTTTGCTTTTATCTATTTAAGGTATAAAAATGTATATTATGTGATTTTTATACATAGTTTTTATAATATTATTGTTAGTGGCCTGTTACTTATTTTAAGTTAATTTTAAATTGATTTGAGGGGGATTTATGAGAGATACTGTGCCCAAGCGTTTTAAAGAGGTGATAGCTCTTTATAGCGAGCTTGATATTTTTATATATAAAGAAGGGGATTCTAAAAGTTTTAAAAAGCAAATATATGCCGACTTTTGGAATGAAGTAAAAAGAGTGGCTTCTGGGCTTTTGCATTATGGCATTAAAAGGGGAGAAAAGGTTGTAATTATTTCTGATTCTAGAAGAGAGTGGATAATAATTGACATTGCTACTTTAGGGTTAGGCTGTGTTGATGTTCCTAGAGGAAATGATTCTTCTGAGGATGAATTAACTTATATTATTAACCATTCTGAATCTACTTTTATTTTTGTTGAAAACAATAAACAACTCCAAAAAGTTTTATCCAAAAAACATGAGCTTAGATTGGTAAGGTGCATTGTTGTTATTGATGATGATAAATCTTATGAAGAAAAGATGGGAAACATTACTATATTTTCTTATAAAAAATTATTAGAACTTGGAGCCGAGCATTTAAGAGTTAATCCAAAATCATTTGATATGGAAATTGAAAAAGGTTCTTTAAAAGATATTGCAACTATAATATATACTTCTGGTACAACAGGTATGCCAAAAGGAGTAATATTGAGGCATGAATCTTTCATTTTTCAATTAGACAGACTTTATGATTATCTTCCAACGCTCAAGCCGGGCAAGATAATGATTTCTATTCTTCCCCTTTGGCATTCTTTTGAGAGAGCTTGTGAATATATAGTTGCTTTAAAGGGTATAGCAATTGCATATTCAAAGCCTATAGGTCCTGTTTTGTTAAAAGATTTTTTAATTTTAAATCCCCAAATGATTATTTCTGTACCTAGAATTTGGGAAGGTATAAGAATAGGCATTATTAAAAAGGTATCAGAATCTTTGATTAAGAAGCTTGTGTTTGGAGGGTTTTTAAAAATTGGAATTGTTTATGCGAAGCTTAAGGAAAAATTTTTAGGGTTTTCACCTGTTTATAAAAAACCCAATTTGTTTATTTCGATTTTTTCAAAGTTATTTTTATTTGTTGGGATTATTTTGATTTTTCCTGTTAAATTATTAGGTGATATTTTGGTATTTAAAAAAATAAAAAATGCTCTTGGGCGAAATTTTGAATTTGGAGTTTCTGGTGGTGGAGCATTGGTTGATTATGTTGATTATTTTTTCAAGGCTGTGGGAATTAAAGTTCTTGAAGGTTATGGTCTTACTGAAACGGGTCCTATTTTGAGCGTTAGGCGCCTTAAAGCTCCCGTAGCAAGAACTGTAGGACCCATTTTGCCGGATGTTGAGTACAAAGTAGTTGGAGTTGATGGGAAAGTTTTGCCTTATGGAGAAAAAGGCGAGCTTTGGGTAAGGTCACCACAAATAATGAGCGGTTATTTCAAGGATAAAGTCAAAACAAGCGAAGTTTTAACAGAAGATGGTTGGCTTAATACTGGAGACTTAGTTAGATTAACAATTAATAATGAAATTTCAATTGTTGGTAGAAGTAAAGATACAATTGTTCTCAGGGGAGGAGAAAATATTGAACCTGAGCCCCTTGAGAGAGTTTTGGGTAAATCTTTATTTATTGAAAATATTATGATTGTTGGTCAAGATCAAAAATTTTTAGGAGCTGTTATTGTGCCCAATTTTGATAATCTTGAAAAGTGGGCAAATTCTAGTGGAATTTCTTTTTCCTCTAGGAATGATTTATTAGTTAATGAGGATGTTAATAAACTTTATTCTAAGCATATTTCAGATACTATTAATACCAAATTAGGTTTTAAAAATTTTGAAAAAATAGTAGGCTTTGTTTTGCTTCAGGATTCTTTTTCAATTGGGGAAGAGCTTACCAATACTCTTAAGCTAAAAAGATATTATGTATCTCAAAAGTATGAAGATAAAATAAAATTAATTTTTAGTAAAAGTGATTTAGATTTAAATGGATATTAGACAAGAAAATTTTGTAGAATTTTCTTGTCTACATTTTTAACATATAAGGAATATTTAGTAGGTACATGCAATTTTTTATTGTTTGTAATATAGCTTTTAAAAATTCAATTCTTGCGACTGTTAAATCAGGATTGTTTATATCTATTACTTTAACTTCTTGATAATATGCGCTAAAATGCTTTGCAAGTGAGTATGAATAGCTTGCAAGTATTGCGGGGTTTAAGTCTTTTGCTGCCTTGATTATGTTTTCTTCTAATTCTGATATTATTTTAATAATTTCCCACTCTTTTTCATGTCTTAAAAGTTCAAAATTAATTTTTTCCACTATGGGAATAGAAAGTGAATTGTATTTTTCAAGAATACTATTAATTCTTGCTCCGACATATTGAATATATGGTCCAGAATTTCCTGTAAAAGATAGACTTTCTTTTTTATTAAATACAATATCTTTATGTACAGCCGATTTTAGCAGATAATAATGAATTGCTCCTAGTGCAATATTTAAAGCATTTTTCTCAATATTCTTCTTATTCTCAATTTTTTGTGTAATTTCAGGAATTATTAATTCCATTAAGTCTGAGATTAGATTATCTCCGTCAATTACATTGCCTTCTCTTGACTTCATTTTGCCATCAACAAGATTGACCATTCCATGTGACAAATGAATAAGTTTTTTATTTTTAGAGATTCCTAATTTTTCTGATACAAAAAATAAACTTTTGAAGTGCTGAATTTGTTCACTTCCAACCACATAAATCATTTCTTCGAAATTAAATTCTTCTGTTCTAATCGCTATATTTCCTAAATCTTGGGTAAGATAGATAGATGTTCCGTTTGATCTTATTAGTACTTTTTGCCTTACTTTAGTTTCTGCTTTTTCATCCGAATCTAGGGGTAAATCAATGCATATTGCGTCATCTTCTCGTTTATAGCAAAATCCTTTTTCAAGTCCTTTTAATACGACATTTTTTCCAATTTCAAAAATTTCACTTTCAAGGTATATTTTATCAAATGAGGTGTTCGTAATTTTGTATGTTTCTTTTATTCCTTCAATTGCCCATTTATTTAGCTTTTTCCAAAGTTCAATTGTGCTTGCATCTTTTTGCTCCCATTTTAAAAGGAGGTCCTGAATTTCTTTTTCAGCATTTTCATTTTCTTGTGAGTATTTGTTGTATTTAACATAAAAATCGCCAATTAAATGGTCTCCTTTTTTAAAAGCTTTTTCTGGGGTAATTTCGTTTCCAAATTTTTTGTATGCAAGCATTGATTTGCAGATATGAACTCCGCGATCGTTTATTAAGTTTATTTTTGTAATTTTTGCCCCTACAGCTTTTAATATTCTTGACAGACTTTCTCCTATTGCGTCATTTCTAAGATGTCCCACATGTAGCGGTTTGTTTGTATTTGGCGATGAAAATTCTAATATTATTTTTTTATTGTCTAGATATTTACTTGTTCCATAGGCATCTTTTTGGGTATTTATCATTTGTATTGTATTGTTCATATATTCTTTTCTAGGAATTTTAATATTTAAGTAAGGTCCCATAGCTTTAATTTCGTATTTAGCTTTAAGGGCTTTTATTATTTCTTCAGAGATAGTTGAAATAGGAAGTTTCAAGGTTTTGCTAAGTTCAAATATTAATATGGAAATATCTCCTAGGTCACTTTTGGGAGGTTTTTGAATATTTATATTGATTTTATCTAGCTTTATGTTTTTTGATAATGCTAGATTGGCAACTATAATGCTGATTTCGTCTTTAATATTTTTTTTAACACTTTTATTCATTTTTTTCTTCTTTAACACTTGTTAATATATTTATTAATAGGAAAATTAAAGACGTCACAATAAAAATGTTTGAGCTATGGGCTGCCATTTTTGTATTTATAAGCCCTTCTATTATAAACACTTCTTTGTTAAAAAGTTTTAAACTTCCTGTGTTTAATATTTCCCTAATAAGTGAAATTGCTGAGCTTAGAACAATAAAAATTGAAATTGGAATTTTAGAATATTGAATTACCATTGATGGATTTTTTAGGATTTTAAAAGGCTCATTTTTATGGAATGATATTATTATGGCTATTAAAATAGGTATTGAAAATTTGAACTCTTTGTATAAAGTTGGCGTTAAATAAAGCATGAATAAGTAAGTTAAACTAGTAAAAATTCCTATTATTAATAGGTATATTCCTAATATATGACTTTTATGTTTTTTTAATTCTATTTGATTGATTATTAAGGCAGGAAATATAATGCATAGTGAAATCCAGATAGATATGATGCTAGCATCTAAAAAGTTTTTTGTGTAAGCAAAAATAGGAAATAACATTAAATGACTTTTAAGATATTTTTCAGTGTTATAAAATGTCTTTTTTTGCATATTATTTCCTTTTTATCTATTTTATTTGGTTTTAAATTGATTTGTACTTTCATTAATTCCAGAAATATGACTTGAGTTTGTAGTTCCTAAAACCTTAATGCGCTCAATTGCTTCTACTAATTTATTAATCTCTTCTTTTAAACCTTTCATTGAGTTTGAGACCGTAATATTAATTTCTCCTAATAATTTAACAGTGCTAATGATTTTTTTGTTGCCTCTAAACATATCATTCGAGCCAATTTTTACTTCATATGTTATTTCTCGCATTGTATTTAAAGCCTTTAAAATTTCTTGGCTACCTATTGATTGCTCTTGCATTGTATGATTTATTTCTTCTATTACTTGAACAACTAGATTGATTGAATCAAATATTTGGTTGAAAGCTTTATTTGTTAATTCAGAAGTGTTTACAGTTTTGGTTATTGAATCCATTATTTCGTTAATTGATGATGCAACAGATTCTGATTGTGATGTTACTTGTTCTGCTAGGTCTTTTATTTCTTCTGCAACAATAGCAAATCCTTTTCCAGCTTCACCAGCATGAGATGCTTCAATTGCAGCGTTCATTGAGAGCAGATTGGTTTGACTAGCTATAGATGAAATTAAAGAGTTTGCTTCTTGTAATCTTGTTGAGTTTTTGAAAATCTCTTTGATTTGAGTAATAACTTCTTCTTGTTTTTTTCGTCCATCATCAGAGAATCTTTTTAGCTCTTCTGTGCTTTTTGCAGCTTTTTGAGTTATTTCTGTTATTGATTGTATTCCTCCTATCATTTCTTCAATAGCTGATGAGGATTGTTCAACGCTTGCGGCTTGAGTTTCAATTGAGTTGTCAAGAGATGAAATATTTTTTGAAAGACTTTCAATTACGTTTGTTGTGTTAGATATGAATTCTACTTGTTTTTCTACTTCTTCTTGTGTTTTTTCTATGTATTGATTTGAATTTTTTATTGTATTGTGGGTTTTGTTTATTTCACTAAATAAATGATCCCCATTTTCTTTTAACAGCCTTACTCGCTCTTGTAGTGAATTGATTACATTTTTTAGATTTTCAATAAAATGACCAAAAAGATTTATCGTTGAGCTTATTGAATCTTTGCCTTTTGATTCGATTTTAAATGTTAAGTCACCGTTTTTAACTTTTGGAATTACAACATTAAGTTTATCTATTTTTGAGATTATTAAAGTTTTTATGGTTGATATCATTATTAATATAAAAATTATTACCAGAATAAATATAATGCTAAGCGAAACCACTCTCATATTTTTAAATTCTTTTGAGAATATGTTGTTATAATCTATTTTTATTCCTAGGTACCAATTCGATGATGCAATCCTTGCTAAGGAAATTATTTCATTTGAATTGCTTGTATTGTAATTTGCTTTTCCTTGAGATAATGCGTTTAATATTTGAGTTAATGTTTTTGTGTTAAAACCAAATATGTGCTTTATGTTTTTCAAAACCTCATCTTTTCCTCCAAATGCATCTCCATTTCCGTTTATTATGTATACATTAAAGTATTTTGATGAGTTTTGGCTGCTTGCATTTTGTTCTAGCAACGAGTTTTCCAAAAGCAATAAAAGATATTCTTTTAGTTCAGAAATTTTCTCTGAAATGTCAGCATATAAAATAATATATCCAATATTAGATTTTTTTGAATCCGTTATTTTATATGCTATTGGAATATAAAAATTGTTATTTATTTTTGCTAAACTGTTGTGAAGAATTGAAATTTGAAATGTAGTTATGGCCTTGCCCAAGATCAATTCTTTTAAACTCATATATTGGCCGTTTCTTTTTTTTTCACTTGATGCGATTATGTATCCATCTTTGTTTGCATACTCTATTATTTTAATAAAGGCCGGGAGTGTAACTAAAATCTTATCAGATACTAAGTGTTCTTCGCTTTTGTTATTTAAAATCGCAGATTTATAATCATATCTAGTTGTTAATGTGCTTAAAGCTTTTATTATTTCTTTAGATTCATCAGAAAAGCTTTTAATCATTGCTTGGTTAATAAATTTTGTAAAATCTTGAAGTTCTTTTGTTATGATTTTTTTATAACCTTGATCTAGTAGTAAAAAGGTTGTTGCAATAATGATTATTGTATATGCCAGAATTATAAAATTAAATTTATAAAAAAGGTTGGAGTTAAGTTTCTTTTTTTTCACTAAGTCCCCTTAAAATCTTAATTTTTCATAAAATTTTTAAAATATTAAATTTTTAGTATTCTATATGTTTTATTATATAATTATATATGCATGTAGCTAAATAATAAAATAATTATTTGCAAATATTTGGGGATTTGATCTTTAAAATTCAAAAAGAAAAGTCTAATTTGCCAATTATTATTATTAGTAATTATTTATATGTGATTTATTAAGGTGAAAGTTTTGTTTTAAGGTTTTAATCATATTAATGTTATGTTTGGAGAGCTTTTATGACCGATGAGAAGTTAATCGACGCTAATCTGAAAAATACTAAACGATTTCTTTATCTAGTTTTATTAGGATTTCTTTTTTTAAATTTTTTATTTATAGGCTATTCTTATATGAATCATAAAAATGAATATTTGGATCGCTTTAAATTTGATGCTAAGTTGTTTTTAAACAGTGTGTCTGCTGTTATTAAGGCTAAGTATTTGGAATCCTCTAGATTTCTTGAAGAACTTGTAAAAGATAGCTATAGGTTTGGGATACTAGTGAATTCTTCTAAAAGCTTTCTTTTGTCTTCGAGTTTAAAATTGGGTGATAGTTTGGATGAAAATAGCGAGTTGTTTTTAAAGTCAAGAGAATTTAGCTCTATAGATAAAATTTTTAAAACTATTCCTGTATCAGAAAATTCGCTAGAAGGTATATTTTATGTTCCTATAGGGAAGAATGTTTTAATATCAAATTCAAATTTTTCATCTTTGGGGTTAAAAGACATTAGATTAGATCCAATTTATTCTGTTCCTGTAGAAAAAAATTCTAAATATTATTCAAGGTATATGAGAATAGATGGGAAAATTTATTCTGTAGTAAGTTTCCCTGTAAGAGATTCTGTTTCAACATTGGGCGTTATAGGGATTTTAGTATGTTTTGATGAGGCATTTGATATGATTGAAAATCAGCTGTATTCTTCACTTAAATTTAGTAGTAAGAACTATAATTTTTTTATGCTTGATAGAAATTATATGCCCATTTTTTTCAACTTTAATAATCTTAAGTCCAAATCTTTTTCTACAGTTTATAGTGAGAATGTTTTGAGCAAAGTTATAAATTATACTAGAAAAGATTCTTCTGATTCTCAGCACACTTTTAATTATGGGAGTGATTATTATTCTTTAAACTTTGTAAAAACCGATGATTTTTTAATTCAAGGATTGATTTTTAATGTCAATTCTATTCCTATTATGTTTAAGTCAAATTGGGTTATATTTTTTATATTTCTATTATCATCTTTTGTGATTATATTTTACTTGTGTAATACTTTTGTTTTTTCATTAATTAATGATTTTAACAAAATTGTTGATTATCAAAAATCAAAAATAGATTCTTTTAGTCTTGAGCCTGCTTTAGAGGTTAAGTATTCTTCGGCTATTATTTCTTATATTAGTTCAAGGCTAGACAGCCTTTCGTCTAAGAGTAAAGAGTCTTTTGAGAAGATAAAATTTTATTCTGAAGATTTAAATGATTATTTAGAACAAATAGAAACTGCAATATTAAATACTGAGAGTATAGATTCTAGCGTTTTGGCTTATGAGCAATTAAGAGATACTTTTTCTAGATTTGAAAAATCAATTGTTGATATTTTAAAAGGTTTTGAATCTGTTGCTGATCCGATTAATGACCACAATAAGTATATGTCCGAGATCTCATCAAATTTTGAAGAGAATGTTAGTTTTTTTTATAGTATAGATAAAAATTTAGAAATTTTTAATAAAGTTGCTACTACAAATTCTACTGATATTGAAAATATTAAAAGTAAAGTTTTTGATTTAAATATTGTTTTTGAAAATGTAAATAAAAATTTTGCAGATCTTTTATCTCAAACGAACAGCTTGCAAAGTGCAAATAAACTTTTAGTTTCAATTTCAGCTCAGACCAATATGCTTGCTATGAATGCAGCAATTGAAGCAGCAAAAGCAGGTGATGCGGGTAAAAGTTTTGCAGTTGTTGCTGAGGAGATTAGAAAGCTTGCTATTAATTCTGGAAAATATTCTAAAACTATTAAAGATGAACTTAAAACGGTTGATAGCATTATTTCGGTAATTAATTCAGAGATTGACACAATTTATAAAAATTTTATAGATATTCAAGATAATGTGGACAGCAATTTTTCAAGACATGAAAAAGTAGATCTTACTCTTGCTAAGCATTTTAAAGAAATTGGTGAGTTTAAAGAAAGGTATTTATCTTATGATACTAAGATCAGAGATGCTAAGAATATGTATAAAGAAATATTTAATAATCATTTTTTTGTTAGCAGCAAGTTTAACAATTTTAGTCAGGATTTAAAAGAGTTTAAAGTTTCTAAGATGAATTTAGATGCAGTAGCTTCTCTTCAAGAATATTCATCTTTGGTGAAATCTTCTAAGGGTAAGATATTAAAGACAAAGGAATTGATTCAAAAGATTAATGATGAGATTAAAGATATTCTTTTCTAATTTTTTTGATTTTTAAATCCTATATAAAGAACTTCTTCTTCGAGTAAAAGCCCAGTTTGCAAGTAGACTTCAGTTTTTACTTTTTCAATCAAGCTTTTTACTTCATTTGAAGTGGCATTGTCAATGTTGATAATAAAGTTTCCATGATATTTAGATACTGCAGCACCCCCAATGCTTAGCCCTTTGAGTTTGCACTCTTCAATTATTTGTCCACTAGGTTTAAGAAATGCTTTATTGTTTTTAAAAGTGCTCCCACTACTTGGGAATAAATAGTGACCTTTGTTTATTCTTGTTTGTTTGTTTTTATTCATTTCCTCTTCAATAATTTTCTTATTTTCTTTTTTTAAATTCAATTCAACTTTCAATATGAGAAAGTTTTTATTTTGAAAAGGTGATATTTTATACTTAAATTCTTCTTTTTTAAATTCTTTGCAAATAGTTTTTCCTTTATCATTTATAAATGTAATTTTTTTTATTATTTTAGAGATTTCATTTCCAAAGCATCTAGCATTCATCCATACAGCGCCTCCTAGCGTTCCGGGTAGTCCATAGATAAATTCTAGGCCACTTAAACCGTTGTTGAGCGCAATTTTACATAAATTTTCAAAATTTGCACCACATTCAGCGACAATTTTATTTTCGTGAATTTCTATTTTGTTTAGATGGCCAGTGTATACTATTGGGAAATCAAGTTCTTTCTCATCATTGACTAAAATATTAGATCCTCCTCCGAGAATAAATAGTTTAATTTTTTCTTCTATTGCTGCTTTAAAAATATTTTCGGCTTCTTGAATATTTTTAGGAATGAGAAATAATTTCGAAATGTTTCCAATTTTATATGTTGTATAGTCAGTTAGATTTTTTGTTTGAGGCTTTATATTGATTTTTTTAAAAAAATTATTTAGGCTTTTAAACATACTTACTTAATAATAAATTAGACTTTTTATTTTTTCAATTTTGAGAAATGTATGATTTTAAAATTATATAATACTAGAACGAAGGATTTTTCAGAATTAACAAGCTTTGATGATGTTAAAGTATATGCTTGCGGGCCTACTGTTTATAATTATGCTCATATTGGAAATCTTAGAACTTATATCTTTGGAGATTTATTAATTAAAACTTTAAGGTTTTTAGGGTATAAAGTTAACTATGCAATGAATATCACAGATATTGGGCATTTAACAGGTGATCTTGATGATGGAGAAGATAAAGTTGTTAAAACTGCAAGAGAGAAAGGTCTTACAGTTTATGAGATTAGTGAATTTTTTACAGAAGCTTTTTTTAAGGATTGTAAAAAATTAAACGTTACATATCCTGATAAAGTTCTTATTGCAAGTAAACATATTCCTATTATGATAGAGGTTGTTAAAATTCTTGAAGAAAAAAAAATCACTTATTTTTCTAATGGTAATGTGTATTTTGATACTTCTTCTTTTAAAAGCTACGGTGAGATGGCTGGCATTGACTTGATTGATAAGGATATGACTTTTTCTAGGGTTGATGTTGATAAGTTTAAAAAGAATAAAACCGATTTTGTTTTATGGTTTACTAATTCTAAATTTAAAGATCAGGAAATGAAATGGGATTCTCCTTGGGGATTTGGTTATCCGAGTTGGCATTTGGAGTGTGCTGCTATGAATTTGGAGTATTTCAAAGATACACTTGATATTCATTTAGGAGGAGTTGATCATATTGGGGTTCACCACATAAATGAGATAGCAATAGTAGAATGTTTTTTAGATAAGAAATGGTGTGATATTTTTGTTCATGGAGAATTTTTGATAATGGATTATAATAAAATGTCAAAGTCACGTGGGGATTTTATTACAATTAAAGACTTAGAAGAGCAAAATTTTTCTCCTCTTGACTTTAGATATTTGTGTTTGACATCACATTACAGAAATCAATTAAAGTTTTCATTTAATAATCTTAAAGCAAGCAAGATTGCTAGAGAAAATATGATAAACAGGCTAAGTTATTTTTATGCATCTTTAGATCCAGCTGATTTAAATATGCTTAATAAGGATTTAAAAAATTTTGGTTTTAGCATAGAAAAAGAATATTACGATTTTTTTGTAGAAAAAGTTTCTTTTGATTTGAATGTTTCTCAAGGATTAGCTTTGCTTTGGGAGGTAATTAAGTCTGAAAATCTAAGCTTTGTTTCAAAGCTTAGATTGGCTTTTATTTTTGATGAGATTATTTCGCTTAATTTAAGGGAAGAGGTTTTGAAAAATTTTAAAAGTCATGATGTGGTTGTTGACGATAATATGAAAATTTTGATTGAAGAGAGAAGAATAGCCAAATGTGAAAAAAATTTTAAGCGCGCTGATGAGATTAGGGATTTTTTTGCTAAAAGGGGTTTTGTTTTGGTTGATACTAAGGAAGGAACCAAGGTTAAAAGAGGCTAGTATTTGGCTATTTTTTTAAAAAACAAATATTTTTATTTAAGCTTAATTTTTATTATTTTTTTATTTTTATTTGTTTTTTCAGGATTTTTATTTTATTCAAAGCCAATTATTTATGATATATCTCCAATTCCCACTTCTCACAAGGATATTATTGTTATTAAAGGTAACAATTTAGGCTATAGTATAGGAGAGATTAATATTAACAATAATTATTTGGTTAAAAGTAGTATCATTAGTTGGAATAATACTGAAATAGTTTTTAAAATTACAGACGAAGTAAATTCTGGACTTATTTTTGTAAAAAATGGAAGCGGGACTAGTAACGAACTTTTTCTTGTTATTAGTAGACAAGTTCCTGTTAAAGTTAATAGAGAAAATATACCGGTTATTTTTTCAGAAAATAAAATAATTTTAAATGCAAATTCTTCAACTTTATTGCAGGGTATGAATTTGTTTTCACGTTCTAGCGATATTCAAATTTTTCTTGAAACTAGGGATAAACTTTATACAATTTTGCCCCAAAATATTTTAAATGTTTCTGAAAATAGAGTAGAATTTATTTCTCCTAAAACTTTAAATTCTGGTGGTAAGCTTTATGTCTTATTGGACAATCTTCAAAGTAATAAGGTTCCGTTCTCTGTTAAAGATTCTTTTTTCAAGTGGACTTTGAGCGATTCAAAAAAGTTTACAATAATTGAGGAAATTTATTTTACTCAAGATATTAGCAGCAATTTTGATTCAAACCCCGAAGATATTAATTTTAATATTTTTTATTTAAGGCCTGTTGAGAATGAGCGTCAAAAAATTACAGAGTGTAGTAATGAGTATTTTGATTTTAATTTTAATATTAGTAATTTATTTTTTGCAAATCTAAAGACAAATAAATTTATTTTTAAGACTAGGGTAAAGACCCATAAACTTAATTTACAATTTTTGGATGTTAAATATTTAGAAAGTATTGAGGTTAATAGAGATATTAACAATCAAGAGTACAAAACATATATTCAGAGCAAAAAAAAAGATTATTTGTCTTATAGCTCTGTTGATTTAATGTCGTTAGATTCTATAATTTTATCTATAACTGCTGGGAATAATTCAGCTTATAAGCTAGCTAAAGCAATTATTGATGCTTTGACTTTAAATTTTGAAATTGTCGAGAATAATTTAAGTTTAAAGGATTCTATTAAAGAAAGAAAAATTTCATCTAGCAATTTAATAGTTCTTACTAATTTATTATTTTTAAAGTACGAGATTCCGCTGAGAAATATAGTTGGGCTTTACTATGATCCTAATTCTCTTAAATTGAATGAGCATTTTTGGTTTGAATTTTTTTTGGATGGGGTTGGTTTTGTATATTTTGATATAATAAATGCAGTATTATTTAAGGATAGCTCTAAGTATTTTTTAAATATGTCTGAAAACTATATTCAATATGGGTGCAAAGAGGATTATGATAAAAATGAATTTTTTGATGGATATTCAGATTCTGGGTTTTTAAAGTATAAAAGCTTGACAAACGGATCGTATTCTTTAATGCATAGGTTTGTTTTGGAGGATAATTTTTGATGAGAGATGATCAAATATTTAATTTAATTGAGAAAGAGAAATTAAGAGAAAAGGAACATATTGAGCTTATTGCATCTGAAAATTTTGCATCTTTAGAAATAAGGCAGGCTGTTGGAAGTATTTTAACTAATAAGTATGCTGAAGGATATCCTTTGAATAGATATTATGGTGGTTGTTCTTTTATTGATGAGATTGAAACTTTAGCAATTTCAAGGGCAAAAGAGCTTTTTGGTGCAGAGTATGCTAATGTTCAACCTCATAGCGGATCTCAGGCCAATATGGCTGCCATAATGGCTCTTATTAATCCGGGTGACAGAATCCTTGGCATGCAATTGTCTCATGGGGGACATTTAACTCATGGCAGTAGAGTAAATTTTTCTGGCATATTTTTTAACACTTATTTTTATGGTGTTTCTAGGGATTCTGAGCTGATTGATTATGATGAGGTTCTAAAAATAGCTAGAGATTGTAGGCCAAATTTAATAATAGCCGGAGCTTCTTCTTATTCAAGAGAAATTGATTTTAAGAAATTTAGAGAAATAGCAGACGAAGTTTCTGCTTATCTTTTATGTGATATTGCGCATATTGCGGGCCTTATTGCTACTGGTTTTCATAATTCTTCGATTGATGTGGCACATCTTACTACGAGTACTACGCATAAAACTTTAAGAGGGCCAAGAGGTGGAATAATACTTTCCGGAAAAGATTTTAACAGGTTAGTAAATTTTAATGGAAAAGAGAAAGCATTGTTTAATGCTGTAAATTCTACAGTTTTTCCTGGCACTCAAGGAGGTCCTTTAGTTCATGTTATTGCAGGCAAAGCTATTGCATTCAAAGAGGCTCTTCAAGAAAATTTTAGAGAATACATTGCCAATGTAATAAAAAATACCAAAGTTATGGCTGAATATTTCAAATCGGAAGGGTTTCGAATTGTTAGTGGAGGCACAGACAATCATTTATTTTTGATTGATCTTAGCAACTTGGATATCACGGGTGCTGATGCTGAGAAATTGCTTGAAGGTGTAAATATTACTTTAAATAAAAATGCTATTCCTTTTGATAAAAAAAGTCCTTCTTTGGCTTCTGGTATTAGAATTGGGGGCGCTGCTATTACTTCTAGAGGTCTAAATGAAAGCGATTCTTTAAATGTTGCTAAATTTATTGTTAGAGCTTTAAAGACAAGGTCTGATATTGAATTAAAACAAATAAAAAAGGAAGTTGTAAAATTTATTAGAGATTTTGATATGCCTTAATTATGTTTGGAGGTTATGAGCAATAAATGCCAAGCTTAATTAGAACATTTTTTTTAGTGTTGTTTTTTATTTTCATTTTTAATCCCATTTTAATAGGAATGCTTTTTATATTATTTCCTTTTATTTTGATATTATTTAGCTTTTTAGGTGTTTTTAGAATTTATTTTACAAGGGATTATTCATATTCTAGATCTAGAGAGTTTGAATTTTATAAACTTTCTTTTTTATTAATGGCCAAATTATTATCTATTTTGGGAACTGTAACAGGAGAACAGCTAAGTTATGTTAACTTTATTATCAACTCTTTGAATTTGTCCGAACGTGGTAAATCAGAATTGTATACTATTTTTCATTCTGCTATTAATAAGAATAATAATGCGGATAAAATTTTGTATACCCTCAAGCTTGGCTATTTTCAACATAAAGATCTTTTTATATGGCTTTTTGCTGCTCTTAAAGAAATTAATAAGCTTTCTAGGTATAAAAACTTGGAAGCTGAAAAATTTATTTCTTATGTTGGCGTTTTTCTTGAACTTGAATCTGATGGTTATGAAGCTTATAAAGATATTAATATTAAAATTGTAAATCCCTATAGTGTTTTGGGGTTAACTTATAGTGCCAGTGATGATGAGATTAAAAAGGCTTATAAAAGTCTTGTTATAAAATATCATCCTGATAAGTTTACAAATGATCCTGTAAGGCAAAAAGATGCAAATGATAAATTTATTAAAATTCAAGATGCTTATGAAAAGATTTGTAAAGAAAGAAATATGAAGTAATTAATTATTAATTTGTTTTAAAAGATAAAAAAAGAAGGGTCAAAAGCCCTTCTTTTACTGTTAGCTTCCGCTGTAGGCTACTTTGAATTGCAAAAAAGCACTACCAATAGCGGCGTTATTTGCGTTTTTATTAGCAAGTTCTATAATGTTATTTGAATCCCATCCAATTGAAATTGTTGTAAATCTTATTAGTTTTTCAAGACTAAGTCCTGTTTTTAGATAAATTTTTGTAGCATCGCTTGAGATTTTATTAGGAGGCCCTAAAAGGTATGCTCCAATATAAGGTACTACATACGCTTCTGTTGAAATAGATTCTATTGGAATTGCATAATCAAGATATAAAGCTATACCTAGATTCATTGCGTCTTCAAATGTAAGATTAGGGGCTATAGCTTGGGTGTTTGTTGGATTTTGTCCAGCTTTATTGTTTTCATTAGTAGTTGAGCTTGTTGTAGGATAGTTTTCTACAGATTTTTGTCTTAAAATATCATAAAGACCAATAGATGTTATCCATCCTAGTCCATTTATAAGTCCCTTTTTATTGTCTTCATAGCTTGAGATTTCAACATTTAAGCTTTGAAATGCATTTTCGGATATGGTTTTTAATTTTTTTTCTGTATCCTTGGATCTGTAGAGATTTTGTCCATAACTTATTCCTAATGCAACTCCAGATTTTTTGTCTTGTTCTCCAAATAGTCTTGTACTGTAAGAATCAGATCCCCCAATCTCCCAAGATTCTTTTTCACCAGTGTCTTTATTCCAAGCAAGTCCTATGCTTGCTCCTGTTGAAAATGCAATGCCCAGTTCTGTATTTTTACTAAAATTAAGAGCATTACCATTTGGATCGAATGTATCTTCAGCTTTTTTATTAGGATCTAAGGACGTTCCTTTTTTATAATTTGCTGCTTTTGAGATGTGTCCAAATACGGAAAAATCGCTTGCAGAAGGATCTATTCCAAAATCAGTACCCATTTGTAAAATAAGATAGGTATTTTTATTGTTGATTTTTGTTAATCCAAGCTTATATTTGGCTCCAAAAGATGCTAAAATTGCAGAATTTGATAAAGTTGGACTCAATAAATCGTTACCAATTACGGATTTATCTTTTAAGGAATATGTTATTGATGAATTATTGAATGTTTTATTTCCATAAGCCCCTGATAAGCCAAAATTTAATTCAAAAGGTATTTCTGCAATTACAGACTCGGTATCTTCATTTTGATTAAGTAGATTTTTTATTGGTTTCCATGTTGCTTGAAATCCATAAAGAATTCCTTGATAAGTTTTATTGTATGGAGTGTCTTTGTCATTCTCTTGATTTCTGTTACCTGTACCTGTTCCTCCTATTGCAAATGTAAGGTCAATTTGTGGGAGTTTATATCCCATTTGAATTGTTCCTATATTTTTAGAAGTACCTCTTGCAAGAATTGTACCCCTTACTATTCTATCATTGCTTGGAAATCCATAATAAGTGCTTTTAAATCCGGTCATAGGCGCGAAACTAAATAGAGATTCTTTATTAAAGTCAAAATCTGTCATAGTACTTATTTTAATGGAAAAATCGTATATATTAATTTGGGCTGTTATATCTCCCAAGTCAAGTTTAAATGGATCATTCTTTTTGCCGTCTGCTTTTAAAGCAAGATCTTCTACCTTAATGTAAGCTGAGAATGGATCATCTTTGCCTAGTTCGGGATTAGCCTCAAATGGTTTAAGATTAATAGTAATTTTGCTTTTGTTTTCAAATCCAGGGACAAGCTCATCTATATCTAATCTGAATTCACTTGTGTTTTCAATTCCAAATGTGGGTATCCACGGGTTTATTTTAAATATATCTTTTTCCTTTAATTCATCTGCTGCAAATATTGCTACAGATGTAGTTAAAAATATAATTAATTTATATAGAATATGATTTTTCATAATTATACCTTCCTGTTGTAACTATAAACTTTTTATTAGTTCTAGTTATTTATTAAACGTATTAATAAAATGTATTGTATACATGTTATTATATTGTACATAATAGCATGTATACAATATTAAAACTATTGGGTAAAAATTCAAAACCATATTATTATTTTATGATTTTTAGATTATTTAAATTTATAAATAAGATTAATTTACAATAAAATTAATCTTATTTATTTTAAATGATTAATTTATACTAAATAAACCAGTAGCCCCGTTGCTAAAATGTAGTATAAAGCGTAAGGCATTGTTTTTGATAAAAGCTTACCTTCTTGTCCAATTAATCCAGCAGTTGTTGTTGCTATTGCGATGTTTTGGGGAGAAATCATTTTTCCTCCAGTTGCTCCTGTTGTGTTTGCTGCTGCAAGCCAGTAAGGATTTATTCCAATGTTTTCTGCCATTTGTGTTTGTAAAGGTCCAAAAAGAACATTTGAAACTGTGTCACTCCCTGTTAAAAATGTTCCAATAGTCCCAATTAGTGGACTAAATAATGGGCCAAATTTACCTGTTATTATTGAGATTCCATTAGCAAGATCTCTTATCATTCCACTGTATGTCATTAATCTTGATATTGCAACAATGCATATGATTATAAATGAAGATAGTGCCATTTTTTTCAAGGTTAGTGTAAATATTTTTAGTTGTTTTAATATTGGGACTCCTCTTATTGAATAAGATATTATTGTTGCAAGCATAATTAAAAAGCCTGGAGAGGTAATCCATTTAAAGTGCAGGGGATTTGCTCCTGGATAAATGCTAACAGTGCTTTGAAAAGTTTTTAGGTATTCATGAATTTTGTTAAAAAGAGGAGATACAAGCACTATAAATACTACTATTAAAATGTATGGTGAACAAGCAATAATTCCTTTTGATAGAGGGATTATGTTTTTGTTTTGGTATTCGTACACGTCTTTATTTCCAAAAAACTTTGCATAAACTATTGTTATTGTCATAGAAAGAATGCTTCCAAGGATTGCGGGAAGTTCAGGCCCCAAAGTTTTTGATATTAATACTTGAGATATTGCCATTGACATTCCGGAGAGTAGGGTAAGAAGGAATACTCCTTTTAATCCTTTAATACCTCCTCCTGTAAGAATTACTAATACAAAAGGTATTGTTAAGGTTGGAAGTATTAATTGTAATGCAATCTCAGATGAAACAGTGTTAACATCTAAGTTAGTTGCTTGAGCTAAAGATATTATAGGAATTCCCACAGATCCATAAGCGGTTGATGAGGTATTCATTATTAAACAGATTAAGCAGGCAAAAAATGGTTCAAATCCCATTGCTATTAATATTGACACAGGGATTGCAACGGCAGTTCCATATCCAGCAACTCCTTCTAAAAAATTTCCAAATCCCCATGCTACTAGCAAAACTATAATCCTTTTATCAGAAGATACGCTTGATAATATATTTTTAATAATTTCTATATCTTTTTGATCTTCTGACATTTTGTATGTAAATATGGCGGCAATAATTACGGTTACTATTGGCCATATCCCCATTAAGGCTCCTTCAAGCGTTGCAAGACTTGCGCTTACTATTCCTAAGTTTTTATAAAATATCACTATAGCAGTAGTTGTTATTAATGATATAGGTATTACATAGTAAGCGGGCTTTTTTATTATTCCAAGTCCAATAATGATTAGGATTATTGGTGTTAAAGCCATTATAAAATCATAAGAATTCATAAAAAATTGCTCCTTTTAAATTGTGTTATAATAACAATCAATAAATAATATATAATTTTAATATTACAACATGAACAATATCTATGTTATTAAAAGATTATTATTAACTTTATTTTTAGTTTTTTCCTTGCCTTGTGATGATCTTTTTGCAGTTAATTTAGCTAAAATTAATGAATTATCAAAGCATGCAAAATCAATAGTTTTAATGGATTTTGATACTAAGCGCATACTTTATTCTAAGAAGCCCAATTTAATTGTTCCTCCGGCATCGCTTACAAAGATTGTTACAATTTATACGGCTTTAATTGAGGCTGAAAAGCGAAATATAAAATTAAAAAGTATAGTTCCTATTAGCGAGTCTGCTGCATATTATAATGCACCTTTGAATTCTTCTTTAATGTTTTTAGAAAAAGGTCAAATTGTTAATTTTGAAGAGATTTTAAAGGGACTTGCAGTTTCGTCGGGCAATGATGCTTCTATTGCAATTGCTGAGTTTGTAGTAGGTGATTTAAATAGTTTTGTTAATTTAATGAATATTAATGTTTTAAATTTAGGGCTTTTTAATATGCATTTTGTAGAACCTTCTGGATACAGTGATGAGAATAAAATTACGGCATTAGATATGGCTTTTTTTGTAAAATCTTATATAGAAAAGTTCAAATTTATGCTTAATATCCACTCCTTAAAGTATTTTGTTTACCCAAAGAGTAAAAATTTAGGAACTACTTTATCATCAAAATTTTTAAACTTAAAACAAAGAAATGCCAATTTATTAATATATGATTATTCTTATTCAGATGGTCTTAAAACAGGATACATTAAGGAATCAGGCTTAAATCTTGTTGCTACTGCCCAAAAGGATAAAAGAAGATTAATAGCAGTTATATTGGGAGTTGAGAAAGCAATTAATGGGGCTGGAGAGAAGATGAGGGCTTTGATTGCAAAAAATTTATTTGAATATGGATTTAATGAATATTCTAAAGTTTCTTTAATAGTAAAATTAAAAGAAAAAGTCTATAATGGTACAGTAGATACAGTTGCTCTTTCTCCCAAAGAGCCTTTTTATTATGTTTTAACTAAAGATGAATTTGATAAAATTAATATAAGCTATGCTGTTGATAAGTTGGTTGCTCCTCTTAGTGGGGATATGCCTGTTGGGAAGGCTATGATTTTTTTAGAAAATGAAAAAGTAGGAGATGTTGTTTTGTTTAGTAGTAAGGTAAATAAACTAGGGTTTTGGCAAGGTCTTTATAAGAGTTTTATAAATTTTTTTAAGAGAGATTAAATTTTATGTTAAATCATTTTAATTTTAAATTAAAAAGAGATGTTACAATAATAGTTCCAGGTGAAGCTTTTGTTTCAAACAAAAGAGTTATTTCTACAATTCTTGGTTCTTGTATTGCTGTTGTGCTTTGGGACGAATCAAGCAATTTAATTGGAATGAATCATTATGTCCTAGTTAAGTCAGACCTTGATATATCTCTTGCCCAAAGGGGAAGGTATGGAGTTTATGCTATTCCCATGTTAATAAATGCGATGTTGGAAAATGGAGCTAATAAAAACAATCTTAAGGCCAAGCTTTTTGGAGGAACTAATTTTATGGCAAAAGGAGCGATTAAAGTGGGACTTGAAAATTCGGAGTTTGCTGTTAATACATTAAATAAGTATCGTATTCCAATATTAACTAAAGATTTTGATCAATCTAAGTCACGAAAGATTTTTGCTTTTCCTGAAAACTTTAAAGTTATTGTTGAATATCCAGATGGAACAAAGGTTTTTTAATTTTGCTTGATGATTTTTTTAAAAATTCTCTCAATCAATTTCAATATGAAGCAGTTACCACTATTGAAGGCGCTCTTTTAATTATTGCTGGTGCTGGCAGTGGAAAAACAAGGGTTGTTACTCATAGAATAGCGTATTTACTTCTAAAAGGTATTGCTCAGAAGGAAATTTTAGCCTTAACTTTTACTAATAAGGCGGCTAATGAAATGAAAGATAGAATTAAAAAAATTTTGAAAAGACCTCTTAGTAACCTTATGGTTTCAACTTTCCATGCTTTTGGACTTTTCTTTTTAAAAGAAAATTATAAATTGCTAGGATATAAAAAAAACTTCAGCATTTATGATGATAATGATAGAATTTCTCTTCTTAAAGAGATTTTACTTGATGAAGGCCTTTTAAATAAAAAAGTTTCTTTAAGTTCACTTAGTAATGTTATTTCACTTTTAAAAAATGGGATTCTTGTCCTTAATGATTTAAATAAAGAAGATATAAATATTTTTAAACTTTATGAAGAGCGATTAAGGCTTTATAATTCTTTTGATTTTGACGATTTAATTTTAAAGCCAAAAGAATTGTTAAGTAACAACTCTGATCTTAGAAATAAATATTCTAAAAGATATAAGTATGTTTTGATTGACGAGTTTCAAGATACTTCTTTGATTCAATATAATTTTGTTCGCCTTTTAATAAATCATGGTAATTTATGTTGTGTTGGAGATGATGATCAATCAATATATTCTTGGCGTGGTGCTAGTTATAACAATATGGTGCAATTTGAAAAGGATTATAAGGTTAAAGAAATAAAGCTTGAACAAAATTATCGTTCTTCAAAAAATATTTTAGATGTTGCTAATTCTGTGATTTTAAATAATAAAAATAGAAAAGAGAAGACTTTGTGGTCTTCAAAGATGTGTAATAAAGTTATAGATGTTTTTATATTTGAGGACGAAATTCAAGAATCTGAGTTTGTTGCAAATCAAATCATAGAGCTTTCAAGGCTAGAAGGTTTTCAATCTAAAAAGATAGGAATTCTTATGAGAACCAATGCTCTTTTTAAAAACATTGAGATGATTTTAAAAAGACAGGGCATAAAATATAAAGTTTCAGGGGGAACATCTTTTTTCCAGAGAAAAGAAATAAAAGATATTATTTCTTATTTAAATGTAATAATAAATCCTAAAAGTGATTATGATTTGCTTAGAATCATTAATGTTCCAAGAAGAGGGATTGGTAAGGAATATTTGAAAAAAATTAGAGATATAGCAGACAAAAAGGGCTGCTGTATTTACGATGCGCTTTGTGATATTACTTTTTCTTTTACAAACATTTCTAGTTACGATAAGGCTTTAAATAAACAGGTAATTGAAAGCATAGAGGATTTTGTATCTTTTATTGAAGAGTATCAATATAAATTTAGTATAACAAAAAACATGTATTCTAATATAATCAGAGAAATGATAGAAAGTATTGAATATTGGGGATTTTTAGTTAATGAAAATCCAAATTCAATCAAGGTGGCTGAATATAAATATCAAAATGTAGAGGGGTTTTTAAGTATAATTAAAAATTGGGAATCTAAACAATTTGGTGAATTGAGAGATTTAAGTAGTTTTTTAAACTACATAGTTCTTCAATCTAACGAAGTGAGTGAAGAATCTGAAAATATTAATATTAATTTAATGACAGTACATTCTGCTAAAGGCTTGGAATTTGATTATGTATTTTTTATTGCCGTTGAAGACAATATTATTCCACATCATAGAATTATTGAAGATAGTGATGCTGGCTTGGAAGAGGAGAGGAGAGTTTTTTATGTTGCATTAACTCGTGCAAAAGATTCTCTTATTATTACTATGGCTAATAAGCGGAAAAAAGATAGGCAAATTTTTGAACAGCTGCCTTCAAGATTTATTGCAGAAATTCCTAAAGAATTTTTAAATTTTAATTATTATACGGATTTTGTTGAAAGTAAAGCTTAATGAATATTATTGAATGAATTTTAAGATTAATTTAGTATAGTATATGGTTAATTATAATTTAAATATTAAGCATATTTATGGATTTAATATAATCAAAGGAAAGTTGTTATGAGTATTGTAATTGATTCTTTTAAAGAGATATCAAAAATTCCAAGATGTTCAAAAAATGTTAAAGGAATTATTAATTTTATTAAGGAGAAGTCTAAAAAATTTGGTTATTCTTTTAAAGAAGACAGTGTTGGTAATATTGTGGTTCAGATAAAATCCAATAATAACATTAATATGCATCCTATTATTTTACAATCCCATGTTGATATGGTTTGTGAAAAAAATGAATCTAGTTTACATAATTTTGAAACAGATCCAATTGAAATTGTTGAAGAGAATGGGTATCTTAAAGGAGTAGGGACTACCCTTGGAGCTGACAATGGAATTGGAGTAGCTATGATGTTAAGCATTATGAGTGAAGCCAATAGTTTTCCTCATCCCGATTTAGAACTTCTTTTTACCGTTGATGAAGAAATAGGCTTAATAGGTGCTATTGGTCTTGATTCTAAGCTATGTAGTGGTAAAAGCCTTATTAATCTTGATGGAGAAGAAGAGGGTTATTTTTTAGTTGGTTGTGCGGGATCAAGACTTGTTGAGATTGTTTTTTCTCCTCAATATAGTCTTGCAACAAAAAAAACAAAAGTAGAAATTTTATTTAAAGGGCTTAAAGGTGGCCATTCTGGGGCAGATATTCATTTAGATTTAGCAAATTCTTTAAAATTAATGTTTTTTGCTCTTTTTGAAATTAAAGCAAATATTGATTTTGAGATTGAAAGTATTTTTGGTGGAGAGAGTAGCAATGCAATTCCAAATGAGGCTAGGGCTTTAATCTTTATTAATGATAGTGATTATACTTTATTAACTAAAGAGCTTAAACTTTTCGTATTTAAAGTTAAAAGTATATATTCTCTTGAAAATGAATTTGATATTATTGTTAATAAAAGAGAATTTTCATCAGTTAAAGTTCTTGATGAAAATAGCAAAAGCAAGCTTTTAAATATGGGAATGGGATTTTTACATGGAGTTCAAAAAGTAGAAAATTATGAAAATAAGCTTATCAAGACTTCTTTAAATTTTTCAAGTCTTTCCAAAATGCAAGGCGACTATATTTTTACTTTTTTAATAAGATCTTTATTTGATTCAGATAAAGAGTATGTTTTTAATCATTTGCAATCAATAGGCGATTTATCAGGAGCTGATTTGCGCGTAATTTATGACTATCCTTCTTGGCAGTCTGATAAGAATAGCAATCTTTTAAAACATCTTCAGGATGTGTATAAAGAGATGTATCTTGAAGATGCTAATGTTTCTTTAGTGCATGCAGGGCTTGAAACAGGCATAATATCTTCTAGATTAGGGGGTATAGAATCTGTTACTCTTGGGCCCTGGATTGAATCACCTCATACTACTAGAGAAAGAGTAAATATTTCTTCAACTATTAGAGTTTATGATTTTTTGAAAAAAAGTTTAGAAAGATTTCAAAAAATCTAGTTTTAAAAAATTTGATGTTTTAATATGAATTTTCTAATAAAAAATTGCATATTTTTATGATTTTTATCTTTTATTGACTTAGAAATTAAATATCTATAAAATATTATAGGTAATCATAGTTACTTGTTATTGGTGGTTGTAGCTCAGTTGGTAGAGCGTCGGGTTGTGGTTCCGAATGTCGCGGGTTCAAGCCCCGTCAATCACCCTGCAATAATTTTCTTTTTAGCTGCATTCATAGCTCAATTGGATAGAGCAGTGGACTTCGAATCCAAAGGTTGCAGGTTCGAGTCCTGCTGAGTGCGAAATATTATTTATTTGCTAGATTAAGCATACTTGCAAAAGCTTTTAAGTTTTTGTATACTAGTTTGAGTATGAAGTATGCAGGAGTGGTGGAATTGGCAGACACGCTAGACTTAGGATCTAGTGCTTTTGGCGTGTGGGTTCGACTCCCACCTTCTGTAAAAGTGCGAAAGTAACTCAGGGGTAGAGTGTCACCTTGCCAAGGTGGAAGTCGCGGGTTCAAATCCCGTCTTTCGCTTTTTAATAATTATCAATAAAGTTTAATTGAGGCATTAGCAGTGATTTTAAGTAAAGATATTAAGCTTCTTCCTGGTTCAAAAGTTGAGGTTTTAATTAGGGTTTCAAAAAATATTATTCAAGAAAAATATAACTTATTATTGCAAGATTATTCTTCTCGACTTAAGATTCAGGGCTTTAGAATTGGAAAAGTTCCTATTAATATTATTGAAAACAAATATTCTGAGGCTTTAAGAGCTTCTGTTTTAGAAGAAGTGGTTAATAATTCTCTTAAAGAATTTTTTGAAGAAGAACCCAAAAGGCCCTTGAGTTATGCTTCTCCTATTATAAAGGAAAAAAATTTAAGATTAAATCTTGATAAAGATTTTGAATTTACTTTTGTATATGAAACTTATCCTGAATTTAAAGTTCCAAGTATTGATGGTATTGATATTGAAGTAGAGGTTCCTGAAGTTTTTATTGATGATTCTGATATTGATAATGAAATTAGCCGTCTTCAAATAGAAAATTCAATTATCATTGAAGATGAGGAAGGGTTTGTCAAAAAAGATAGTATTGTTAAAGTAGATTTTGTTGAACTTGATGATCTTTCGAATGAAATAGTATCAACAAAAAGACAAGATTTTGTTTTTACAGTTGGAAAATCTGAGACTTATTATGATTTTGACAAAGATGTAATTGGCATGAGAATAAATGAGGAGAGAATAATAGAAAAATCTTATCTTAAGGATTACAAATTTGAAGAACTTGCAGGTTCTTCAAGAAAATTGAAGATTAAGATTAAGAGTATTAAAAAAAGAGATCTCCCTTTAATAGATGATGAGTTTGCAAAAGATATTAGCGACAGATATAATACACTAGATGATCTTAAAAATTTTATAAGATCTAATATTTTACAACTTATTGAAGAAAAAAAAGAAGCTTTAAAGCTAAATAAATTTTTTTCTGTTATTTCTAAAAAATTAGAGATAGATATTCCTCATTCAATGCTTGAGGCTGAAATTGAAATTGCCTTTAAGGATATTGCAAAGCATAATAAAATGAGTCTGGAAGAGTTTAAAAGTATGTTTTATTCTTCAGAATTTGTTGGTAGCAATAATTTAAAAGATGAAATTCTTAGCAATTTGAAGTCTAAGTTGATAATTCAGAAAATGGTGGATTTAGATCCAATTGAAGTTACTGAGTGTGATCTTGAGTATGAGATAGCTAGACGGGCTGATAATTCCAGTGTGAGTTATGAAGAGGTTAAAAAATTTTATGAAGATCAAAATTTGATTTCTTATTTAAAGGATGATATCAAAAGAAAAAGAGTTAAGAAAAAAATTTTGGCAAATCTTAAAGAAGTAAAAGGCAGTCAAATTTCTTTTAAAGATTTTGTTAATTATAAAATTTGTGAGTAAGAAAAATGGAGTTTATGCATAATTTAATACCTACCGTGATAGAGCATACAGGAAATTATGAGAGAGTATTTGATATATATTCAAGATTACTTAGAGAGCGTATAATATTTTTGAGTGGCGAGATTAATGATCCAAAGGCAGATACTGTTATTGCTCAACTTTTGTTTTTAGAATCAGAAGATTCAAATAAAGATATTTATCTTTATTTGAATTCTCCGGGTGGCAGCATTACTGCAGGTCTTGCGATTTATGATACTATGCAATATATAAAACCCGATGTAAGGACAATTTGTATTGGGCAAGCTGCTTCAATGGGAGCTTTTTTGCTTGCTGGTGGCGCCAAAGGCAAAAGAGAGTCTCTAACTTATTCTAGAATAATGATTCACCAGCCTTGGGGAGGAATAAGCGGTCAGGCTAGTGATATTAATATACAAGCTAATGAAATTTTAAGACTTAAAAAATTAATAATAGATATTATGTCTAATCAGATAGGGGTTGATAAAGAAAAACTGGCTCTTGATATGGAAAGAGATTATTTTATGACTTCAAGTGATGCTCTTAAATATGGTCTTATTGATAGTGTCTTAGTGAGGGAGTAGTTTTATTTTTGGTAAAAGTTTTTATGGCAAGAGTAAAAGGTCAAAAAGTAAAAGAGTGTTCTTTTTGTGGACTTAGCGTTGCTGAGCTTGGGGGTAATGTTGTTATATCTAATGGAGTAGCGATTTGCCCTGAATGTTCTAAAATATGTCACAATCTTTTTAAAGAAAAATTGTGTAAGCCTTTGGATTCTAAGTCCAATGGTTTGCCAACTCCCAAACAACTTAAAGATCATTTAGATATGCATGTTGTTGGGCAAGAAGATGCAAAAAAAGTTTTATCCGTGGCTGTTTATAACCATTATAAGAGAATATTAAAAAATAATAAATATGATGATGGTATTGAGATTGAAAAATCCAATATACTTTTGGTTGGTCCTACAGGCAGTGGTAAAACTTTGCTTGCAAAAACTTTAGCTGCAGAAATGAATGTGCCATTTGCAATAGCAGATGCTACAACTTTAACAGAAGCTGGATATGTTGGTGAAGATGTAGAAAATATTTTACTTAAATTAATACATGCTGCTCATGGAGATGTTAGTTTAGCTGAAAAAGGGATTATTTATATAGATGAAATAGATAAAATTGCTAAAAAAAATGAAAACGTTTCAATAACAAGAGATGTTTCTGGAGAAGGGGTTCAACAGGCTTTGTTAAAGATAATTGAGGGGACTATTGCCAATGTTCCTCCAAGAGGTGGAAGAAAACACCCTTATGAGGATACTATTGAAATTAATACCCAAAATATACTCTTTATATGTGGTGGCGCTTTTGTTGGGCTTGAAAATATTGTTAAGAATCGAATAAATAAAAGTTCTATTGGGTTTTCAGCAATTGAAAAAAAGAATATAAGAGAGGATACTTCATTAAAGTATTTAGAAATGGAAGACTTGATTAAATTTGGTTTGATACCAGAGTTTGTTGGTAGACTTCCTGTACATTCGTATCTTGAAAAGTTAAATAAAGAAGATTTGATGAGAATATTAGTTGATCCCCAAAATTCTATTGTTAAGCAGTATTATCATATGTTTAAAATGGACAATGTGGAGTTAGTATTTGAAAAAGATGCTTTAGAATCAATTGTAGATGAAGCTATTCTAAAAAATACTGGAGCAAGAGGTCTTAGATCTATTTTAGAGGGTCTTCTTAAAGATGTTATGTTTGAGGTTCCTTCGATTAGTAAAACCAAGAAGGTTGTTGTTACAAAAGAATCTGTTTTAAATGCAGATATTAACCCATTAATTTTGGTGGGAAATGCAATTAAAAAACCTTGGGCAAAAGAGTTATATGAAATCAATCTTAAATATGATAAAAAATAGAAAAGAAGATCTTCCGATTGTTATTTTAAAAGAAAATGTTCTTTTCCCAAATGTAACATTGTGGGTAACCTTTGATAATGAATATGTAATTAATTCCATAGCCCAATCCATGTTAGAGGAAAGATTAATTTTATTTGCTTATCCTAATGAATCTAATTGCGGCGAATCTGGTAAAGAAGGGGTTAAAAACCTATGTTCTGTGGGGACCTATTCTAAACTTATCCAGGTTATAAAGGTTAGTAAAGATGTAGTAAAGGTTTTAGTTGAGTGTCAAAGCAGAGTTCTTATAGGCAGTGTTTCAAAAAAAAATGATTATTTGAGAGCCAAAGTTACTTTTGTGTCTGATTCTGGCGGATTAAACAGAGAGCTTTTTACTTACTCTAAATTTTTAAAAGAAACTTATGAGGTTTATAGAAATTCCTTGTCTTTAAAATCTTATGATAGTGATAATGAGGCAATTAATTATTTTGAGAATCCAAGCAAGCTTGTAGATATTATAGCCTCTAATTCAAACTTAGAAAATAGTATAAAATTAGAGCTTTTGCAAGAGTTAAATGTTAAAACCAGAATAGAAAAGTTAATTGTTAATTTAAACATTGAAATTGACCTTTTGGATCTTAAAAAAGATATTAATTCTAAAGTTAGGGCCAAGTTGGATAAAGGGCAAAGGGATTATTTTCTTTCTGAGCAAGTTAAAGAGATACAAAAAAGATTAGGTAAGGATGAGAATGATTATATTGACAGATTAAATTCTAAAGATATTCCAGAAGATGTTAAATCTAAGATTGAAAAAGAAATTTCTAGATTATCTAAAATGCAGATGAATTCTCCTGATGCGAATATTATTAGAAGTTATATAGAATTAATATTAGATCTTCCATGGAATGAAAATACTGTTATGAAAAATCATTTAAGCGAAATTGAGTTTATTTTGAGAAATTCTCATTATGGTATGGATGAAGCAAAAGAAAAGATAATAAATTTTTTAGCTGTTTATCAAATTAATTCTAAGGTTAAAGCTCCCATTTTATGCCTTGTAGGGCCTCCTGGTATTGGTAAAACGTCTCTTGTAGAATCTATTGCAAGATCGTTGTCTAGAGAATTTGTTAAAATATCTCTTGGTGGTTTAAGAGATGAGGCAGAAATTAGGGGGCATAGGAGAACTTATGTTGGCTCTCTGCCAGGTGTTTTTATTAGCGCAATGAAAAGATCAGGCAAATCTAATCCTGTTATTCTTCTTGACGAAATAGATAAAATTAATAATAGTTATAAAGGAAATCCCGAATCTGCCCTTTTAGAAGTTTTAGACCCTGAGCAAAATTATAAATTTATAGATCATTATTTAGAAATCCCTTATGATCTTTCTAATGTTTTATTTATTACAACAGCCAATTCTCTTAATGGCATGTCAAAGCCACTTCTTGATAGGATGGAGATAATTAAGGTTGAAGGTTATTCTTATATTGAAAAGTTAGAGATTGCTAAGATTTTTTTGATTCCAAGCATAATTAAAGAGAGTTTTTTAGACAAAGTTTATATAAGAATAGAAGATGATGTTATTTTGAATTTAATTAGAAACTATACTATGGAATCTGGAGTAAGGGGGCTAAAGAGGGTTTTAACTAATTTGATTAGGAAGCTTGTAAGGGAGTTACTTTATGAGTATTCTAAAGATCAAATCATTAAAGGTAATTTTTATTCACCAAGTTCTTTGATACATGGAAATAATTCGCTTTTTACCCATGATCCTGATATTCCAGGTATTTATAAAATAATCAATATTAATAATTATTATAATTATGTTGATACTGAGTATAATTTGGATTTGATTAAAATTGACTCTTCTGGATTTGTTTATGGACTTGCTTGGACAAATTATGGTGGTACAGTTCTTCCTGTTGAGGCGACTAAGTTTGAAAAAAAAGGAGATATTATTCTAACAGGTAGTCTTGGGGCTATTATGAAAGAGAGCGCACAGCTTGCATATTCTATAGTTAAGACCTATTCTTCTAAGCTTAACTTTGACGTAAAAGAAAGTCCTGAAATTCATTTACATTTTCCAGAAGGAGCAACTCCAAAAGACGGACCTTCTGCGGGTATTACCATTGCAACAGCAATTGCTTCAATACTGTCTAATAAGAAAGTTCCTTTGGATCTCGCAATGACTGGCGAGGTGACTTTAAAAGGCTTTGTTCTTCCTGTGGGAGGTATTAAAGAAAAAGTTTTAGCAGCCTATAGAAACGGTATAAATAAAGTTATTTTACCTAAAGACAATAAAAAAGATTATTTTAAGCTTCCAGAAGAAGTCAAGGATAATATAGATGTTAAGTTTGTTTCTAGCTTGGAAGAAGTTTTTGATTATTTGAATATTATTTAAAAATTTACATATTTAAATTTATACTTTAGGAGTAGATCTATGAAAGATGGAGTTAGAAAGCCTTCAGGTAGCAGGGCATCTTTTAGTGCTCAGCCTTATTCTAAAAGTTTAAAAAAGAATAATGGCTTTTCTTGTTTTGCTAAAAATAATTTGGGAAAAAATTTTTTAAAGGGTAAAAAAAAGGGTAAATAAAAAAAAGCGGCTTTTAATTGGCCACTTTTTTATTTTAATAATACAAAATAAAAGATATGTTATGCTCTCTTAGAATAATATTCTACAACCATTTGCTCGTTAGCAAGTGTAGGTATCTCGTCTCTTGATGGAGCATGCTTTACTTTTATGTTTAAATCATCAGCGTTTACTTCTATCCAAGTTGGTAAATTTCTAAGAGTCGAAGTTTTTTCTATATTTGATCTTATCAATTTTTTTAGACTGTCTTTTTCTTTTATTCGAATTTGATCATTTGCTCTTAGTATTATTGAAGGGATTGTAACTCTTCTTCCATTTAATATAATAATACCGTGAGAAACTATTTGTCTTGCGTGTGCTCTTGAAATGGCAAATCCAGCTCTATATACAATATTGTCAATTCTTCTCTCAAGTATTGAGAGCAAGTTATCCCCAGTAACACCGTGATGTTTTTTTGCTTCTTTAAAAGTATTAGTTAACTGTCTTTCGCTTACACCATAAGTAAATTTTATTTTTTGCTTTTCTATTAATTGTTTCCCATATTCTGTGATTTTAGCTTTTCTGGATTTTCCATGCATTCCGGGAGGGTGTGGCTTTTTTTTAAGGATTTTGTCATATTTTGGCTGTTCAAAAATGTTAATACCAAATCTCCTTACCAGCTTACCTTTAGCTATTTTTTTTCTATTCATCAATTCCTCACATACTAAAAATAAAGTATAGCAGGGATAGGACTCGAACCTATGACCTTCGGGTTATGAGCCCGACGAGCTACCAACTGCTCTACCCTGCGTCTTACAGTTTAAAATGTTAGCACAACTTTATTATAAGTGTCAATTATTTGCTTATTATTAATTTAATTAGACTAAGAAATATATATCATCTATTTCCTTATATTCTTGTTTTATGATTTTTCTTATATTGTTTGTTTTATTTGTAAAACTTTGAAAATCATTTTCTGAATTCAAATTTATTTTGATATAAAGCAGAAGTTTTTTGCCTTGATTATGAAAATCAAGTGTTTTAAAGTTTATATGTGAGTTTTTTAATATATCTTTTACACTTCTTTTAAGGTCTATATTTTGCTTTGAGAGCAAATTGTTTGCGTTATTTATTATTACATTAAGCCCCTCTTTTATTATGATAAAGCCAATTAATATAGACATAATTTTGTCAAAACCGCTCCACATATAAGTTGCAAGTAGCAAACTTAGTGTAATCCCACCATGTGAGAATATACAGTTTTTATCAGCTGATGCTAATGCTAAGAGAAGTTGGTTATTGTATCTTTTTCCTATTTGAAATTTTGTTAAATATTCTATTATTTTCACTATAAAAAAAATGAAGGGAGTTATTGGGATCCATAAGCTTTTTTTAAGAGATTTATTTGAAAATATTTCTAGTATATTTTTTTTGTCTTCTTCGCTGTGATTGTGGTCATGGTCGTGGTCGTGGTCGTGGTCGTGTGGATGACTGTGGTCATGTTCATATATATTATCATTTTTATTTTTGTTTTGGTGTATGTGCAAATTAAATCCATACTCTCCTCCAAGAGTAATAAATTTATTTAATCCGGTTGTATTCAAAAATAGTGTAAATCCTGCCATAAGTATGATTATTCCCATGATAAAAGCTATTAAGCTTTCCATTAGCTTGTGCCCATGAGGATAATGTATAGTTTCAGGTTTGCTTGTAATTTTTAAACTAAAGTAAGTTATTGTAGATAAAACAAAGTCGGCCATGACATGAAAAGCATCAGCAATAAGTGCAAATGAGTTAAACAGTATTCCAATAGTAAGTTTGGAAGATATTGATGCCACTTCGGTAAATATAGAGATTATTCCTATTCCCATTACAAGTTTATCTTCTTCTATTTCAGATATTAATTCTTTTTTATATTGAAAATTTATATTTTCAAATCCCAAGCTTAAAAGCTCTTCTTGTATTTCAGTAATTTTACATGAAATTGCTTTAAATTTATTTTTTTTGCCGTAGTAAATTAAATTGCTAATCATTATTCTTTCTATACCTTCCGATTTAAAATCATCATCAATATAAAAATGAATTATTTCAATTTGGTTATCTTTAGCTTTTGCTTTAAGATTTGCAATTAATTTTGAATTTTTTTCAATATAAACGATGTGTATATCTTCTTTTTTTAAAGGATCTAGTTTTAAATACGCAAATTTATGAATGTTTTTTAAGTTTATTACCTTGATCATAATTGTAACATTCTCCTAGTTGTTGCATAATTTTATTAATATAGCGTTAATGCTACATTTTATCATTTATTAAATTCAAGCTCAATCTTGGCTTATTAAGACAAAAGTGAGGAATATTTTATGCGGCAAGTGAATTTTTTTGTGAAAAAATGTAAAAAAATTATTTTAAATAATAATGATTTGCATAGTTTAAATGAAAATATTAAAAATATTTTTTGTGATGTTTTAAAAGAGTTTGACAGAAAGTCATTAGAGGATATATTTAATTATTATTTTGAAGCTTATGATCGTAATAGTAGTTTATACAGCTTTGTGGAAAAATTTATTCCAATTATTAATTTTTTATTATTTGAAAATTTGGAATATAATTTTAATTCTGATGAGAAAAAACTTATTTTAAATGTTTTTGATTTATCCTCTAATACTCTTGAAAGTGATAAATTAAACAGGCTTGGGAGCGCTTTAGTTTCTCTAAAGGTATTAGATTGATTTAATTTTTTGTAAGTTGAGATTGTGTTACTCTTTTTAGCTCTTTTCTATTAAAAGGAGCTTTAAGTAAATCTTTTAATGTATAAATTTTTATTAGCGTTTTATTTTTATTAAATGAGTTAGATTCTGTTATTATTATTTTTGTATCTTGATCAAAAAATTCTGCCATTACTTGTAGGCACATAGCACATGGAATAGCCTCAGGGCTTGTATTAAGCAATAAAAAATCTATTCTTTGTACACCAATTTTTGCAATCATACTTGAAATAGCGTTTCTTTCTGCACAATAAGTTGCTCCAAAGCTTGCATTTTCTACATTTGTTCCAATAAAAAAATCGTTTGTTTTAGTTTTAATGCAGGCACCTACTTTGAATTTTGAATATGGGGAATATGAATTGTTTCTTGCTTTTTCTGCTAGACAAAATGCTTTATCGATATCTTCTTGATTCGGTTTTTTCACAATGTCCCCGCCTTTTTATTTTATTAACCCTTGTGGTTTATTTTATTGAAATATTGTAATATAGTCAATATAAAACAATCTAAAAACTTGCTTTACGAAGGGTTTAGACTTTATTATGAGAGATGTTATTAATTTTATTAAGAAGTATAATAATTTTATTATTATTGGGCATAAAGATCCTGATTTTGATTGTATAGGTTCGTCTTTAGCTTTATCTTCTTTTCTTTCAAGGATTGGTAAAAATTCTATTTTGTTAAATGAAGGTCCTTTTGTTAGAAAAGAAATAATTCCTTTTAGGGATAAATTTTTATCTGAATGGCCCAATATTGAGCTTTTAGATTATTCAGTTATTATTTTAGATTGCTCAATTTTAGATAGGATAGGTGATGAATTTATATTTTATGTAAAGGATATGCCTATTTTAGTAATTGATCATCATATGTCTGGTGAAAAATTAAAATGTGAAAGTTATATTGATCCTTTTGCGCCTTCTACTACTTTTTTAATTGAAAAATTGATCAGAGAGTTTGGATATGAGCTTACAAAAGAAGAGGCCTGGTATATTTTAGTAGGATTTTGTACTGATACTGGGTTTTTTAAATTTATTTCAAGAAGCGACCCAGAGCCTTTTGAAATGGTTGCAAGGCTAGTTTCAAAAGGAATAAGTCTTAAAGAAGTTTATAGCTATATAGAAGCAACCAAAAGCTTAAAATCAATAGAAATTCTCAAGTTAATGTTAAATAGTCTTGAATCTTATTGGAATGGAAAGGTTTTGTTTGCGTCTTTATCTTTTTCTAGTTCTAGCAAAGATGGTGGTGTTAGTGGGGTTAATGAGCTTTTTTATATGATTTTAAGCAATGTTGAGAATAATGAAATTTTAGGTATTTTAAAGGAAATGGAGGATGGCTCGATTATAGTTGGGCTAAGATCCAAAGATTCTTTTAATGTTGGAAAATTAGCAGAAGATTTTGGAGGTGGGGGGCATAAAAATGCTAGCGGGTTTAGAATTAAACAAGGTTCTTTAGAAATTGTAAAAAATCGAATGCTAGCATATATTAAGGATAATATTTGTCTATAATATTTTTTAAAGGGATGGTTCCTTTTGGATCAAAATCCTTAGTGAGTGTTAAAAATCCAGATTTAAATGCCAGAGATGTTGTTCCATAAATAATTACTATGTTTTTTATCCAATTTAATTTTTTAATATGTTGAGGCGTAAGAGATGCAATTACGCTTATTTTATCTTTATATTCTTTTAAATTTTCTAAATATTTCAAGCTTCCAGGTGTTGATAAATTAAAAATAACTTGCTCAAATTTTTTAATTAATTTTTTAATTTCTTCTAGTTTTTGAGGGTTGATTTTGTTTAAGGGATAATAGTTGTAATAATAAGCATATGTATTTTGAAATATTTTTTTGCCTTCTATAATCATTTTGTGGTAAGGAGATATTATAAGAGTTTTTTTAGTTTTAGATATTTCTTTTTCTATTCTTACTTTTGTAATGCCTCTTAATGTGTTTTGTTTGAAAAATTCTTCACCTTCTTTTGAATATATTTTCTCATCTTTATTGAAATTAGGATAAAGAACAGATTTATTTTTATTTTCTTTTAAGTATTCCAATTTTATTCTTAATATTCTTTTATTAGATTCAATAATATTGTTTTTTATTTCTGAATCTTTTTTCATTAAGTTTAATAGCATATTATAAGCATTTTTTTGTATGTTTTCATTTAAAGATATTAAAAAAATATCACTTTTGGTTCTAGCTATTCTTTCAATTGTGTTATAAATGCTCTCATTATTGTATTTTGCTGCACTCATCAATAGGTCGTCAGTAATTATTATGTTATTATATTTTAATTTCTTTCTTAGTATATCTTTAATTATTTTTGTTGAAGATGATGCAGGAATATTTTCTCCATTTGTAAGCTTTGGATATGCTAGATGACCTGTCATTATTACCGGAATGTTTTCTTGGATTAATATTTTATATGGCAAAAGTTCATTTAAGTTTATTTCTAGTAAATTAGAATTTATTATTGGAATGTTTATATGGGAGTCAAGAGCAGTATTGCCATGCCCCGGGAAATGCTTTGCAGTAGAAATTATCCCTCCTTGCTTTTGCCCTTTATAAAAGGCCAGAGAGAGAAGTGATACTATTTTGGGATTATCTGAATATGTTCTTGGTCCTATTGCAAAATTATTTTCATCACTATATATATCTACTATAGGTGCAAAATTTAAATTTATTCCAAGTTGGCTTAGCTCTTGTGCTATATAATATCCCGTATTATAAGAATCTTTTGAGGATAGAGATGCTGCAATTCCAAGATTACCAATTGTTTCTGATGTATTTAATTTTATGTGTTGTGCTAGCCCTCCTTCTTGATCTGTTGCCACAAATAAAGGAATTTTAAATTTATTATTTTGAGATGTTTTTTGAGCTTTATTAATACTTTCTGTTAAGTTTTTTAAATTTTTTGCGTTCCATCCAAAAATTTTAATTCCCCCAAGGTTTTTTTTACTTATAAAATCAAGAACAAAATTTGTTATTGATTGATTTGGATAGCTTATCATGAACATTTGTCCTAGTAGCTCATGATCTTCCATTTTGCTTACCATTTCATTTATTAGTTTTTCTCTTTCCATAGTATCCCAAAAATCAATGGAGAAGCAGTTGTTAGTTATAAAAAGGAGAATGAGATAAAAATTTCTTTTCATTTAACCATACAAATAATAAATGCTAATATTAGTATTGATGTTTATTAGCAAATCATTTTGTATTATACTTTATAATAATGCTTTTGAATAATAACATTGACAAAGCATTATTGAATTTATACACTTAATAAAAGTTTAAGCTGATGTAGCTCAGCTGGTTAGAGCACTCGGCTCATATCCGAGTTGTCGTGGGTTCAAGTCCCTCCATCAGCATTAGAGGTTGTAATGGTAGTAGGAATTATTCTTGCAAATGGCTTTGAAGATATTGAGGCTATAATCCCGATTGATATTTTAAGACGGGGCAATGTTAATCTTAAAGTTATCAGTGTAAATGATAACAATGTTGTAACAAGTTCAAAAGGCGTTTCTTTTTTAACAGACGATATAATATCAAACTGTAAGGAAAGTTGTTTTGATTTAATAATTCTCCCGGGAGGCATGCCTGGAGCTACTAATCTTTTTAATTCAAAAGAATTGGATTTGATTTTAAAAGATATGAATGTTAAAGGTAAATTTATTGCAGCTATTTGTGCTTCCCCAGTGGTAGTACTTGCTGCTAAAGGTCTTTTAGGATTTAATAAGTTTACATGTTATCCGGGTTTAGAAAAAAATGTGATTGATGGTGAATTTGTAAATAAAAATGTTGTTAGAAGTAATAATTTTATTACTTCTAAAGGAGTTGGAACTTCCTTTGAATTTGCTTTTACTATTCTTGAAATTGTAAAGGGAAGGCAAGTAATGGAAAATGTTAAAAAAGCAACTTTACTTTGTGAGATTTAGTTATAAAACTATTTAAAATGGTTGTAATAAATAAATCAAATTTAGATTTTAAAATTGAAAATTATAAATTTTTTGGAATTAAATTATAAATTTCTTCAAGGATAGTTGATTCTTCGTTTGCCGGTATTACTAGTATTTTTACTTTGCTCTTAATGGTTGATATTTCGGATTCTAAATTTTTGTTTTGAGCCATTTTATTTTTTTCAAGGTCCATCTCTATTCCAATTTTTTCAAACCCTTTTAGTGAAAGATTCCTTATTTCATAATCAACAACACCAATTCCGCCCGTAAAAATTATTGCATCAACATTAAAATCAAGAATGGCAATGTAAGATCCAATATATTTTTTTATTCTATATGTCATTATATTTACTGCAAGTTTTGATTGATATTCTCCTTTTTCAATTTTGTTCCAAATATCTCTCATGTCATTTGATTTTTCAGAAATTCCTAGTATACCGCTTTCTTTATTTAATATTTCTTCAATTTGTTTAGTGGTTTTATTTAATATGGTGCTCATTAAATTAATAATTGATGGGTCTATATCACCACTTCTTGTCCCCATTACAAGGCCTTCAAGTGGAGTAATTCCCATGCTTGTGTCGTATGATTTTCCATCTTTAACAGCATTAATGCTTGCTCCATTTCCAAGATGTAATATTATTAAATTTAGATTATCTATTTTTTTATTTAAAATTTCAGAGGATCTTTTTGTTATATACGAATAAGAAAGGCCATGAAAGCCATATTTTCTAATATTGTGTTTTTTATACCAAGAATATGGAGTTGCGTAAAGAAAAGCATGTTCTTTTATAGTTTGATGCCATGAGGTATCGAAGCATAAAACTTGTTTTGTATTTGGTAAAATTTTAAGCACTGTTTCTATTGTGGTGATTGCGCTTGGGTTGTGAAGCGGAGCAAGTTCAGAAATTTTTTTTAATTTATCTAAAATACTCTTTTTAAGAATTACTGAATTTTTAAAGTTTGATCCCCCATGTACAACTCGATGACCTATTATTTTAATCTCACTGATAGTTTTAAGGATTTTTGAATTGCTATTTAGCAATATTTGAAACATTTTTTCTATTGCTTTTTGGTGATTTTCAATTCCTTTCTCAAATTTTTCTGTTATTGATCCGTCAGTATTTATAATTTTTACGATTGATTTTTGTGATTTTATTTTTTCAACAATTCCAGATATTAATTTTTTTGAATTTTCATATTGATAAATAGTAAATTTTAATGAAGAACTCCCTGTGTTTATGATTAATATTTTCATTTTTTTCCTTTTATGCTTGACAAGTTATGTGTTTGTATTTAGTAAGTTAATATTATTATATATGTAATTCATTTTGTCAGATTTTTCAATATTTTTAAAGCTTAAAAATATTGATTTTTGATACGATGGATTTAATATTAATAGATTAGGATACTTTTTAAGTATTTCTATTATTTTTTCCATAGGAATGCTTTTTGCATTTTTATATTCTATTTCCAAAGTTCTGTTTGTTTCTTTTAGTTTTGATATATTGAATTTTTTTGCTAAAATTTTAAGTTCAGCTAACATTAATAGACTGTTTATTTCTTTAGGGATTGGACCAAAGTTGTCGTGGATTTCCGATCTTATCTTTTCACTTTCTTCTTCAGTTTGAATTGCAAAAATTTTTTTGTAGATTAGTATTTTATCTTGTTCATTTTTTACATAATTGTCAGGAATAAAGCCACTATGGTTAATTTCAATATCAACTTCTTCTTCTGATGGGGTTTTCCCCATTTTCTTTTCAATTGCCTTATTTAGCATTGTTAGATAGCAATCCAATCCAATCGATTCAATTTCTCCATGTTGTTCTCTACCAAGCAAATTTCCAACACCTCTTATTTCCATATCTTTCATTGCTATTTTAAATCCTGATCCTAGATCTGAAAATTCGGTTATTGCTTTTAGTCTTTCAATAGAGCGTTCATTTAGTTTTTCACTATCTTGGTACAAAAAATAAGCATAAGCTTTCTTGGATCCTCTTCCAACTCTTCCTTTTAGCTGATATAATTGTGCAAGTCCAAACTTGTTTGCATTATTAATTATTATTGTATTTGCATTTGGAATGTCTATTCCATTTTCAATTATTGTTGTTGCTAATAAAATTTGATACGCTTTTTTAATAAAATTGTGCATTATGTTTTCAATCTCGTCTCCTGTTAGTTTTCCATGAATTATTGCAATTCTCGCATAAGGAGTTAATTTTTCAATTAGCGTTTTTAAATAATACAGTTCTTCAATATTATGATTTACTAAAAAAACTTGACCATCTCTAGATAGTTCACTTTCAATTGCATGCTTTATTAAAAGTTCACTAAACGATTCTAAATAAGCTTCTATTTTTACTCTGTTTTTAGGCGGAATTTTTAAAACAGAAATATCTCTAAGTTTAATTAGTGACATGTGAAGAGATCTGGGAATTGGTGTTGCAGAAAGAGTAAGGCAATCAACGGAAATTTTTATTTCTTTAAGTTTTTCTTTTTCCTTTACACCAAATCTTTGCTCTTCATCAATTATTATTAATCCTAAATTTTTGCAAGTAAATTTTTTTGAAAAAATTTTATGTGTTCCTATTATTATATCAATTTCTCCGCTTTTCAATTCTTTTAAAATTCGTTTTTCTGAGCTATTATTTACAAATCTGCTTAATGCTTCGATTTTGATTGGATAATTTTTGAATCTTTTTTTGAATGTATTGAAATGCTGTTCTGCCAAGATGGTTGTTGGGGAAAGTACAATAACCTGTTTATTCCCCATTACAGCTTTAAATGCGGCTCTCATTGCGACTTCAGTTTTCCCAAATCCAACATCTCCACAAAGAAGACGATCCATCACTTTGAAACTCATCATGTCTTCTTTGATTTCTTTTATTGCTGTTATTTGATCTGGAGTTTCATCGTATGGAAATTCAGATTCAAATAATAATTGTAATTCGTTGTCTTTTGGGTATTTAATACCTTTAATGCTTTCTCTTTTTGAATAAAGTTCTATTAATTTGTCGGCAATCTCGTCGATTCTTTTTTTTGCGTTTGCTTTATTTTTTATCCATGTTTTAGAACTGATTTTGTCTAATTTAATGTTTTTGGGATCACTCCCAATGTATTTTTGGATTAAATTTGTTTGTTCAATTGGAATAAATAATTTTTCTCCTTCAGCGTATTCAATCTCAATATAATCTTTTTCAAGAGAGCTTGTTTTTATTCTTTTTATTTGCCTGAATATACCAATTCCATGGTTTATGTGAACTACATGACTATTTTTCTCAATCTCAATAAAAGAGTCAATAGCTTTTGTTTTTGAAGATTCAAAGGCTCTGTTTATTTTTTGCCCTGTATTAAAGATGTTTGATTCAAGGATAATAGCAATTTTTTCTTTTTCTATTATTAAAGAGCTGGATATTTTTAAAACCTCAATTGATATTTTTGGGAATTCTTTGAAAATGTATTTAAGTTTTTCTTTTTGTGATTCAGATTCTGCTGCAATAATGATTTTAAATCCATTGTTTAACCAATTTTTAAATTCTTCTTTTGTAAGCATAATATTTGAGAAAAAACTTCTCTCACTTTCAATTTTAAATTCTATGACTTCTTTGAATTTAGAGCTTTTAATCTTTGAAAATAAAACATCACTTTTTAGAGTGAAGGTTTTAGAATTTAGGAGAATTCTTTTTGGATCAATTGTATTTTTACCAGCTTCTTTTGCTTCTTTATAAAGCTTTTCATATTCTTGATGTATTTTTTCAATTTCTTTTTCGAAATTGTTAATTTCAAGGTTTATAATAGGCGTGTTATTTTCAATTTCATCGATTAAGTAGGTATTTGCTACTAGTGGATAAAACATTTCTTCTGTTTTTGCTTCTTTTTTAAAATTCAGCTCTTCAAGAATCTTTTTATATTCAACAGATTTAATTTTTGTTTTTAAGTTATTAATAACTTCATTATTCCAAATGATTTCTTTTTTTGGAACAATTTGGAATTCTAAAATTTCATTATCCTGTTTTAGTTGGGTTAAAGGATCAAATTTTCTTATTTCTTCTATTTTGTCGAAGTTTAGCCCAATTTTTATTGGGCTTTCTTCTCCAAAAGGGTATAAGTCTATAATTTCTCCTTTTATTGTAAATTCTCCTGGGATTGTTACTCTTAGTGCTGTTTTTTCATATCCTAACGTTATAAGAGTTTTTTCAATATCTGTTGTATTAATCTTTGTATTTTTTTGAATTTTACATATATTCTTCAGTATTGTATTTTTATCAGGTATTTTACTGAGTAATGATTTTAAGACTGTAATATATATGCCAGGATTTTTTTTATAAAAATTGATTAAGAATTTGGTTCTTTCGTTGAAGATTGTATTTTTTGAGCCAATGTCTTTATATATAAGGGGACTAAAATAGTTGAGCTCAAAGATTTGATTTGTAATTACTTTTAAATCATTTTTGATTTGATCTAATGTATGTTCGTCTTTAATTATTAATATTATTTTTCCGGTTTTGCTATATTCTTGGATTTTTTTAATTAAGAAAGCTTTGAAAAAGCCTTCATATCCTGTTAATGAAAAAGATGTATTTTGTTCTAAAAATTCTTTTATTTTTTTTAAATTGGAATTATTTTTTAATATTGTTGTTAGTTCTTCATATATATTCATTTTTTACCTTTTTGTTTAATTAATTTAGTATAATAATATACTATAAGTATTATTACTTTCTTTATATATAATATGGTTAGGTTTTGAGGGGAGCTTATGAAAATTAGAAAATTGCTTTTTTGTATCTTTTTTACAAATATTTCTTTTGTTTTGTTTGCAGGGGATTACAAAGGCCTTGATTTTAAAATTAAGTTTTTTAATCAATCTATTTATCGCATCAATAGTAATGTTTTTGTTGAAGTTTCTCTTAGTAATTTATCTGACAGTGTTTTAACCTTAGAAATAGGTGATATTAATTCTTATGGCTTTGATTTTGATGTTACTGATACCACCAATATTAAAGTTAAAAGACCTATTGAATATGTTAAAAGGAGATCTAAAAATGTTGCTATTCCTGTTAGGAATATGAGCTTAAGACCTAATGAAAAGTTTTCTGTAGTTATTAACTTAAATCAATTTGTTAAGTTTAGTAAGGATGGAGTTTATTTTGTTAAGGGTATTTTTTTCCCAGACATTTCAGATCCATCTAAGAAAAAAGAATCCAATATTATTACACTTTTTTTAAATGATAGTTTTGATGAAAATCCAGGGAGTGTAGATCTTGTTAATTTGTCTGAAAATAAGGATATTCAAGATATCTTAAGAAAGAAAAAACTGTCTCCTGATGAGATTGTCAAATATTTATTAAAGGCATTGCAGCTTGGAAAAAAAGAAAAATTCTTTTTATATCTTGATATTGAAGGCTTATTATTAAATGACAAAGGCAAGGCATATCTTTACAAGCAAAAGTTATCATCTGCTTCTAATAAAAATGTAGTTGAAGAATATAAGGAATATTTGTGGAATTCTAATAATTCAGATATTGCAAAAGCACCAAATGAATTTTCTATTATTGAGACAACTTATTCTGATACTGCGGGTAAAGTGATTGCTGATTTATATTTTGACGATGGGCATTTTTATATTTCCAAAAGATATACTTTTTTCTTCAAAAAATATGATTATTATTGGATAATTTATGACTACATTGTTCAAAATACTGGCATTAAGGAAAAATAAAACTTTTTGTATTTTGCAAATTATAGAACTTATTATATTATTTTATTTTTTAATAATAAATCCTGCTAGTCTTAATGCTGATTTTGAGTATAAGGTTGTTAAAGGAGATACCCTTTTTTCAATTGCAATTAAACATAAAGTTAAAGTAAAAGATCTTAAAAAAATTAATAAGCTTAATGTTGACAATATTAGGATAGGCCAAATATTAATTATTCCAAGTGATTCCAATTTAGATCAAAATATTAGTTATAAGGGCAATCATTCTCTTGATTCGTTAGAATATGTTAAAAGAGGTGCAATTCTTTACACTGTAAAAGAGAGCGACACTGTTGAGAGTGTTTCAAAGCTTGTTGGGGTAAGTCAAGAAGAGATAATAGCTTGGAATGATTTGCGATCTAAAGATCTTAAGGTTGGGATGAAGCTTGTATTAACTGAGCCTGATTTTTTAAAGCCTTATGTAGTTAAGAAAGGTGATTCACTTTCAAAACTTTCTCAGGATTTTGATATTAGTTCTAAAGATATTTTAAAATTTAATTTTCTTAATGATGATAAATTAAAGATTGGCCAAAAGCTTTTTTTAAAGAAAGCTACTAAGAATGTTGGTTTTCATTATGTTAAAAAAGGAGAAACCCTTGGTAGAATAGCTTATATTTATGGTGTTACTGCTAAGGATCTTGTAGCTCTTAATGGCAATCGCGCTGTTAATCTTAAAGCAGGTTCATTGTTAAATGTTTTAAAGATTGCAAATAATGATTTGAAAAAGCCTGTTGGGAGAGATTTGAAAATCGAAAAAGAAACAAATAATCAGTTTATCTATCATTCAGTTGCTATAGGGGAGACTTTGTATAGCATTGCCAGACATTACGGTGTTTTAATTGAGGATCTTAAAAATTGGAATAATTTAAGTGGTAACAGTATTATGCATGATCAAAAATTGAAAATTTTTGATAAAAAACTTTTACTTGATTCTCCTGTAATTAAATCTAAAAAAGATTCTTACATTAAAAATAAGGTTGATTCTAGCTTTAATTCTTCTGATAAATTTCAAACAATAGTTAATCTTCCTTCAAGTAAAAACAAAAAGTTAAATTTAAATACTTTTGAGATTACTTCTAATCGAGGCCTTTTTGATATTAACTCTTTGGTTATTTTAGACTCCAAAATACCAATATTTGAAGTTGTTGGTGATTTCTATTATTGGTATAGGCCGAAAAAGATAAGTCAGCCAAGTGAGTTTTATTCAGAAGATTGGCATTCTCCTTTAAATTCTTATAAAAAGGCTACTCAACTTTTCAAAAGTTTTGAAAAGTTAGTAAATTCTAGGTTTAATAAAGGATCAAGGCTTAAAGATAAGTTAATAATTCTTGATCCTGGCCACGGGGGTCTTGATCCTGGAGCTATTGTTAAGTCCAGAGATGGTCTTGGAAACGAAGTTTTTGTTGTTGAAGATGAATATGTGTATGATATTGCTTTAAGGCTTTATGTGTATCTTAAAGAAGAAGGAGCTAATGTTGAACTTACTATTTTAGCCCCCGATCATTTAATTAGGAATAGTGTTTTTGCCAACAATACTTTTGTTAATGTTAAAAATGAGGTTTACAATGATTATGATCTCAATAAAAATGATACTGTTGATTCCTGGATAAGCGGCACTCCATCGGGCCTTAAAAAAAGATTGGTCGTTGTTAAAAACATTGTTAGTAAATATAAAAATATTAAAGATAAGGATATAGCCTTTTTTAGTCTACATGCGGATAATAGCGTTGGAGCCCCTAAGAGTATGGGATTTTATTATCAACAAGATGACGAAAAAAAATATGATATTCATTCAAAGTCTGTAGCAGAAAAAATTACAGAAGGAATGAAAAGAAGTTTTTATATTAAGGGTCAAAATCTTCATGTTTTAAGAAACAATATAGTAATGACTAAGCTTTTAATAGAAGTTAGAAATCTAGCATTTCCAGAAGAAGCTTGGTCTATTAGATCTTCTAAGCTTAGAGATCAAGATTCCAAAATTCTTGCTAATGGGATTTTAAAAATATTAGAAAATAATTGACAAAAATTTTGAAATTTAAGATAATATTGCTAGTGTTCAATTTCCCCTATAGCTCAGTGGTAGAGCGGGTGGCTGTTAACCACTAGGTCGGAGGTTCAAGTCCTTCTGGGGGAGTTAATTAAAGCTAATTGAGTTTTTAGTTCCATTTTTGTTATTTTAAAGTAATTGAGTCTTTCTAAGAGTTTTTTACTGTTACTATATCCCAAGCAAAGGTGTGTTTGTATTTTTTGTTTATTTTCTTTTGAGTTTTCTCCTATTATGCCAAGTTCTAATAAATCGCTTAATTTTAATAAATCTTTTTGAGCATCTTCATCTTTAGAGAAAGTTCCAATTTTTTTAAGTATTTTTATTATTTCTGTTTTATTTACTGATTCAACTTCAGTGTCTTTAATATTAAGATATGCATGTTTGATTTTATTATTTTCTCCTAGATGTTTGACTATTTTTTGTCTAATAATGTTTCCAGATTTATCGCTGTCTGTTAATATTATTATTCCCTTGTATTTTAAGGCTTTTTTTAGCAATTTAATGGTTTCGCTTTTCAAAGCAAATCCTTTTGTTTCTATTACTGTGCAGTCAAAAGATTCTTTTATCCTTTTAAGATCATCTTTTCCCTCAACTACAATTATTTCTTGTATTTTTTCCAATTTTAAATTCCTTTTTCAAAGAAAGCTCTTAGCAATTTAATTGCTTCTATATGGTCAGCTATTGATACTGTTTCGCGTAGGGAGTGCATTGCCCACATTGGTGTTCCAATGTCAATAGTTTCTATTCCTGTTCTTGCATTTGATATTGGACCAATTGTTGTGCCTGAAGGAACATTTGCTTTCATTATTATTTCTTGAATCTTAATATTACTTTTAATAGCCAAATTTTTTAATTTTGCAAATCCTTTTGAAGTTGTTGCGTATCTGAAATTGGCGCTATTTTTTACAACTACGCCTTTACTTAAAGTTGCTTGATAGTTTGGATCATGTTTGAATGCATATCCTGGATGAATACCGTGAACGCTGTCGATCGATATATTAAATGATTTGTTTATTTTTATTAGATGCTCTTCTCTGGTTAAGTTAAGAGCAAGATCAATTCTTTCTAAAACTTCTGATAAAAAATTGGAATCAGCGCCTCTTGATGTTAAAGACCCTACTTCTTCATTGTCAAAAAATACAGCTATTTTATTTTTATTATTGCTTGTATAGATATAAGAGTTCATGATTGCATGACATCCTGATTTGTTATCAAGATTTTTAGAAGCTAAAAATTCTCCTTCAGTTCCTATTATTTTAGAAGGTTGTGATTCTGTGAATATTAGATCACAAGATAGAAAATTTTCATATTCTATTCCAAGTTGTTCTAAGATATTATCTTTTATTGTTTTTTTAGTGCTATTGATTACTGTTAAATTGTCGTGAGTATTATATTTAAATCCTTCGTTAATTTGTCGGTTTAAATGAATTGCAAGGTTTGGAATAATTCCTATGTTTTCAATATTGATTAATTTTGAATTAATATTCTCATTTTTTTTGAAATATACAATCCCTGCTAAGCTTAAGTCTCTGTCAACCCAAGTAGAAATTATTGGGCTACCATAAACTTCAATATGACTGTAGAATACATCACCTGTTTTTTCTGTTGCATCTATTTTTAATTTTAATCCCGGACTGTCTGTATGTGCTGTTGCTATTAGAAACGGTTCATGTTTTTTTTCGACATCAATATTAAAGGCAATAAGGCTAGTTCCTTCTTTTTTTATGTAATACGATCCTGTTTCAATTTTCCATTTTTCATCAAGTTTTAATTGTTGTGCATTAAAATAATTTATTAATTTCTCTTCAATATAGTTTACTAAGTGATAAGGGGTAGGACTATTGTCTAGTAGGCTTTGAAAAAATTTTGGTTCTAATGTTTTATCGTGCACCATGGGTATTCTCCTTTAATTTTATTGCTTTATAGTTATATATTCTATTATAATAGTTTTTAGCTGTATATTAGTTAGGAGTTTGTTATGAAAAAACGTTTTGTCTGTTTGAGTTTATTGTTTATTTTTTTTGCTTGTAGTTCTAATGTTGAAATTGAGTTAAAAGATGATATTAGTGGTATTGTTTCAATATTTGTTAATGTTAATAGAGAATTTGAGAAAATTAGAAAAGAACTCTTAACAACTTTGCTGGGAGAAGAAGTTGCAAATATGCCTCTTTTCCCTGTAGATGAAATAAAAAAATACTTTAAAAATGGAGAGGAAAAACTTGGGCTTAAGCTTTTGAGTATTAAAACCCAAGGAGATTCTATTAATTTAGTTGTTAAGTTTGATAATTTAATTAAAATTTTGGGCGATTATATGGAAAAACATGATATGTCTGTGTTTAAGATTGAAAAAAAAGACGGTAAAAATATTATTGAACTTAATATTAATTTGGAAAATGCTACTAAGAATATTAATGAAAATAAAGAATATATTAGTGATGCACTTGCTGCTCTTTTACCATCAGATGAGATTCCAATGTCTGCTGAAGAATATAAAGATGTTTTGGTTTATTTTTTATCAGATTTTACTTCCAGGGCAAGTGAACTTATTGACAATTCAAAACTTAATCTTATAGTTAAGACTTCTAGAAATATTAAAGAACACTTTGGATTTAAACAGATTAACTCAAACACACTAAAGTTTGAGATAGACATGGTTAAAGGATTGAGTCTTGAGACACCAATAAAACTTAGATTAGCTTATTGACAGACCTTAAGAATATAAACGATTAAAGTTTATATTCTTTTTTAAAAATTCCTATTAAAACAGCCGTTATAATTGAACCTGCTAAGATAGATATTATCCACATTAATGGGTTTACTACTATTGGTAGAATAAATATTCCGCCATGAGGTGCTATAACTTCTACCGAAAAAAGTGCAGAAATAAATCCCCCCACAGATGAACCTAGTATGCATGCAGGGATTACTCTTAAAGGATCTGATGCTGCAAATGGAATTACTCCTTCTGTAATAAAGCATGCTCCCAAAAAATAACAAACTTTTCCAGATTCTCTTTCTTCTTTTGAGAACCTATTTTTAAATAAACTTGTAGCAATAGCAATTCCTATAGGCGGCACCATTCCTCCTGCCATTATGCTTGCATGAGGAATATAATTTTTTGCAGTTATCATTGCAATTCCAAATGCGTATGCAGCTTTATTTACAGGTCCTCCCATATCTATTGCCATCATTCCTCCAAGTAAAGCCCCAAGTATTGCCATATTAGTTCCACTAAGTTGATTTAGTATATTTGTTATTGATTCATTAATAAATGCTATTGGACTAAGCAGCGCATATATTAAAATTCCTGAGATTATAACTGATAAAAAAGGATAAGTTAATACTGGATTTATTCCTCTTAAATTATTAGGAATGATTTTGTCAGATATTTTTTTTACAATTAGTGTAACGTATCCTGAAATAAATCCTGCTAAGATGCCCCCCAGAAATCCTGCATTTCCATTATTCATCATTAATCCTGTAATCATTCCAGGCGCAAGTCCCGGCCTTTCTGCTATGCTAAATGAAATATAGCCAGAAAGTATTGGGATCATTAAAGCAAATGCGCTTCCACCGCCGATTTGCATCAGAATATCTGCTATTTTATTGTAGCTTGGGTCGTTTATGTCAAATGCTTTAATTCCAAACATAAATGATATTGCTATTATTATTCCCCCTGAGACTACAAATGGAAGCATAAATGAGACTCCATTCATTAGGTGTTTATAAATTCCTGTTTTTTGGTTTTGTTTAGGGTTTTCGGCGGTTTTATTTGTATTACTTTTGTTGTAAATTTGTGCTTCGTTTTTTAGAATTATTTGAATAAGCTCTTTTGCTTTGTGTATGCCGTCTTTTACGCCTACTTCGATTAAAGGTTTTCCGCTAAATCTTTCTTTGTTGATAGTCTTGCCAGATGCAATAATGATTCCTTTTGCATTTTTTATTTCTTCTTCTGTTATTGGGTTTTCGGTTCCACTAGACCCATTTGTTTCCACTTTTATGTTTATGTTTAATTCTAAAGCCGCTTTTTTTAGACTTTCTGCTGCCATATAAGTATGAGCTATTCCCACAGGACATGCTGTTACGGCAAGAATGAAATCTTTTTTTGTATTTAAATTATTAGATTCATTTACATTATTATTGCTCATAATTATTTCTAAAAATCTATTTTCATTATTTGTGCTCATAAGTTCATGCCTTAATAAGTCATTACTAAAAGTATTACTTAGATGTGATATAGCTTTTATGTGTGCATTACTAGGAGTTTCTTTAGGGAGAGCCATCATGAAAAACAGTTTTGAAAGTTTTTGATCAGAAGAGTTAAAGTCAAATCCATTGCCATTAACTCTTAAAATGGCAATTCCATGTTTTTTAATGAAATCACCTTTTGCATGGGGTATGGCTATATGTTCTTCAATTCCTGTCCCGTTAATTTCTTCTCTTTTTTTAATTTCTTTTATAAATGCTTCCATGTCATTTAAGTATCCATTTTCATTAAGCATGCAAGCCATTTTTCTAATTACATCTTCTTTGCTAGTTGCATTGTAATTTAAAACAATCAAGTTTTTTGAAAATAAATTTTGCATAATAATCACCTTTATATATTATATAGTGTATATACATTAATTAAATTTTACATTTAATTAATTGATTTTATCAATTAATTAAAGGAGATTATCTTGATATATACTCTAACGCTTAATCCTGCTGTGGATTATAAAATAGTTTTAAAAGAATTTCATGAAGAAAGTCTTAATTATGCTTTGAATAACAATTTCTTTGCTGGTGGTAAGGGAATAAATGTAAGCACTGTTCTTAAAAATTTGGGGAAGCCCAGTGTGGCTCTTGGATTTTTGGGAGGGTTTACAGGCGATTATATAAGATTGTCCCTTGATTCTAAGGGCATAAAAAATGATTTTATTAAAATAAAATATGATACAAGATTAAATATTAAAATGATAGCAAATGGTAGGGAAACAGAAATTAATGCCAATTCTCCAGATATTTCTGAGAATGAATTTGAACTTTTAAAAGATAAGCTTAAAAGTTTAACAAATAATAGTATATTGGTAATGTCAGGAAGTGTTCCTGCGGCTCTTGGTGAGAATGCATATAATGGAATATCTAATAGCATTTCTAATGATGTTAAGCTTGTCATTGATACCAGTGGTAAGCCTTTAAAAAAAATTCTCAGATTAAATCCCTTTTTAATAAAGCCTAATATTTATGAGCTTGAGGATCTTTTTAATGCTAAATGTAATTCTACAAAAGAATTGATTAAAATCGGGAAAAATCTTATAGAAAGTGGGGTTCAAAATATTATAATTTCCATGGGAAGTGACGGAGCTATTTTTGTTGGCAATAAAAATGTTGCTTATAGGGCCTTTGTTCCAAAGATTAACTCTGTTAGTACTATTGGTGCAGGAGATTCTGTGATTGCAGGATTTTTGTATGCTTTTGATAATGGAAATACTTTAAAAGATTCATTTAAATTTGGTGTTGCAGCTGGTACAGCTACGGCATTAAAAGGCAATCTTTGTGAATTTCAAGATGTTAAAAATATGCTTTGTGATATTAGGGTTGAAGACATTTGTATTTCTTAATCTTTTAAATAGAGTTAAGGATTTTATTTAAAAACTTTACTGTAGCTTTTAAAAAGCTACAGTAGTTAGTTTTCTTAAATTTTTAATTTTGATTTATATGATTTATTTATTACTATGGCCAATCCTGTAATTGCTAAGAATGCAAACATAGTTATGCTTGTAAACAAGCTGTTTGTTGTATTTGGTTGAGTGATTTTTGCAGCGATTTCTGTAGTTTTCTCATCGCAAACACAGTTAACATATCCACATATTGGGCAGATTTCTTCTACTCCAAATTGGCTTAAGTTTTCATTTGTAATTATATTTCCTCTTTCTGTATTGGTTTGTGCGAAAACTGATGCTGAAATCAATAGTAAAGTAGTAAAAAATAAGTATTTTTTAAGATTCATTTTATCTTCTCCTTTTAGGTTTTATTTTTTTGAATTATTTAAATTATAACTTTTAAATTAAACATTTGTAATTTTTTATTATTCAAAACTCTCTAAGTTAGTAATAGATTCTTTAAGAAAAACTGTTGATATAATAAATTTTAAAAGTTGCTATCGGGAGCGACGGGTCTCGAACCCGCGACCTCCTGCGTGACAGGCAGGCGTTCTAACCATCTGAACTACGCCCCCAAAATCATACTTTTTTACGATTATAGTGGTTTTTAATTTATTTGTCAATTTCTTTAAATGAGTTTAAGTGTTCTAGTATTTTTGAATCTCTTTTGCTAGATTTTTTGCTCAGTTTAAGAATAGTCTCTTTGTTAGAAATTATTTCTAAACTATCTTTAGCTCTTGTTATTGCGGTATACATAAGTTCTTTTGTCAAAAAGGGGTTATTTTCTAATATTACCTTTATATGCTTGTATTCAGATCCTTGACTTTTGTGTATTGTTGTTGCAAAGCTGAATTCATAATTTGTTAGTAAATCTAAATTTATTTTTTTATATTTTTCATTTTTTCTTTGGAATAAAGCATAAAATTTAGAATTTTCATTAAAAATGATACCTCGTTCTCCATTAAATAATTTGTTTTTATAGTCAGTTTTAGTTATCATTATTATTTGACCAATAAGATTTCCATAGGTTTTTTTTAGGTAATTTTTTATTATTTCATTTAATGTTTTAGTTCCAAATTTTCCAAAATTTTTTGAACTTAAAATTATATTTTCAAGTAAAGTTTCAAGTATTTTTTCAATTTTTGATTCTTGTAGTAATTTAAGATTAAAAGTGGTTATTTTTTTATATAAATTGTTTGTATATTCTATTAGATCTTTTTTTAAGTTTATTTTTTCTATTTCTTTTAATTGAATATTTTCATTGTTATTAATGTATTTACAAATCAAAGCGCTATCTTCTTTGTATATGGCTTTTGAGAGCAAGTTTATTTCTTTGTTGCTTCTGAAATTTTCTTTAAGATCTTCTATATTATCAGTATTTATTTTTTTGACTCCTAGAATACTTGAATATACATTCCCTTCATTTACTGATGGGAGCTGATTTTTATCTCCTACCATTATTAATTTAGTAGTTATTGGAGTTGCTTTTAATAGCTTTAAAAAAGTATATGCATCTACCATTGAGGCTTCGTCAATTATTATTACGTCAAAATTTAGTTGATTTTCTTCATCATATAGATTTTTTTTGTTTATAAATTTGATTCCCAATATTTTTTGGATCGTATTGCATTCTATTTCTAAATTTTTGAATGAATAGTCGATACTTGTTTGTAGCCTTAAGCTAGCTTTTCCTGTAGGTGCTGTAATTGCTACTAATCTTTTTGTTTTATTGTTTAATATTTTATTAATTGCCTTTAAGATATAGTTAATAGTTGTAGTTTTGCCTGTTCCAGGGCCTCCGCTTAATAGAAAGAAGTTGCTTTTTAGTGCCTTTATCACCGATGTAATTTGCTCTTTGTTTAAATTATTAGTGTCCAAATTTGATATTATATTTTGTATTTCGTTGTCATTTAATTCACTTTTATAATTTTCTAATCTTTTTATAATTTGTTTTATTAACTCTTCTTCTTCTCTATAGTTTTTTTGAGTATAAATGTAGATATTGTTTTCTAGGATTAGGGGAGTTGTAATTTTAAGTTTATTAAATTCCATTAGTATATTATTTTTCTTTAAAAGGGAGACTATATTATTAATAGTCTCTAGATTTTCAAATATTTCTAGTCTTTTTAGTATTTTTATTAATTTGTTATAGCCTTTATTGCTTTTTTCTAGGTTGTCTTTTGCGAATGTTATTGTATTTTGAATATCTTTTGCTAATAGATTTATATCAGCTCTTAAGTGACCTTTGTCAAAGTAGTTAAATAAAAATATTAAAAATATTAAAATATTTTCATTGTTTATAGATTTTGTAAGCATTTGTGCTTTATAAAAATTTTTTTTATTGATATTTAAAAGTTCAATTATTTCATAAAGCTTAAGTTCTGGGGTTAAGAATTTTTTGTTTTTATCTTTTAAAAACTCTCTTAGTACTAAAAAATCTCTCATAATTGCATTTTAATACTCAATTCTAAGATAATTTTATCTAAATCTACGTCATTAAATTTTGGAAGATCAAAATAAATGCCATTTTCAAATTTTGATTGCAAGCATTCAATATTGTCTTTAAATGCTCTTGTAAAAAGATATATTATTCCGCCAAATTTTTGATTATATTCTTTTTGGGTTTTAAATAATATTTTTTTTATTCCCAGTGCATATATTTTATATTGAAAATCATAATATTCTTTTTTTATTATATTTTCTAAATTTGTTATATTATAGTCGTCGTTATCTTTTCCAAGATAGTTTGTTTTGTAATCCAGGATATATATTTTATTATTAGCTTTAAATATGAGATCTACTATTCCTTTTAAGTATCCATCATTTAGTTTTATGTGAAGATCTTCAAATTGGTTTTCAAAAAGATGTTTTTGTTTTTGAAATTTAGGATTTATTTTGATTAAAAATTCCATTTCTTTTTGTAATTCTTCAATATCACACAAACGGATATTAATTGCTCTTATATTATAAGTTAGTATATTGTAAATCATTTTAGTTAGTGAATTTTGTATTTCTATTGTATTGAGATTTGAGTTAATTTTTTGTATTTGGTTTTTAATAATTTCAATGTTATTCTTTTTAAAGTTGTCAAATGTATCTTTTGCTGTACTAAAGATTATTTCCTCCATTGCAGCATGCAAAATGTTTCCGCTATCTTTTCCTTTAGGCAGAGTCTCTTCTAATGTAATGTCGTAATCAAGGTCTGCTTCTCTTTCGTAGTCGGTATTTTTAAAATCATAGTTTTCGTAAAATGTTGCGTGATGAGCTTGTGCTGTTAAACTTGAAAAACTAGATGTATGTTCTTTTTTAAACATGTTTTTAGTTATTGGTTTTGGTGGAATTAATTTTGTATTAATATTTGCATTGTTCTTTTTTTTATTGAATTTCTTTTGGTTAATAAATTCATATATATTAAAGTCATATTTTATACCATCGATAGTAAAAATTTTTGCCATTTCTAATAATTTGCTAGTTATGCTATTTGTTTTTGTAATAAATAGAGAAGATTTGGCTCTTGTTGCTCCCACATAAAATATATTTTTTTCTTCACTTAGTATTTTTAGTCTTGCATATTTTTTGTTTTCTTCCAATTTAAAAAAATCATATTCAATGTTTCCATCTTTATAAAATTTGTAAAAATGATTTTTTTTTGAAAAATTGCTATTTTCTATTGGAGATGTATTTATTAAGAATACAATATTCATGCTAAGCCCTTTTGATTTGTGTATTGTCATAAGCTCTATAGATTCATTATCGTTGTTTATATTATTAACCCTTTCTTCTATTTCTTCAGGCTCTTCGTTTATTATTAGATTTTCTAAAGCAGAAATTAGAGACTGTATGTTTTGTTCTTTATAATATATTTTAGAGACAATCTCGAGTACTGTTTCATAGGTTTTTAAATTTTCAAGCTTACCTTCTTTAATAAGAAGACCTTTGTAATTTATTTTATTTTTTGCCCATTCAATAATTTTTTGATCTTTGGTGCTATTTGCAATTTTGATCCACAAGTTTTTTTCTAATGTGATTTTGTTAATTGCATTTATTAATGCAATTTCATTTTTTTCAAGCAAAACTATTATATTTTCAATAAATTCTTCTATAAGGTTAATTTTGTCTTGTTTGATTAAAATTCTTTGCAAATTCCATGGGACATTTAATATTTTACTGTTTAGAATATAATTTAAGGTTTTAAAATTTTGTTTTCGGTCTAAACACTTGAGAATATAAAAAATTTCGCTAAATTCTTTGGTTTTTAAAAATTTTTCTTGAGTTTTGTTTGTTTGAATTTGCTCTTTTTTTAATGCTTTGTCTATTAAATCGATTTCATTTTTTCCTCTACAAAGCACTTTAATGTCTTGCATTTTAATATTTCTAATTTTGCTGTTCTCAGCAATTTTTCCATATGTAAGTAAATATTTTATTATTAATGCTGTTTTTTGGTAAATGTCTTCTTCGTTTTCGGTATTTGTGGTTATTATATTGATTCCTTCTGTTTCTTGTCCGTTGATGAAAATTTTATTATTGTCATTTTTTGGATTTGGAAGTGAATTGGTAAATTCAATTTTTTCAATTTCATCGACTATTGTATTATTGTATATATTATTAAAAATTTTATTTAAAGGTTCGATAAGTTTTTTACTTGACCTGTGGTTTATTTTTAGCACAATTCTAGCATCTGTATTAATTTTATTTTTTATTTCTTTGTTATAAAAAGAAATGTCTGCTTTTCTAAAGGAATATATTATCTGCTTGGGGTCAGCTATGAATATCAATTTTATTCCTGCTGTTTTTAATATTTTGAATATCTCAATTTGTGTTAAGCTTAAGTCTTGTGCCTCATCAATTAAAATGATTTTATATCGATTTTTTATTGCATTTAGAAGCTTTTTGTCTTCTGATTTTAAGTAATTTTTTAAATTTGAAATTATGTAATTTTGATCTATTGTGTTTGTTGATTTAATAATTTTCTCTAGTTCTTTTTCTATATATTTTAGTATTTTGTATTCAACTTTTAAAATAACATATTGCTTTAAATTATTTCTATTTTTATTTCTATTGTCTTCTGATTTGTATTTTTCATGTTTAATGTTAATCCCCAAACGGATTAAGTCATTTTTAATTTGAAGTTCTTTGGGTGATAATTTAGTATTTTTTTTAGTTTCTTTTTCTATTAGAGTTGAAAAAAATTTATTTTTTAATAATATTTCTGCTATTTTGAATATGTCGGTTTCTTTATAATATTCTATTTCAAGTTTACCAGTTTGAATATGTTTATTATAAAAACTTAATCTTTCATCTGTTGTCATTTTGTCTAATTCTTCTATTATTTTGTTGTAATCTTTGATTAATTCTTCTTTTTTGAGAAGAATGTTTTCAAATGATGTTTGAGTTTTAAGCCAATCTCCTAGTTCTTGAGTTGTGTCTCTTTCGTAAGCTTTTTTTATTTTTAAAACAATTTCTTCAGTTTTTTTAGCAGCAGATTTAAATACTTTAAGTTCATAGTCTTTAATATCAAGATCTTGAATCAAGCTATCTGATTTTCTTAAAAAGCTATAAACTATTTCATCTATTTCTTTTGAAAATTTTTCTTTAGGTTTGTATTTGGAATAATTTTCTATTTCGATTTGAAAATTATTTAAGGCATGTAATGCAAATTTATTAATTGTTGATATAAAGAGTTTTTTTGATTGTTCATAAGCTTCTTTTAAAATTTCATTTGTTTTTGAGCTAAAATAAGCAGTTTCTGTTGCTTTTAGTATTCTTGTGTGCATTTCTTCTGTGGCTTTTTTTGTAAAAGTCAATACCAAGATTTCATTTATAGAATATAGTTTAGTTTTTATTAAATTTATAACTACGTTTTCAAGTATATGAGTTTTACCAGTGCCCGCTGATGCTTCTATTAATATTGTTGCGTTATTTTGAACTTTTTCTATGATTTGGTCCATGAATTTTAGTTTTTTGTCCTTGCAAATTTAATATAAAATTTTTCTATCAATATTAGTAAATTTTTGTCTAGCTTGAAATCATGAGTGTCTTTAAATCTATTGTAGTAATCACATAGTGTTATTTCGCTAGTTTTTAAGAATCTCTCATGTGCTTTGCTTGTAAAATAAGCTTTGGATGGGTTTTTTATTTGCATTTTTATGAAATCCTCAAAACAATTTGAAAAATTGTTTTGATTTGTTTTTGTTAAAATTTTAATTATTAAGCTTTGGTAAATTGGAGTTGGATAGCTTGATATGTATGCAAATTGCATAAGTATATTTTCAATGTCATCAATTATTATTTCTTTGTGGTTATAATAAATAGTTGTTTTTGTAGATAAGTTTTCAAGATCAATTTTTACTTCTGTTAATGAATTGAAATTTTGTATTTCTTTTTTTATTAGTAGTCCTGTTATATATAAATCTATTTCATTTTTTATTTTATCTTGGATGCTGGAATAGTCTTTTTTTACGAAATTTAAATGAAAATAATCGTTTTCGATTTTATATAGATTTTCAATATCTTTTTTTAATTCAAATTCTATATTTTTTTTTTGAAAACTTAGTTTTATTGTTTGACAAAATTTAATTTTGGTTTTTATCATTATTGAAAGATTTTTTAAGCTTTTAGTAGTATTAAATTTTAATTTATTTATCTTTTTGAAGATAGCATTTACAAGCGTTTTTTGATCTATATTTAAAGGAATACTTCCTTGCTGTATTTCATATTTAATATGGTTTTTAATAATTTCTATTGTTTTATCTCCATCATCTTTTTTCCCCATTATATATTCATGCAGTAGTGTTGAATTTTTTATAAGTCTGTAAATAATCTCAATAACACTGAAAATTTGTTCTTCTTGTTTTTCTTTGATTTCATTTTCTAATCTTATGTCTTGTATTTTCACGTTTAAAGTTTTTTCATAAAAATGTTTGTAAGGATTAGAAAGGGCAGTTTTTAGTTCGTATAAATTTAGCTTAATTGGACTTTCTAGTTGAATTTTATTTTGCTTAAACCTAATTGGTTTGGAATTTTGTAGTATTTTTGCAATATTAAAGGCTTCTAAATCATAGTTTATCAAATAATTTTCTTTTACATCTTTAAAATATGCTAGGTCATGGTTTTCATTTGGATGCTTTTCTATTTGAAAATTTTTTTCATATTTTTGTATGTGATCAAGAATTTTGTTTATTGTTTTTGATATATTAATTTCTAGGTTCAGATTGTCTTGTAATGAGTAGTAAAGGTAAAATTTTTCTGATGTTGCAAGAATTAAATTAAAAAGAGCCGTGATTGCTTCTTTTTCAGTGTTCTCGTATTCGTAGTATTCATTTAATAAATTCATATTATCATAACTTATCTTAGAGTTGAATTTATGAAATCCTAAAAAATGAATTTCTTTTTTTTGAAGATATTCTATTTCTTTAAAATTTGCAATCAATATTCCATTTTTTTTATACATTACCCCATATTTTTCTTTTTCAAGGCTTTCTTCAAGCATAATTTTAAAAAGATAAAATTCAATTTTGATTTCATTAATTTCTTTTAAATAGTTTTTGTGAAGATTGTCATTAAAATCTTTGGGGAAATTTTTAAAGGATTTTATTTTATTTTTTAAATATTCATCAGTTGTATTAAATTCTTCAAGATCAATATATTTTTGAATAAAAATTTCTATTATTTCTGCCCATTCATATACTTTATATGCTTTATTTTTAAAATAGTTTATATCTTCATACAAGCTTTTTACTATTGTTATAAGTTTTATTATTGATTCTTGATCTTGAAACCTTATGCTTTCTTTTTGAATTTCTTCTTCGTATTTTTCATCAAATATTTCAGACATTAAAAATCGATTAAATCCGTCTTCCCATGAGTTTAAAAAGTTTTGATCATATTTTAAATTTTCTTTGTGAGTGTTGTTTACACCAAAACTAATGTTCATTGCATCGCTAAATTCTATTAAATAGTTTAATTCAGATGCTGATATATTAAATTTTTTCATTACTTTATTGTTACTTAGTAGGTTGAATACTTCTTTTCTACTGAAATCGCTAATTGTTTCGTTTTTTGATATAAAAAGATCCATTAGCCTTTTTAAGGCTAATATACTCTCTCCTCTTGATAGATTGTTATAAGATAGAACGCTGTATTCAATTTCATATTTATTTAGGCATTCTTCTATATATGGCAAATATTCATTAAATTTTTCTTGTAAACAAGTTATTGCTATTTCGCTTAATTTTAGGTTATTTTTTTGCATTGAGTGTACTATTTGATTTACCAAAATTTCTACTTCACGTTTTTGATTTTTAGCTTCTATTATTTTAAAGCTATCGTCTAATTTTGAAATTGGAGTTTCTGCTATGATGTTATTTTTAATGCTTGTTAAAAAATTTTTACCTTTAAACAACTCAATATCTTCTTTTTCTATAGCTTGATATTGAATTGGGTTAATCTTTGTTTTTGTTAACAATAATTCTTTAATAAGAGTAGATTTATAGTTGAACAAATCTTCAAAAATTAACACATGTACTTCAAAATCAAAAATTTTTTCTAAAGAGTTGAGAATTTTTTTCTCAATTTCTCTATTATTGCCAATAAATATTATTTTTTTAATTTCAATTTTTATATTTTTTGTTGGTTTTTCCTGAATTATTTTTTTATGTAAGTTTAAAATATTTTTTTGCTTTTCAAAGAGTTTTTTAAATAGTTCTTTTTGCATATTCTCGTAGGGTTTTAAATTCTCTTCTTGGAATAAAAATCCATTGTCTTGCCAGGTTTCGATTAATTTTGAAAATTTTGAGTAATAATGGTGGAATAAATCTATTATTTTTGATGCAAAAAAGTATCTATTCTTTGTTGATTTGAAATCTTTTATGTATTTGAGTTTCTCGGTTTTCAATATGTTATATAAAATGAATTTTTCTGTTTCCAAATAAAATGAAAAAGTGTTTTTTTCTATATATTTTTTTATATTGGGATTTTTTAAAGAAATTTCGTATATGCTTTTTATAGCATTTTTTTTAATATTTAAATTGTAAGAAATCTCATTTAGCCTTGCTATAGTTTTTTTAATTTCTTCTTTTAAAAGATCATTTTTTACTATAATTAGTGTTTCTTTTTTAAAGATATTGTCGTTTTGGGTCAATTCTTTGATTTTATTATAAATTTTATTTACTTTGTTAGTTTTATATATATTCACAGATTAATTACTTTTATTATCTTTTATGAGCTTGTTTTTTAACTTTCTTAAGTTTTTACTAATACTCACTTTATATATGTGAGGGTTGATGATTCTTCTGTAAGTATGTTCAAGCTTGCTTAAGTCAAGCTTGGTTTTATTTCTAATATTGTTTAGGCTAGGTTCATAGCCTTTGTGAAATTTTCCATTTTCTAAGACAGTGTGAATCAAAAATTCAAAATCGTCATATTGTTTAATGACTTTGAAAACGTTGTCTTGTATTGGATGATAAATGGCAAACTCTTTTCTTGAGGTCAGATGATCTTTGATTTTATCTTTTTCTTCTTTTAAAAATAGGAAATCAAAGATCATCTGACCATTTAAATAGATTCTTGCAACTTCTTTTTGGGCAGGTAATGTCGATTTTTCTGTGTTATTTGATATTTTTATTTTTGGTATAAATTTTCCATTTTTTTCTATAGAAATCATTTTATATACTCCTGAAAGATTTGGATCTCCTTTTGCTGTAACTAAATTTGTTCCAACGCCCCAAATATCAATTGGAGCATTTATTGAATTTAAGTACATAATAATATTTTCGTCAAGTTCATTAGATGCGATAATTTTTACGTGATTTAATCCATTTTGATTTAATTCTTTTCTTGCCGCCTTACTTAGATACTCAAGATCCCCACTGTCAATTCTTATTGAAAAATTATTTTTTTCCTCTTGTTTTAACTCCTTAAATATTTTAATGGCATTTTTTAATCCGCTGTTAAGCGTGTCGTAAGTATCAATTAGTAAGCTCACTTTGTTTGGGTATGTTTTTGCATATTCTCTGAATGCTTGTTCTTCGCTTTCAAAACTCATTACCCAACTATGGGCCATTGTTCCTGTAACTGGTATATTGTATTTATATCCAGCAAGCATATTGCTGGTAAAGTCTGCTCCCCCTATGTAGGCAGCTTTGCTGGCAGATAGAGCTCCATTTATTCCTTGCGCTCTTCTTAATCCAAGTTCTGCTAAAATTTTTGCACCAGATTCTTTTATTCTGGCGGTTTTTGTTGCTATTAAACTTTCAAAGTTTATTATATTTAAAACTAGCCCTTCGATTAATAGTAATTCTATTAGACGCCCTTCAATCACAGCTACTGGTACATAGGGAAAAACCAGGCGACCTTCTTCTATTGAGCTTATTTTTATGTTTAGTTTGAATTCTTTGAGAAAGTTTAAAAACTGCTCATCTAATATATTTAAGCTTTTTAAATATATTAGTTCGTTTTTATTAAAACGAATATTTTTCAATTCATTAATTAATGTATGGATTCCAGCCAAAACAATATACCCATTTTTAAATGGGGTTTTTCTAAAAAATACTTCAAATTTTGCTTTAGGATTAATACCTTTTGTAAAATAAGCATTCATCATTGAAATTTCATAAAAATCTGTAAATAGTGATAGATTTTTCATTCTCCTTATTATATACTAGTTTTGTTTGTAAAAAAAATGATATTTAATTTGAGCTTAATTTTGCTTAATTTTTATTTATTAGTATTTATGAATATATTTTTTGCAATTTATAATAAATAAATTGACCAGATTGGACTAAAGTCTATGAAAGAAAAAAGTGCTTCTAATTTTGATATTGTAATTTTTGGAGTTACTGGGAATTTGTCTAGAAAAAAACTTATTCCTTCCCTTTTTAATTTGTTTAAAAATAAATGTATTAGTAATTTTAGAGTTATTGGTTTTTCTCGTAAAATTTTTACAGATAAAGAGTTTAGATTATATATTAAAGATTCTTTATGGCAGGAAGAGACCGATTCTTTGATTGAAATTTTTTTAAATTTCTTTATTTATGTATCTGGTGATTTTAATGAAAAGGAGTCTTATAAGAAATTATTTAAATTTTTAGATAAAAGACGAGAAACAATATATTATCTTTCGACATCTCCTACATTTTATGAACCAATAATTGATCATTTGAAAAAGTATTTTTTAAGTGAAAGATTGACTTTGTCAAAAATAGTTCTTGAAAAGCCTTTTGGTTCTAGCCTTGAGACGGCAAAAAAATTAAATAGTTTACTTTATTCTGCTTTTAGAGAAGATCAAATTTATAGAATAGATCATTATTTAGGTAAAGAGACAGTTCAAAATATTTTTACATTTAGATTTGGAAATTCTATTTTTGAAAATATTTGGAACAATCGTTATGTAGATTTTGTTCAGATTACAGTGGCAGAAGAATTAGGTCTTGATGGAAGAGCTGAATATTACGATTCTGTTGGAGCTTTGAAGGATATGGTTCAAAATCATATTTTACAATTGCTAAGTCTTGTTGCAATGGAATCTCCTATTAAATTTGATTCTGAGTTTATTCATGACGAGAAAGTAAAAGTTTTAAAAAGTTTGAGAAAAATTAGCAAAAAGGATATTAAAAATTGTATTATCAAGGGGCAATATATAGGTTCACAAGTTCAAGGGGTTTTTAAAAAAGGCTATAAAGATGAAACAGAATCTTTGGGAAATTCAAGTACTGAAACTTATTTAGCTATGAAAGTGTTTATTAATAATTGGCGTTGGTCTGGTGTTCCTTTTTATCTTAGAACTGGTAAGGGTCTTGCTAGAAAATTTTCAGAAATATATATTCAATTTAAAAAACCAAGCTTTACTCTTTTTAGCAATAGTTCTGTTGATTTTTCTAATGCTTTAATATTTAGGATTCAGCCACGAGATGGAATTGAAATTAAGTTCAATACAAAGAAACCTGGATATAATTATGAAATCCAAACTGCTAATATGGAATTTTCATATCATGGGACATTTAAAAGATTATTCGATGAGGCTTATGAGCGGTTATTGTTAGACGCTTTTTTAGGGGATGGCACTTTGTATGCTACAAGTGATGAGATAGAGAGTTCTTGGGAATTTGTTTCAGATATTGCAAATAAATGGACGGATATTGAAATTTGTAATTATTTTTATGGATCTGAGGGTCCAAAAGAGATAGATTCTATTTTAGAAAAAGATCATTTTTGGCGTAAAATTTAATTTTTATATAATTTCTTTCTATTCATTTTTATGCCTACCTTATTTGTAATTTAAAGTTTTCAGTTTTTTATTTTTTGTGACTTACTAGTAAGGTTTTTGATAAATTTTATTTTTTAAATACCTTAAGAGAATTGGTGATTTTTGCTATTGAATTGATTTCAAATTTATGCGAGAATTAATAATTTACAGTATCATTAAAAAAATATAAACAATCTTTTTTAAAAAAAGTACCTATATTTAAAAGGATGTATATGAAAAATATTGAAGTAAGGGGTCAACCAAATTTTTTTGGGCTTATTCCTTTTTTCGTTTTTATTATTATGTATTTAGGCACAGGAATTTATTTAGGGGTTCTAGGCATAGAAATGGCCTTTTATCAGTTGCCGGCTAGTGTTGCAATGTTTTTTGCTTCTATTGTTTGTTTTTTAGTGTTTAAAGGAAAATTTTCCGATAAAATTCATATATTTATTAAAGGAGCCGCTCAGTACGATATTATGCTAATGTGTCTTATTTTTATGCTTTCTGGGGCTTTCTCTTCTCTTTGTAAAGAAATAGGCTGTGTTGAAGCTGTAGCAAATTTGGGGATTAAATATATTAATCCCAATTGGATTGTTTCTGGTATATTTTTTATAACTTGCTTTCTCTCTTTTGCTGCAGGTACCTCTGTTGGATCTATTGTTGCAATTGCTCCTATTGCTTTTAATATTGCTTTTAAAAGCAATATTAATCCAAATTTAATAGCAGCATCTGTAATGTGTGGGGCTATGTTTGGAGATAATCTTTCTTTAATATCAGATACAACTATTGTTTCTAGTCGAACTCAAGGTAGTAGTATCTTAGATGTTTTTATTAGTAGCAGTTTTTATGCTTTTCCATCTGCTATACTAACTTTTTTTTCTTTTTTCTTTCTTTCTGGAAATTTGTTTAATACTACAAACTTTTTATATGAAAGTTCAATAGATTTAGTGAAAACCGTTCCTTATTTAATAATTATATTTTTTTCTTTGGCTAGAACGAATGTTTTTTTAGTTCTTTTTTTGGGTATTTTTTCGATATGCCTTATTAGTGTTTTGTATAGTGGTTTATATTTTCTAGATGTAATGAAAAACATTAATAAAGGGTTTTTAAATATGGCAGATTTAATTTTTCTCTCAATTTTAACAGGGGGAGTTTCTTTTGCTACTATCCATAATGGAGGCTTTAAATGGTTGCTTATTAAATTTAAATCTTTAATTAGAGGAAAAAGTTCAGCTGAATTTTCTATTGGGGCTTTTGTTTCAATAGTTGACGTTTTTCTTGCTAATAACACAATTGCCATACTTATTTGCGGCAAAGTAGCAAAAAGGATAGCTTTTGAAAATAACATTAGCTTTCAAAGAAGTGCTTCTATTTTAGATATGTTCTCTTGTATTTTTCAAGGCATTATTCCTTATGGTGCTCAAATGATTATTTTAGTAGGCTTTTCAAATGGACTTGTATCGCCAATTAGCGTTTTACCATTTTTAGTTTATTTTGGATTTTTATTATTTTTTGTGATTTTATCTATTTTAGGAATTGATATAAAAAAACTTTTTTTATTTTTTTTTAAAAAATAAAAATTTTAAAAATTTTAAGATTTGACCTGTTTAATTTTTATTTATTTTATTTAGAATAAATTGTTTTAAATTGTATTATATGATTTGGGAGGTTTGAAATTGGAAAGAAAACCCGATATAGTTCCAAATTTTTGGGGACTTACGCCTTTTTTTATTTTTATAGGGGTTTATATTGGCACAGGACTTGTTCTTTATTTTAATGATGTAGAAAGGGCATTTTATCAAATGCCCCCCATATTTGCTATGTTTATTGCTATTGTTTTGACATTTATTGTTTTTAAGGGATCTTTTTTATCAAAAATGAATAAATTTATTGAAGGGTGCGCTCAACAAGATGTTATTTTTATATCTTTAATATTTATGTTGTCTGGTGCTTTCTCTGCTGTTTGCAAAGAAATAGGAAGTGTTGAGGCTGTAGTAAATATTGGTCTTAAGTATGTTCCATTGAATTTGCTAGTATGTGGTATTTTTTTAATTACCCTTTTTTTATCTTTTTCTACTGGAAGTTTTATGGGGACTGTTGTTGCCGTTGCTCCTATTGCTTTGGAACTTGCAGATAAGGTAAACATTTCTCTTCCATTGGTTGCAGGAGCTATTCTTAGCGCCGGAGCATTTGGAGACAATATGTCTTTAATATCAGATACTCCTATTATTGCAAGTAATACTCAAAAGGTTAATATTATAGATGTTTTCAAAAATGGAGCTTTTTATACGTTTCCAGCAGCAATTTTAGCAAGCATTGTTTTTGCGTTTTTAGGCTCTTCTTATGGCAAGACTGGTGGTTATATTATTGAGCCTGGTGAGATAAATTTTTTTAAAATTGCTCCATATATTTTTGTTATGGTTGTTGCAATTTCGGGCTTTGATGTATTTTTGGCCTTGTTTTTAGGTATTGTTGTTGCTGGTATTATTGGAATTTATTACTCAGATATTACTTTTTTATTGCTGGCTAAAAAAATTAATGAAGGATTTTTAGGCTTAGGAGAAATGTTTATTCTTGTTGTTTTTACGGGAGGAGCTTCTTATATGGCAATGAAGTATGGCGGGTTTGATTGGTTACTGTTAAAATTGCAAAAAATGTCAAAGTCTAAAAGAACCTCAGAATTTGTAATTGTGTTTTTAGTTGGCATTTTGACTGCGTTTCTTGCAAACAATGGACTTGCTATTTTGATGAGCGGTTCTGTTGTAAGATCAATAGCTAAAGAGAATAATTTAAACTCAAGGCGTATTGCAGCTTTACTTTGTATGTCTTCCTGCTTTTTTTTAAGTATTTTGCCTTATAGTATGCATGTTATAGCTCTTATAGATTTTACAAAAGGTAAGCTTTCTCCTTTTGACATTTTTCCATTTTTAATTTATCAAGGGTTTTTGGTCTTATTGATTATTTTGTCTATAATTGGACTTGATATAAGATTAATATTTAGATCCTTTTTAAGGAACAGCCAAAAATCTTAAAAGCTTCCATTTTAAAAGCTTTTAAGATTTTTTTGTATTTAAATATTTAAGAAGATATATTTAAATATATTTCAAGCATCTCCTCTTTTATTTTTTTAGGTATTTTTTTAAAAATTTCAAATTTGGAAAAATCTTTTGGTAGAAATTTTTCTTCTAAATACAATCTCATTTCAGGATTATTTTTTGCTTCTTCTTCGATTCTTTTTATTACATTTTTATTTGGAGAGTTATATCTAGTTTCTTTGAAATTTTTATAAGATGGTTCATTGTCGTATAGAAAGTTTATAAATTTATAAGCTAGGTTTTTATTTGGAGCATCAATAGGAATTACAAATACATCTATCCATAAATTGGTGTTTTCTGGCGCATAAAAATCTAGATTCTTATCTTTTAGCATAGCGTTTTGTGCTTCACCACTCCATGTAAGTTGAATAGATGCTTCTCCATTTAGCATTAATGATTTTGCAGGCACATCTGAGAAATATCCTATTAATAGTGGATTTTGGATTTTTAAAAGTTTGCCGGCTTCTTTGATTTTATCTATATCATGTTCATTTATTGAGTATCCAAGTTTTTTAAGGGCAACCCCAATATTGTCTTTAGGGGAATCTAGCATTGTAATTTCTTTTTTATATTTCTTATTAAAGAGTATGTCAAAACCTCTCATGTCATTTAAATCTATTTTGGTTTTATTGTAAAGTATGCCCATTAATCCCCAGTAGGCTGGCACTGAATAAAGATTGCCAGGATCATGTTCTAAGTTTGTAAGATATTGAGAAATATTTTTTGTTACATTTGGCAATTTTGAGTAATCTAATTTTTCAATTTTGCTTTCATCGATTAATTCTTGGATTAAATATTCTGATGGGACTATTATATCGTAGTAGTTTTTTGTGTTGTTAAATTTAGCCATCATTTCTTCATTGTTATGAAAGATTTCATAATTAATTTTTATATTATTTTCTTTTTCAAATTGATCTAATAAAGTCTTGTCAATATATTCTGCCCAATTAAATACGTTTAAAGTTATTGCGTCTTTTTTGGTGCACGCAAAAGTTGTAAGAATTGTTATTAACATAAAAATTTTTTTCATAAGTACTCCTTTTTTTATTTTAAATCTCAGCACCTGTTGTTAATTTTTTAATTCCTATAAATTTATTAATAATAAATAAAAGGCTCAATATTGCAAAAAACAATATAGCAGAAATAGCATTTATTACAGGTTTGATGCCTCTTTTTGTTAGTGAGTTTATTAAAATAGCTAAATTATTAAATCCTTGTCCAGTGGTGAAAAATGATATCAAAAAATCATCTATTGATAATGTAAAGGCAATAAGAGCTCCGGTTGCTATGTTTCCAACGATTTCTGGATAAATTATATTGAAGAATATCTGAATTTCTGAGGCTCCAAGATCTTTGGCAGCATCAATAATATTGTTGGGAAGAGAATATAATTTGGGTAAAATTATTATTACTACATATGGTGTTGAAAAAATTATGTGTGATATTAGCATTGTGGAAAATCCTAATTGCATTTTTATCGTAGAATAAAATGTCATTAAACTTATTCCTGTTACGATGTCTGGATTAATTATTGTTATTTTATTTGCTGATAATAGTATTGTTTTTAATTTTTTGTTTTCTGTTTTATAGATTGCGTAAGCACCAATAATTCCAATAACAACAGAGGTCAAAGATGAGATTGTAGCTATTAAAATGGTGTTAAATATTGCTGATTTGATTTGACTTGATGCAAAAATTTCTTTATACCATTTTAGACTAAGTCCTTGCCATATAAATCCACTGTCACCAGAGTTAAAAGAGTAAATTATTAAGATTATTATTGGGAGGTAAATAAAGCTGAGTATTAGAAATAAGAAAATGTTTTTAAAAACCTTAAACATATTTTACTCTCCATCATTTTTTCGCATTAATTTTATTATTATTAAATTAAAAATTAATATTACTAACATTAAAATAAATGAAATTGCAGCTCCAGTATTCCAGTCTTCCATGAAGAGAAACTGTTTGCTTATTAGATTTCCTATTAAAATTTGCTTAGAGCCTCCTAGCAAATCTGAAATGACAAAAACAGTAACCGAAGGAATAAAGACCATAATTATTCCTGTTGCCAGATAAGAGAGCGTTAGGGGTATTTTTATATAAATTAGTATTTGCCATATTCTTGCTCCAAGATCTTGTGCTGCCTCAATGTATTCTGACCTAATTTTTAAAAATCCTGTATATATTGGCAAGATCATGAAAGGCAGAAAATTGTATACCATGCCTATTGTAACAGCCTGTTCGTTGTAAAGAAGATCTAAATTTCCAATTCCAATCTTTTCAAATAAGTTGTTGATAAATCCGTTTTTTCCAAGTATTCTCATCCATGCATAAGTTCTAAGTAATGTATTTATCCACATGGGAAGTATTATCATTATTATTAATTTGTTTTGAGCACTTTTTTTTGATAATGAAATTAGCCAGGCGGCAGGATAGCCTATTAAAATGCAGAAAATTGTTGCTATTGTTGCTAGTTTTAGACTCCTTGAAAAGATACTAAGATAACTTGGATTTAAAAGCCCAATAAAATTATAGATTGTAAATTCATGTTTTTCATTTAAAAATCCCATCAATAATATTATTAGTAAGGGAAGAATACTAAATGTTAATAGGAATATAGAGTATACAATTAATATTAATTTTTTCACAACCATTATTCCTTATGCATAACATGAATATCGTCAGGCTCTAAGAATATGTCAACTTCTTCTCCAACTTTTGTAAGTCTTGTGCTTTGAACTATCCAAGTTGTTTTTTGAATTTCTAGAGTCATTTCGTAATGAACTCCTTGAAAAATTGCAGATGTTATCGTTCCGCTTAAATGCCCACTTCCTTTTGGAAGTAGCTTTATATCTTCTGGGCGTATTACAAGGTCAACTGCTTCTTCAGCTTTAAATCCTTTGTCAAGGCATTCAAATTCATGCCCTAGTAAACTTACAACTAGCTCCTTTTTGTATGTTCCATCAAAGATATTACTTTCTCCAATAAAATCGGCTACAAATTTTGTTTTAGGCTCATTGTAAATCTCCTCAGGTGTTCCTACTTGCAGGATTATTCCTTCATTCATTACAACAATTCTATCGCTCATTGTCAATGCTTCTTCTTGATCATGAGTAACATATATGAATGTAATTCCAAGTTGGCGTTGTATTTTTTTTAATTCTTTTTGCATTTCTTGTCGCATTTTTAAATCAAGAGCAGAAAGTGGTTCATCTAATAATAGAAGCTTAGGTTCCATTACTATTGCTCTTGCTATTGCAACTCTTTGTTTTTGTCCCCCTGATAGTTCGTTAATATTTCTGTATGCATATTTTGGCATTCCTATTAATGAAAGAGATGTTTTTACTTTTTCTTTTATTGTATCTTTTGGTGTTTTTTTCATTCTAAGTCCAAATGAAATATTGTCAAAAACATTCATATGCGGGAAAAGTGCATAATTTTGAAATACAGTATTAATTTCTCTTTTATTTGGGTTGGTTTTAGATATTTCTTTAGAAAAGAAATAAATTTCTCCATTTTTTTGATTTAAAAAACCACCTAATATTTTTATTAATGTTGTTTTTCCACATCCGGATGGGCCTAATAATGTAATAAACTCATTTTTTTTAATTTTTAAATTTATGTTATCTAAAGTTTTGTTTCCATTGTTATCATAATAATGACTTAGATTTTTAATCTCTAGGATATAGTTATCCAACTAATTCTAACCTCCTTGTGGCTGTATTAATACAGATCAAGATTATACTTAATATTATTATTTATGTAAATGGCTTTTTTAAAAGGTATTATAATTCTTGTCAAGAATTATTTTCCCAAATTTACCTTCTCTGAATTCTTTAATTAATATTTTTGATGCTTTCTCAAGGTCAATTTCATTTTTTTTATGGATTAATTTTCTTGTTTTTGCAAAATTTTGTAGAATATCAAGTGAATTTTTATGATATATTATTTTGTATTTTTTTAGTAAAATGTTTTTATTATTTTGATCCATTATTTCAAGTAAATATAATGCAAGATCTATATTGTCTACTATTTCATTTTTAATCATATCTAATATTGCAAGTTTTTTTGCAATAGATTGGTCTACTAGATTATGCCATAAAATTCCTGGCATATCAAAAAGATTGATGTCTTCATTTATTTTTACTATTTGTATATTCTTAGTATATCCAGGTTTATTGGCAACTTTGGCACTCTTTTTCCCAGATAGTAGATTTATTATTGAAGATTTTCCAACATTTGGAACTCCAATAATCAAAACTTTTATTTTTTCTTTATAGTTTTTTATTTTTTTAACAACGGCTATTTTTTTAATAATATCAATTATTTGCTTACGCATTCCTTTTTTGTAAATATTGCTTATTATTACAGTATTGCCAAGATTTTCAAAATATTTTTTCCATTTTATAATTTCAGTTGTTTGAGCAACATCGGATTTGTGTAAAAGAATTATTTTGGTTTGATTTTTAATAATTTTTTCGGTTAATGGGTTTTTACTACTAAATGGAGCTCTCGCGTCAAGTATTTCTAACACAATATTGGTTTTTTGTAAATTATTCTTTATCAGATTTAAGGCTCTTTTCATGTGACCAGGAAACCAGTTAATTTTATTTATCATGCCTAAATTATAGCTTAATCTTTATTGAATAATAAATTATTTTATTTTTGTTTTTAATGTTGTTAACTTAAATTAAATTTCTTTAAAAGAATTGTTTTTTTTAAAGAAAGAATATAACCTGTATTTAAGTTTTTATTTTTTTAAAAAATAAATTTCATAGGAGGTTTGATTATTATTGCAAAAATCAAAAGCGGATTAATAGTATCTTGTCAGGCTCTTGAGGACGAGCCTTTACACAGTAGTTTTATTATGTCCAAGATGGCGTTAGCAGCTAAAATGGGCGGAGCTGTTGGAATAAGAGCTAATGGAGTTAATGACATTAGCCAGATTAAGTTGGAAGTTGATTTGCCAATAATAGGTATTATTAAAAAAAATTATAATAATTGTGATGTTTTTATTACTCCTACTATGAAAGAGATTGATGAGCTTTGTAATGAAGGGGTAGATATAATTGCTCTTGATGCCACTTTTAGAAATAGACCTAATGACGTATTACTCGATGATTTTTTTGAAAAGATTAAAAAAAAATATCCAAATCAGTGCTTGATGGCAGATATTTCTTCTTTAGATGAGGCTATTAATGCCGATAAATTGGGGTTTGACTTTATTGGAACAACTTTGTATGGATATACAAAAAATACTAATGGTTTGAATATTGCAGACAATGATTTTCATTTTTTAAAGACCTTGATTAATTCTAAATTGAAAGCCACCTTAATAGTGGAAGGAAAAATAGACACCCCTTTAAAGGCTCAAAAATGTTTTGAAATGGGGATTGATTTAATAGTTGTAGGGGGAGCCATTACAAGGCCTGTTGAGATTACTAAAAAATTCGTAGAGAAAATAAATCAGGTTAAAAGATGATTTTAAGCTTATAAAGTTAATTTATTATTTATTTTAGGAGGTTTTTATGGTAAAGGGTTTTGAACAAGCTCAAAAATTTGGTCGTTCCTTCATGCTTCCCATTGCTATTTTGCCAGCAGCAGGCTTGCTTTTAGGAATTGGAGGTTCTCTTTCTAATCCAGAAACTGTCAAGGCGTATTCTTTTTTAGATATATTTTTCTTGCAGTCAGTTTTCAAAATAATGAGTGCATCAGGTTCTATTATTTTTTCAAATTTGGCGCCAATATTTTCTATTGGGATTGCTGTTGGACTTGCCAAGTCGGATAAAGGTACAGCTGGAATTGCAGCATTTATTGGTTACCTTGTAATGAATGCTACTATTGGAGTTTTAATTGATATGTCAGGGAAAGCAGAGTCTTTCTCTAGCGGTTCTGTGGGTTTGATTCTTGGAATTAAGACTTTAGAAACAGGAGTTTTTGGTGGGATTATAGTTGGTATTTTGACTTATTATCTTCATAATAGGTTTAACAGGGTAGATTTACCCAAGGTTCTTGGATTTTTTTCAGGATCTAGATTTGTGCCGATTGTTGTTTCTTTTTCTAGTATTTTTCTTGCTGTAATTATGTTTATTTTTTGGCCATTTGTACAAAATGGAATTAATAAAGTAGGAGGCCTAGTAGATTCAACCGGTTATATTGGAACGTTTATTTATGGAATTTCTTTAAGAATGCTTGGCCCTTTTGGGCTTCATCATATATTTTATTTGCCATTTTGGACAACAGGCCTTGGGGGATCTGTTATTATTGATGGAAAGTTGATTGAAGGGACTCAGAATATTTTCTTTGCAGAACTTGCTGCTCAAGGTACAAATAGATTTTTTATTGGAACTAGTCGTTTTATGAGTGGGCGATTTATTACTATGATGTTTGGTTTACCCGGAGCCGCACTTGCGCTATATTACACTGCAAAGCGTGAGGAGAGAACAAAAATTTTTGGTCTTTTAATGTCCTCAGCTCTAACCTCATTTTTAACGGGTATAACAGAACCCCTTGAATTTTCTTTTCTTTTTGTAGCTCCTATTCTTTATGTTGTTCATGCTACATTTGATGGGGTTGCTTTCATGTTGGCGCACATTCTTCAAATTACAATAGGGCAAACGTTTTCTGGAGGGTTTATTGATTTTATTCTTTTTGGCATTTTGCAGGGAAATTCAAAAACTAATTGGCTTTTGGTGCCAGCTGTAGGTATTGTTTGGTTTTTCCTTTATTACTTTACTTTTTTATTTTTAATAAATAAGTTTGATTTTAAAACTCCTGGTAGAACGCAAGATTTAAATTCTAAAGATTTTTCAAATTCTAAGAATAGTGAATTTGAAAAAAATTATGCTACTAAAGTTGTTATTGGGCTTGGTGGGGCTTCAAATATTGTTGAGCTTGATTGTTGTGCAACTAGGCTAAGGATTACAGTAAGAGATGCTCTTAAAGTTTCTGAAAAAATTTTAAAAAAAACTGGCGCTAAAGGGATAATCATTAAAGGTAATGGGGTTCAAGTAGTTTACGGACCAGGCGTTAGTGTTCTTAAGAATGAAATAGAAGAATTACTAGATAATTGATTTTTTTAATAAGCAATAGCCTTTAAGGCTATTGCTTATTAATATTGTTTATGAAATCAACCGCATACTTTGTAAAGTATGATGTGTTTTGGGCGCTTTTGTAGCTTTGGTTTCCAATGGGTACATGTGCATGTGAATTTTCAAGAAGTATAATGGGGATATCTTTTTTTTCACCTCCATAATTTTTTATGAATTCGTTTATTTTTATTGGGTCTACTGTATGATCATTAGGTGTGTGGGTAATTATTAAAGGTGTTTTGATTTCATCAAAATTATATGAATTTAATAATTTAACAAGTCCCATCATCGCAATAATTGCATCTACATGTTGTATTCTTGAAGAATAGCTTTTTATAGCTATGTGTTCTTTTCGTTTACTCTCTGTTGTTTCGAATTTATGGTAACCACCCGTTATAATATGTGCAATTTGTCGTCCCCAGGGATAGTAAACTATGTTTGTTCTCTTGTCATAAGGGAATATATTAGGAGAAATCAATACTGCTGAGTTTATTTCATCTGGATAGTTTGCTAAGGCCCAGATGCTGGCAGCACCCCCATTAGAGGTTCCAATTAATATTAATTTATCACCTATTAGTTTGCCAATTTTAATAGCCTCATCAATGTCTCTAAGCCAATCTTGGATAGTTATTCCCCGAAATGCATTTTTATTGTTAATCCCGTGTCCTTTTAATCTTGTAAAAAAAATATTTGCATTAAGAGCTTTTGCAATATTATTTGGAACCGGATAAATTTCATTTTTTGATGCTCCAAATCCATGAATATAGACTACAGAATATTTTGTTTTTTGTGCTTCTTGATACCAGATTATTTCTTTTTTTGTATTTTTTTCTAAACTAAATTGTAATTCTTCTTTTAATAGGTAATTATCAATTTCTTCTATGTTTTTAGGAATTGTTTTTTTTGAAAATTCATTTTTAAATTTTATCCTTGGGCTAACCAATATTAAAAGCAATAAAAATATAATTATAAAAATGATATTTTTTATATTCATACAGTGATTCCCTTGCTGTCTATGTCATTATTGTTATGGGTATCTTTTTTATAACAATTATTGCAATGTCCTGAGTAAATTATTTCAATAGATTTTGTTTCCCAGTTTTCTCCAAGCTTGTCTTTCAAAATATCTTTAATATCGTCAAGTTGAATAGGATGGACTTGATTGCATTTATTACATTTAAAGTGAGCTATTGTGGAAGCCAAGCTTAGATAAAATTTTGTTTCTTTTTGATCAGTAGTTTTTATATCTTTTAGGATATTTCTTTCTTTTAGAATGTTTAACGTGTTATATACTGTTGCTTTTGATAGGCTTGGAATTTCTTTTACAAGCTTGTTATAAACTTCTTTTGCTGTAAAGTATTCTTTTGGGTTTGATGCTATGTATAGAATAATTCTATTTCTAGAATGAGATGCTTTCATTCCCAATTCTGATGTTAAATTTTTCAATAATACAGGATCATTTGTAATGCCAACTTTTTCTAATGTAGAATGGACATCTATTATGTTATCGTTCATATTATTATACCTTTTTGTTTAAATTAAAGATTAAATATTTTTTATGTTCTTCTTAGGATAATTTTATACCTAGTTATTAATATTTTACTACTTATTATTTATTTATTTTCATATTTTTTTATATTGGTATAAAAAATTAAATTTTTTATTTTTGAATTCAGTTTTATTTTGTTGTCAAAATTATTATTTAATGGCAATATCATTAAATTTAGCGTTTGAGAGTAGTTTATTACATCTTGGATCTTAACTGTGTTATAAGAGCCCCCTATGTTTAAAATTAACCATTTTTTAGAATTTATTTTTTCAATTTTATAATTAATTGTATGAATGATTTGTTTTTCAACATTTAAAAAACTTATAAAAAAATTACTGTTTTTATCATTTCCTTTAGATATCAAAAATTCTGTACCATTAATGTAACCCTTCGGATTGTTTTTAGTTATTATTATTTTTTCATAAGTATCAAGATCGCTGTATTTTGCTGTGATTTTTAAGTTAGTGCCTTTTGCAATTTCAAAAACAGGTATTTCAAGGGCTGAATATTCAAGAAGATAATCGGGATTGCACTTTTTCAATGTTTTTTTATCTAGATCGATTTTAGAAGGCCATTTTATTTTAATGGACACAAAGAAGCTAGAGATAGTCTCATCTATAAAAAAATCAATTGTTGATTTTTTAGCAGAGCTAAAAGCTAAATATTGTTTTATTCCTAAAATTTTTTCATTTGAGAAAGAAAATGAGCTTTCAATAGATGCTTCTTTTATTAATTCTTTTTTAGATAAAACCTTGAAATAGGTTCTAGATGTATTTAGAAATTCAACTTTTTTATCTTTAAATCTTATTTTATTTAATTTTCCGTTTTCGAATTTGATATTGTATTGATCGTGAGATAGTGTGAAATTTCCTTCCATATTGTATTCTAAATTCTTAGGTACAATGGATTCTGAATTTTTTACAATTTTTTCTTGGTGTTTATTTATTAAAAATTCTCTTAAGCTTTTTTCGTTGATTTGATAATCTTTGAGTCTTTTGTTTTGAAAATTTATTATTGGTTCTTGCTCTTTAAGAGAATTGAATTTTGGAATTTCTAGTAGTTCGGTAGTAAGCTTAGATCCTTCTAAATTTTGTATCTTAATGCTGTGCAAGTTGTTTTCTAAGGCTTTTAAATGAAGTAAAAAATTTTTTAATTCTTGATTGTCATAAGTTTCTTTGATTTCATAAAAATAAATAAGAGTTTCTAGGTTGTTTTTTGGAGAATTTATCTTTTGGACTTCATATAAATATTGGCAGTTATTTTTATAGAAAATTAAGTAAGTTTTATTATTTTTGCTCTGTCTTATGCCCTCTGTATAATTGAAATTAAGTTTTCTGTAAAGCGCAGTCACTTTTTTTCTAAGCTTTTCTATATTGTATATGTAAAGCATAATAGGAGTATTTTGAAATATGTCTTTGTATCCACTTTTAAATGGATTTTTTAGTGCCCAATACAAATCCAAATGTATTTCATCGTGTAGCATGTATTCATGAGGGCTCCCACTGTAAGTTCCAGGCATATATATATCTTTATTAGTTTTAAATCTTTCAAATAGCCATTTATTTAATTCTTCATGTTCTCTTAGAATTTCAAAAAAGTATATTGGGAATGTCCAATGTATTTTGTAAGCTAGCTGTTTGTGTTCAATTAAATATTTTATATTTGATATTATTGATAACAGGTTGTTCTCTGAAAATTTAGTTATTGAAATAATAATAATGTAAGTTTTTGATTTTTTTAGTTTTCTAAACATAAATACTTTGTCTTTATGATATAAAGATTAGTCAATATTTATATTATATAATAAAAATTTGTGCTGGTTTTGTACATTTTATATTTTTTAATATACAAAATTGTGCTGGTTTTGTACATTTTATATTTTTTAATATACAAAAGCAATACGCTATAGCGAATGTATTAAGTTTGTGTTAATCTTATAATGTTAAATATAAATTATTTTATGAATAAAAAGGGGTAAAATTTTTATGGCTAAAGACATATATTTTAATGAAGATGCTAGAAAAAGCTTACTTAGTGGCGTTGAAAAATTATCCAATGCTGTAAAAGTAACTCTTGGGCCAAAGGGGAGAAATGTCCTTATTGATAAAAAGTTCGGCTCTCCAACAGTTACAAAGGATGGTGTTAGCGTTGCTCGTGAGATTGAGCTTGAAAATCCATTTGAAAATATGGGAGCGCAGCTTTTAAAGGAAGTTGCTATTAAAACAAATGATGTTGCTGGGGATGGAACAACAACTGCCACTGTTCTTGCTTATGCCATTGCAAGAGAAGGTCTTAAGAATGTGTCTTCAGGAATTAATCCTATTGGAATAAAAAAGGGAATAGATCATGCTGTAAATTTAGCTGCTGAGAAAATTCGACAGTCTGCAAAGAAGATTACAACAAAAGAAGAGATTGCACAAGTAGCTTCAATTTCTGCTAATAATGACAGCTATATAGGCGAAAAAATTGCTGAGGCAATGGATAAAGTTGGAAAAGATGGAGTTATAACAGTTGAAGAGTCAAAAACTTTTGATACTACGATTTCTTATGTTGAGGGTATGCAATTTGATAGAGGATATCTTTCTCCTTATTTTTCTACCAATAAAGAGAATATGAGCGTTAGTTTTGATGATGCTTTTATTTTAATATACGAGAAGAAAATTAGTTCTATTAAAGAGCTTTTACCAGTTCTTGAGAAAGTTTTAGGAACAAATAAACCTTTGTTAATTATTGCTGAGGACATCGAAGGGGATGCTCTTGCTGCTCTTGTTTTAAACAGCGTTAGAGGAGCCTTGAAAGTTTGTGCAATTAAATCGCCTGGTTTTGGTGATAGACGAAAAGCAATGCTTGAGGATATTGCAGTGCTTACCGGTGGTGTTTTAATTAGTGAAGAGCTAGGCCTTACTCTTGAGACAGTTGAAATTGAGCAACTTGGACAGGCTAAAACTATTAAGGTTGATAAAGACAATACTACTATTATTAATACTGGAAATAAAAAACAAATAAAAGAGCGTTCAGAGCTTATTAAAAAACAAATTGAAGATTCAACATCTGAATATGATAAAGAAAAACTTCAAGAACGTCTTGCAAAGCTTGTTGGAGGAGTTGCCGTTATTAATGTTGGGGCTGTTACTGAAGTGGAGCTTAAGGAGAAAAAGCATAGAGTAGAAGATGCCCTTTCTGCAACTCGTGCTGCTGTTGAAGAGGGTGTTGTGCCTGGTGGAGGATCAACCCTTATTGAAGTTGCCATGTATTTGGATACAATAGATACAAGTAAATTAAGTTATGAGGAAAAGCAAGGTTTTGAGATTGTAAAAAGAAGTCTTGAAGAGCCAATGAGGCAAATTATTTCAAATGCTGGATTTGAAGGGTCTATTTATATCCATCAAATCAAAACCGAGAAAAAGGGACTCGGGTTTGATGCTTCTAGCTTTAAGTGGGTAAATATGATTGAGAGTGGAATAATTGATCCTGCTAAGGTTACAAGAAGTGCGCTTCAAAATGCTGCTTCAATTGCTGGACTTTTATTAACAACAGAATGTGCAATCACCGATATTAAAGAAGAAAAAAATACTTCTAGCGGTGGTGGTGGTTATCCTATGGACCCAGGAATGGGGATGATGTAAATTAAAGTTTCACCGGTGAAGCTTGTGTTTTTGCCGGTGGAATATTTTATTATTCAAGGGAATTATTTTGAGTGAGGATGAATTTGTTTTTTGTATAGGCTATGATTGTTCAAAAGCAATAGTAGATAGGCAGCTTTTAAGGGAAAACAGAGGCAAAAGCGTTAAGGAGCTTTTTGAACTTGGGCTTTATAGAAGCGCCTTTAGTAAGGCTCTTTATAGAAATGATGATGCTCTTATTAATTATTTAATTGAAGAGTATAATAAAATAAGTAATTCTAATTATACCAAAAAAGACGACTTTAAGCTTTTATTTGGAGTAGTTTATCCCGATGATATTAATAAGATAAAAGTGACGTATATATAGTAAGGGGGGTTTTGTGTTTTTATTGCAAGAATTTAGTAGCAGTAGTAGCTTTTTCCGAAGTTTGTTAGTTTTTGTGCCTGTTATTGCTATATTTTGGTTTTTAGTGATATCTCCTCAGCGTAAGGAAGAAAAGAATAAAAAAGAAATGATAAAAAATCTAAAAAAAGGCGATAAGGTATTAACAATAGGTGGAATTTTTGGAGTTGTTAAAAAACTAGGCGATACGGATGTTATTTTAGAATTAAATCCAAATATCGAAGCAGTATTTGTAAAAACCTCTATTGATAAAGTTTTGTATGAAAAAAATGAAGTTAAAAAGGTGTTATAAGGTATTATAATTTAAGATAAAATTAGAGCTGGTAGCTAATGATGGTATTTGTTAAAAATTTTAAGGATTTGTATAATGAAAAAAGGATCTAAGCTTGTATTGATATTGCTGGTGACGTTTTTTGCGTGTTTTTTAATATATCCGACTTTAAAGTGGTATTTTTTAATGAGCATTGAGGATAAAAAGATAAGCTCATATTCACAAGAGGCCTTAAGAGATTATTCAAAGAAAAAAGCCTTGAATGATCTTGTTAAGCTTAAGGAGTTGTATCATAAAGATCCCAATAGTAGCATTCCGCCTAGTCTTTCTTATTTAATTCCCATAGCAAAAAATAATTATAAGTCTTCAATGAAAATTTTGCCTAATTCTTTTACTGCTAAAACTTTGCGTGAAGGATTTTTAACTGATTCAGATATGGAAGAAGTAAGTTTAGAGATTTATAGATATTATGAGAACATAAAGAAAAGTAAGAGCAGAATAATACATCTTGGACTTGATTTGTCTGGAGGGATGAGTGTTACCATTTCTCTTAATTATTCAAATATTGAAAAAAAGTTAGGTCGTTCTTTGACTTTTGCTGAGAGAGAAGATGCTATTTATCGTATAATGCAAATTCTTAAAGATAGAGTAGATAGATTTGGACTTACAGAGCCTAAAATTGCAAGAGAGGCTGGAGGAAATAAAATTTTCTTAGATATTCCTGGAGAAAAAGATGAGAGCAGGGTAAGTACTCTTTTGAGTGGGAAGGGTAATTTGACTTTTTATGTGGTTGATGACGAGTCTACATCTCTTTTGCATAAAAAAATATTAGAAGCAGGCTCTCTTTTTTCTATTTCCGAAATTCAGGCAAATATGAACCTTTCAGATAGTAAGCAAATTTTTCCTTGGTATGTTAAAGACTCTTATGGGGTAGATGATGAGTCGTCAGTTCGTTATTATGTAGTTGATGCAAGCCCTGAAAACTCATTTGATGGTGCTCACATTAAAGATGCTGGGGTCTCTAATGATCCTAGAACAGGTCGAGATATTGTTGCTTTTAACCTTGATGTTGATGGAAGTGAAAAATTTTTTAAATTTACTCAAAAAAATGTTGGAAAGTCTTTAGCTGTTGTTATGGAGGGTAAAATTAGGTCTGTGGCAGGAATTGGGTACGCTATTACAGGCGGTAATGTTTCAATTCAGGGCGACTCTTTTGATAAAAAAGAGGCCTTGGATCTTGCTTTGGTATTTAAAACCGCAGCGTTTCCGGTTGAGATTAAAATAGATGATTTGAGAATAATAGGGCCTACTCTTGGTGCTAAGACTATTGATCTTGGTATTAAAGCTTCTGCGCTTGCTCTTTGTTTGGTATTTTTATTTATGTGTATTTATTATGGGTTGAGTGGCTTTGTAGCCGGATTTTCACTTGTTATTTATAATGTATTTTTAATTTTAGCAATATTGTCGGCCTTTAATTTTACTTTAACTCTGACAAGCATTGCAGGTCTTATTTTGACAATGGGTATGGCTGTGGACATAAATATAGTTATTTATGAGAGAATTAAAGAAGAAATCAGAGAGGGTAGAAAATTTGAAAATGCTTTTGAGGGTGGTTTTAAGAAAGCCTTTTTATCCATTATGGATGCAAATATAACGACATTTATTGCGGTTCTTTTTTTAACTCTTCTTGGGACAGGAGTTATTCAAGGTTTCGCATGGTCTCTTTCTGTTGGAATTGTGGCATCCCTTTTTAGTAGTTTGATTTTTTCAAGATTTATTTTGGAATTTATCATATCTGTTAGAAAAAGCAAATTTGTAAGTATATCTTGGAGTTCAAAATATGCAAAGAGTAATTAATTTTTCAAAATATGGAAGCAATGTTTTAATTGTTAGCTTTATTTTGACTTTGATTGGACTTATTTACACCTTTTTTTATCATGGTGGATATAATTGGGGAATAGATTTTTCTCCTAGAGTTAATATTAATCTTTCAATAGAAAAATCAGATATTAAAGAAAATGAAATTAAAAAAATATTTTCTCCGATTTATAAGGCTTTAGATGTCAATAGCATTTTTTCATCTAATAAGAATAAAAGCGAATTCTCCATTATGGTAAAGTCAGATATCATTGATTATGCTTTTAAAACAGAAGTTCAAAAAACAATAATGGACGAACTTAAAAAGACATTTGATGCTAATATTGAAGTTTTAGACTCTTATTTTATTGATTCAAGCTTTTCTTCTACTTTGAGAATTAGGTCAATATTTTTGGTATTAGGAACATTCACTTTGATTTTGATTTATATAACTTTAAGATTTAAACTAAGTTATGCTATTGCTTCCATACTTTCAACATTTCATGATATATTTTTTATAGTTGCTTTTTTAGGGGTATTTAGAATAGAGATTAATAGTTATATTATTGTGGCAATACTAACCATTATTGGATATTCTTTAAACGATACAATAATTATTTTTGATAGGATTAGAGATAATGTTAGGCGATTAACCGATAATACATTTTTAAATATATTAAATATAAGCATCAGTCAAACTTTATCAAGAACTGTTTTGACTTCAATTACAACATTTGTTGCAGTATTTTCTATTTATGTGTTTACTGAAGGACCTATAAAAGATTTTTCTTTGGTATTTATGGTAGGAGTAATTGTTGGGACTTATTCTTCTGTGTTTATAGCATCTCCAATACTTTTAAATTTGTATAAAAAGATAAAGTAGGTCTTTAATAATATGATATTTGGGCATGAAGTTTTTTGATTTTGGTTCATTAGGATTTTATAGATTTTTTGATTTTCAAAAACATCTTAATTTCAGTATTTTTAGGTATAGTTTAATAAATTATTATTCTTATCGCGAACAGTCAAGCCTTATTAACGATGCTAATTTGCTTAAAGATAAACTTGTGTTTTTAGATAAGATTTATAAGGATTTTAATCCCAATATCAGTAAATCTTGGGATGCTAATAAATCTATTTTTTTAGATACTTTGCTTGTTATTAAAAATTTGATAAGGAAATATCATCCCCATTCGGAATTTTTAGAGATTCAAGAAGATGAATTGTTAGAAAATGTTTCCCATTTTAATAAATTTTTAGATAAGCTTAAATACTTAAATTTTAGAGTAGATCTTAAGCAAAAAATAGAAAATTTTGAAAAAAAGGGTAAAGCTCCATTTTCTTGCATAAGAATTGCTTCATTTTTTATTCAAGAAGAATTTTTAGATCGACTTAGTAATTCGTTGGATTTTTTCTCCAATGAGGCCAATAGCAATAATTTAGATGTAATTAATAAAGAAATTAATGATTATTATGAAAAATTAGAGCAAATTAAAAAAAGTAGCAATATTAAAGAAACTCATAAAAAATTTATTATAGATCACACAAAAGATAGAATTGATAAAATCATGAAAGATCACAGTCTTGACATTTCTAAATTGCTTATAAAAATTGCTTTGCTTGAGATTACAATTCAATGTTTTGATAGCTATTATTTGAATTTATTGGAAATTTTACAAATTCTTCTATCTATCAACAATATAATTGAGATAGGTTTAAACGAATTGCCAGATGCTATTTTTAATGAGTGGAATGAGCTTATTTATTTACGAAGAAAAGAGTTTCAAAAATTTGTTTTAATATCTGATTATGTTTTCCAAAAAAGGATAATATCTACTATAAATTCTGGAAATTGGAAATTTGCCTTTTTTACTCTTGCTCCCCGACAAGGCGATGTTTTTCAATTTTCAGTGGATATTGCTAAGAATTTTGATAATATTGAGGATGGAATCAAAGAATATGAGTCTAAGATAAATAAATTTAATGAATATAGGTCAGGTTGGGAGGCAAATTTAAAAAATTTTGGGCATTTATTTTCAGAAACACTTTAACTGTATATCTCTTTTAATCTTTCGTAAATAGCTTTTACTTCGTTATTTATTATTTTTGGAATTTTTACTGTCAAAGTGACTTTAAGATGCCTTTTTGAGCTACTTCCAATTATAGGCATTCCTAGTCCTTTTAAGTTTAAAATCTCTCCATTTTTTGCATCCGAAGGAATTTTAAGTTTTATTTTTTTCCCCTCAATTGTTTCAAATAGTTTTTCGCAACCTAGAGCTATTTCCCATGGATAAACTTCTATTGTTGTTTCTAAGGTTTTTCCATTTAGTTTAAATTTTTTATAGCTTGATATATTAAATTTAACTATTAAGCTCCCTTTTATTCCAGAAATTGGATTAATAGGGCCTTTATTGTTTATTTTTATTTTAGTTGTTTCTAATGTTCCTTTTGGAATTATTATTTCGATTTCTTTATTGTTTATAAGTATTATTTTTTTACTTCCCATATAAGCATCATAAAGTGAGATATTTAAAGTTATTTCTTTGTCTATTGTTTTTCTTGAAGATCCAGTAAATATTTGGGAAAAAAAATCTAAATCTTCAAAATTGCTAAATCTTGAGCTGTTAAATTCTCTTTCAAAATGGTCGTTGTTGTTATTAAAATTAGCGCTACCCAAAGCGTCATAATTTCTTTTTTTATCAGGAGAAGATAAAATTTCATAAGCTTCATTTATTTCTTTAAACTTTTCTTCGGCTATTTTGTTTCCTTTATTTTTGTCCGGGTGATATTTTATTGCCAATTTTTTGTAAGCTTTTTTAATTTCTTCATTACTAGCATTTTTTTGTATTCCAAGTATATTATAGTAATCTTTAGTCATTAAAAAATCTCCTTCAAATCTACTTTATTTATTGTATTTTTTAAATATATTTTAATATTTATACTTTATATATGTTATAATTAAACTTAAATTTTTAAAAGACCAATTATGAGAGTAGATCTTTTACCTCTTGTCGAGTTAAGCCTTTATATTAATATGTCATTTTGTTATAAAGATTTTAGCATTTTTAATAGAATTTTAGAGGAATTAAAATATCATTTAACTTTGTTAGGTTATCCAATTATAAAAACACTTTACATTAAGCATTTAGATTTTTGTTTATGTAGGCAGGATAATTTAAAATTTATTTTTACTTCTTTGTCCGAATATATTAATTTGGCTTTATTAGAAGAATTTACTTTAGAAATTATTCCAGGTTATGTTGATTTTGAAAAATTTAAACTTTTGGATGAATTTTGTATTACTAGAATTAATCTTGGTGTTCAAAGTTTTTCTTTAAAATTTAGAAAGATTATGGGGTTACCTGAAATTTCTTATGAAAAAATGAATATTTTAATTAACAATATTAGAAAGTTTCCTTTTGATTTAAATATTGATATGACTATCAATATGCCTTTGCAAAATAAATCTGATCTCAAGCAAGATTTAAAAGAATTGCTCTCATATATGCCTGAGCATATTTGTTTTAGTGATTTTATATATGAAGAGGAAGGTCTTTCCTTGAGAAATTTTAATACCGGGATTGATTCAGAAAAGCTATGGTTTTGTGCCGTAGAGTGTTTAGAATCCAATGGTTACATTAATTATGAAATTACTAATTTTGTATTAAAGGGGCACGAGAGCAGGCATAATAAACTAAGTTGGGAGTTAAAGCCTTATTTAGGGTTGGGATTGCAAGCTGTAAGCTTGCTTTTCTGCAATGACAAGAATAATAATGTAAGAGCTTTGATTAGAAAAGATAGTGGTTTTTCTAAAGTAAATAATCACTTAACAACGTTTGAATTGTTAGAGGATTTAGAGTTTTTTATTTATCATTTTATTCAAGGACTTGGTACTGTTCAAGGTGTTAACTTACGGTCTCTTAGGCTTAGATTTGAGTATAATGAAAAAAAATTTTTTCAGTTTATTAATTATTGCTCAAATTTAAGTAGAAAGCTTGTTTTTGATAATAATTTTATGTTATTAAAAGGGCGTGAAAGGTTTAAGTTAGATTTTTATTTAGTAAAAATTATAAACTATTTTTATGATAACTTTTTTAAAGTGAAGTTTAGGCTTCCTTGATTTGTTTGTTTTGGTAATAAACTATTTTTGTGTTTTTATGATTGAATATTCCAATTTCAAGTATACCTGGAAATAGTTTGAAGTATTTTTCTGCTCCTTCGGGATTTTCTATGTGCATTTTTACGTCTAAAATATAATTATTGTTATCAGTTATAATCGGGCCTTTTTTTTCATTACAAATTCTTAAGGTTGTGTCTAAATTCATTTCTTCAAGTCTAGTCATAATAAATCCAACAGCATTTTGGGCAACTTCTATGGGAATAGGCATTTTTGTTCCTAATTTTTTTACAATTTTTGTTTCATCTGCTATTATTAGTAATGTTTCTGAATTGTAAGCTACTACTTTTTCCATTAGATGTGCACCCCCCATTCCTTTTATTAAGCTTTTTTTTTCTAATAGAATTTCATCAGCCCCATCAATTGCGATGTCTAGATTTTTGTCAAGTTTTGAGAAATTTGATTCATAAGGAATTTGTTCTTTTGAGAGTAAATATTTTGTATCACTGCTTGTTGTATAGAATTTTAAATTTTTCAAGTTGCCTGATTTTAGTTTTTCGCTTAAATATTTTATTGCATAATAAATAGTCGTACCCGTTCCAATCCCAAGATTCATATTGCTTTTTATGTAGCGATCAATTGCGTATTTTGCTACCAACATTTTTTGATTTTCCATAAATTTTTTTCCTTGCTTGAATTAATTTAAATCTCAATGCATTTTAAAGTATATCATTATTTAATTAAGGTTAAAATCTTGACTAGATTTTGTGCTAATTTATAATTATTAGTATTAGTAAATAAAATAATATACTAGGAGATTTTATGTATAAATTAGTGTTAGTGAGACATGGAGAGAGTGAGTGGAACAGAGAAAATCTTTTTACTGGTTGGACAGATGTTAAACTTTCTGATAAAGGTATCGATGAGGCTTTAGAGGCGGGTTTGCTTCTAAAGCAAGAAGGCTATTCTTTTGATATTGCTTTTAGCTCTTTATTGTCAAGGGCTAATGATACTTTAAATATTATTTTACGAGAACTGGGGCAATCTTATATTAGTATAAAAAAAACTTGGAGATTAAATGAAAGACACTATGGGGCTTTACAAGGTTTAAATAAATCAGAAACAGCTGCAAAATATGGGGAAGATAAAGTTTTAATTTGGAGACGCAGTTATGATGTGCCCCCAATGTCTTTAGATGAGTCTGATGATCGTCACCCAGTAAAAGATCCAAGATATAAATATATTCCTAAAAGGGAGCTTCCTTCAACAGAGTGTCTTAAAGATACTGTTGCAAGAGTTATTCCTTATTGGACTGATGAGATTGCAAAAGAAGTTCTTGAAGGTAAAAAAGTTATTGTTGCTGCTCATGGCAATTCTTTAAGAGCTCTTGTTAAATATCTTGATAATTTAAGTGAAGAAGATATTTTAAAACTTAACATTCCTACGGGTATTCCTTTGGTTTACGAATTAGATAAAGATTTAAATCCTATTAAACATTACTATTTAGGTGATGAAAGCAAGATTAAAAGGGCAATGGAATCTGTTGCTAGTCAGGGAAAGTTAAAGTAATGGTCTATTGGTATTAAGGTGTTAATAAGTCATATAATTATGGCTTATTTTTTTTTATTATTTTAAGGCTTAATATATTTACTTACAATCTTTTCAAAGCGATCAATACCAATTATTTTGATAAATCCGGCTAATTTGGGGCCTTTTTCCTTATCAATTAAAATTTTATAAATTTGTTTAAAAAATAAAGCGGGCTCTATATTATTCCCTCTTGAAATTTTATATATTTCGTTTTGAATGTCTTGCTCTGTAGCAACTTCAAAATTTTTCTTTAAAAAATCCAAAAGCTCATTAATAGCTTTTTTTTCGTTTTCTTTTAACATTTCTATGCTATCAAATTTAGATCTTAATGAAAATTTGAAATCTTCAGGTGCAAAATCTCTTATCCAATTAATTGCACATTTGATTTTATTAATTAGTTTGTCTTTTTGATCATCTTGAACGTTTTTTAAGTAATTTAGAATTTTATTTATATCATTTTCAAATATTTGACAGATTACCCCTAAATGTCTAAATCCGATTTGATAAGGGATTCTTTTGCTTGGCATGTATGGTTGAGATAGCTCATAAATTCTTTTAAATGATCTTTTTTTTTCTTCTTTTATATCTTCTACTCCATAGTAGATTCTCTCAAATCTGTCGTAATCTTCGTATATTTTAATTACGTCAAGATCAAATGAGATCGAAAATTCAGTATTTGGTTTTGTAGCAGTAAATAAAAATCTTGTGACCTCAGGCGTATAAACCTCAAGAACATCTTTGAGCGATATGACATCTCCTGATGAGGAGGATATTTTTCCACCACGCCCTTTTATTGAAATAAAGTCATATTGAAATGTTACAGGTGGGCTACCTTTAAAAATTTTTACAATATTTTTAGATGTATCAAAACTACCACCACTGCTGTGGTGGTCTTTCCCCGCAGGCTCAAAGTCAACTTTTTCATATTCCCATCTCATAGGCCAATCTATTCTCCAAGGAAGCTTAATTGCCCATGTAGTTCTTATGTCTATAGATTCTTGATTTCCACATTCACATGAGTATTCAACAGAGTAATGATTATCATAATTATTTACAGTTGTTGTATCTCTGTTACATTTTGTACAAAATATGCTGATTGGGTACCAATTTTCTTCAAGCTTTGAAGTTCTGTATTCGTTTAATGCTTCAGCCAGTTCTTTTTTGTTATTAAGTGCAAATTTTATTTGATTTGCATAAGCGCTATTGCTGTATTTTTTACTTTGGTCGATGAATTCAGGGTTGATTCCTACTATAGGCAGATATTTTTCAAATTCAATTTCGTTAGCTCTTGCGTAGCTTGTTTTATGGCTTCTTGTGTCAGGAACTCTTGTTATTGCTTGCCTTAAATAAGTTGCAAGAAGTTCTTGTTCTGGCATATTTTTGGGAACTTTTCGAAATACATCGTAATTATCCCAAGAATAAATAAACCTTACTTTTGATCCAGAGTCTTTCAAAGCTCTAGCTACAAGGTCTACCGAGATAACTTCTCTAAAATTTCCAATATGCACAGTTCCAGATGGAGTAATTCCTGATGCTACTGTGTATAAGTCTTTCGGACCTTTTTCTTTTTTTATTTTTTCTGCGTAAAAATCTGCCCAATGCGCTGTTTTCACATTTTATTCCTAACCCAAATTTTAGCATTTTATTTTTCAAGTTTCAAGAATTTAGAAAATTGTAGTTAATTATTAATTTATAAGTCTTTTTATTAGTTTATCTTCTTTGTTCCAATTTTTTTTTAGTTTTACCTGGAGAAATAAGTTGCATTTTGTTCCAAAAATTTTAGTAATTGTTTTTCTTGCTCTTTCTCCTATTGATTTTATTTCTTTTCCGTTTTTTCCCACAATTATTCCTTTTTGACTTTCGTTAGCTACAAAAATGTTTGCCCTGATAAAAAGACTTTCTTTTTTATTTTCCAAAGTATCAATATCCACATATAAAGAATAGGGAAGTTCTTCTTTTAGGTTTTCAATAGCCTTTTCCCTTATTATTTCGCTAATTCTAAAATCTATTTTTTGATCTGTGTAGTATTCTTGTGGATAATAAAGTGGACCTTCTGAAAAATTTTCATAAATTTTATTCTTTAATTCTTCTATGTTAATTTTTTTCTCAGCGGATATCTTAATTATATTGTTATCTTCTATTCCTTTTTCTTTTAAAAATTGTGTTATTTCTTTTATTTTTGTATTTTGAAGATCAATTTTATTAAGTAGTACTAAAAATTTAATTTTAGAGTTTTTAATTATTTCTAACATTTTATTTTCTTCTTCTCCAGGTTTGTCTTGAATGTCAATTAAGTATAGAATAAGTTCGACTTCTCCTATTGAAGAGTGTATGTTTTTCATCATCGCAATATTAAACTTTTTTTTACTTAGATGAAATCCTGGCGTGTCTATAAAAATAATTTGCCCTCTGTTATCTGTAAAGATCCCTTTTATTTTATTTCTAGTTGTTTGTGGAATAGGAGATATTATTGATATTTTGTGCCCGCATATTGAATTTAAAAGTGTAGATTTTCCAGTTGATGGTCTACCAAGTATTGCTGCAAATCCTGATTTCATGTTTAGCATCCCTTAAATATGTAATATTCATACATTTTTTATTATAATTAATTATATAGTATTTTAGATACTTTATTTTTAAGTAAAATTTAAGGAATTTTCGTTTGGCAAAGGTAAATTTTGAAGTTTTTTGCGAGCAATGTGGTGAAAAAGTTGGACTTAATAGATCTATTTGCCCTAACTGTGCTGCTAAGCTTGGTGATATTGAATGTCCAAATTGTCGGCATGTAGGGCCAGTTTCTGCTTTTGGAGAGGGTTGCCCTAATTGTCATTACAGCCCTTTTCAAGAGCTTAAAGAAAAACCTTTTAAAAGAAAAGAAAGAGTAAGAATAATAAGTAATGCAGTAGTGTCTAAAGTCTTTTTAAGACTTTTTCATTTTGGGATTAATGTTGATGTTTTGCTTTATTTATTTTCAAGTTTTTTATTTGTTATGCTTTTTCTTTACATTGTTTATGGATAAAGGCTTTGTATGGGTATTACGGTTTTTTATTTATTTTCTATTTTTACATCTTTTGTTATGGGTTCTAGCATGGAATCTGTTAAAGACAATATTCTCAAGAGCACTATTTTTTATTATGATGTTGAAGAAGTTGAATTTCCTTATGCTAGGAAACAGACTTTACAATTCATTGCTAAAACCCATTTAAAATATGCTGTTTTTAATTTTGACAAAAATAAAATGTTTTCATACACTTTTGTTTTTGATAAAAAATTAATATCTCAGTATTCAATTTTTATTGAGGTAAAAAAAAGGTTTGGTGAGGCTACGCTGGTAACACCTTTGAATTATTTGTGGGATCTTGGGGAGTGTATTATTGTTTTAAATAAAAATATTTTAAGAATGACTTTAAAATCGTATATTGCAAATTATAATAAATGATTGTTAGCAGGGTTGATAATTGGAAAGAATTTTAAAACCATTTTTATGTTTAGCTTTGTTTATGCCTTTTTTATCTTTTGCTGATCATGTTTATGATAAAGAAGTTGTGATAAATGGATTTAAGTTTTTTGTAAAAATAGCATCTAATGAATTTGATAGAGCAAAAGGCTATATGGGTACTGAAAAAGTTGAATATGGAAATGGAATGCTTTTTGTTTTTAAAAAAGAACAAAATTTATCTTTTTGGATGGAAAATACATCTTTGCCCCTTGAAATAGCTTATATTGATTCGAATGGAATTATTAAAGAGATTTATGATTTAAAACCATTTTCTAGGGCAAATATTAATTCTATTTATAAGGCAAAGTATGCCCTTGAATTTCCAAGAGGCTCATTTTCTAAATTTCAAATAAAAATAGGTGATAAAGTGAATTTTTGTTTTGATATTAATTCTTTATCGGTGGAATGATAAATCATTGGGCTTTAATTTCTTGAAGTTCTTCTTCGATTTGATCTTCTTCGATTTTGAGTTCGTTTTTATTAGATTCTTTTGTTGAATTTGTTTTTTCTTGCTTTAAAGAGGGCTGTTTATTTGATGCTCTATTTATATTATTATTTGTTTCATTATTGCCAATATCTTCATTGTTGATTGTTATTATTTTTTTGAAAATAGTTATTGTTGAGGCGATCTCGTCAATTGCATCAAGCAAAAGTGTTTCACTTGCAAATTCTTCTGCTTTTACAATATATACTAAAGAGTTAATACCTCTTTCTGCATTATGAATAATCTCCCATGAACCGAGCACTCTGTTATTATAGCTGTCACTCATAAGGGATTCAGATATTTCTTTAATTTTTTGTGTGTTTACATCAAATACTTTGACAATTCCAAATATTTCTCTTATTTTTGAATTTTTATATGAGTTTAGCCTTGATCTAATGATTACTTCTTCTTTTTCGTTATTGTTTATATTTTTAAATGCTATAAAGTCACTCTCTGAATCTATTTTATATTCAATTTTATTTTTATCTAAAAATTTTTTAATTCTCTTGTCATACTGTATATTCTTATGGTTGCAAGAAATGAGTGTAAAAATGATAATAATCATACCATAGAATAATGTATAAATATTCATTATTCTTGAAATTAACATTGTATTATTTGGCATATGGTTATTATAATTTAATTGTGAGGATTTTAAAAGTAATTTATGCGTTTTAAAGATAGCGGCTATTCATATACTGTTATTCAATCTAAAAATAATTATTCACAAAAATCTTCTTTTGGAATTTCTTTTGTAATATTAAGCAGAGGAACAAAAATTTTTAGAGAAGATTTGTTTGAGTTTTTATCAAATTTTGACTTTATAAGAGAAATAATTTCAATTGAAAAACAGAGCAATAGAAGCTCTTTGCAGTTTATCTCAGAAAGTTACGGTAAGTTAAAATTTATTTTACTTTCTGATGATTTGAATTCTGGAGAAAAGGTTAATTTAGCCATGAAAGAGTCCAGTTGTGATTTTGTTTTTGTTTTGCAAAGTGATATGTACTTGTTAAATCCTTTTTGGATTCCAAATATATTCGATGAAATAGTCAAAAAAAATGTTCTTCTTGTTGGGGGTGAGTTTTTTGATAAAGAAGAGGAAATGATTCCTTCAATTTTTCTTCCTAGCATAGATAAACAGCAAAAGTTTAAGGTAATTTTAGTGAATTCTGAAAAAGACTATGAAAAAACTCTAATTACCATGGATTATTGCGGACTTTATTCTAAAGAGAAGTTTTTACAGCTTGGAGGTTTTGACAGAAGAATCCAAAATGAATATTTTCAAAGAATAGATTTTGGACTAAGGGCTGTTTATTTTGGCGAACATGTTTATATTTATAGGAAGCTGAGAATCCAGTATACTGCATTAAATTCTCCAGAAAATTTAACCAAAAATAAAAGTTTTTTGATTTTTTTACTTAAGAATTATGTCCCAATTTTTGTTGGAAATGGCGTTGTTTTTTCTTTTTTAAGGTTTTGTAAAATTTGTTTAAAATACAAAATTAATCCTTTTCTCTTCCAAAAAGAGTTTAAAGAGATAAAAGGCGAGATTGCTAAAAATAGCTTAAGATTTAAAGGAGACTTAAAGAGTGCCATTGAACTTTGGGAAAATGATATTATTGATTAATTTGGTTTTGTTTTCATATTTAAGCTTATATTCTAAGACTCTTGATTATTTAAATGTTCTTGATTCTTTTGATACTAATGTTTTTAAGTTTGATTTTAACATTGAAAATGATGTTTTTACAATTGAAAATGATAAAGGGTATTTAAAGTTTAGGGTAGGTTTTGAATATGCTCTTACATCTTCTGGTTATTATATGTTTGTAGATCCAATTATTGACATTCGTGGAGAAATTTTAATAAGTCAAAAGGTATTAAGACAAATTGAAAATTATTTTAGTTCTCTTAAAAGTTATAATAAACCTAGGATTACTTCGATAATCATTGATCCTGGACATGGTGGACATGATACTGGCGCGGTTGTAACTTTAAAGATAAATGGTTATGATGTTGTGCTTCAAGAAAAAGATTTTGCATTAACCTATTCTATATATTTGTCTAAAATTTTAAGTAATTATTTTGTAAATAAAAATATTTTGTTAACTCGTATAAATGATGTGTTTTTAACTTTAAAAGAGCGGTCAGAATTTGCAAATGCAATAAAACCAAATTTTCCAAACAATGTTATATTTTTGTCCATACATGCTAATGATGCTCCAAATAATCAAGCTAGAGGAGTTGAGTTTTGGTATCTTCCCAAGGATTCAAAAAGAGAGGTTATTAAAGATTTTAAAGGATATGATATTAAAGGCAATAGATACTTAAGCGAGCTTAATGATATACTAGATATTAAATATAAGTATGAATCTAAAAGATTGGCTGAAATTTTGTATAAAGTATTTAAAAATGAGTTAAGCGAAACTAATATTAGGCCAATCAGAGAAGAGCAGTGGTTTGTAATAAAAAATAGCAGCATGCCTGCTGTATTGATTGAAATGGGATTTTTGTCCAATATTTTAGATGCTAAATTAATTTTGGATTATAATTACATGAGCAAGTTTAATATCCTAATACTTAAATCTTTAGTGGAATTTATAAATTTTTATGAAAAATAATATTTCGGATGTATTTTTTAAGTATAATGCTGTAATTTATAAATTTTTAAATTTGAAAAAAGAGTATACAATTAAAGTGCTTTTAGGGGCTTTGGCAGCAAGTTTTTTGTTTTCTGTTTATATGGTTTTTTTAAATTATGACAATCTTTTTTCAAAAAAGGTTTTTTATTTTTACTCTAACAAGGGATTTGTTGCTAATTTAAGGTATTTAAGAGATGGGAAAAATTTGAAAGATAATTTAGATCTTTTAGTAAAAGATTTCCTTTTAGGAAGCAATGAAGGGTTTTCTTTTGGATTTTTATTAAGTGATGCAAGATTTTTATATTCTTTTTTAAAAAATGGAATTTATTATATAAATTTTTCAAAGGAATTCTATGATTCTTTTAATAGTGGAGATTATAATGAATCTTATGAATCTTTTGATGTTAAGGTTAACCTGTTTGCTATGTCTTTAATAAAAACAATACGTTTTAACTATCCTGGCAAGGCGAAAAAGCTTGTTATTCTTATTGAAGGGTGTATGCTAAAGGAGCAAAGTTGATAAATTAAATTTTATAATTTTACTAATTAATGATAATTAAAGATAATTAAAAAACGAAAATTTTATAAAAGATTTATTATATATATAAGGAGTTGGCTTAAATGAAGAGGAAAGCGAGAAGTATTTTATTTTTTTTATTATCCACTGCTCTTTTTGCTCAAGAGACTGATGGATTGTCAGGGGGCTCTAAAAGGCCAGAGCCCGGAGAATTAGTTTTGGATTTTGCCGAACTTGCAAGAGATCCAAGTCCAACTAAACTTGATCTTACAAATTATGTTGATTATGTGTATTCGGGCGCTTCTGGTATTGTTAAGCCTGAAGATATGGTTGTGGATCTTGGAATAAACAATTGGAGTGTTTTACTTACTCCTTCTGCAAGGTTGCAAGCTTATGTCAAAAATTCAGTTGTTGCGCCTGCTGTTGTTAAGAGTGAGTCAAAAAGGTATGCGGGTGATACTATTTTAGGGGTAAGAGTTTTATTCCCAAGCTATTCTCAATCATCTGCTATGATTATGCCGCCATTTAAAATTCCTTTTTATTCAGGGGAAAGTGGGAATCAATTCTTGGGTAAAGGCCTTATTGATAATATTAAAACCATGAAAGAGATTAAAGTATCAGTATATAGCTTAGGATATGAAATAGATCTTGAAGTTTTATTTGAAGATATGAATGGCATGGAGTATGCTTACTCTATGGGAACTTTAAAGTTTAAAGGGTGGGCGGATTTAATTTGGTCAAATCCTAACTATATTCCCAACATATCATCTAGAATAATTAAAGACGATGTTCCAAATTATCCTCTTGCTTCAAGTAAAATGAGATTTAAGGCTTTTAGAGTTTCAAAATCACACAGTTCAAAAGAGCAAAATTTTATCTTTTATGTTAAAGATTTAAGAGTTCTTTACGATAAGCTGAGTGTTTCAATAGATTCTGACATTGATAGTGAGTCTGTATTTAAAGTTTATGAGTCTAGTGGAACTGAATCCCTTCGTAAGTTAAAGGCACATGAAACTTTTAAAAGAGTTTTAAAGCTTAGAGAAAAAATTTCTATGCCTGAAGGTTCTTTTCAAGATTTTATAGAAAAGGTTGAGAGCGAAAAACCTGAAGAATCATCCCCAAAAAAGTAGGTTTAAATTAATATGTAAAGCTAACCTAAAAGGTTAGCTTTACATATATAAGGTTAATAGGAAATGGTATGGAAATATTAGATTTGGAAAATGAAGAGCTTTTAGGAGTTTTTTTTGAAGAGGCTCAAAATCTTGTAGATATCCTTGAAGAGAATATTATGTCATTAGAGGATGATCCTAATAATTCTGATACTATTGATGAAATATTCAGGGCAGCTCACACTTTAAAAGGAAGCTCTGCTTCTCTTGATATGATGGAGCTATCTGATTTTACTCATATTGTCGAAGATGTTTTTGATGCTATTAGAGATGATAAAATAAATATAGACAACAATCTTGTTGATTTGCTTTTAAATTCATTAGATGTTATTAAGGAAATGCTTGCACTTCGCCTTGATGGCAAGGTTTATTTGAATGATATAAGTAATCTTAAGAGCAAATTAAAGCAATTTTTAGTAATTGACGACCAAACTTATCTTAAGAGGTTTGATGAAAATTCAACTAAAAACGATTTTTGTCTTTCAAAATTAGATTTTGAAGAGATAAGAGAGGGGCTAGGAATTGGACAAAAGGTTTTAAGGATCAGTGTTATTTTTAATGCAAATAATGATTCTGAAGTTGAAAATGGTGGGTTGAAGATATTTAATATTTTAAAAAATCTAGGGTCTGTGTTACATACAATTCCTAAATATGAGCAAATCATCGAAGATAAATTTTTAACAAGAGTAGATTATTATCTAATATATTCAGATATAGAGGTCGTGAAAAAAAGTTTAGATGCCTCTAGTTTAATTGAAAGCTATTTGGTTGAAGAATTTAATGTAAAAGAAGAATTAAAAAAGCTTGAAGACAGAGGCATTAAAGATATTGATTTAAATTCTAATTATGTTTTAAATGCTGGTTTTGATTTTACAGAGAATGAAATTTCTGATTTATTTCTTGAGATTGAAGATCAAAAGTTATTTAAAGTTAGATTAAATTTTGTAAAAGACAATCCCATGTCTACTATTAGTGGTTTTCAAATGCTTCAGGCATTAAAAAGTCTTGGGAAGATTTTTAAGTCTATTCCAGATTCTAGTGAATTATTGGCAGATAAGTTTTTTGATTTTGTTATATATTATTTAATATCAAATGTTAGTGAAGACAGTATTGCTAAAAAGGTTAATTTGCCGGATGTTGTTAGTCATTTTGAAATTGAAAATATTGATTTAGAATCTTTTAAAAATGTAAATCTAAAAGAAAACGATGAAGTGCCTTTTAAGGCCGATAAAAGTATTAAAAAAAACAGTCCAATTAGCGTTAATTTAATTAGAATAGATAGTAAAAAAATAGATTACATATTAAATCTTGTCAGTGAGGCTGTAATAAGTAAATCATCTTATAATCAAATAAATTCAGAAATGATTACATTATTTTATAATTTTAATTATTTTTATGATTATCAAGAAAGTTTTCAGAGAAACTTTTTAATTGATTTAAAGATAATTTTTAAAGATATAGGCTTAACACTAGAAGATGAGGTCGAATCTCAGATTAATTCTTTGATGAATTTTAAAATGGAAAAGGCTCTTAATGATATCTCAGAATTGAGAAATTCCTTTTTCAGGCTTCTTCAAAATTTTAAAATGACTTCTGGGCGATTATCCAGAATAATTACAGATTTGCATGAGAGTGTTTTAAAGACTAGAATGTTGCCAATATCTAATATATTCTCAAGGTTTACAAGAGTCGTTAGAGATCTTTCAAAGAAATTGAACAAGATTGTAAATCTTAAAATGGAAGGAGAAGAGACTGAGCTTGATAAGTCTGTTATAGACGATCTTGTAGATCCTTTGATGCATTGTGTTAGAAATTCAATGGATCATGGACTTGAAACAGCTGAGGAGAGAATTAAAAAGGGGAAGAACAAAGCAGGTACTATAATTTTACGTGCTAAGAATGAGGGTAATGTAATATCAATTGAAATCGAAGATGATGGTGTTGGTATAGATCCAAAGGTTGTTAAGCGCAAATTAATTGAAAAGGGGACTATAAAAGAAGATGCAGTTTATTCTGATTTTGAACTTATTAACTTAATTTTTGCTCCCGGATTTTCAACAGCAGTTCAAGTAACAGACCTTTCAGGTAGGGGGGTTGGTCTTGATGTTGTGAAAAAAAGCATTGAAAAGCTTAATGGAACTATTTTAGTAGAATCAGAAATTGGTATTGGAACAATTTTTAAAATTAAACTACCATTGACATTGGTAATTATACAAGGTCTTTTAGTAAAGTCGGGATCTGAGACTTATGTTATTCCTTTGAATAATGTTCTTGAAACTCATAGAATAACTGAGCATGATATAAAATTGCTTGAGAATTATCATGAAGTTTATAATTTAAGAGACGAAATCATTTCTGTTCTCAGGCTTGATAAACTTTTTAATATAATAAGAGATGATTCATTAATAGAGAAATTTTTAATAGTTGTAAATACTAACAACATAAAGACTGCAATTGTTGTAGACTCTATTCTTGGTGAGGAAGATTTTGTAGTAAAGCCTATTAAGGATAAATTCTCAGCAACTACAGGTGTAGTCGGAGCTACTACGCTTGGCAATGGTAAGGTTGTATTAATAATTGATGTTTTTAAACTTTTTGATTTAAAAAAGGATACTAAGGAGTGAATCTCTTGTGCAGATAAAAGAAATTTATTTTGGACCTAAAATTTTAGATGATAAAAATTGTAATTCTAAATTGACTAATTTCGATTTTAAGGTTGTTTCTTTTGAGCTTGGATCGGATCATTATTTAGTAGACATTATGCAGGTTAAAGAAATTAGAAAATCTAGTAATTTTACTTATGTGCCAAATGCTAAAAAATATGTAGCTGGGCTTGATAATTTACGAGGTGAAATAATTCCTATTATAGATCTTAGAATAATGTTTAATTTGGAATTTAATAAAAAAGATCTTGAAGATATTATGGTTTTAAAAAATGAAGATCTTCTTATAGGCGTTATTGTTGATAAGATTAATAATGTTTTTTCAATAGATTCTAGCCTTATTCAAGATCCACATCCAGTTTTATCTCAGGATTCTTTAATAAATTATATAAAAGGCGTTGTAGATTATAATGAAAAACTTTATATACTCCTTGATGTTTTTAAAGTTTTTAATTATGGTGAAGAAGAGGGGAGGATAAAATCTAATCAAAATTCTGTTGAAAAAACCGATTTTGTAAGCGGCTTTAATGATTTAAATATACTAGAGAATTGTAAAAGTAATTTTTCCAATGATGACTTTTCAAAAAATAGTAATAGCAATGAAAATTCAACTTTAAATAATATTGCAACTTTTAATTTGGAGGATATTAAAAGAAATCTTTTGAAATACTCGTTTAATGCTTCTTTAGTAAATGATGTGTTTTTAGAAAAAGTTGGAGTAAAATTTAATATGGTTGATACTGATTGCTTGCCTTACGATAGTTTTTTAAATGAATTTTATTCAAAATCATCGGGAAATTTGTGGGGAGCTGATTGTTTGGAAGAATTTCAAAATGAAATTGTTAAGAATCGCTTAGATTTTATGGATAATTTAAATTCTATTTTTAATGTATTGGAAATTGGTTGTGGTAGTGGAAAGGAGACTATGGCGCTAGTTAACGCTTTGTCTGAATATTATTTAAAACCGTTTAAATTGACAGCTATTGATAATGATTTATCAAAAGTTGTTGAAACTTCTAGGTTGATTTTTTCAGAGTCAGAAATTGGCATTAGTGAAATTTATCGTAGGAACTCTTTTGAACAAAGTCCTGGATTTTATAAATTTAAATCAGAAATTTTCAATAATGTTTTGTTTGAATATTCTGATGCTCTTTTTTCAGATTTGCCTGATAATTTGGGAATGGTTTTTTTAAAAGATGTTTTATGTTTTTTGGACAGTAAAGATCAAGTTTTGATTTTAAATATCATCGCTTCTAAAACTATTAAAGGAGCTCTTTTGGTTTTAGGAGATAACGAAGAGCTTAAAAATAATGATGTTTTTATAAAAGAGAAATCCACAAAATATTTTAACTTGTACAGGAAAGTCTAAAGGAGAAATTAATGAGAATAGATTATATAGAGCCATTTTTGGATGCCGCTTCTTCGGTTTTAAGAGATATGTTACTTGTTGAGAATATAGAAATGGGTAAGCCGGGGCTTAAATCAATAAATCAAAAGATAAAAGGTGTTTCTGTAATAGTAGGGCTTGCTGGGTCTGTTGAGGGTAGTATAATTATTGATATGGATATAGAAACAGCTCTTTTTGTTGCTTCTAAGTTAAATTTTGAAGAATATGATAATTTTGATGATGAGGAAACAAAAGAGATGGTCGCTGCAACTCTTACCGAGGTTGGCAACATTATTGCTGGAAATTTTGTCACTACTTTGCATGCCAAAGGTTTTGTATTTGATATAACCCCACCAGCTTTTATTTATGGAGAAAATATGAAAATAAGCAATAAAGGTTCTGAGGCCTTAATTGTTCCTTTTTCTTTGCCTGATGGTAAAATTATAGAAGTTAATATTGCAATAAGAGAGAGGGTTTGATATGAAAAAAATTCTTTTTATTAAAAAAGAGAGGTTAATATGATTCAAAAGACTACAATTGCCGCAGATTCTTCATCTAAACCTAGGGGAATTAATTATGATACAGGCATTCCTTTTAATGTTTTAATTGTTGATGACTCTGTTTTTACCGTAAAGCAGCTTACGCAAATTTTTACATCAGAGGGTTTTAATATTATTGATACGGCAGCTGATGGGGAAGAGGCTGTGATAAAATACAAGAATCATTATCCTAATATTGATATTGTTACTCTTGATATTACCATGCCTAAAATGGATGGAATAACTTGTCTTTCTAATATTATGGAATTTGATAAAAATGCTAGAGTGATAATGATATCGGCTTTAGGTAAAGAACAATTAGTTAAAGATTGTTTAATAAAAGGAGCAAAAACATTTATTGTTAAGCCGTTGGATAGGGCAAAGGTTCTTCAAAGAGTAATGTCTGTATTTGTTAAATAAATTGTTTATGAAATTAGTGTAAGCTTTAATTTTATTATTTTCATTCTTTTAAAGAAAAAATCATTTCATTACTTATTTTATCTAAATTCTTTAAAAAATAAGTAATGTTAAGATTGAATATTTTTATAGGTTCTGTATTTTTTTCTATATAAAGTTCTAATTTGTAAAATCCTTTTTTCGTGTATATTAGTGAATAACTTTTAAAAATTCCATTTATATTTTTAATTTTAAATATTTTATATTTTAAAAATTTGTTATCAATAAGCTCGCTTTGAATTAAATATTTATTTGCTTCTTTGTAGTTCGAATTTAACAAGTTATAGTCAGGTTTGTTGAGTATTATGCTTTTTACAAAATTTTCGGTTAGTTTATAAATATTTTTTTCTATTTCGCTTGTTGGAAAATCGGTATAGTATTCTTTTTCTAAAATTAAATTAAAAGATGAATATTTTTTTATTTCTTCTTTTACTCTTTTTTCAATTGAGATGTTTAAAAGTCTAGCATTAAGTGGAAAATCTAACAATATAAGTAGCATTGCAATTATTTGAATTCTCATTGTAATTCCTCGTTTTTATTAATTATTTTTTTTACTTTTTCAATTTCTAAAGGTATTTTGCTTTTTCGCTTTGAATTTAGCTTTTCTTTTAGTAAAAGATTGTTAAATGATTTTGCAAGTTCATATACTTTTTCTTCGCTTAAAGTAAAAGGAATTTGAATTTTTCGATATTCTAATGGGTCTTGTAAAATTTTTGTCATTAAAATAATAGGATTTAAAAAGCTTGCTTTAAAAAATTTATAAAAATTCATTAAAAAAATAGTAAATGATGCAAACAATGTAAATAGAAAAATTCCAAGAATAGAATCGCTTTTTCTTTGCAAATATTTATCTATATAAAATTTTGTTTTTTCTATTTCTATTACTCTGTATTCACTAGGGCTATAGTAAACAAAAATTTCGTCCGATTTTGAGTATATTATTTCTTCTTTTTCCTTGATTATTAAGATGAAAGGATATTTTTCTTTAATGTAAGCTTTTTCATTTATTATTGATATATTTTTAATGATATTAAATTCTTGTTTTTCTGGTATTGAATTTCCAATTTTTGAGCTTGATATTATTATAAAAAATGTAAATGGTATTAACAAGCTCATTGAAAATGTTCTGGCAAATGCTATTAGTATTAAGTTTTTTTCTTTTGAATTGTAATAGATTTCTATTATTAGGTCATTAAACCTAAGAAGTCTTAAAAATCTTAGTTTGAAAAGTGATAGCATTATTGGATTTAATATGGTTTCTTGGGCTACAATTATGTTTTTAAGCTGATATGAACTATAAAATATTAAAGGGATAAGGCAGTGGATTATATCGAAGAATAGATTGTTTCTAACATAAATTTCTAATCTTTTAGAAAGGTAAGCCTTGGTTATTTTGTATAAAAAAATAAAAATAAAAATTGTGTCAAATAGAAAACCAAGAAATATTAATGCAAATCGTATTTTGTATGGTAAAAAAAGAATTATTGAGAGTTCTTCGATTAAAAGTTCAAATATTGAAAAAATTATTATTGCTTTTAAGAAAATCGAAAATTTTTTTACCATTTATTTCCCTTGGCTATTTCTAATAATTCTTTGATTATTCTTGAATCATACTCTTTAGAGCCCGATTGTTTTATTGAAAACCAACTTTCATCATACCCAATAAAACCTTTGATCGGATTGTTTTTATATTTTGGAATTCTTGCTCTGGCTGAAAAAATGGCAATTAATGTTGAAATTGGAGACATTGTTTGTAAAATCTCATATTTAAAAAAGCTTTCAATTATGAGTTTGGCTGTTTTTTCATCTAGAAAATCGGTATCATTGCTTATTGCTTTTGAAGTCGATTCAATATTTTTGGTAGTTAATTCTATTCCTTTTTCAAAACAGTATTTAATTACTAATACTTTTAAGAGAAGTAATATCTTTATATAATTTTTTATAATGTCTGATGAATAAAGGGCTTTATTTTCCTTTTGTATTAAATATATTGTATAAGAATTTTTTCCTTCAAATAGTTTGTTTATGTAAAATGTAATATATCCATTGCTTATAGTATTAAAATTATAAAAGAATTCTTTTCTTAAAGACGAGTTGACTTTAACGAAGTTAAATATCAAATTTAAGTCGTTTTTTGTTAATTCTTTGCTAAAAAGAGGCTTTACAATGTTAAAATCAATAGCTTCAATACCAGACAAAACAAATGGCGTAATCATTATATCTGTCTTATCTTTGATGTACTGAATTAGATCTTTTACTTCTGATTCAAAATCATTCTTAATGAATGTAGCAATAGTTTTTTTGTTTTCTTTTAAATAGTTGAGCATTTCAATTTCTTTTTCTATAGCAGATAAACTTTTTATGCTTTTATGATTGAATAGGTAATGATATAGGTAAGGGAAATATGGTTTTGCATTCATTTGATTAGTTCCAATAGTTCAAGTGGTTTATAGAGTATGTGCCTTGCCCCATTTTCTTTTAATTCTTGGACACTTCTAAATCCCCAGGAAACCCCTATTGGTATAAATCCAGCGTTTATTGCAGTTAGCATGTCTACATCGCTGTCTCCAATATATGCAATTTCTTCTTTGCAAACATTTAACCCTAATATCATGTCAAGAGCATTTTTAGGGTCTGGCTTTGGTAAAAATTTTTTAGAATAACCTCTGATTTCAAAAAAAAATATATTTTCAAAAATATTTTTTACTAAATTTATTAATTCTTCGTGGTTTTTATTGCTTAAAATTCCAATTGGAATTTTAAGTTTATTCATATTTTCTAGAAGTGTTTTTATGTTTTTGTATGGTTGTGTTTGAGATGAAAGGTTTTTATTGTATTCTTTTACAAATTCTTTGTAAAGTTTGTCTTTTAAATTGAGATTATTATATTCAAGAGATAATAGCTTTAGAGTGTCTATTACAAACTTGTCAAATCCTCTACCAACAAGAGCATTGAATTTGTTTAGTTCTATTTGATTGTATCCCAAGTTTGAAAGAGCAGAATTCATTGAGAATGCAATATCCATAATGCTATTTACCAGGGTTCCATCCATATCAAAAATGCAGGCTTTGATTTTCATAGTACTCCCTTTTATAATAATTTAATCATTCTTTTATTTTAGCATTTATTTGCGCTCTTGATTAAGTTTTATGTTTTAAGCATTTTTTATTTTCTATAAATCAATCCTATATAAATCAATCTTTATGAATAATTTATTTTGTTTATTAAAATTCAAAAATACTATTGAAAATATAAACTTTAAGTTTTATTATATTTCATTAGAATAAAATATTGTAAGCCATTCATGTTTAATACTTATTAGGATTTAAAGTTTAATGGAAAAAGATATACTAATATTAGAAAATATTACAAAAAAGTATGGCAATTTTATTGCCAATGACGATGTTTCTATTAAATTTAAAGCGGGTGAAGTTCATGCTATTCTTGGGGAAAATGGCGCTGGAAAGACCACCTTAATGAAGACTATTTATGGTATTCATCAAGTAGATAGCGGTCGAATTATTTTAAAAGGTCAAGAAGTAAGCTTTAAGGATTCAAGTGAGGCTATTAGAAATGGGATTGGAATGGTTTTTCAACATTTTATGTTAATTCCACAATTTACTGCTGTTCAGAATATTATTTTAGGGTATGAAACTTCAAAATTTGGTTTTCTTGATTACAAACAGGCTAGAAAAAAAATAAATTATCTTTCAGAAAAGTATAGTTTAAAGATAGATTTAGAGAAAAAGGTTGAAGATTTGAGTGTTGGCATGGAGCAAAAAATAGAAATATTGAAAGTTCTTTATCGAAATGCAGATATTATTATTTTTGATGAACCTACTGCAGTGCTTGCTCCAAGCGAAGTTGATGATTTTATAAATATTTTAAAGGTTCTCACTCAAGAGGGTCATACTGTAATACTTATTACTCATAAAATAAAAGAAATTAGGTCTATTGCAAAGCGCTGTACAATTATGCGCCTTGGGAAGATTGTTAAAACTGTTAATATTTCTGAGATTGATGACAAGGATCTTACAAAATTAATGATAGGCAAAGAGATTGCGCTTCGTTCATCTAAAATTCAATTTAAAAATCATTTTAATGTTCTTGAAATAAAAAATTTAAGCGTTAAAGATGAAAGGGGTGTTTTAAAAGTTAAAGATGTTAATCTTAATCTGAGAAATGGTGAAATTCTTGGGATATCAGGCATTGAGGGAAGTGGCCAAGAAGATTTAGTTGATGCAATTTTAGGTTTGAAAAGCATATTTAAAGGCGATATTTTTAAAAAAAATTCTTCAGGGAGTTTGGAATCTTTAAAAGGTTTAACTATTAAGCAAATAATAGATAAAAAAATTGGCAATATTCCTTCGGACAGGCAAAGGCATGGTCTTATTTTAGAATTCAGTGTTATGCAAAATATTGGGCTTAAGAGCTTTGATAATCCTTATTATTTAGGATTTAAAAAAAATCATTCAAAGAGCAATTGTGATTTAAAATTTAATTTTTTCAATTTTATTAAAAGACAATTTGACAGGGTTAAAAGACAATTTGTAGGGTTTGATCTTAATATCTTAAAAAAAATAAGCAATCAACTTATAAATTATTTTGATATTAGGCCAAGAGATACTTTAAATAAGGTAAAGTATTTATCTGGAGGTAATCAGCAAAAAGTTATTATTGCTCGTGAGGTTAGTTTAGAGCCAGATATCCTTTTAGCTATTCAGCCTACAAGAGGGCTTGATGTTGGAGCTGTTGAGAATATTTATAAAAGAATAATAGAGCAAAGAGATGCCGGGAGGTCTGTTTTGTTAGTTTCTTTTGAACTTGATGAACTTGTTAATGTTTGCGACAGAATAGCTGTAATGCACGATGGAAGGATAGTGGGTATTCTAGAGGACAATTTTGATATTGATGTTATTGGCAAAATGATGATAGGTTTAAGTTAAATGAGTATTAGTAAAAACGTATGCAGTAAATTTATATTAAAATTTTTAAATTCTTCAGCATTTGTTAGTGTTTTTGCTCTGGTTGTTGGATTTTTAATTGTTGGATTAGTGGTGATGGTATTTGGTTATTCTCCTTTTAGAATGTATTTTATAATACTAGAGATTATGTTTTCATCTCCCAAGCATTTAGGCTATGTTTTAAGTTATGCAGCTCCTTTGATTTTTACAGGCCTTTCTTTTGCTATTTCTTTAAAAACAGGTCTTTTTAATATTGGAGTTGAAGGTCAGTTTATACTAGGGTCTATTGTTGCTTTAATAGCATCGATTTTGCTTGATTTGCCACCAATTTTACATGTAATTTCTATTTTTGTTATTACTTTTTTAGCGTCAGGTAGTTTGGGAATTTTAATTGGATATTTAAAAGCTAAATTCAATATTAGCGAAGTGATTTCAGGAATAATGTTTAATTGGATATTATTTCATTTAAATAATATAATTTTAGATTTTAGTTTTATTAAAAGAGATAATAGCGACTTTTCAAAGTCCATTAAAGAAAGTGCATTTATTGATTTTTTAGGTTCTTGGAAGCTCTCACCAGAAGGTCTTGCTTATAGATCTTCTCATCCTTTTGTTAATGAGCTTTTAAAAGCGCCCCTTCATTTTGGAATAATTTTGGGTATAATTTTTGCTATTTTAATATGGTTTTTGCTTAATAAAACTATTATTGGATTTAAAATAAATGCCATAGGAAACAATATTGAGGCTTCAAGACGTATGGGTATTAATGTAAAAGCTGTTTTAATTTTTTCAATGTTTCTCTCAGCAGCTGTTGCGGGTCTTGCTGGAGCTGTTCAAATTATGGGTGTTAATAAAGCTATATTTAAGCTTTCTTATATGGAAGGAATTGGTTTTAATGGGATAGCTACTTCTTTGATAGGAAACAATTCCCCTATTGGCATAATATTTTCTAGTATTCTTTTTTCTATGTTGCTTTATGGAAGCAGTAGGGTTCAAAGTTTAATGGGCCTTCCATCTTCAATTGTATCTTTAATGATGGGAATAATTGTTCTTGTAATTTCTGCTAGTTATTTTTTAAATAAAATCTTTTTAAAAGGTGTTAAGGGTGTCAAGTATAATAATATTCTTAATTAGTGAAACTTTAATAAATTCTCAAACCTTAATTTTAGCTGGCTTGGGAGGGCTTATAAGTGAGAAAAGTGGAATTATTAATATTGGACTTGAAGGAATGATGACAGTAGGAGCATTTTCAGGAGCCGCAGTTGCATATTTTACAAATGCCCCATTATTTTCAATTTTTGTTGGTGGATTATCGGGGCTTGCGCTTGCTATTTTGCACGCTGTTTTTACAATTTTTTTAAAATCAGATCAAATTATAACCGGAATGGCGCTTAATTTTTTAGGACCCGCTATTGCTGTTTTTATAGGTACTTTGATTTTTTCTTCTATTTCAACTCCGCTTATAGAAACAAAGTTGCCGATACTTTTTGATGGAATTTTAAGTAAAACGTCTTTTATATTCCAAATTTTTGGCAAAAGATATTCTGTATACATTGCAATGCTAGGTGTGGTTTTGTTTCATATTATTTTCAGATATACTAAGATTGGGCTTAGAATTGATGCTAGTGGTGAAAATCCAGAGGTATTAGAGTCTGTTGGAGTTAGTGTAAATAAAATTAGATTTTTTTGTGTTCTTTTGAGTGGTTTTTTAGCTGGGATTTCAGGTGCTATTCTTACAACTGTGATTGCATCAAGTTATGTGCAAGGGGTTACAGGTGGGCAAGGTTTTATTGCCATTGTAATGTTAATTTTTGGGAAATGGACTCCTTTGGGAATTTTAATGGGCAGTTTTTTGTTTTCATTTGTGAAAACCTTGACAATTGTTTTGGCCCAATCGCCTTTTTTATCTTTAATAATGTCTCCTAAAATACTAGTTATTACTCCATATTTAATTGTTATTTTAAGTCTTATCTTTTTTTCAAAAAAGAATTATGCTCCTAAGTTCTTAGGAATACCTTATAAGAAGCATTAAAATTCAATAATAGCTTATAATTTGTTTTGCATATTGTGAAAATTCTTTTAATTTTTCAAGAGTTTTTAATTTTTTGCTGTATTATTTTTTTAATACCCTTTTGGTCTTGAGTTTAATTAAATAAGTAGATGATTTGTGAGGTAGTTTATTATGCTTTTGAAGCTTAAGTACAGGTTTGTTGGATTTTTATTATTGTCTTTAATTTTCATACTGTTACTTTTTTCTATGATTTTTAATTTTGTTTTATGCGGCTATTTGGAAGATTATTATAAGCAACTTACAAGGGCACAATTAAGAAGAGCCGCTTTTTCTACTCAATCTTTTTTAGACACTCTGTATGTTATAATCAATGGCGCAGCTTCTAATTTGGCGCTTGAAACCATATCAGAATTCGCAATTTCTGAGAATAAAGGAAAAGATTTCTCTGAGCCTGAATTGGTAGATTTAAGAAAAAATTCAAAATTTGTTATTGATTCTGTAAAGGTTAATAAAAAATATCGACAATATTTATACAATTTTATGATTAATCTTAAAAATGATACCCTTTTTGAAGAATTTGCATTTTTTGATTTTGAAGGGAGAATAATTGTTAGTACAAGGCATGAAAATAATATGGATTTTGGGCATTCTGAGGCTAATACTAATTATTTTAAAAAAGCGATTGAGGATTATAAGCAAAAACAATTAAAATTTATAGGCTGGTATTCAAATCTTTCTGAAGGAATATCTGCAGAGGTTGCTATTAGGTCTAGACAAAGCGAAAAAAAGGCTTTTGCAATAATTGTGCCTGTATACTCTCCAGAAGATAAACTTGTTTGTGGATATTTGGCTGGATATTTGCTTAATGATGTTTTAGCAGATAGTTTTGATAGATTTAGATTTGGTTTTTATAAAAGAGGCAATTTTATTTATATAGATCCTAATAATATAGCAGTTAATCCTTTTGAAGAATACAATGAAATTGGCAGGGTTAGTTCTAAATTTTTAAATGTTCTTAAAGATGTTTTTTCTAAGCCACCTCTTTTATCAAATACGCCTACTGAAGTGGCAGTTTATACTATTGATAGAATATTTTTTACCGAAATGGGGGAAGAGTGTTATTATACACTGTTGCCCATAACTAGTAAATTAGGAGAAAAAAGTGGAATACTTATAGCTAGGCTTCCTTATAAAGATATTTACGGAGTAATATCTAGTTTAAGATTCCAGTATATCTTATATTCTATCTTAGGTGTTATTGCATTAAGCATGGTTCTCTTGGCGAGAATAGATAGGGTTATTAGTTTTCGTTTAAATGCAATTAGAGTTTTAGTTCAGGATATGGCTAAGGGGAATTTAGATAAAGATTATGCTCTTGAGGGTCTTGATGATAGTGATTATTTCTCTGATGAGCTTAGTATGTTAAGTCTTCAGGTTGTAAAAATGAAAAAAGCTATTTCTGTAGCAATTGCAAGTGTTTTGAGAAATATTAGTTATGTGAATAAGGCAAGCCTAGAAGTTGCCAGTTCAAGTCAAAATTTAAGTTCTAGTGCGTTACAGCAGGCATCTGCTCTTGAAGAAATGGCAGCTAATGTTGAGCAGATAGCGTCAGGTGTCAATATGAGCGCAAATAATTCTTATGAAACCGAGCAAATAGCTTTAAAGACAAATGAAAGTTCCCAGATAGGTGGCAAGGCTGTCGAAGAATCTGTTATTGCTATGCAAGATATTGTAGAGAAAGTTAGTGTTATTGAAGAAATAGCTAGAAAGACTAATTTGCTTGCTTTAAATGCGGCTATTGAAGCTGCAAGAGCAGGTGATGAAGGAAAGGGGTTTGCTGTTGTAGCTAGTGAGATTAGAAAATTGGCGGATCTTAGTAAAATTTCGGCTCTTGAGATTGGAGAGTTGGTCGAAGATAACTCTAAGATAGCAACTGAAGCTGGAGTGATCTTTAAAGAAATGTTGCCAGAAATAGAAGAAACAGCTAATCTTGTTAAAAAGATTTCAGAAGGTAGTTCTAAGCAGAGTGATCAGATTGCTCAATTTAAAATGGCTTTAGACCAGGTTGGAGAAGTTGTTCAGTCTTCAGCTTCAAGTAGTGAGCAACTTTCTAGCATGTCCGATAAAATGCTAGAAAAGTCTAAAGAACTCAGAAAATCTGTATTATTTTTCAAAATTAAAGATTCTAAGATTGAAAATCTAGAAGATGATGATAATTATGATTTCAGGTTAATGGATTGTTCTGAAAATTCTTTTAAAGATGAAAATCAAAATTTTAAAAGTAATGGAATTTCAACTTTAAATAATAGTGGGCATAATAACCATTTAAGTATTGAGGATGAGACTCCTGTAAGAACTATTAATAAGCGAGTTGATCCTAAAAAAGCTATAGATATTGCTGATAAGGATTTGAATTTTGATGATGATTTTTCAGAATTTTAGAATTTATTTTTTGGTAAAAGAGGTGTTAGTATGAAGCTGAAAGCTAGGATGTTGCTACTTGTTCTTATTCTGATAGCATTCTTTATATCAATATTGTTTTTTGTGTTTGGAATGTTAATTAATAGTAAATTGGTAGATCAGCAGTTTGATCTTATGATAAATCTTATTGGAAACATTAAAAGTTCTTTTAACCTTTATATTTCTTCAATGGAAGAGAAAGTTAGGGTTAGTTCCATGTATTTTAATTCTGCTGAAAAATTTAATAGGGCTAGTAAGATTAGATCTAAAAGGTTGGGCTTTATTTCAGATCAATCTGAAATAATTGTTCAAACTGGTAGCAATATGATGGTTACAAACAAAGAAGGTGAAATAGTTTTTACTACAGCTGTTAAAGATAATAGTGATTTTGGTAAGTCTATTAGAGATAGAGAATATTTTACAAAACTTAAAGAGTCTCAAAGCATTGTTTATAATTCATTTGTTATGTTGGCAGATTCTGGGTCTATTGAGGAGTCTTTACTTAAAAACATTTCCAAGATAAAAAATAAAAAAGGCCAGATTCCTTACATATTAATAGGGATACCATTAAGAGATTTTGGTACAGGCGATATTTTTGGTTATTTTATGTTTTTTTATTCATTGGATTATATATATAGGTCTTTTAGAGGAATTAATTTTGGAATACTCTCTAGCGGTCGTGCGTTAGCTTATGATGCTACAGGTAGATTTTTGGTTCATCATACAGTATTTCCAGGCGATGTTTTAACTGACCTTAGTGCTTCTTATGCCAATATTCTTAAGAAAACCTCTGAAGATTTGTTGCAAAAAAATAAAGAAATTTCAACTGTTTATTATTATGATCCTAATACCAGTAAAAAATATGTGGGAATTAGTCAAAAGGTGTCATTAAACTTGTCTAATAATAAATTTATTCTTTTAATGAGGACTTCAGAAGATGATTTTCATTACATGTCTAGAGTTACATCTTTAATCTTAGGCATTAGTTTCGTATTTACATTGCTTATTCTTGCTATTGTAACTCTTTATCTCGTGAAAAAGCTGAGCTCTTCTTTGAATAAGATATTAGAATATTCTGAGCGACTTGCTTCTGGTAATTTTACCGCTGATATTAATTTTTGTAGATGGGGTACTATAGAGCTGTATAGCTTATACAAAGGTTTTGAGCAATTGAGAACCAATTTTTCCTCAGTTGCAAAGGGAGTTATTGAAAACCTAGATTACCTTTATGAAAATGCAATTCAAATAGCAAATGCAAGCCAAAATTTAAGTTCTGGTGCCGTTGAACAGGCTTCTACTTTAGAGCAAATGACGGCAAATATTGAGCAAATATCACAAGGTGTTTCTGAGAATACTGATAATGCAGCTACTACTGAAAAAATTGCTGTTAATACTAATGAGAGAACTAAAGAAGGGCATAAATCTGTTGTTAAAGCTATTGAGGCAATGACTGTAATTACTGAAAAAATTGGAATTATTGATGAGATAACAAGACAAACTAATTTGCTTGCTTTAAATGCCTCAATTGAGGCTGCACGAGTAGGAGAAAAAGGTAAGGGATTTGAAGTAGTAGCTGCTGAGGTTAGAAAGCTTGCAGATCAAAGTAAGGAATCAGCAAGAGAAATTATTGATATTGCAAACAGAAGCTTAACTGTTGCAAGTCGTGCTGGGGAAAATTTTGAACAAATAGTTCCTGGTATGGAGCAAACGGCCAGGCTTGTAAAAAATATTTCTAATGAAAGTTCTAAGCAAAGCGTTCAGATAGAGCAATTTAAAAATGCAATAGAACAGGTTAGTCAGCTAGTGCAGACTACAGCTTCAAGTAGTGAAGAACTTTCTGCAATGTCTGAAAAGATGTTAGAGAGCGTAAAAGATTTAAAAGAATCTGTTGATTACTTTAAAATTGAAAAGTAAGGATAAGACTTGAAAAATCTTCTCTAACTTTTCGGCTGATTATTATTCTATTATTTTAAAAATTTTAGCACCCCCCAGGCATTCTGTATTTTTGTAAAAGATTGCGAATTGCCCTGGGGATATTCCATGATCTTTTTTATTTAAAGCAATTTCAATTAAGTTATTTGTGATAAGTTTTAATTTACATGAGTATTTCTTTTCACCATGTCTTATTTTAATTTTGAAATTTTCAAAATTTGAAGGTGTTCCATTTATCCAATGTATTTCATGGACTAAAAATTTGCGTTTTGCTTGTTTTAAATAATTCTCGTTATGGGAGATATATATAATATTTTTTTCTAGGTCTTTTTCTATGACAAACCAAGGTCCGTTGCTAAGTTTTATTCCTCTTCTTTGTCCAACTGTAAAAAACCAATATCCATTGTGAATTCCTATTATTTTTCCCGTTTCTTTTTCAATTATACTGCCTTTTTTTTCGCCAAGATGATATTTTACAAATTCGTTATATTTGATTTTTCCTAAAAAGCAAATGCCTTGACTATCTTTTCTATCTTTGTTGGGCAAATTTATACTTTTAGCTATTTGCCTCACTTCGCTTTTAAGCAATGTTCCTAAGGGGAAGTATAGTTTTGACATTTGTTTTTGAGATAGATGAGATAAAAAATAGCTTTGGTCTTTAATTTTGTCTTTGGCTTGTTTTAGTAAGAATTTTTTTTCTTTTATTTGTATTTTAGCGTAATGTCCTGTGACAACTAAATCATATTGTTCGTTGATTTTCTCAAAAAATGCTCCAAACTTTATTCTTTGATTACAAAAAATATCTGGACTTGGGGTATTGCCGTTTTTTAGTTCTTCAATAGTATAGCTTACTACTTTGTTATAATATTCTTTTTGAAAGTTTATTATTTCGTATGGTACATTAAACTTGTTGCATACAGCTTCAACGTAATTTAAATCTTCTTGCCATGGGCAGTCTCCAATATAAGACAGCTCATCTTCAAGCCAAATTTTTAAATAGTAGCATTTTATATTTGTATATCCTTTGTTTATAATTCTATAAAGGGCAACAGAACTATCAACTCCTCCAGATAAAAGTACGGCTATTTTCATAAATTTCCCTTTTTAGGTTTTATTATATAAGATTTTGCTAATTTTTGTAAATTATAATATAATAACTTAAATCCATTAATGTATTGAGGAATATATGAAAATAGGCATTAGTGATATTAGGATTTTTTTACCTTTAAATTATTTAGATTTTTCTGTTCTTTTGGAGAATCCTTTATATTTTTCTAATGAAGTTTTTTTTAAAAAAATCAATAGAGCAATAGATGCAACCTTGCAAAAAGGTTTTAGATTTACAGGCCCCAATGAGGATAGTGTAACCATGGCAAGTTCAGCTGTTAAGCTTATTTTTGACAACAATAATCTTGATTTGAGTAAAATTAGAATACTTTTAGGCGGAACTGAAACAGGTGTTGATCATTCAAAGTCAATTTCTTCTTATGTTTTTGGAGCTTTAAAGAAGTCTGGCATTTGTCTGGGGAATAATTTTTTAACTTTTCAAGTTCAACATGCATGTGCTGGCGCTGCTATGTCTTTGCACAGTGTAGCAAGTGTTCTAAGTCATTCTAATAATTCTGAATATGGTATAGTTTTTTCTTCAGATATTGCGCACTATAGCAATCTTACTACAGCTGAGATTACTCAAGGAGCTGGTGCAACTGCAATGCTTGTTGAAAAAAATCCAAAGCTACTTTCTATCAATTTATCTGAATTTGGAGTTTATACCGATGATGTTGATGATTTTTTTAGGCCTTTTGGAAGTGTTGAGGCCAAGGTGCGTGGTCAATATTCAGTTGAATGTTACAATAATGCAAATGAAAATGCTTTAAGAGATTTTGCTCTCAAAAAGCAACTTAATATGAAAGATTTATTTTCTAATTATAGATTTATTTTACATGTTCCTTTTGCTAAGATGCCGATAGATTCAATGCATTATATTTTAAAAAAATATTATAGTGATGATGAATCTGTTAGAAATGCTTATTTAGAGTCAATAGATTTTTACGATGGAGTTGAAGCTGCTATGGAGGTGGGAAATTTGTATACGGGTTCAATTTTTTTATCTTTAGCATTTTATTTAAAAAGAGTATTTTCTAAGAAGGATATTACGGGAGAAAAAATATTATTTTGTTCTTATGGATCTGGCAATATTATGATTGTTTATGAATTTACCATTGAAAAAAGTGCTTTTGATGTTGTTAAATCATGGGATCTTGATGGACTTATAAAAAATAGAAATAATGCAAATTTTGAAGAATATAAAGATTTCTTTCAAAATAAAATAGTTCCTGGTGAATCCAGAGGATTTTATTTAAAAGAATTAAGGAATGACGGATACCGAGTTTATGGGTATCGAGCCTAATATATTAGAAAATAAAAAAAAACATATTGAGATTTGTCTAAATAAGAACAATGTTAAAAGCAGTTGTAATTTTTTAAAATTTATTAAGCTAAAACATAATGCTCTGAGCGATTTTAATTTCTCTGAGATAGACATAAAAGAAGAAATATTTGGATACAATATTAGCATGCCTGTTTTTATTTCTTCCATGACAGGAGGCAGTAAAGAAGGGAATGACTTTAATAAATCTTTAGTTAAGATTGCAAATTATTTAAAAATTCCTATTGGTTTAGGTTCTTTTAAGCTTTTGTTTAAGTATCCCGAGTATATAAAAGATTTTACTCTTAAAAGCTATGCTCACAATATTCCTTTGTTTGCCAATATTGGTGCTGTTCAAATTGTTGAGTTTGGTATTTCTAGGATAGCTGAAATGATCAAGAGATTGGAAGTTGATGCAATTATTGTGCATCTTAATGCGGGGCAGGAATTAATGAATGTTAATGGAGAGAGAAATTTTAAAGGAATAAAAGAATCAATAGCCAAATTGTCCAACTTTCTAAGTGTTCCATTAATTGTCAAAGAGACAGGTTTTGGAATTTCACCAAATGATGTTAAGGAGTTATTTAAACTTGGTGTTTCTTGTATTGATCTTGCGGGTAGTGGCGGTACTAATTGGGTTTTAGTAGAAGGCATGAGGGGCAATAATCTAAATATTGCATCTTGTTTTTCTGATTGGGGGATTCCTTCGATTTTTACTTTGCTTAGCATTGATGATTCTCTAAAGGCTAATATTTTTGCATCTGGCGGGTATGAGACAGGCATGGATATTGCTAAAGGCATTGCTCTTGGAGCTAAACTGATAGGTGTTGCAGCTGTTGTTCTTAGAGCTTTTTACAATTCAGGAGAAGATGCTGTATTTAGTCTTTTTTCTGATTATGAGCATGTTTTAAAAATGTCTATGTTTTTAAGTGGAAGCAGAAGTTTGTCTGAATTTAAAAATAATAAGTATTTTTTGAGTAGCTATTTGCTTACTGAGCTTGGAGTCTTTAAGCAGTTTTATGAAACTTAGTAAAAATTTTAGACATAAAAGTATTTTAGAAAAAAGGCAAGAGATAAAAAGTTTTTTAGGATTATCTTTTAATGATTTTTTTTATAATAATACCAATGAAGATTTTCTTTTTAATATGATAGAAAATTACATTGGATACTTATCTTTTCCTGTTGGAATTGTAAAAAATTTAAAAATAAATGGTAAATACTATTCTTTGCCTATTGCAACAGAAGAATCTTCTGTTATTGCTGCCTTGAATTTTGCAGCAAAAACCCTTGAAAATGCTAATTTGAATTATTCTTTGAGTGAAGTGTTGGGAATTTCTCAAATTTATATAAAATCGGAAAAAGACCTAAGTAAAATTTTTGTTGATCTTGGCGATAAAATCAAGACTTGGATTGAACCTCTTTTATCCAATATGAATCAAAGGGGAGGTGGATTTAAGAGATTGTCAACTAAATATATTAAAGAGCTTGGTATTCAGAAATTGAATCTTTATTTGGATACTTGTGATGCTATGGGCGCTAATTTGTTAAACTCAATTGCAGAGCGTGTAGCAGAATGTATTTTTTTAGAGTTTGGATATGAGTGTGTTTTAAAAATTTTAAGCAATGATGTTAGTGAATTTACAACTAAAGCTTGTTTTGTTTTAGATTTTAAGCATTTACTATCGAGTAAAGAGGATTCTTTTAATTTGGCTAAAAAAATTGAACTTATTTCTAGTATAGGTTTCTACGAAGAGGAGCGAGCTGTTACTAATAATAAAGGTATTATGAATGGAATTACGGGGGTGTGTCTTGCTACTTTTAATGATACAAGAGCACTTGAGGCTTCTGTTCACAGATTTGCTTCAAAAAGTGGCAAATATCTTCCTCTTAGTAAATTTTATATTATTGATAATGCTTTGGTTGGAGAAATTGAAATTCCTTTGCAAGTTGGAACTAAAGGCGGGGTTACGTCTTTTAGCGAAGCTTCAATTTTAAGTTTTAGAATTATGAATGTAAGTAGTAAGACTGAATTTATGGGTATTTTATCTTGTGTTGGACTTGCTAGTAATTTTGCTGCATTAAGGGCTCTTGCATTTAACGGAATTCAAAAGGGTCACATGAGATTACATGTTAATAAAATACTCTACTTTTTAAAGATGAAATATAATATTTCTGATTTTGAGAAAGACAAATTATTATTAGAAATGCAAAAAGTGGGTATTTATTCTTTTGATTTTGCTTTTAAAATTCTAAAGAAAATAAGGTTAGAGAATGAAGGTAAAGTGTAAAGTTAATGCAAGCTTAGCTTTAATTAAATATTGGGGCAAGAAGGATATTTTTTTAAACATCCCCGCGACTTCTAGTCTTGCTGTTAGTGTTGATAAGTTTTATTCAATAAGTGAGCTTGAACTTTCAGATCAAGATGAAATAATTTTAAATTCAAAGCCAGTTATATTGCAAAATAGAGAAAAGGTATTTTTTGATTATGCAAGAAAAATTCTTAGTGAGCCGAATGTTAGATTTAAAATTAAAAGTGAAAACAATTTTCCAACAGCAGCGGGCCTTGCAAGTTCTAGTTCGGGCTTTGCTTCTATTGCTGCTTGTATTTTGAAATATTTTAATAAATATTCTTTTAGCAGTGCATCTAGTCTTGCAAGAGTAGGATCAGCTTCTGCAGCAAGGGCTATTTATGGGGGGTTTACCATTTTAAAAGAAGGTTCAAAAGAATCTTTTCAATTAAGAGATCGATCTTATTTTAATGATTTGCGCATAATATTTGCCGTAATTGATAGCAATGAAAAAGAATTGTCTTCAAGAGTTGCAATGAATATTTGTAAACTTCATGAGTTTTATTATGATGCTTGGATTGCCTCTAGTAAAAAGATTTTTAAAGATGCTTTATATTTTTTTTTAAAAAAAGATTTTATACATTTTGGAGCAAATGTTGTAAAAAGTTATCAAAATATGTTTGCTTTAATGTTTGCATCTTCTATTTTTTATTTTAAAAGCAGTACAATAGATTTAATTAAATATGCTGCTAATTTGAGAAATGAGGGAATTTTTGTATTTGAGACAATGGATGCAGGCCCCCAGGTAAAGTTTCTTTGTTTGGAAAAAAATTTAAATACTATTTTAAAAAGACTTAAGCAAAATTTTACTGGCATTAATTTTATTGTTTCAAAGGTTGGGCGTGACTTAGAATGGATTTGATTAGTTTTTCTGTGCCTGGAAATTTGCTTTTAATGGGGGAGTATACTATTTTAGAGGAAAAGGGCTTGGGGTTGGCAATTGCGATTAACAAGAGAGCATTTTTTTCTTTTAAAAAGAGCGATTTTTGGCGTTTCTTTAGCAAAAAGAAAGAGATAGACGATTTTTCTTTAATAGAAAATAGAGATGATTTTGTTTTTAAAATGTTTTCTTACTTGAGTCAAAAATATTTTTTTAATCTAGAAAGCTTTGCATATGATGTTTACATTGATACAAGTAATTTTTTCTTTAATGATGGAACTAAAAAGGGATTTGGTTCAAGCGCTGTTGTTGCTATTGGTATAGTGTGTGGTCTTTTTTTAATTTACAATTCTACTAATGTTGTTGATAAGGGTGAAATCTTTAAATATTGTTTAGAGGCCTACAGGCACTCTCAAGGAGGGATGGGTAGCGGATACGATATTGCTACTAGTATTTTTGGAGGTGTTGTTGAGTTTGAAGGCGGTTTTACTCCTAAATGCAGACAGCTGGGCATTGTTAAGCTTGATGATTTTTATTTGATGCAAGGTTTGAAAGCTGTTAAAACTACCGCTTCTATTTGTGAATACAATAAACATAGAAATTCTATTTTAGACTTGATATTAAAATGCAATTTGGAGGTAAAAAAACTTGTTTTAAGTGTTGGTACTTCTAACTCCAAATTAATTTCTAGCTTAAGAAGAGCTAAAGAATTAGGATTGGAAATAGGAGAGGCAATAGGAGTTTCTGCAGCCTTGCCTTCAAATTTTGAACACCTTAGAGATCAATGCGATTTGATTAAAGCTTTGGGAGCTGGAAACGAAACTTTTTTAGTTTATAGACCCAATATTAAAGCTTTTGATTTATCAAAAATTATTCCAATTGTTTTAGAGCATGAAAGTATTAAGTTTGAAAGCAATAAATGTTAAGAATAAGAAAGCCTGCTAAAATATTGTTCTTAGGGGAACATAGTGCTGTTTATGGGTTTCCAGTTATTGGGGCTACAGTTCCAATTTATATGGATCTTATTTGTAGTGTGTCTAAAAATTGGAAATATTTGGGGAAACCTAGTACTAAATTAAATAGCCTTATAAGCTTTATTGTTTCAAATTACAATAAAGTTAATCCGATTGAGTTTACTATTATTTCTGAAATTCCTATTGGAGTTGGTCTTGGTTCTTCTGCTAGTCTTAGTTTGTGTTTTGCAGAATATATTACAAGTCATTTTGAATATAGGGATTGTAATAAAATTTTATTGGCAAATCAAATTGAAAATATTTTTCATGGCAAATCTTCTGGAATGGATATTAGGCTAATTGATCTTGGTGGAACCTTTTATTTAGAGAAAAAAGAAGATGTTTTTAATTCAAGAAAATTAAAAGATTCTGGTTTTTATTTTTTAATCGGAGCTATAAAAAGAGATTTTACAACTAAAGAAATAGTTGTAAATTTAAAAAAACAGTTATTATTTAATACTGATCTATTTGGTTTTATTGAAAAGCTTGGTCTTGTTGTAAGCAATGCTTATATTTCTTTTAAGAATAAGGATGTATATTCTTTAGCTAATGAAATGAATGTTGCACATTATTGTTTAAGGCATTTGGGGTTGTCTAATGATACTCTTGATTGGTTGATAAGCAGGGGGATTAAATTAGGCGCTCTTTCTGGAAAGTTAAGTGGCTCTGGTAAAGGAGGAGCGTTTATTTTTCTTTTTGAAAGTCAAGAAAAAGCCAATACAGCTAAAAAAGAGCTTAATAACATAATTAAAAATTATAAAATAAACTTAGCCTTACAGCTAAAAATAATTGAAGTTTAGGTTATTTTTGGGCCCAGAGAGATTCGAACTCCCGACATCCTGCTTGTAAGGCAGGCGCTCTGACCAACTGAGCTATGAGCCCTTTTACTAATAAGTAGTATACAGTATAATCTTTAATGGTGTCAATTCTTCTCTTTTCTTTTTCCAAAAAGAACCACAAATATATTTATATTGTTATTTGTTTTTAATCTATAGCCACCTATTTTATTAGTATCTTTATTAATAAGAGCTTCTTTGTGGCTTGGGCTGTTAAGCCACGCATTAACTACTCCTTCAAGTTCAATTCCTGATGCTAGTATTTCTCTTGTTAAATTAAAGGATTTATCGTACTTGTGTATTCTTTGCATTGGCGTGGTGCCAAAAAGTGTATGAGTTAGTGTTTTATTTTCACCTAGTTTAATAGCATATTCTTTTGCAACTTTTTCAAGAGTATCATCTATTTCTAGGTGATTTAGATTTAAATTTTTTCTCAATTCAGCAATTTCTGAATATAGAATTTTCATATCTTCTTTTGTATCTATTGGATGTATTGTATTTAAATTGCATGCTTGAGATAGAAATAGTGCAAAAATCAAAATCAATTTTTTCATTAAAGATCCTTTTTATTTATTATATTATGGTATTAAAATCATAATTATATATCATTATGTATTATAATGATTATATCAAGGAGGTAGTTATGGAAAAGTATTTAAGTTATATAAAAAAAGATGACTTAGATGAAATACATTCAAAATTACAAGAACTCTTAGCGAGTTTGCATATTTTTTATTCTAATTTAAGAGGTATTCATTGGAATATAAAAGATACCAATTTCTTTGTTATTCACAAAAAAGCCCAAGATCTTTATGAGTATATTGAAGAGATTATTGATATTGTTGCAGAACGCTCAAGAATGCTTGGATATGATTCTGAATTTAGATATTCTGAGTTTATAAAAAAGTCCTTTATTAAGGAGTTTAATATTGAATCAACTTCTAATTTTTTACCTTCAATGCAAAACATTGTTTGCAGTCTTACTGAGATTTTGAAAAATATTTTTGAAATGAGAAAATTTATTGATGCTGCTTGTGATTATGGTACTGGTAATATTATAGATGACATTATGAGTGATCTTGAGAAGCATTTATGGATGCATAAGGCATTGCTTGAAAATTGTGATTGTATTTGTCATGATGAGCACAAATGTTGTGAGTGTGATATGCAATAATAATTGTATTAAAAGGTTTAACTTGCATAATGATTGGTTTATTTGAATTAAGGTTGTAGTTGTTTTAGGGATTTATGGGTATTAGAAATATTGGAATTATGGCTCATATTGATGCTGGTAAAACTACTACTACAGAAAGAATTATTTATTATACTGGTAAAAGCCATAAAATGGGGGATGTAGATTCTGGAAACACTATTACTGACTGGATGCCCCAAGAGCAAGAAAGAGGAATTACTATTAGTTCAGCTGCTATTACTTGCTATTGGAAGGATTGCCAAATAAATATTATTGATACTCCTGGCCATGTTGATTTCACAGCAGAAGTTGAAAGATCCCTTAGAGTTCTTGATGGGGGTGTTGTTATTTTTAGCGCTGTTGATGGAATTCAAGCTCAAACAGAAACTGTTTGGAAGCAAGCAGAAAAATATGAAATTCCACGACTTGCTTATGTTAATAAGATGGACAGATTAGGCGCTAATTTTTTTAAAGTTGTAGAAGATATTGAGAATAAGTTTAAAACTATTCCTTTAGTTTTGCAAATTCCAATTGGAAATGAAAGCAATTTTGAAGGAGTAGTTGATATTATTTTAAATAAAGAGCTCCATTTTACAATGGAAAATGGAATTCCAAAATTAGCTTACAGTCAGGTTAGAAAAGAATTTGCTGAAAAAGTAGGGGTTTTTAAAAAAAAGTTAATAGACGTTCTTAGTCAATTTAGCGAAGAGATTACTCAATTATTTCTTGAAGATAAAGAGATTGGTTTAGACATTATTAAGAGTGAGATTAGAAGAGGGACTATTTCTAGATTTATTATTCCTGTTTTAATGGGAACCAGTTTAAAAAATATTGGAATAGAGCCTTTGATTGATTCGATTGTAGATTACTTGCCAAGTCCTTTTGAAAAAAGTTTTGAAGCTTTTTCTTTAGATACAAATAAAAAAATTTTAGTTGATCCTAATGAAAATAAAAAATTATCAGCTCTTGTTTTTAAAGTTCAATATTCAAGTGTAATTGCTGCGCATCTTTATTTTGTTAGAGTTTATTCTGGAGAGATTAATTCTAGTAAAAAAATTTTCAATGCTTCAAATGGTAAGCGTGAAAAGTTTACAAAAATTTTTAGAGTTTTTTCAAATAAAAATGAACAAATAGATTTTGTGAAGCCAGGGGATATTGGTGCTGTTTTAGGATTAAAGTTTTCTGTTACAGGGAATACTCTTGTTGAGGAAAGCAATAATGTTTTACTTGAATCTGTTACGTTTCCAGAGCCAGTTGTTTTAATGTCTGTTGAGCCTGAAAGATCATCAGATGAGGTTAGACTAAAGGAAATTTTTGAAATAATATCCAAAGAAGATCCTACTTTTAGTTATTCTGAGAGCAAAGAAACAGGGCAACTTATTATATCTGGAATGGGTGAATTACATCTTGAGATTATTTTGACAAGAATTAAAGATGAATTTAATCTTAATGTTTATACAGGAAAACCTCAAGTAAGTTACAGAGAGAGCTCAAGTAAAGTTGTGAAAGAAGTTTTTGAGTTTAATAATATTTTTGCTGGCAAAAATATTGATTTTAAAATTGGAATGATCATTAAACCTTTGTCACGGGGTGAAGGAAATAAAATTGATTTTGAATGTGTTATTGACTCTTCAATTAAGTCTGCAATATTGAGGGGAATTACAGCGGCATTTGTAAGTGGAGTTTTTGGATATCCTATTATTGATATTAATGTTAGCGTTTTTTCTATTGTTTGTGAGATTAACAAGATTGGCGAGAGTGCTTTTGAATCAATTTCGGGATTTGCTTTTCATAGTATTTTTCAAAAATCAGATCCTATTAGACTTGAACCAATAATGTTATTGGAGGTTAGAACACCCATTGAGCATACAGGAGAAATTATTTCTACATTAAATATTATAGGAGGCGTTATTCATTCAGTTAGCAATATTGGGGAGTATGATTTGATAAAATCAGAGGCGGCTTTTGAAAAACTTTTTGGGTATGCTTCTATTTTAAGAAGTTCTACCAAGGGAAGAGGCAGTTTTACTATGGAATTTTCTTATTTTAAGGAAAAAGCAAGTTAAATTTATTAGTTTCAAGGCAAAGTGGCTTTTTTTGTTTTTGCTATTTTTTAAATTTAATTAATTTTTATTGATTAGTTTTTATATAAAAATGACTTTATTCCTTTTTTTGTTAAGCTTTAAGTTTCTGATAGTTTATGAATGTGATTTTATGATATAAAATTATTTTTTAGCCTTATAAAGGTATGTTTGTCTTTTGGGAATATATAGGATATTATATTGGGTTTTAATATGATATTTTATAATATTTTTTTATTTTAAAAAACAAAGGAGGTGCATTATGCAGGGTGAAAATATGGTTTCGATTAGGGGTGGGAATAGAAGAAAAATTCTTCTTAGTTTGAAAAATATGCAATATTCAAGAACAGACTTAGCCCGTAAGTTAACTTTAACGAATGCTGCGGTTACTATTTTGACTAATCAAATGATAAAAGAAAATCTTTTGATTGAAGTTGGGTCTAGAGTGTCTGATGTTAAAAAACATGGACGAAAAGAAATACTTCTTGATATTAATAAAGATTATGCGTATTCAATGGGAGTTATTATTTCTAGCAATTATTTTCAAATAGGTATTGCTAATCTTAAATGTGAGGTTTTAATAAGCGAGACTCATTCTTTTGAACCCCCAGTTAGCGCTTATGACATTTTAGAAAAAATAAAAGATCATATGATAGAAATTATTTGGAAACATAATTTTTCAAGAGATAAATTTATTGGCTTAGGTTTTAGCATTACAGGGTTAATAAAAGATAAAGAATCAGGTATTGTTAATGATAGTTATGGAGCATGGATTGAAAAAGATGTTCCTGTTAAAAGGATACTTGAGGAATATTTTTCACTTACAGTTTATCTTGAAAGTTATGTTAAAAATTTATCTCTTGCTGAATTTATGGGTAAAAATATAGATAATATTATGTTTTTTGACTATACAGATACTGCTGAACTTTCGATTTGGTCAGATGGCAATGTTTATCCCGGTTTTAATAATAAGTCAGGGATGGTTAGCCACATGATAATTGATTATGAGGGAGAGAAAAATTGTCCAACTTGTGGTAATAAGGGTTGTGTTAATATGCTAATATCTAATTTTGCTTTGCAGAGATTGATTTCAAAAGAGTTTATGAATGGTGAGATTCCTGAACTTTATGAAAAGTATGAGGGTAAATTGAAAAAGGTTACAATATATGATGTTTTTTCTCTTTATGAAAAATATGATTTTATAAATAAAATTATGGAAGATACGGTTAAATATTTGGCAATAATTATTATCAATATTCAAAGAATGCTTGATTTTAATTATTTAGTGCTCTATGGTCAAAGTTTCAAATTAAAAGTTTTTTTTGATTTGCTAAAAGAAGAGATTAAAAAGCGAAATAAAGAGAATATAGTATTAAAGCTTAGTTCATTAGATACTGAAGTTTCTGTTGTTGGGCCCGCTTCTAGTGTTATTTTTAATAAATTTTATTTGACAGGAGGAGATATTGATTAATATTGCCTTTTTTTGTATCTTATATTTGATAAGATTATTTTTGAGAATAAGGGTTATTTTTAATGCTTGAAAGTTTGGGGTCAAATTTTAAAAATTTTATAAACTATCTTTCTGGAAAATCTACAATAAATGATAAAAACATTGCAGAGGCTATTGAGATTATTAAGAATTCTTTAGTTGATGCTGATGTTAACTTAAGGGTTATAAGACGTTTTTTAAATTCTATAATTGAAGAATCCAAGGGAGTAAAAGTTTTAAGAGGTATTGATCCTAAGTCTCAGTTTATTAAAATTGTCAATGATAATCTTGTTAAATTTTTGGGAGGCAAAAATTATGAGCTTAGCTTAAATCCTGTTAATAAACAATCTTATATTCTTATGATTGGACTTCAAGGTTCTGGTAAGACCACAACATGTGCTAAGCTTTCTTTAAGGCTTAAAAAGGAAAATAGAAAAGTGCTCCTTGTAGCTGCTGACACATTTAGAGCAGCGGCCACGGAACAGTTAAAAATATTAGGTAGCCAAATAGATGTTCCAGTATTTTCACTTGAGGGTGAAAAAGATCCTATTAAAATTGTTAAATCGTCCATGAAATTTGCTAAGTCTGAGTTTTTTGATTCTGTAATCGTTGATACTAGAGGTCGCCTTGAGGTTGAATCTTTTTTAGTTGAAGAGATAAAAAAGATTAAAGAGATTTTACAGCCCTCAGAAACCATTTTAGTGGTAGATTCTATGATGGGACAAGTTGCGGTAAATATTGCTAAGGAATTTAATGAAAATGTTGGACTTACTGGTGCTATATTCTCTAAGTTTGATTCAGATACTAGAGGTGGCGCTGTACTATCGTTTAAAAGTATTTGTGAAGTTCCTATTAAATTTATTGGAGTTGGAGAAAAAATTGAAGATCTTGATTCCTTTTATCCAGAAAGAATTGCTTCTAGAATTCTTGGCATGGGGGATGTTGTTAGTCTTGTAGAGAAGATTCAAAGTGTTGTTGATAAAGAAGAGGCTATTAAGCTTGAGGAAAAAATTAATAAAGCTAGTTTTAATTTTGAAGACTATCTAAGCCAATTTAGACGTATAAGGCAAGTAGGAGGGTTTTCTAATTTTGTGAGTTTTTTACCAGGTGTTTCAAAATCAATGCTGAATATCAATAATTTAACCGAAGAAAGTTTTAATAAAGAAGAAGCTATTATTCTTTCTATGACTAAAAAAGAAAGAATAAACCCAGTGATTTTGAACAATCCCTCAAGAAAAAAAAGAATAGCTTTGGGAAGTGGAACAACTATTTTTGATGTTAATAAACTCATAAAAAAGTTTAGTCAAACAACTTTGATTATGAAAAAAATGAAAAATAAAGATTTTCAAAATAAGATTGCATCCCTTTTGGGAAAATAAGGAGGAATAAATTTGAGTGTTAGGATAAGATTGAAGAGAATGGGGGCTAAGAAAAGACCTTATTATAGGATTGTAGTTATGAATTCTGCTTCTCCTAGAGATGGTAGAGCAATTGAAGAACTTGGTTATTATCATCCTGTTGAAAAGCAAAAACAAATAAAAATTAAGGAAGATAGAATGAAAGATTGGATAAACAAGGGAGCAATTTTAAGCGATACAGTGAAAATGCTTTTAAATAAAAACAACTTGAATGTGAAAAGTCAGGAGGTTTAAATGAAAGAGTATGGAAATGAGATTGAACTTATAGAGTTTATAGTAAAGTCTCTTGTAGATAAACAAGATGAAGTAAAACTAAATGTAATTGAAGGGGAAAAATCAACTATTTTAGAATTAAGGGTTTCTCAAAGTGATGTGGGCAAGATAATAGGAAGACGAGGTCGTATTGCACGAGCTATTAGAACTTTGCTTGGAGCTTGTGCTGCTAAAACCAATAGGCGAGTACAATTAGAAATTTTAGATTGATTTATGTTTATTAAAGGCGTGATATTATCGTCTTATGGAGTTAATGGATATGCTAAGATTAAAAGCATATCCAATAATTTTTATGATTTTGTTAATCTAAAAGACAATAAAGTCCTTTTAAAAAAAAGCAATGGACTTACCCTTGAAGTTAGGGTTGTGGATGTTAATATAAAAAGCAATTCCTTATTTTTGAAGTTTGAAGGGATTAATACCCCAGAGTCGGTCAGGTCTTTGATTGGCTTTGAATTATGGGTTGATGATTCGCTTGCATCGAGTTTGAAAGAAGGCGAATATTATTTGGGAAAATTGATTGGCTATACTATTGTTAATGACAATAGGAAGCTCGGGGAAGTTGTAGCTTTCTTTGAATATTTAAATAGCGTATTTCTTGAAGTTAAAGTGGGTATTAAATTTTTTTTTATTCCCTTTTTGAGCATTTATATTGGAGATATAGATGTAAGAGAAAAAACAATTGAGCTTAAGGTTCTAGATCTTTTAAGATGAAATTTACAGTTATATCCCTTTTTCCAGTAATAATTAAACCATTTTTTGAAAATTCAATAATGAAAAAAGCTATTAACAAAGGAATAGTAGATTTTGAGCTTGTTGACGTTAGAGATTTCTCAAAAGATAAACATAAAAGATGTGATGATTTGCCTTATGGAGGCGGTGCTGGGATGGTATTAAAGGCTGAGCCCATGTTTTTTGCTCTTGAGCATGTAGAAGCTATTAAGAAAACAACAATATTTTTAAGTCCTTCTGGTATAAAGTATACTCAAGACTTAGCGTATTCCTTGTCAAAAAAAGAAGAAATTGTTATAATTTGTGGAAGATATGAGGGAATTGATCAGCGTATTATAGATTTGTATGTTGATTTTGAGATTTCTATTGGAGATTATGTTTTATCTTCTGGAGAGATCGCAGCTCTTGTTTTAATAGATAGTGTATATAGATTGTTGGATGGAGTAATAAATCCTAATTCTTTATTAGAGGAATCGTTTGGTATGAAAAATGGGTTGCTTGAATATCCTCATTATACTAGGCCTTATAATTTCATGGGAATAAAGGTTCCAGAAGTTCTTGTTTCAGGGCATCATGAAAATATAAAGAATTGGAGGCTTTTTAAGGCTAGAGAAAAAACTAAGAAAAATAGATATGATTTATACCTTAAATATTTAAAGATAATAGGAGAAGATAATGGATTTGATAAGAAAAATTGAAGCCCAAAATAAGATAAATGAGGGTTTTGTCTTTAATGTGGGTGATACTGTTAAGGTTGTTTATAAAATTATTGAAGGTAATAATGAGAGGTTACAGAATTTTGAAGGGATTGTTATTTCTTTTCAAAATAAGGGAATTGGTAAAACATTTTTAGTTAGAAAAATTTCTTCAGGAATAGGTGTTGAAAAAATTTTTCCAGTATATTCTCCTATTATAGAAAAAGTTGAAGTTTTAAGAAGGGGAAAGGTTAGAAGGGCAAAGCTTTATTATATGAGAAATAGAATTGGTAAAGCCGCTATGAAGATAAAGGAGCGCCTTAATATTAAAAAAGTTAAGCATTAGTTTTTAAGTTATTTTAAATATTTTAGCGGCAAATTAGATTAAGATTAAAAATTATTTTTGAATGTGCTTTTGTTTTAATAATTTTTATTCAAAATTTAGAATTTTTACTGTTTTGAAAATTAACTTGTTAAGTTTGGTCGGGTATTTGTTACGATTAAAAGCATTAATTAACTAATTATTCTTATTAATTTCAATGAGGCTTTAATTTCGCTTTTTGTCCTTTAAAAAGCCAAGGGTTTGAAATTCCGATTTGTTGAAAAGCTTTTAAGTTGTGTAAGTATTCGTCTTTAAGTTTTTGTTTTTATTTTTTGGACGGCAAATATTTATTTGTTATCGTTAAGGAGAGTTGATTTTGGAATATACTCAAAGTAAATTTAAGGGTAGCAATTTTCATAAATACAATAAGCGTTTTTATGGTTTTAAAAATAAAAGATTAAATTCTGAGAGCAAAAGTCAAAATGTTGCCCCTTTAAATAGTTTTAATAATAGATCTACTGTTTTAAATACAGATAAACAAAATGGTTTTAAAGGTAAATTTAGAAGAAAAAATATAAAATTTAAAACAAGAATAAATCTTGATATTACTTGTGCTATTTGTGAAAAAAAAATTAATGATATTGTTTGCAGCATGTCTTTAAAGGTTGAAAATGAAGATAGGCCTGTTCATTTTGATTGTGCTATAAATAAATTAACAGTTGAAAATAATCTTTCAAGTAATGAAAAATTAGTTTATAGGGGTGTTGGTAAATTTTTTGTTGTGGATACATCTTCTAGGGGAGAATATCTATATTTCAAAATTATTAAAGAAATTGAGTTTGAAAATTTAGAAGAACAGCCAATATGGCGCAAAAAAATTCTCAAAGATGTCAATAGAGGGGTTAGACTTCGTTGATATGAAGGTGGCAGTTTTTCCAGGATCTTTTGATCCAATTACCTGGGGCCATATTGATTTAATTAAAAGATCATTGGCTATTTTTGACAAAATTGTTGTTTTAGTAGCTGACAACAAATCAAAAAAATATTTGCTAAGCGATATTGAGAGGTTTAGTCTTACAAAAGATGTTATTTTGTCTTTAAATCTTTTTAATGTATTTGTAGATAGGTATAATGGGTTTATTGTTGATTATGCATTAATTAATTCTATTAGATTTATTGTTAGGGGAATTAGGGCTTTTAATGATTTTGATATAGAGTTTGAAAGGTATCTTGTTAATAATAAGTTAAATTTTAAAATTGATACTATATTTTTACCAAGTAGTGCAGAACATTTATATGTAAGGTCAGAGTTTGTAAAGGAGTTGATGAGGAAAAAGGATGTTGATCTTTCTCATTTTGTTCCAGAATTGGTGTTCAATAGATTGAAATCTAAGTTTGTTGACAAATGCCTTGGTTAATATATATATTATTAAGATAATTTAATCTAGTTTAAAAGTAGTAGGAGAAAGTAATGGCTGTTCCAAAATTTAAGCCTTCAAAGTCTAGAAGTAGAACAAGGCGTAGCATAAATATGAGAAAGAAAATTCCGCAATTTCAAGAATGTTCTAATTGTGGTAATCTTGGAGTTAGGCACAGAATTTGTTTAAAATGTGGATATTATAGGAATAATCAATATCTAGAAATAGGGTTATAGTTTGTAGCAAGGAAGGTGTATTCATGGATAATGATGAAATTTTTAGTAAGGTTAGGTCTATTATATCTGAGCAGCTTGATAAAAAAGAAGATGAAATTACCCTAGACTCTAGATTTGTTGAAGATCTTAGTGCAGATAGTCTTGATATTTATGAACTTTTGTATTTGCTTGAAGAGGCTTTTGATGATAAGATTCCAGAGAACGAAGCCAATGAATTTGAGACGGTAGGCGATGTTGTTAATTTTATTAAAAAGAGAAAAGGTTGATGAAAAAAAAATCTTCCGATTTTTGTTTTGATAGTGAAAGAAAAGCCCAATTGAGTGAATTTTTGGAAAATTTGAGTATTGATTTTAATAATTTTGATTTATTAAATATAGCATTGAGTCATTCCTCGTATTCTAATGAGCTGGATCAAAAATCTGACAATAATGAGAGATTGGAATTTTTAGGAGATTCTGTGCTTAATTTGATTATCACGGATTATCTTTATAAAACTTATCCAAATAAAAGTGAAGGAGAGCTTAGTAAGGCCAGATCTTATATTGTTAGCGAAGATTCTTTATCTAGTATTGCCAGAGAGATTGATCTTGGTTCTTATATTTTACTTGGCAGAGGAGAGGAAAGTAATGATGGTCGCAATAAAAAAGGCATTCTTGCAGATGCTATTGAAGCCTTTGTAGGCGCTATTTATCTTGATAGCGGGTTTTCAATAGCAACAGAATTCGTAGTTGAACTTTTTGACATGTATATAAGATTGATGTTTAATAGGGGAGATTTTAAAGATTATAAGAGCTTGTTGCAGGAATATGTTCAAAAGAAATATAAAATCTCACCAAGTTATAAGTTAGACAAGGAAATAGGTCCAGATCATGATAAAGTTTTTTGCGTTGAGCTTTATGTTGGAGAAAAGTTTATATCAAATGGAAAGGGTAAGTCTAAAAAAGAGGCTGAAATGAGAGCGGCCGAAGTAGCTTTAAAAGCCATGGAAAATATTAATCTTTAGGGTTTTGATTTTTTCAATAAGGCAATTTTTAGTATTAAGTTTGGGATTTTCAATTACATAGCTTAGGAGCATTTCTAAAATTTTGCCTATGTTTTTACTTTCTATTTGTTCTAGATTTTGGATATCTGTTCCGTTTATTTTTAAATCTTTTAAAGAGAGGGGATTTTTTAGTAATTTTTTTCTTTTGATATTTTTTATTATAAATAAATATTTTTTCTTTTTTCCTTTGAGTGCCTTGTATATATCAATTATTTCTTTATAATGTTCTCTTGTGCTTTTGCTAAGCAAATATCTAATATCGCTCAATTTTTTAACATTAAAAATGTTGTTATTATCAATTATATTTCTATAAAATAAAATTAATTTAATTTCTTTATTTGAAAATTTAAGCAAAGTTAATTTTTCTTTTAGTTCTTTTATGGGTTTTTTAATTGTCAATATAGTTATTGCCTTTAGATAAAATTTATCCTTGTTAAGCAGGGCAGTTTTTTTAATTAATTTTGTTTTTACTTCTAAATTAAAAAAAATCTTAAAAAAATCAACTTTTTTAAGATAATAAATTCCTTTTTGTATATTTGTACCTTCTAATAATTTTTGAAATTCATTTTTTATTCTTTCTTTTGAAATCATTAAAATATTTTCTTTTTTATATTTCATTGAAATTAAAGTATTTTTTTCAATGTTAAAATTGAGTGTAGATGAAAATCTTGCTGCTCTTAGTATTCTAAGGGCGTCTTCTTCAAGTCTTTTATTTGGGTTTCCTATGCATCTTATTATTTTCTTATTAAGGTCTTTTTTCCCATCATAGCAATCTATTATGTTAAAGTTAAAAATATCCATTGCAATTGCATTGATTGTAAAATCCCTTCTTTTAAGATCTTTAATTAAATTTTTAGTATATTCTACTTGTTTAGGGGCTCTCTTGTTTTTATATTCTTTTTCTATTCTATATGTGGTAATTTCAAAGATTTTTTTATTAAAAATAATACTAATTGTGCCATGTTTTATTCCCGTTTTAATGTTATTTGGAAATAATCTTATTATTTCTTCAGGAGTTGCATTTGTTGCAAAATCAAAATCGCAAGGCTGTTTATTAAGCAATAAGTCTCTTAAAGCGCCTCCAACTAAATAAAATTCATAGTTGTTTTTTTTAAATATTCTAGCAATTTTAATTATATTTTGATTATTTTTGCCCAGATTCATATAAAATTATATTATAGTGTAAATAATTTTTTTCTAAAATTGATTTACAATTTTAATTTATTTGAACTATGTTATAAATAGTGCATTTATTTTTTTAAATGGTTTTATTGAGGTTTTATGAGTGGTAATAACAATAGTGTATACAACGCTATATGTCAGCTTTCAAAAGAGACTAAAAATAGGTTGATGAATGATATAAGAAAAAGTTTGGGTTTAAATTCTTCTGAGTTTGTTTTGCCCAATTGTAGCAATGAGCCTTATGTTGATTCTCAGCTTGAAAAATTTCTTTCAGGGCGTTTAATGGAAGAATCATTTCTTATAAGAATTTGGTTAACCATTTTAAATTTTTTTCAGAAGGATAAGAGTAAAGAAGATATTTATAAAGCTTATGTTATAAAGAGTCTAGAAAATCAAATTAATGAAATGTGTAAAAATCCAGTAATAGATTTTAAGAGAGAATGTTTGTATGTTGGTTTTGTAGAAATGTTTTTTGGCGTTTGTCGATATTCAATGGAATTGAAAGAATTTTTTAAGAAATTAGAAAAAGGTGGCATTGCTGTTGAACAGACTATTTTAGAAATTATTCAAAATAAAGTTCTTCATTTTAAGAAAAATTTGGAAGATTTTTTGGACGAAGGTGAATATGAGCTTTTTTTAAAAAAAGAAAAGACCCAAAACGATTTAGAAGAATCGCTTAAGATCAAGATAAATGAGTATATTAATTCAATCCCAGCAGATACTTATAAAACTGTCTCTGATATGTTTGAATTTTATTATGTTTTTAATAGTTTAGCGTTTTTTCCTTACAAATCTTTTTTTTCATTTTTTAATGTAGATCTTTTAGATAATGTTGAAAATATTAGTATTGTTGATCTTGAGGTTGGATTTGGAACTAGCTTTTCAAGTGTTAGTAAGTATTTGAATTATTTTTTTGACATTTTGTATACATTAAAAGATGTTGAGATAGATGAGGATATCGTTAAAAGTATTATATCAAACTATTTTTTAATATCCGATGATATTAGTAATTCAGAAATAATTTCAAGAGAAGATCATTTATCTCGAGTAGAATATGTATTGAAAAATGTTTTATCTATTGTATCTAAGATTGTTAGCTTATCGAGAACTTTACCTTATTTGGATGTTTTTAGGGTATATTGCAAAAACCCAGTTGCATCTCCTAAAAAATATGTACCCTTTTTTGATATAAAAAATTTTTATGAGAATATTTTATTTTTAAATGTTATGGGACAAGCTATTACAAGGCGTGATAGTTCTTTAAAAGTTCTTGTGATTAAAGAGATAAAAAGTCTTATTAGAGATCCTAGTATAATTTTAAATTTAAAGGGTGAGATTTTTAACGAATTAAATCTTAGTCGCTATAGCTTTAAAAAGTTATATTTTCTCAATTATTTTTTTAAAAATATATATGATGTTAGAATGATGGAAGTTTTAAGAACTATAAATAATGTTGTATTAATTAATAATCATGATTTGAGAAATATATATGTTGATATTGAAAATAATATTACTGTTTTAAAAAAAGAAATTTATAATATTTACTTTGAGATTGATTATAAAAATGAGGAGTTTGAAAGGCATAAAAGAGATAGCAAAATTGATGATTCTTATAAAGAAAGGATTTTAAAGTGGTGTTTAAATGAATCTGCTTTTATTGATAAGGTTTCAAATAGATTTGTAGATTATTTTATTGAGCTTAAAAAGAGATGTTTGACTCTTTTGGAAAATCATAATGCTTTTATTAGAAAATCTTTAACAGTTTCTTATAAGTCAATGGGAAATGAAAATAAAAAAATTACATTAGCTGATGTTATTGGTAATCTTTTAGAAATCATCAACCAAGCACTTTTTATAATAAAAAATTTATAAATTTCATGGGAGCTTTTAAAGTAAAAAATTTAAGACGTTTTTCAAATTTTATTAGAATTTTGGTTATTGTATTGTTTTTAAATTCTTTGTTGAGTTTATTCGTTTTTTTTGCTGGTTCTTACAATATTTTTGTTTACAATTTTCAGAAATTTTACCTTGATCTTACTATTATTTTAAGCTCTGTTTCTTTTGGGCTTGAATCTACTAGGTTGATATTTTTTTATTTATTGAGAAATAAAAAAATTAATTATTATTTAATTTTAATTTTTAGTTTTATGATTTTTTCTTGTGCTCTTGTTTTTAAAATTTTTCTTTCTGGTAACAAATAGATTAATAAAAAGATTGCAGTAATTGTTTTTTATTATTCTATTGACTAATGAATTTTATTTTTATAAACTAACTATTAGTTTCTTATTTGCCGACTTAGCTCAGCTGGCCAGAGCAGCGGTCTTGTAAACCGCAGGTCGTCGGTTCGACTCCGACAGTCGGCTTTTAGGGGCGGTACCGAAGTGGTTAACCGGGGCAGACTGTAAATCTGTTGGCTTTGCCTACGTGGGTTCGAATCCCACCCTCCCCAATTTAGTGGAATTATAAATGATTGCCTTTTTAAAATGTTTTGGTTATGATCTTTTAAATGCGTTATGTCGTTTAATTGCGGTTCTTATATTTTTGCTTATTTAGAAAAGTTCTTATTACTTATATTAGCAAATACTTTTGTTTAGCTAGGAGATTCTTGTGCTTATTAAAATTGGGAAAGTATTTATTCTTTTGTTCTTCTTGGGATCTGTTTTGTCAATTTTTATATATTTTTTAAATCTATCTTATTTATCAAATGGTTTAGTTTATGAATTTGATGTTGAAAAAGGTTGGGGAGTTAGAAAAATAGCTAAAGAATTGAAAAAGCAGAAATTAATTAAATCCGAATTACTTCTTGTTTTTATTTCTTATATTTTTGGTAGTGATAAACAATTTAAAGAGGGAAGATATTTAATCAATAGTGATCTTTCTACATTTGAGATATATAAAGAATTGTTAAGGGGATCTTCTAATATAAATATTGATGTTACAATACCCGAAGGGTATTCCAGCAGAAGAATTGCTTTTAAGCTTAAAGAATGTGCTTTAATTGATGATGTTAAAGATTTTATTTTTTTGATCAAAGAAAAATCGTTTATTTATGAGCTTGGATTTGATTATGACTCTCTTGAAGGATTTTTATTTCCAGATACTTATAAATTTTATAAGGGTATGGAAATAAAGAATATTGTTCGCATGTTTGTTGATAATTTTTTAAATAAGCTTAAATCTATAGGCATTGTTTTTAGTGATTATTCAAGTAAAGATTTTTACAATAGAGTAATTATAGCATCTATTGTTGAGCGTGAATATAGAGTTAAAAGTGAAGCTTCAATAATGTCTTCGGTTTTTTATAACAGAATAAAATCTGGTATGGCATTACAATCTTGTGCTACTATTGAATATGTTATTACAGAGGAGCTAGGACGAAGTCATCCTAAAAGAATTTATTTTTCAGATTTAGAAATAAATTCTCCTTATAATACATATATTAATAAAGGGTATCCTCCTACTCCAATTTCAAATGCTGGTATTATTTCGCTACAAGCAGCTTTTTTCCCGAAAAATACGCAGTATTTATTTTTTGTAGTTAAAGACTCTAAGTTAGGCACACATCAATTTTCATCAGATTATTCTTCACATCTTTTAGGAGCAAAAGATTATATTAAAAATTTTATTACTAAGGATTAGGAAGTATGGAATATTTGCAAACTGCAACTTCAATTAAAGCCAAATTTGACATTGTAGCTATTGTGGAGCAGTATATTAAGCTTATTAAATCGGGATCTACTTATAAAGGGCTTTGTCCTTTTCATGCTGAGAAAACCCCTTCTTTTTTTGTAAACCCTTTGCAGGGATATTTTTATTGTTTTGGATGTAAAAAGAGTGGAGATGTTATTGGATTTTTAATGGACATGGAAAAAATTAATTACAATGATGCTCTTAAGATTTTATGTGAAAAATCTGGTATTTATTATAATGATTTAAAAATAAATAGAGAAAGTGAAAAAAAAAATGAAAATAAAGACATAGTTTCAAAAATTTACTCTTTGAATTCTAGATTAATAAATACTATTAAATTTTTTTTAAATAAAAACAAAAAAGCTTTAGATTACGTTTTAAAGAATAGATCAATATCTAAAGAAGTTGTTGATTTATTTGAGCTTGGTTATTTACCATTTTATGTTAAAGATGGTTTAGATCTTTATGGTTTTTTAGTTTCAAAGGGGTACTCTTCTGAAATACTAAGAAAAAGTGGGTTATTCTCAAAAGCAAATCCTAAAGCTTCTATTTTATCTCAAAGATTAATTTTCCCAATTAAAGATTTTAAAGGAAATGTTGTTGGCTTTGGGGGTCGAGATTTAGATGAGAAAGGTCCTAAGTATATTAATTTAAGCGAAACTGAAGTTTTTAAAAAAAAGGAGCTTCTTTATGGATTTTACGAAGGGCTTGATGAGATTAAATCTACAAAGTCAGTTATCTTAGTAGAAGGATATATAGATGTTCTTGCTTTTTTTACATCTGGGGTTAAGAGAGCCGTATCTACTCTTGGCACTTCTTTCTCAAAAGAACACCTAGCTTTGATTCAAAGATATGCTAATGAGGTAATATTTTCTTTTGACGGTGATGATGCTGGACTTTCTGCGACTTTAAAGGCGTATCAAATTTGTTTGCCGTTTAATATCAATGTTAGTGTTGTTAAAATGGATTTTGGTCGTGATCCTGCAGATGCTCTTAAAGATGAAGGTGAAAGCTTTTTGCATAAAATTTTAAATAATAGATGTGATGCTTTTGATTATCTCTTAGATGTTTATTCTAATAAATATGATTTAAATAAGACTGTAGATTTAAATGCAATGATTAATTTATTTTTAAATTTGATAAATTTATCAAAAATAGATACTCAGAAAAAAATTTTTTTAGACAAGCTAAGCAATAAGCTTGGTATTGGTATGGCGACTTTATTAAAAGATTATTATAGGATAAAAGAAAGATTTGTAGTTGACAATAATAAAAGAAATTTGTATGCTCATAATGATGATTCTTATGAGAGGTATCTAATAGTAGCTTTGTTGAAAAATTTTAGTTATTTTGGTATAATAAGGCGCAACATTATTGATAGCGATTTAATTGATATCAATGTCAGAAAAATTTTTATGTGCTTTGAGTATTTATTTGAAAATAATAAAGATTTTTCATTAATGGATTTAAAAAGAACTTTAAAGGATAGCTACAAAGTTAGTGAATTTTTTTTTGAAGAAATTTTAAATTCTGAATTTGAAGTGGATAATGAGACACTTATTCATATTTTACTTGCAATCAAGAGAAGAAAATTAGAGTCCCGTGTTTTGCTTTGCAAAAAAAGATCTGATGGGGACTCTTTGATAGATGCTAAGATTCAAATAAATGAGTTAATGTTTTTAAATATGCAAAGAAAAAATTTAAAAATCTATACAGACGATGTTTCGGGGAGTTAAGTTTTGTCCGATTTGGAAAAGAAATATTCGAAGCTGATAGAGGGTATTATTATTCATTTGGGAGATAGAAAATCTCTTAGTTTTAGTGAATTATCAAATTTGCTTCCTGATGACATATTAGAGCCAGAGATACTTGATTGTATTTGTTCAATGCTTGAGGATAGAGGAATAAGGTTAGTTAATAAAATTTCAGAATTAGATCTGGTCAGCACCGAAGATGGAAATGAAGAAGAAGAGGAAGATATTGAATCTGATAGAAATTTTATGATTTTAGATGATGGTTTTCAAAGTGATGAGGAGGATATTGATATTGATGGAAAGCTGGATGATTGTGATGAAGAAAATATTTCTGTTAAGGATGATTTAGGTTCAGGTTATATTAAAAACAATGTCTTAAAAGATAGTCACTCAGAAGATCCAATAAAGCTTTATTTAAAGGAAATAGGAAAAGAGTTTCTATTAACAGGAAATCAAGAAGTTGAACTTGCAAAGCAAATGGATTCTGGAGAGAGTATAATTGAGAATATTCTCAAGAATGAAGGACTTGTTATAGAAAACTATTATAATCTTGTTAATACTATTTATTCAAGAATGGAAAGAGAAGAGTTTTTTAAAAGAGAAAAAGATAAGGATAAAGAGAGTAATCCCGATTATTATAATAAAAAAAAAAGAATTGCCTCTTTTTACAAAATTCCTTTAAAACCAATTCAAGATCGTTTAATAAGTTATGTAGATAATAAGCATAGGGTATACGAGCTTGGGGGGGATATTTTTGAAAAAAATTTAAAAATGGAAAGATTAGCCCTAAAAGAGCTTTTAAGAGACATTCCTTTGTATCAAGATGAATTAAGGATCTTTTCAGATGATTATATTGACTCTGCTAACAAAATAAAGGATTTACAAAGACAGCAAAGAATAATTCTAGGCAGGTTGAAAATTGAAAAAATAAGAGACTTAAGGGTGCTTGGAAGGGATTTGACTATTGCTGAAAAAAGAATAGAGATAGAAAAATCTCTTAAACTTAAAGAAGATGCTATTAAAGAGCAGATTACAGAGGCTCAGCTTGCTCAAAAAGAACTTGAGAGAATTGAAATGTATTATGAATATCCAATGGATAAAATAATAAGTATGTCAGAAGAGATTGCTAAAGGGAAACAAATGATGCAACATGCTAAAGATCAGTTGATTAAGGCCAATTTAAGGCTTGTTGTAAGTATTGCTAAAAAATATGCAAATAGGGGGCTTCATTTTTTTGACCTTGTTCAAGAAGGTAATATTGGATTAATTAAAGCTGTTGAAAAGTTTGAATATAAGAGAGGTTTTAAGTTTTCAACTTATGCTACTTGGTGGATTAGACAGGCTATAACAAGATCTATTTCTGATCAAGCTCGTACAATTAGAGTTCCTGTACATATGATTGAACAAATAAATAGACTTAATAGAGAAACTAGATATTTAATCCAAGTTTTAGGGAAAGATCCCACAGATGAAGAGCTCTCAGACAGACTTGGATGGGAACTTAAAAAGGTTAAAACTGTAAAAAGTGTTTCAAGAGAGCCAGTTTCTCTTGAAACACCAATTGGAGAAGAAGAGGATTCTGTTCTTAGTGATTTTATTGAGGATAAGGCAATAAAAAATCCTGCAAATCATACATCCTTTGTAGTTTTACAAGATCAAATAAGAGCAATTCTTGGAACTCTTCCCGAAAGAGAGCAAGAAGTTGTAAAAATGAGATTTGGCCTTGAAGATGGTTATTCTTTAACTCTTGAAGAGGTTGGACTTCATTTTAATGTTACAAGAGAAAGAATTAGGCAAATTGAATCTAAGGCATTAAGGCGTCTTAAAAATCCCAAAAAAACTCAAAAATTAAAAGATTATCTTGAAGATTTAAATTGAAAATGGAGGATTGATGGAGAATAATATTGATACATTAAAAAAACTTGAAGTTATATATAAGTCTAAGTTTGAGCTTGAGGAAAGGCGAAAAAGTATTCCCAAGTATTTGGAGATGAAAAAAAATCAGATTGAAGAATTATCTAAAGTTCTTATTGATTTGCAACAAAAGTTTAAAGAATATCAAAAAGAAGACTCTGCTTTAAAGTTAGATATTCAAGATATTAATTCAAGAAAGAGTAAGGCAGAAGAAAAAATCGATAGCATTAAAACGCAAAGAGAATATGAGGCTCTTGAAAAAGAACTTCAGGTTATTATTGATGATGAAGTTACAATTAGAAAAAAGATGACACATGTTAATGGGCTTAAAACTAAAATAGAAAAGGAAATATTAGATATCAACGAGAAGCATAGTAAAGAAGAAGAATGTTTTAGGTCTGAAAGCAATAGTTTAGAGTTGGAGCTTTTAGAAATTGAAAAGAAACTTTTAGAAATAGAGAGCGAAGAGTTAAATTGTACTTCTAAAATGAATGAGGATTTTTTATTTAAATTTCAAAGAATAATAAGAAATAAATCAAATGGCGTTGTGCCCTTGATTAACAATGTTTGCAAAGGCTGTAATATGATACTTCCTATTGAATTTGCAAATAAAGTAAGACGGGAGCCCAATGATATTAAATTTTGCCCTTATTGCAGTAGAATACTCTATTATCAGGATAAAATTCAAATAAGTGATGAAATAATTCCTGGCAGTTTAGCAGATCTTATTGAATAAAATTTATTAATTTGATACTTTTTATTTAAGCTGACAGTCAGCCATCGCTTAGTTTTATAATAATTAAAGCTTAAGAGGAAAGTCCGAGCTCCAATAAGAACATAATGCTAGGTAATGCCTAGGGGTTTTAAACCTAAGAAAGTGTCGCAGAAAATTACCGCCATAAAAGGCAAGGGTGAAAAGGTGAGGTAAGAGCTCACCGCTTATTTAGCAATAAATACAGGCAAGATAAACCTCATTAGGAGCAAGATCAAGTATGTAAGCTTCCTTTGTTCTTGAGGACATGTTTACGGGTAGATCGCATGATTTTTTTAGCGATAAAAAAACAAGAGAGATGATGGCATAGTACAGAACTCGGCTTATGGGTGTCAGCTTAATTTCATAAGCCCAAAAGAGAGTTTTAAATGAAAATAAGGTATTTAAGATACATTGTTTATTTATTTATGATTTTCATTTTTGTTTTTTTAATTTATTATATCTTGTCATATTTTAAATCTTTTTCTAATTCTTATTTAAAAGCAGGGCCAACAGAAGTTGATTTGCTTTTGCTGTGGGATAAAAAAGAATATAAAGAAATAATAGATTATGCTGAGAATGATATTAAAAATCATAGATTTGATTTTAATTTAAATTTGCTTTTGGGATTTTCATACTTTTATTATTCTTTGATAGTAAATGAAGGATATTTAAAAGGAGAATTTTTAGATAAATCCATAGAAAGATTAAGATTTTTAATTTCTATAAATAATGGAGTTTCTATAGGTCCTTTGTATTATATATTAGGAAAGGCATATTCTCATAAAGGAGAGTTTTATAGTGAACTTGCTGTAAAATTTTTGAAGAAGGCTTTAAGTGTTGATAATTTTGATTTCATGAATATTAAAGAAGATATTTTTGAATATTTGGGGTATTCGTATCAGCTTTTAAGAGATTACAGGTCCAGTTTAAAGTTTTTTGAAAAAGCTTATAATGAAAATAAATCTGATTTAGTGCTTTGGAGTTTAGCTTATGTTAATTATAAGTTGAATGATGTAAACAAAAGCATCGAGTATATAAAAAAAATAATAAAAGAAGAGCAGGAAAAATTGTCAAAGGGTGAGAAAACGGATGAAAATTTAATTCAAAAGGTATATTTGCTATATGGAGACATTCTATTAGATAAAGGTGACTATGACAATGCTTTTAATTACTATAATAAAGTTCTAGAAATTAATAGTTCAAATTCTAGCGTTTATGTTAAAATAGGAGATATATATAGGAAAAGAGATAAAGATTATCCTAAAGCTAGAAAATACTGGAGAGAAGCTCTCAATCTTAATCCTTATTTAGAATCAGCAAGAGAGAGGCTTGGAATTACTTTGGAAGACTTTTAGGGAGGTTGATTTGAATTTGTTTAAGTCTTTTTTGATAGATATTGGTATTGATCTTGGAACATGTAATACGTTAGTTTATATTAAAGATTATGGTGTGGTTATGAGTGAGCCTTCTGTTGTTGCAATAGATATTACTAAAGGCAATAAGGTCGTTGCAGTTGGCCGAAACGCTAAAAAAATGCTTTGGAAAACCCCAGAAAATATTAAAGCCGTTCGCCCACTTAGAGATGGAGTTATTGCTGATATTGAAAATACAGAGAAGATGATTAAATATTTTATTAATCAAATTTTTTCTCGTAAAAAATTGTTTTTTAAGCCAAGAATGGTAATAGGTGTTCCAACTTGTATTACAGAGGTTGAGCGAAGAGCTGTAAAAGAGAGTGCAATGAATGCAGGTGCAAGAGAAGTTAAGGTAATAGAAGAATCTCTTGCAGCTGCTATTGGATCTGATATTCCTATTTTTGAACCTACAGGCCACATGGTGTGTGACATTGGGGGTGGAACTACAGAAATATCGGTTATTTCTCTTGGTGGTATGGTTGTAAGTAGAGCAATTAGAACTGGTGGTGACGAATTTGATGAGAGTATAATAAAGTATATGAGAAATTCTCATAATATTATAATTGGTCAACAGACAGCAGAAAAATTAAAAATTAAGATAGGAAATGTATACCCTGATATTCAAAATTTAAGGGTAGAAAAAATAGATATTAAGGGCACAGATGCTGTAACAGGTCTTCCTAGAAAGCAGCTTGTTGATTCTATGGAGGTAAGAGAGTCTTTGCAAGAACCTATTAATGTTGTTGTAGATGAAGTTAAGCGTACTCTTGGTGCAACTCCGCCAGAGCTTGCTACAGACATTGTTGAGCGTGGTATCATTTTGACAGGAGGAGGTGCCCTTCTTAAGGGTTTAAATAGACTTCTTTCAAAAGAGACAGGAGTTCCTGTTTATGTTGCAGACAATCCGCTTCTCTCTGTGGCTGTTGGTGCTGGATTATTTTATGATTATGCTAACAGAATAGATATTAGTAAGAATATTTACAGTTTTATCAATGAATAAGTTATGAATTTTCTTGTTAAATTCAAAAATTTTATCAAAGTATTTTTAGTGTTGATAGTTTCTTTTGTTTTTATGATTTATGATTCAAGCAGTATTCAAAGGAGAAAGCCTGATAATTTTTTGTTTTTTACTCTTAATTCTTATATTCAAAGTAGAATGCATGGAATTTTTAGTTTTATTTCCAATGTTTTTAAAACTGTAAGTGAATACAAGAATTATAAAGACAAAATAGAATTTTATAAAAAAAGGATACAACAGCTTGAAATAGTAACTAAGAATATACAATCATTAAGGCAAGAGAATGTTCGGCTTAAAGAGCAATTAAATTTTTATTCCTCAAGTCCTAATGATTTTATTTCAGCAGAGATTATATATCTAAATTATTCAAATATATCGACTTTAATGGCTATTAATAAAGGATTCAATGATGGGATAGAAAAGGATATGATAGCAGTTGCATATCAAGATGGGTTTAGTGGTCTTGTAGGCAAAGTTGTAAAGGTTTATTCTAATACTGCTAAAATCTTGCCTTTAACTAATTATGAAAATTTTGTATCGGCAAGGATTCAAAGTAGCCGGTTTATAGGCCTTGTAGAAGGCAATGGTTATGGCAAAAAACTTGAAATGAATTATGTTAATAGACTTGCTGAAAAAGATTTAAAGATAGGTGATTCTATTGTTACTGCTGGTTTTAGTGAATATCCAGTTGGCATTTATATTGGAAAGATTACAAATTTTCATATTCTTGATTACAATTCTCTTTTAAAAATAGAAGTAGAGCCAGCTATAGTTTTAGATAAGCTTGAGTATGTTTTTCTTATTAAAAACAACAAAGAGATTGGTGAATAATGGTAGCATTTTTAACATATTTCATTTCTAGTGCATTTTTAGGTAAAATTTTTCAACACTATTTTGCAACTTATTTTTATTTTTCAATAGATATTTTTTTAATTTTTCTAGTTTTTAATTCTTTAAATTTTATTTTTAATGTGGGGTTATTATCCGGCATTTTATATGGTCTTCTTATGGATTATTTTACAGGATTGTCACTTGGATTTTTTGTTTTTGGGTATACAATAATATTTTATTTTAACAATAAAATAAAGTTATTAATGCCTAAAAATATGCTTAGCATGACAATATTTTTTATTCTTTCAAAAGTTATATTATGGTTTTTAGCTATTTTATTTTATGATTTAATAGATTTAAAATCTTTTAATTATTCAATTTTTAACCTTGATCTTGTTGTAAATATAATGTTTATTAACTTTTTATATCCAATTCAAAATTATTTTACTAGAAATTTTTATACCTTTAAAGAGGATTATTAGTGGGTGTTATAACAAATTTTAGATACAAGTTTGGCATATTCTTTTTAATAGCAATTATGGTGCTTTATCTAGCGATTTTATTTCAAATGCAAATTGGTAAGCATTTATTTTATGATAGAGAAGCTAATGTTTTTTTAACAAGATTAGAAAAAATCAATGCCTCAAGGGGTGAAATCTTAGACTCTAATTCTAATATTTTGGCAAATAATTTAACTATGTTTGTTTTAAAGATAAGTTTGCAACAGTATTATAATATGCCTGTTGCTACTAGAATTGAGATGATAGACTTTTTATCAAGTACTTTGGATATTGATAAATCAATTATTTTATCTAAGCTTCAAGAGCCTGGTGGATATCTCAAAGATGTTGAGATAGTCGAACTTACTCCTAAGATGTTGTTTAAAATTTCTGAAAAAAAGTTTTATTATCCTGCTCTTTTGTGGGCCTATTCTTTTAAGCGTAACTATTTAGTTGACGATTCATATTCGCATTCAATAGGCTATGTTGGGCAAATAAATCAAAGAGAACTGAGAACGTTTTATAATGTTAGTGGGTATGATAATACTTCTACGATTGGAAAGTTAGGTATTGAACAAGTTTATGATAATTATATTAGAGGTCAAGAGGGGCTAATTAAATACAAAGTGGATTCTAAGGAGAGAAGAATAGACGACGGTTCTATTATAAGGAATATGGTACCAGGTAATGATGTTGTACTTAATATTAATAAAGATATTCAAGATCTTGTTAAGAATGCTTTAGGTAAAAGGTATGGTTCTGTTGTGGTATTAAAACCATCAACAGGCGCTGTACTTGCTCTTCACAATTATCCTTATTATTCTATGAAAGATGTTTACAATAAATATAATAAGGAAGATTACTCTTTTTTAAATAAAGCTATTCAATCTGTTTATCCACCAGCATCTATCTTTAAATTGGTTGTTGCTGCTGCTATTCTTGAGGAGAGAGTTATAGATAAAGATCGTAAAATTTATTGTCCTGGATATTTTAAAGTTGGAAACAGAATTTTTCATTGTTGGAAGCCCGGTGGTCATGGTTATGTTAATTTAGAAGAGGCAATTGCACATTCTTCTAATGTTTATTTTTATACACTTGGACTTAAGTATCTTGGGGTTGATAAAATTAGAAAATATGCAAAGGAATTTGGGTTTGGAGAAAAAACAGAAATTGATTTGCCAAATGAAGTATCTGGGCTTCTTCCTAGCCCTGAGTGGAAAGAAAAAACTTTTAATCAGCCTTGGGTAGGAGGAGATACTGTAAATTTTTCAATAGGTCAAGGTTTTTTAAATGCTACTCCTATTCAGATTGTTAATATGGTTGCTATGATTGCAAATGAAGGTGTTATATATAAGCCTAGAATTGTGAATAAAATTTTAAAGGGTGGTACAAGTGAGGTTATTCTTGAGAATAAGCCAGAAATACTAAGAAAGACAAATCTTATTAGTAAGAACACATTTAAGCTTTTAAAAAAATATATGAGAAGTGTTGTAACTTATGGTACAGCAAGATATGCAGTTCTTACTAAAGCTGTTAAAGTGGGAGGCAAAACAGGTACTGGTCAAACCGGTATAGATGGTTTTGAAAATAGCTCTTTTATTGGACTTGCTCCTTATAATGGTTCAGTTGAGAATCAAATTATTGTTTTTAGTTTAGTTGAGGCAAAAAGCAATGTAGATTGGTGGCCTGCAAAATCTACAGATTTAATAATGCAGGGTATTTTCGCAAATCAAAGTTATGAAGATATTCTTAAAGGTTATAGGCCATGGTATATCAGGTAGATTAATGGTTTTTAGAAAAAATTATGATTATTTAGCTTTAATAAGTTTGCTTATAGTTTCTTTTGTTGGTATATTGCTGATTTATTCTAGCGATTATAATATTAGTGGATTGTTAACTAAGAATGAATATATAAAACAAACTTTTTGGGTAATTATTGGATTTTTTATAATTTTTATAGTAGGTAAATATGATTTAAAATTTGTTTATAGCATGGTATATCCTTTATATTTTTTATTAATATTGGCTTTAATTTTTACTGCATTTTTTGGAATGACTATAAACGGAGCAAGGTCTTGGATTGGTATATGGAAGCTTGGAGGACAGCCTTCTGAATTTGGTAAAGTTATTATTATTTTAACCCTTTCAAAATTTTATACTGAAAAAAAAGGTTATAATGAATTTTTTATCTTTACTACTGCATTTTTGTTAATTTTTCCATCGGTAATTCTTATATTATTGCAACCTGATTTTGGTACAGCAATAGTATATTTAACTATTTTTATATTTATTTCTTTTTTTGCAGGGATAGATTTACATTACGTTTTAGCATTTGCATTGATAGGGTTTTTTTCTTTTGTTTTTGCAATTTTGCCAGTTTGGTATGAATATAAGGTGAATATGGGTAATGTATTTTATCTTATTTTTTCAAATCCTTTTTATTTTAGAGTAATAATAGGAGTGTTGCTATTAATACTTTTGATTTCTGTTTTAGGATTTTTTATTGCTAAATATGGCTTGAGTATTAAAATAATTTATTTTTATGTATTTTTTGCAAGTTCTATTTTATTGGTTTCAATAGTGTTTTCAAAAATCCTTTCAAAGTTAATGAAGACTTATCAGATTAAACGTTTTTTAGTTTTCTTAGATCCGGCTATTGATGCTAAGGGTGCTGGTTGGAATTTAAATCAGGTTAAAATAGCAATTGGTTCTGGGGGTCTTTTGGGCAAAGGATTTTTAAAGGGACCTTATACTCATGCTAATTATGTGCCGTCTCAAAGCACAGATTTTATTTTCTCTATTCTTGCTGAAGAGTTTGGGTTTTTAGGTGTTAGCACTATTTTAATATTATTTTTTTTTCTTTTTTTAAAATTTTTGATAATAATGAATAAATGTCAAGATAGGTATATGGCTTTGGTAATATCTGGAATTTTGGGGCTTTTATTTTTTCATACTTCTTTTAATGTTGGAATGTCTTTAGGAGTTCTTCCTATTACTGGGATTCCTTTTCCTTTCCTATCTTATGGGGGTTCTTCTACTATTACATTTTTTTTAGCAATGTCTTTTTATTTTAATATTGAATCAATAGTTGCTATGGATTGAGAATTTATTTTTAATTTTTTTGTTTTCTTATCTCTATTTTTTTAGAAAATTTTTTTGTATATTTAAATTTAGTAATTATAAATATTCGAGGTGCGTATTTTTACTTAAAAGTGATAAATGTAAATTTTAATTTTTTAATAAAAATCGAAAGATTAAAGGTATTATTGTGAGCAAAGATTTAGATAAAGCAGATATTCTTTACAAAAAAAGACATTCAATAGCCCATGTTATGGCAGAAGCTGTGCGTGATTTATTTCCAAATACCAAAATTGCAATAGGGCCCCCTATTAAAGATGGGTTTTATTATGATTTTGAATTTAAAAAGCAAATTACAGAAGACTCTCTTTTGGATATAGAAAATAGAATGAGAGAAATTTTAAAGACCGGTAGTTCTTTTGAAAAAAAGATAATAAGCGTAGAGCAGGCTCTTGAAATTTTTAAAGATGAGCCTTATAAGATTGATTTGATTAAAAATTTTGATTTACAAAATGAAATTTCTATTTACAAGAGTCACAATTTTATTGACCTTTGTAGGGGTCCTCATGTTGAGAATATGAATAAAATTGATCCAAAGGCATTTAAGCTTACTGGTATTGCTGGAGCTTATTGGCGAGGCAATGAAAAAAATACAATGCTCACTAGAATTTATGGGACTTTATGGAATAATGAAAAAGATCTAAAATCTTATCTTAATTTGAGAGAGGAAATAAAAAGAAGAGACCATAGAAAGCTTGGAAAAGAGCTTGATTTATTTTCTATTCATGAAGAGATTGGGCCAGGGCTTGTTTTTTTTCATCCCAATGGGGCCAAAATAAGAGCTTTAATAGAAGATTTTTGGAGAGAAGAGCATTATAAAAATGGGTATGATATTCTTTATACTCCTCATGTTGGTAAATCTTGGCTTTGGCAAATTTCTGGTCATTTAGACTTTTATAAGGATAGCATGTTTGAAAAAATAGAAATGGATAAAAGCGATTATTATCTTAAACCCATGAATTGTCCTTTTCATATTGCAATTTACAATACAGGCAAGCATTCTTACAGAGATTTGCCATTTAGATGGGCTGAACTTGGTACTGTATATCGTTATGAAAAGATAGGCGCTTTGCATGGCATGATGAGAGCAAGAGGTTTTACTCAAGATGATGCTCATATTATATGTACTCATTCTCAAGTTCTAGATGAGATTAAAGAAGTTATTAGGTTTGCTATTTATATGTGGAGTAAATTCGGCTTTAATAACTTAAAGGCGTATCTTTCTACAAAGCCTGACAAGTCTGTTGGAAATGATACTGATTGGGAAATGTCTTTAAAAGTTCTTGAAGAGGCGTTAATTGATTTTGAAGTTCCTTATGAAATTGATGAAGGAGGAGGTGCTTTTTATGGACCTAAAATTGATCTTAAGATAGTCGATTCGCTTGAGAGAGAGTGGCAGATGAGTACAGTTCAATTTGATTTTAATCTCCCTGAGAGATTTAATATGACTTATACTGCTGAGGATGGTAAAGAAAAAAGACCATTTATGATTCATAGAGCTTTGTTGGGTTCTATTGAAAGATTTTTTGGAATTCTTGTAGAGCACTATGGTGGAGTGTTTCCTTTATGGTTGTCTCCTGTTCAAGTAGTAATCATTCCTGTTAACAATGTTGTAGAAGATTATGCTATTAAGGTTTTTAATAAATTTAAAAATGAAAGGATTAGAATAAAACTTGATAATAGCTCCTCAAGAATGAATGCTAAAATTAGAGAATATCAGACTAAAAAAATACCTTATATGTTTATAATTGGAGAAAGAGAAGCAATAGAAGAGAAAATATCTATTAGAACAAGAACAAATAAGCAAATAAATGGAATTGAACTTGACGAAGCTCTCAAACTTATTTTATTAAAAATAAGAGATAAGGAGATTTGATAAATTGAATAATTTAATCAAGGTTATTACTCCTAATAAGATAACATTAGCCAGGATTATACTTTCTTTTATTATATTAATTTTATTTTTTTTGGAAAATATTTTTTCTCCATATTTGTTTTTTGGAATTATTTGGTTTTTAATCATTTTTAATGAATTTACTGACTTTATTGATGGGTACCTTGCAAGAAAATTTGATCTTGTTAGTAATGTGGGTAAAATTTTAGATCCTTATGCGGATGTTTTACAGCATTTAACATATTTTGTTTTTTTCTTTTACAAAGGCATAACCCCTTATTATTTTTTTGTAATATTTATTTATCGTGAAATTTCTATTGGTTTTGTTAGAAATTTAATCATTCAGTTTAATATAGTTCAACAAGCCAATTTTTTGGGAAAATTAAAGTCAATTCTTTATGCTGTTTCTACTTTTGCAAGTCTTTTGTTTTATACTTTAAATCAACTGAGTTTTACAGAGCCGACTCAAAATTTTATTAGCTACATTTTAAATTTTGAATTCAAATTTTTATTTATTGTTCAAACAACGTATGTTTGTGCTGCTTTTTTTGCAATTTTATCATTTTTAGATTATGTATTAATATTCTTGAATGTAAAAAAATATGAAGACAAATAAGACATTAATTTTGCTATTTTTATTTATAAATCTTTCTTTTATTCAAGCTCAAGTAAATCAAATATTAACAGAAATTAGTCCATTAAGCATTTTAAGCAGAAATGGGAAAGGAAGCGTTTATTTAAAAGTTAGCAAATCTTCTGATTATGTTTTGACTTTAGATAAGAGTTCAAATTCTGATTTTGTTTTTAAAATTTATGATATTTCTAATAAAAAGTACATAACTGATAAAATAAAAAGAAGAGATTTTAAAATAAGATTAGATAAAAATTCTCTTTATGCAATAATATACGTTGGCACTAAAAATGAAAACATAAAGTTTTCGCTTACAGATTTAGATTTTTCAATTTTAAATAGCAATTCCTTGAAAGCTAAAACACCTAAGATTGAAAAAGAAGATTTATTTTTTACTTTAAAAGATTTGCCTGTTTTAAATTTAACTAACAAGCTTAAAAAGCATGTATTAAGGATCTATAAAAGCAATATTTATATTGCTTATCAGCTAGAAAATAGCGATGATATTAAAGTTGCTGAGTTTATTGAGGATGTTGGTTGGTTTAATCTTGATTCATCTGTTAATGGAAATATTACTAATATAGTTAATTTTGATTTTTCAATTAATTCAAAAGGAAATTTATATATTGCTTTTGTTACGAAATCAGGTTCCGATTTCGCTAGTGAACTTGTAGTTAAAAAGTTTAATAGTAGAAAATGGATTGATATTAGTCCTGGGTACATAGAAAATTTTGGATCTTTATTAAATATTAGTATTGATTTAAAAGATAGATTATATTTGACATATTTAAGGGAAATTGAAGGTGAATATAAAATAAATTTAATATCAAATATGGGCTATGGAAGTGTTTGGACTGATGTAATACATTCTTATTTAAGCAAAGGTGATGCTAATGTTAATTCATCAAACATTGGGCTAATATCCGAACCTTTTTTGGGTATTTTTTATAATTATAAGTCAAATAATGAAATTAAATCTGAATTTATTGTAAACAATGAGAATGCTTGGGTAAATGCAAATATTTCTTCTGTTTATATGGCTAATTTTATTAAAGGTTTTTTTGATTCTAATTTTAATCAAATAATTATGAGTTTTCTTTCTGAGAATAGGCCCATTGTAAGCATTTGTCCTTTAAAAAGCAATAGATGGATTAATATAAGCCCTAATATTGAAGTGGAAGGGTTAAGTATTGATATTGGGCTTTATAAAAATAATTTGTTTTTAGCTTTTGAAGACAGTAACAATGTGAGATTAATTTATTTTAAAAATAAGAATTGGTATTTTTTAAATAAATTAGAGTATTTTAAGAGTAATGTTACTAGTCCCCAGATTGGAATTTATGGCAATCAAGGGCTTTTAGTCTCTACGTTAAGTACTAATTCCAATGAATTATTTTTTACTTTAGTTTTGCCAATTTAAGTAATTCAAAGTAAGTTCTAGTTTCAAGGTTTTCTTTTAAGCCAAATTGATTAATTATATTGATAATTTCTTTTTTTGCTAAATCTATATCATTTTGATTGTTAATTATTTTTTCTATTTCTAAAAAAAATCCAAGATTTTTTATTTCATTTATTTCTATATTTAAATTATTAGTTTGATAAACTAAACTTTTTTTTATCTTTTTGTATAGTTTTTTAAATTTAAGTTCTTTTATAAGGATTAAAAAATTGTTAACATTATCTATTTTAAATTCTACCTCTTTATTAATTTCTATAGCATTGTTATTGTCTAATATTTTCTTTTTAAATGTAACAATTTTTTCTAGAGTATTTAATTTTCTTATTCTTATAATTTTTTTTAGGTTTGAGTAATAGATGTCAGTTTTTATTTCTTCTTTAATAAACTTGAATTTTTTATTTGCTAACTTGATAATTCTTTTTAACTCTTTTGGGGGAATAAATGCTTTTAATTCTATTTCTAACATATATTAAAAATAATGTAATTATGATAATATTTCAATGTTAAAATATTATGCTATATAAGATAGATTTTTAATAATTTAAACAGCTTTTTGTATGATATGTTGAAATTTGAATTTAGCGATAAGTTTTTACTTTTTAGTTATTTTGTTTTAATTATGCTTATAGGCTCTCTTTTATTAATGCTGCCTATTTCTTGGGGAGGTGATGGCAAATTAGCATACATTGATGCTCTTTTTACTGCTGTTTCTGCTGTAAGTATTACAGGGCTTATAACGGTTAAAATAGAAAGTTTTTCTACTTTTGGATTTATTTTGATAATGTTATTAATTCAGCTTGGGGGGCTTGGATTTATAAGTATTACTACTTTTTATTTGCTTATACCTAAAAAGAAAATGAATTTAACAGATGCAAGAATAATAAAGCAGTATTCCCTTTCAAATATAGAATATAATCCTATTAGAATTTTAAAAAGTATATTGTTTATAACTTTTTCAATTGAAATGATAGGTTTAATATTGATACTTATTTGTTTTAAACTTAGGGGGGTTGATATTTCATTTTTAGAGGCTTTATTTACAACAATTTCTGCTTTTTGCAATGCAGGTTTTTCTATGCATTCTGAGAGTATTTACGCATGGAAAGATGTTCCTGAGGCCATAGTTGTGGTTTCTATTTTAATAATTTGTGGTGGGCTTGGGTTTATGGTCTATAGAGATGTAAGGAATACTATTAAGAACAAAAAAAAACTATCACTTCATGCTAAAATAGTTTTTTCTTTAAGTTTTGTTTTAATTATATTTGGTGCAATTTTATTTTTTTTTACAGAGATGCACAAATTAAAAGATGGCTATTCAGTGATTACTTTAATATTTAATTCAATTTTTTATTCGATTAGTACCAGGACAGCAGGCTTTAATTATCTTGATAATTCTTTGATAAGTGGAAGAACTCAAATAGTTTCTTTGCCATTTATGTTTATTGGTGGGGCACCCGGTTCAACTGCAGGAGGAATTAAGATTACGACATTTTTTTTAATTATATTAGCTGTTGTTAAAAATCAAAACGGCAATGGATATATTATTGGGTCTTACAAGGTCTCAATAGACAGTATAAGATTTGCACTTTTATTTTTTGCAAGAGCTATTTTTATTGTAAGTTTTTCTTTTTTTATGCTTCTTTTTTTTGAGGGAGGATCTGGTAATTGGAAAGTTATTGATTTGGGCTATGAAGTATTTTCTGCTTTTGGAACAGTTGGTCTTTCAGTTGGAGTAACTAGGGATTTGTCATTTTGGGGTAAAGTTATTATAATTTTTACTATGTTTGCAGGACGAATAGGGCTTTTTTCAATGGCTGTTTTTGTTTCAAGAAAGTCGCGTTTTGAAGAATTTACAAGGCCAAGGCAAGATATTTTGGTTGGTTGAAGCATATGAAGACATTTGTTATTATTGGGCTTAGTAATTTAGGAATTCACCTACTTGAAGATTTAAGCAGACTTGATTGTCAAATTATTATTATAGATACATCTAAAGAGCTTGTTGAAGAATATGATGTGATATCTACAGAAAGCTTTGTTATTGAGCAATTTACTAAAAATGCTTTGAAAAAAATAATTCCTGTAGATACAGATGCTGTTGTGATTGACTTTGATGATGATCTTGGCAAAAGTGCTCTTGTAACTCATTATTGCAATCTTTTAGGTTTAAGGGAAATATGCGTTAAGACAGAAAATAGAGATGATGCTGAAATATTAAAAACTCTTGGTGCAACAAAAATTATATTTCCAAGTAAAGATGCTGCAAGAAGATTAACCCCATTATTAGTATCTCCTAATCTTTCAACTTATAATATTATTGGGTATGATATTATTGTTGCTGAAACTGTTATTCCTAAAGAATATGTTGGTAAAACTCTTTTTGAGGCTGATCTTAGAAGAGAATGTGGGATTACAGTTATTGCTGTTAGGAATTTAAGTAATTCTAGATATGAATTTGTTGATGGCGATTATTTTTTTTTAAAAGATGATAAAATTGTAATTTGTGGGAAACCAGATAGTATTGAAAATTTTACAAACAATAAAGATTTAATTAAAGATTTAATTTCGGTTTCTAAGGAGGATGAAAATTTAAATAAAGATACTGAGAAAAAATCAAGATTTGTAGGGATTTTTAATTTTATGAAAATTTTTCAAAAAGATCGTAAGGATAATTAGGATTTAATAATGACTAAAATTATTCCTGTAGCAAGTGGCAAAGGTGGTGTTGGAAAAACATCTTTTGTTGCAAATGTTGGATATAAGCTTTCTACTTTAGGTAAAACTGTAATACTTGTTGACCTTGATCTTGGAGGTTCTAATCTACATACGTGTTTGGGTGTTAAAAATAAGGGCGTGGGCATTGGTTCTTTTATTAATAGAAAGGATAAAAGTTTTTCAGATTTAGTATGTAAAACATCTTATGATAAACTTTATCTTATTCCAGGTGATGCTCTTTATACAGGAACGGCAAATCTTCCTTTTTCTGCTAAAAAAAAGATTATAGAAGCCATTCAAAAAGATCTTATTGCTGATTTTATTTTTTTAGATTTAGGATCTGGAACTTCTTATAATACAATAGATTTTTATTTGGCATCTTATAGCGGTATAATTGTTACAGTACCAGAAACCCCTTCCATACTTAATGCTTATTCTTTTTTAAAGAATGCTCTTTTCCGTCTTTTATATTTAGGCTTTCCGCAAAAAAGTCCTGAGCGAGATTATATTGGTAATTTTTTTAAAGATAAGATTGAAGGAACAAAGCTTGGGTTTAAAGATTTGGTTGTTGGGATTGAATTTATTTCTTTGAGTTCTTCTTTGAAAGTTAAGAAGATGATGAATAATTTTTATCCTAGAGTAGTGTTAAATAGAATAGAAACTAGCGAAGAGATTGCCATGTGTGAAAATTTGATTAATGTTGTTAAAAATAATATTAATATACCAATAGAGTTTATAGGTTTTGTGCCTTTTGCAAAAAGTTTTAGAGAGGCTATTAATAATAGAGTACCATTTATTGATTTTGAGAAAAATTCAAAATTGAATAAATATTTTGAATTCATAGCTGGCAATTTAATTAAATCTCCTGTTGAAGGGTCTCCTTATATTTACGACGACATATACGATATGATTAAAGATCAAAGTCAATTTATTAGAAAGTAAATAGGTTATAATACTATAAAGGAGCATTTGGTGTATAGAATTAAAAATGAAAATTTAGATTTTAAAATAGATAGTTTAGGAGAATGTAAGCAAAACAATCCTTTGATTGATTTTTATGCTGGTGAGGGTTCTTCACATTTTGTTAATGAAAAAAATAAAATTAAGTTTAGTGTATATAGAAATGAGGATGAGGGAGATAAATATGAAGATGTTCTTTTAGAGAAAGCCGGACCTAGAGAAAAAATTTATTTTGTACCCAGACACGTTAAAGCTGCTATTACTACTTGTGGTGGACTTTGTCCCGGCTTTAATGATGTTATTCGTTCTATTGTGCGAACTTTATGGAAAATTTATGGAGTTCGCAATATTTATGGTGTAAAGTTTGGATATCAAGGTCTTCTTCCTGAGTCAAATTCGCCTTTTATTAATCTTAATCCAGATGTTGTTGATGATATTAATAAATTTGGCGGTACAATTCTTGGATCTTCAAGAGGTGGTATTAAGCCTGTGGAAATAGTTGATACTTTGGAGAGAATGAATATTAATATGATTTTTAATATTGGTGGAGATGGTACTCAAAAGGGGTCTCTTCTTATTGCTGAGGAGATAGAAAAAAGAAATTTAAAAATAGCAGTTGTGGGTATTCCTAAAACTGTAGACAATGATTTTATGTTTGTTCAAAAATCTTTTGGATTCGAGACAGCTGTAGAACAATCTGTTGCAGCTGTTGCTGGTGCTCATTTTGAAGCTAATAGCGCTTATAATGGCATTGGGCTTGTTAAAGTTATGGGACGGGATTCTGGCTTTATAGCTGCTCATACCGCGCTTTCTTCTAATGATGTTAATTTTTGTTTAATTCCAGAGCTTGATTTTGACATAGAGGGTCCTAATGGATTTCTTGTTCATCTTGAAAGACGACTTTTAGAAAAAGAAAGCTTAGAAGAAATTCCTCATGCAGTAATATTGATAGCAGAAGGAGCAGGTCAAAAGTATTTTGATCATTTTCCTCGCAAGAAAGATGATTCTGGTAATTTGCTTTATGAGGATATTGGGCTTTATATTAAGGATAAAATTACAGAATATTTTAAAGCAAAAAATATACAATTTACTCTTAAATACATTGATCCTAGCTATATTATTAGAAGTTCGCCTGCTAATGCTAGTGATTCTCTTTATTGTGCTAGACTTGGGTCAAACGCTGTGCATGCTGCAATGTCTGGTAAGACAAAAATGCTAATTAGTTTGTGGAGTACAAAATTTGTGCATATACCGATTAAGATGGCAGTAATTGACAGAAATAAGGTTAATCCAAATGGTTCTTTTTGGAGAGACGTTCTCTCAAGTACGGGACAGCCGATTAGCATGAAGAATTAAATTAATTAAATTCTTTTTATTTGGCAGCATTTCCAGCAATATTTAATATATCCCAGGCTCTTGAGAATGGTGGAGAATATGAGAAGTCCATCATTCCCAATTCTTTTGTTGTAAGTTTTGAATAAATAGCAATTGATAAAGCATGGATTCTTATTACAGCTCCATTTTTTCCTATTGCTTGTGCTCCAAGGATTATTTTGGTATTCTCCTCATAAATTAATTTAATATAAAGATCTTCTTGGCCTGGATAATAATTTGTATGATTTTTATCCTTTACAAAAATTGTTTTATATTTTATTTGAAGCTTTTGTGCATCTTTTTCTGTAAGCCCTGTTCTTGCAGCTTCTAAAGATAGTATTTTAATTGAAGCTGAGCCTAATGTACCTTTAAATGGAACACGATTTCCAGCTAAATTTTCACCGACTATTCTTCCAAGTTTGTTGGCCGTTGTTGCCAGGGGGATGTATTCATTTTTTTTGCTTACTATATTATAAATAGTTGCACAATCTCCTGCAGAAAAAATATTTTTTATGCTAGTTTCGCCATATTCATTTACAATTATTGCTCCATTTGTAGTAGTCTTAAGCTGATTTTCTAAAAATCCAGTAGCAGGTTTTATTCCAGTAGCAAGTATAACAACATCAGCCTGATAAGTGTTTTTGTTTGTTACTACTCCTTCTACCTTTTTTTCTCCTATTAAACTTTTTACAAACTCGCTTGTATGAAGATTAACTCCTTTTTGTATTAGCTCTTCTTCCATTATTTTAACTATTTCTTCGTCAAAGGAATCTGTTAGTATATGGTTGTCTAGTTGAATTAATCTTACATTTTTTCTTTTATTTTTTACTGCTTCTATCATTTCAATTCCAATATATCCAGCACCAATTATTACTATATTTTTAATCTCTTCTTTGTCCATTAAATTTTTTATTTCTTGACCGTCTTCTAAATTTCTTAGCGTATAAAAATTTTCTAGATCGATATTATTGATTGCTGGGATAATAGGTTTTGCACCAGTTGCTATCATGAGTTTGTCGTAAGTATTGTTGAAAATGCTTTTTGTTTTTTGATTTTTTATTACAATTGTATTGCTTTCTGCATTGACTTTGATAACTTCGTGGTTAGTTTTAATAGAGATTCCAGTTTTTTCAAATTCTTCTTGTGTTTTTGAGATCATTGTATTTGGATTGTCAAAAAATCCTCCTATAAAGTAGGGTAGGCCACAAGCCCCAAAAGATACAATATTTGTTTTTTCATATATAGTAATGTCTAGTTTTTTGTTTAAGCGTTTTGCTTTGGCTGCTGCACTAGTTCCTGCTGCTGTGCCCCCAATAATTATTATTTTCATAATTGTTTTTCCATTTATTTATTTTATTTATTTTATTTATTTTATTTATTTTATTTATTTTATTTTATTTATTTATTAACTCTTTTTTGTTGTATATATTTGGGTTGAATTGCTTAAGCCTTTTAGCAGATATAACCCCAGCAAGCATTGAACCGCTTACATTAACAGCTGTTCTTCCCATGTCAATTAAAGGTTCAACAGATATTATAAGTCCTACCAATCCTACTGGAAAGTTCATTGCTGAGAGCACCATTAGTGAAGCTGTTGTTGCACCCCCGCCAGCTCCAGCAGCTCCAAATGAAGTTATTATTATTAATCCAAGAAGTGTGAGTATAAATAAAGTATCTGTAGGGTTTATTCCTTGAGTTGGTGCTATCATTATGGCAAGCATAGCGGGGTGAAGTGCTGCGCAACCATTTTGCCCAATTGATGTTCCAAAGGAGCTTGATAAGTTTGCTATTCCTTCGCTTACCCCTAGGTTTTTAGTTTGAATTTCTATATTAATAGGTATAGCTGCAGCACTAGATCTAGATATGAATGCAAATGTTAGTGCTGGGAATATTTTTTTTATAAAAGTAATTGGGTTTAATTTGTTTATTGCAATTAATGCCATATGCATAAGAAATGTAAGGCCTATGGCAATGTAGGAAGCAATTACAAATTCTCCAAGTTTTATTATGCTTTTAATTTCGCTGGTTGCTGTAATTTTTGTCATTAAAGCTAATATAGCATAAGGTGTTAGCTTTAAAATTAAAGTTACTATTCCTAATATTATGTCTTGAAGCGTTAATATTATTTTTTTAAAAAATTCTATTGATTCTGGTTTTTTGATAGATGTTTTAAGGGCAGCTATTCCTATGATAGCTGACAAGATCACAACTCCGATTGTTGAGCTTTTTCTAAGTCCGGCCATATCTTCAAATATATTTTGTGGAATAAGCTCTGCTATTTTTTTTGTAATTGGTGTTTGATTTAATATTTCAAGGCCTTTTTGTAATGTTTCACCTTGTAAAATTTCGCTCGCTTCTGCTTGCAGTCCTTCAGCTGTTAATCCTAATATTAAAGCAGTGAAAATGCCAATTACAGCAGCAATGCCTGCTGTAAATACTAGTACTAATATTACAAATAAGCTCATTTTCCCAACATCTTTACTGTTGGTTAATTTTATTATTGCAGAGATTATTGATGTTATTATTAAAGGGGTTACAATCATTTTAAGAAGCCTTACGTATCCATCACCCAAAATATTTATCCAATTGACAGTTTCGTTTGTTATAGATGAATTTGTGCCATAAAAATATTGGATAGTCATTCCAAATGATATTCCTAGCCCTAACGATATAAACACTCTTTTTGTAAAAGAAACATTTTTTCTTTTACAAAGATAAATTATGCTGATTAGAATAAACATAGCCACAATATTGATCAATGTATATAATATACTTACCTTATCCATTCTTACCTCTTGTATAAGCTTAGTGCATTCTTTTTTAAACTTAAGGGTATATATTTAAAATTAATTAATCTTGTTTTAATATTTTTTTAGAATAAGATTCTATTATTTCATCTTCAGAGGTGTTATTTTTTAAAATTTGATTAGCAAGAATTTTCCCCAGTTGAACCCCTTCTTGGTCGAATGAGTTTATATTTAATAAAAATCCTTCAAACATTACTTTATTTTCATAATGGGAGAGTATTGATCCTACTGTATAAGGTGTTAATTCTTTTGAATATATTAATGCAGAAGGTCTCTCGCCTTTAAAATTTTTATTTTTATTGCTATTTTCTTTTCCTTTTGAAAATGCTATTATTTGGGCTATTAAATTTGCTTTTAATTTATCATTGCTTGAGCTATTATCAGATATTACATCTTCTTTAAGTTGTGTTTCACTAAAGCCTATGAAATCCATTGGAACTATATCTGTTCCTTGATGAAGCATTTGAAAGAATGAGTGTTGAACATCTGTTCCAATGCCCCCCCAAATTATTCTTACAGTCTTATAGTTTATTGTTTCGTTAAACCTGTTTACACTTTTCCCATTGCTTTCCATTTCAAGCTGTTGTAAGTGAAGATAAAAATTTTCCATTGCCTTAGAATAAGCAATGATGCAGTTGCTACTGTAGTTGAGAACATTTCTTTCGTATATACTAATTAGTGCTGCTAATAGAGGTGCATTGTCTTTTACGTTTTTATTTAATGATTTTTTATCAGTTTTATTGGCCCCTTTTATAATTTCTTTTACAATTTTTTCTGTGAAGCAAAGAGTAAGTAGCGTAAGCCCAACTGATGATGTTGGAGAAAATCTTCCACCTATTGAATCGTGCATGAAGAAATGTTCAAGATATCCTTTTTCCTCTAGTGCTAACATGCTATTCTTGAGTGTTATGATGGCTATTTGTTTTTTATATTCTTTTATGCCATTTAATTTTAATTTGTTTATTAAGAATTGCATATTAGCTTTGGTTTCTAATGTGTTTCCACTTTTTGAGACAATAATAAAAAGCGTTTCATCAACATTAATGCTATTTAACACTTCTTCTGATTCGTCTGGATCAATGTTTGAAATGAAATAGCCATTCATTAAAGCCAGATTGTGTTTTTTTGCATAATTTTTTATTGAGCTATAAAGCGCTTTAGGTCCTAGGCTGGATCCACCAATTCCTATTTGAACTACATTTTTAAACTTTTTACCATTTGCACTTTTAATATTTCCAGAATGGATTTGCTTTGCAAAATTATATATTTTTTCAAGTTCTGATTGGAAAAATTCTCTCATATTTTCTTTATTGTCTTCTATTACGTCCTTACCAATTTGTCCTCTTGTAAGGTGATGTAGGACTTTTCTATTTTCACTAATATTGACTCTTTTCCCATCAAGTACTTCTTTATATTTTTCTATTAAATTTGCTTCATCGCTTAAATTTTGAAAAATTTTAAGGTGGTTTTCATTAATTTGCTTTGAAGCATAATTATAATGCACTTTATCCCCTTCTAGTGTAATGTCGTACTCTTTTATTCTTTTTCCAGTTAATGCGGTTTTTAGCATTTCTGGAGCAATTCCTTCAAGAACTTTGAAATTTTCAAGTTCATTAAGATTTTTGTAATTTATCATAAACACACCCCTTTTCTATGGTTTAAATTTTTCTATTTTTTCTTTTCCATATGTTTTTAATTTTTAAGATAATAAATTTAAGGAATCTTATTATTAAATTACTTTCAGAATAAATTTTTAAGTAAGCTTCACCTTCGTTTGCTTCACTTTTTGTAAATGATTTTCTGACATTATTTTCATCAAGCTCAATTTCAAGTAAAGTTTTTTTGTTTTCAATTGAGATTACCTTTACTTCAGCTTCTTTATATCCGATTTCTTTTAAGGCTTGATATCTTCTAAATCCCGCTATTAAATTTTTATTTTTATCTATTATTATTGGATAAATTAATCCATGCTTTATAATACTGTTTTTAAGAGTTTCAATGTCTCCTACATTTTTTCTAATTCTTTTTTTTATTTTTATTTGATCTATATCTATTAACATATTGTTTTAATCCAATTGGATATCTTCTCCGTTGACGTCTTTATTGTTAATTTTCTTATTTTCATTGTTGTGTAAATCTAATTCTTTTTTGTCTTGTTCTTCTGTTTTTCTTTTATTAACAATGACTTCGTCTTTAATTTCTTTGGTGTTTTTAATAAACATTTCTTCTTTATTATTGTTGTTAATGTTTATTGGACCTTGTTGTAAATTTTTATTTTCTATTTCATTTAAGGGTTCTTGAATGTTAATTTCTATTTCATCGTTATTTTTTTTATTATTATTATTATTATTGTTGTTGTTTAGGTTTTCAAGATTATTATTATTGTTGTTGTTTAGGTTTTCAAGATTATTATTATTGTTGTTGTTTAGGTTTTCAAGATTATTATTATTGTTGTTGTTTAGGTTTTCAAGATTATTATCAAGATATTCAAATTCTGGAGTGTCAAAATTAATTTCGTTGTTGTTAATCTCATCAATTCCATATATATTAAATTCCATTGTATTTTTAAATTTCAATTTATTTTCATAGTATTTTGATTTTTCAATTGGTTGGGTGCCAGAAATAAATAGTTCATTTATTATTTTCTCCTCAGCAATTTCTTCTGGTAATAGTCCTGTTTCTGCTTGTACAGGGATACTAATTATTCCTGAAGGTTTTACAAAAACTTTTTTAGGTAGGTTTTTGTGATATTCTGCCATGAATTCTCCCCAACTAGGCCCCGCCAATCCTGTTCCTGTTCCAGATATTCCTAGTGAATATCCTTTTTTGTCAAATCCAACCCAAAATGCTGTTGTTATATAAGGGGAGTATCCTATTGCCCATCCGTCTGCCCAATTTTGGGTTGTTCCTGATTTTCCAGCAATGTCAGATTTAAAATTTTTGAGATTTGTATATCTTTGATTTGCTAAGGTTCCGTATTGAATTGTTGATTTCATCATATCTGTAATGATATAAGCAGCTTGAGGAGACACTATTTGAGTTTGATGTTCTTTATTTTTTATTTTAGCTAATATGTTTGCTTCTTCATTTGTTATTATTCTTCCAGTTCTGTCTTCAATGTATCTTATTCCATAAGGTTCGATTTCGTTACCACTATTTCCTAAAATTGCAAATGCTCTTGCCATTTGGATTGGAGAAACCGATATTACACCGAGTGCTAGTGGGTAAACTTTTGGGAATGTTTTTTCTATTTCTTTTGGATCTTTTATTCCTAGTAGTTTTGAGGAGTAGCTAATCGCAGAGTCAAAACCCAGTTTGTCTAATATTCTCAATGATGGAATATTTAAAGACAAAGCTAATGCTTGTCGTGTTAAAACGTTACCTCGCCATTTGCCACCATAATTTTCTGGAGCATAAACTTCTCCGTTTTTATTTAGAAATGCTACCGGGGAGTCTGAAAACATCGTGGCGGCTGTTATTTTTTTTAGATCTATTGCGGCTGCAAAATATAATGTTTTAAATGCACTTCCAGGTTGAACTTTTGCTTGTGTGGCTCGATTAAATTCATTGTCTTTAGCATGGCCACTTCCCCCAACCATTGCTCTTATTGCTCCGCTTGTTGTGTCTATTGCTATCATTGCTCCTTCAGGCTGTGCAATGAGTTTTGGTGTTAATTTATTTTTAATAATATATTCTTTTGTTGCTTTATCTATTTTATCAATTCCAAGTATTGCCCCAAAGCTTGCAATTAGATCAATATTGTCTTCGTAAAATTTTCTTTTTCTTAGTTTTTTATATTGCCTTCCATTTATTCTTAAATTTTTAATTCCTAATAAATCTGATATTGCATCTACTACAGGGACAATTTCTGAATTAATAATTATTGTTTCAGATGATCTATTTAAATTATGCATTGTTCTTGCTTTAGTAATCATATCGTTTGTAACTTTATCTGCATATTTTTGTGCTTCAAGGTCAAGAGTTGAGTATATTGAGTATCCATCCTTATATATATTTGCGCCATCTGGTAAATATTTCAGTATTTTTTGTCTTATGTATTCAGAGAAATAAGGGGCCTGGTCTTTTTTGTTTGAAACCGCAGATGTATCAGCCATTCTAGTCCAATCATAATTTTGCCAATATTCATTAAATTCTTTTTCAGCAATTTCGGCTTTTACTATTCCATTTGATACAACTTGGTTTAAAACTGCACGCTGTATTTTTTTTGAAAATTCTGGATTGTAAAGAGGAGAATAAAGTTTTGCATTTGGGAGTTGGATTATCATCATCACGGATTCTGCTGTATTGATTTTATTTACACTTTTGCCAAAAAAGAATTTTGATGCTGCAACTATTCCATAGTTGCCGTTTCCAAAATAAACTTTATTAAGGTACTTTTCTAATATTTCGTATTTTGAGAGTTTTTTTTCAAGTTGAATTGCCCACCATATTTCATGTAATTTCCTCAAAATAGATCTTCTTGCTTGATTTGTGTAGAGAAGCTTTGCAAGTTGTTGGGTTAGTGTACTGCCTCCTGAAAAATATCTACCAAGAATAATATTAAATGCGGCTCTAAATATTCCTATCAAGGAAAAACCTCGATGAGAAAAAAAACCAATATCTTCTCGTATTAAGAGTGTATTAATTAGATTGTCAGGCATTTTTCTCAAAGGCATTAATTCTCTATTCTCATCAGATATAAATTGAGTTATTTGTTTTCCATTGATATCTAAAAGCCTTGAAGGAACTGCTGGGTTTACATATCCGAAATTTTTATCTTTTTGTATGTTTATAGTCTTAGATATTGCTAATGACACTGCGATAATAGAAAAACTAACTGTGAAATATGTTAAATAAATAAGTAGCTTATGCTTATTTATTTTTTTCAAATCAAGTCTATTTAATTTCATACTTTTTACTAAAGTATACTATAAGTGTATAAGAATTAATAATATTATAAGTTGATTGTTATAGTGTAAAATTATTGTTATAATTTTACACTATGTAAACACCATTTTTAATTTTATTAATTAAACAAATGATGTATGTTGTAAGTTGTAAGAGTTGGGTGATGTTATGTTTTGATTTTAAGAGTAGATTTGTTGATTGTTGATTAAGTTTGTCTATAATTTTATTGGTTTAAAGCTATTTAAAGCAGTTTTAAACTCTGTTTAGTATTTTTATTTTTATATTAAAAAAAAAGGAGAAAGGAGAGGTTTATGCTTTTATCTAGAAAAATAAGAGATTATGGAGCTAAGTATAGGGGCAAAGAAATTAAAATGAGTACAGAGATAAATAGTTTTTTAAATCTTCGCAATACTATTGAGATGAAGATAGGTGTTTATTCTGCGCTTGGAGTAATTTATTCTATTTCTATGGATTCTCTTAAGCTTATTTTTCAAGAAGATACTGTATTGCCCGCTTTGGCTAAAAATAAAAATTTAGGCTCTATTCAACTTAAGAAAAATTCAGATTCCAAGAATAGCACGGCTTTTTTTCCCTTTTTGTCTGTAAAACTGTTAAGCGCCTCTGCTTATTCTTCTCAAGATAAAGAATACAATTTATTAACGTTGGAATTTTTATCTCCTGTGCCAGAAGAGATTGCTATTAAGGTTGGAAAACTTCTTGATTTAAAACTTGGGCAAAATCAAAGAATTCATGAGAGAATTATTGTTGATAAAGATTCTATTAGAAAGCTAAAAATTGACTCTGATAAAGCTTTTATCAAGTTTAATGGATTAAAACATAAATGCTTAATAAAAGATTTATCTTATGGGGGTGCTTTAATAATTTCTTCTTTTGATTATGGGAATGTCAAGGATGATTCAATTGATTTGATTTTTAGTTTTGAATTTATGGATAAAGAGATTTTTATTGAGGGTAAATCAAAAAGTTTAAGTGTTATCCAGACGCCCAATGGAAAGGTTTTCGCGCTTGGTATTGCTTTTGATGAGGACAAAATACCCCTTGAATATACTATGCTAATCCATGATTATTTTAATTAATCAAAAGATTGAATTTTTTCTTATGGTTATGTGAAAATTTGCTTTGTAATAATCGGGTTAAGTTTATTTGATTGTTAATTTACTGGTTCGTTAAGGTTGTGTGGAGAAGAAGTTTGTTGTACTATGTTTTAGACGATTTAAATTTTTAAAAGAATAATTTAGCTTTATTTTTATTTAATAAATCTATTTGAACTAGCTTTTCTGATTCTATTGTTTATCGAGTATCCAAGTTCTTCGTCTTTTAAGAATTCACTAAGGATTTGTTTATAGTTGTTCTCAGAATTGACTAACTCTTTGTAAAGATTTTGTGCATATTCTTCAAGAGTATTAAATACCGTAATATTTTTTTTATCCCACAAAAAGTTAAATAAATAGGATTTTAGAGTAGGTTTTGTGATAAGTATTTTTGTATCTTTGTTTAAATATTTTCTTATGTTGTCTTGACCTTTAAATAAATAGACAGGAATTTTTGGTTTGTAATGTTCTATTACGTTGCCGGGTGATTTTTCTAATTCTATTTTTGTTTGTGCATAATTTACTGTATATTTTCCTTTTAGCTCTTTTTCTATCATGTTTTTTGTTATTGCACCCGGTCTTAATATTAGCACATTATCTTTTAGGTCAAATCCAATTACAGTTGATTCGATTCCAATGTTAAAGTCTTTGCTTTTTTCTGTCTTTATTATTCCCTTTACAAGTCCATTTAATTCTTTTAAGGCCATTTCAAAGTTTGTTGAGCTTGGTCTTTTTGATATATTTGCAGATGGCGCTACTATGGGGACTTTAGATGTTTTGATTAAGTTTAAAGCTATTTTATTTGCAGGAATTCTTATTGCCACTGTGTCTAAGTTTCCACTTACAAATCTGGATATCTTTACAGATTTTTTAAGAACATAAGTTAAAGGGCCTGGACTAAATCTTTTAATTAGCATTAGCGCACTTTTGGGAATATATTCTGATAATTCTTTTATTTTTTTTACTGTGTCGACGTGTACTATCAAAGGATTGTTAATAGGTCTTTTTTTTACTAAAAAAATCATTTTTACAGCATCTTCATTGTAAGCATTTGCGCCAATTCCGTAAACTGTTTCTGTTGGGAATACAACAAGCTCTCCTATTTTGATAAGCTTTGCTGCTTTTTGTATTTGATTGCTGGTGATTATTTCTGTTGATATCATTTTTTAGACTTTTTTCTTTTTATAATTAAATCAAAAAAAATGCAAATAAGCAATTTGTGAGTTCAATTGTTTATTGAAATATGTTTTTATATTATAATGAACATTATGAGAAATTTAATTGATGCCATCTTAAGAGATAATAGAAGCTTTATTTTTCTGTTTATATTTTTTTTTGTTACTTCTTATATAAATTCCGCTACAGTAGGTCTTGCTTCATGGTATGGCGAAGCTTTTCATGGGAAAACTACTGCTAATGGCGAAAAATTTGATATGATGGCTCTTACTGCTGCTCATAAAGAATTGCCTTTTAACACTGCTGTGAAGGTTACAAATCTTTTAAATAATAGATCAGTTGTTGTAAGAATTAATGATAGAGGTCCTTTTAGGAAAGATAGAATAATTGATTTATCAAAACATGCCGCTGAGAAGCTTGATTTTTTAGGAATAGGAGTTGCTCCTGTAAAAATCGAAGTCATTGAAAGTGTAAATGAAAAAAGACCTTCTGTATCAAAATCTGGTGATTTTAAAAAAGCATTTAATACTCCTGAGATTGAAGAAGAAAAGAAAACCAGGCAATCAGAGAAGAATATTTCTATTAATAAATCTTCAAATTTGTCAGCCGATTATTCAATTTCTGCTGACAAAGAAACAGATTTTTATATACAAGTTGGATCTTATAGAAAAAAAGATTATGCTGATAGAGCTTATCGAATATTAAAAAAAGCAGGTCTTTTTGTTGTGGTAAATTCTCATGGGCCGTTTTATACTGTTTTTATTCCTACGAGTGCTGATAATGTTCAAAGAAATATAGAGTTGATTAAATCTGCTGGATATAAAGATACTTTAGTAAGAAAGACCAGGGTTCCGGGCGAGAGTCTTGTTATGGATTAATTTTTTAAATTTTTTTATAAAAATTGTTTATCGACTTTTTAAAATCTTATGATAATATTTATTATCAATTCTTTTATAGTGGTTTTTTATTCTAAAAATTGTAATGTTTTTTAAAAAAATTTAAATCTATTAAGTAACTGTTTTGCTTTGATTAAAGTTCTATTTTATTATTATATAGTTATTTTATGAAGTTTTTATTTGATATTCCTCTTCCAATTATGATTTTGGCTCCAATGGAGGATGTTACCGATACTGTTTTTAGAAATTTAATTCACTTAATAGGATCTGGAGAAGGAGAGCCTCATATTTATTTTACTGAATTTATTTCTGTAAAAGGAATTTTAAATGGTTCAAAACAATCTATTCAGCATATTTTTTTAAAGCCCAATGAACTTAATCGGCCTTTAATTGCTCAAATTTGGGGCAATATTCCCGAGCAATTTTATAGAGCAATAGAAATATTAGGAGGCAAGGGGTTTTGGGGGATTGATATTAATATGGGTTGTCCTAAGAGTAAGATAATTAAAAAAGGAGTTTGTTCAGCTTTAATTAATAATAAATCTTTGGCTAAAGAAATAATCCTGGCAAGCAAAGAAGCTTGCGCGAAATTTAATTTACCCCTTAGTGTTAAAACCAGGCATGGATTTTCATATCCAGAAGTTGATGATTGGCTAGGGTTTTTGTTGGGCTTTGGAATTGATATGTTAACGGTTCATCCAAGACTTGCCGTTAATCAGAGTGACGGTCCTGTTAATTTTGATATTTTTTATGAACTTGTTAAATTGCGAAATGATATTAGTCCTTCTACGCTGATTATTGGCAATGGAGATGTTTTGAGTCTAAAGGATGCTAGATATTATGTTGATAAATATTTAATTGATGGAATTATGTTTGGTCGTGGAATTTTTAAGAATTTAAATTTATTCAAATTCTCTTCAAAACACTTTTTGGATAGTAATTTAAATTTTAGGTTAAATATATTAAAATTCCATATAAAGGATTTTCATGCTACTTGGGGGCTTGGAAAAGATTTTAATAAACTTAAAAAATATTTTAAGATATATTTTACTGAGAAGGAAAAACAGAGTAAGTATTTCTCAAATCTTATAAATTCAAAAACTTATGAAGAGCTTTTTGAAAATTTAAACGTTATTGATATGGTAGGAGATTTAAAACAATGAATTGTATATCTCTTGAAAAATATGATTCTAAGGCATTTGAAGATGAAATTTATAACAAGTGGCTTAAAAATAATGTTTTTTTTCCAGATAATTCTTTATTTAAAAAATTTAGTATGGTTGCGCCTCCTCCTAATGTTACTGGTATATTGCACATGGGGCATGCTCTTAATTTTGTTTTACAAGATGTTCTTGTAAGGTATAAAAGAATGAAAAAACACAATACTTTGTGGCTTTTTGGAACAGATCATGCAGGAATAGCAACACAGGCTGTTTTTGAAAGACATCTTAAAAATATTGGTAAAAGTAAGGATGATTTTGAAAGAGAAGAGCTTGTTCGAGAAATTTTTAAATTAAAAGATAAGCATAGAAGCATAATTGTTAATCAGATAAAAAAACTTGGGGCATCTTATGATCACTCAAGAGAAAGGTTTACTCTTGATGAGAGTCTTTGTAAGGCTGTTAACAAGGTTTTTAAGGATTTATATTCTAAAGGCTTGATTTATAGGGGTGAGTATCTTGTTAATCTTGATCCTGGATCTGGTAGTGTTGTTAGTGATGAAGAGATTGAATACAAAGAAGTTGATGGTAAACTTTATTTTGTTAAATATTTTATTGATGATTCTTCTTTTATTGAGATTGCAACAACTAGACCCGAGACGATGTTTGGGGATGCTGCTATTGCTGTTAATCCCAATGATGAGAGATATAAGTCTTTAGTTGGCAAAGATGTTACTATTCCTTTGACAACTAAAAAAATAAAAATTATTGCAGATTTTTATGTTGATAGCACCTTTGGTACTGGGGCTTTAAAAGTTACTCCTGCACATGATCCTAATGATTTTGAAATTTCAAAAAGGCATAATATTCCCAAGGTTAATATTTTAACTCAAGATGGGAAACTTAATAAAAATGTTCCTTTACAGTATCAAGGATTAAGGATAAAGGATGCAAGATCTAAAATAGAGATAGAATTAATGGAAAAAGGATTTTTACAATGTGTAAAAAAACATAGACAACAGGTTGGTCATTGTTATCGATCGGGTGAGGTTATTGAACCTTATTTGTCTACTCAGTGGTTTGTGAGTATGAAGCCTTTAGCAGACAAAGCGTTAAAGGCTTTAGAGAATGGTGAATTAAAATTTTATCCTAAAAAGTGGGAAAATACATATAAATATTGGTTATCAAATATTAGAGATTGGTGTATATCAAGGCAGCTTGTTTGGGGACATAGAATACCAGCTTGGTACAATATTGATACATCTGAGATTATTGTTAGTGATACTGATCCTTCTTTAGATGAAAAGAATAAGGGCAAGAGGTTTGTTCAAGATCCAGATGTTCTTGACACTTGGTTTTCTTCTTGGCTATGGCCTTTTTCTTCGCTTGGATGGCCTGATGATACTGTTGATTTTAAAAATTATTATCCAACAAATACCTTGATTACAGCTTACGATATAATATTTTTTTGGGTTGCAAGAATGGTAATGGCGGGATTAGAATTTACAGGGCAAATTCCTTTTAAAGATGTTTATATTACCCCTCTTTTGCGTGATAAACAAGGTAAAAAAATGTCAAAGTCTTTAGGCAATGGAATAGATCCTCTTGACATTATTCATAAGTATGGAAGTGATTCTTTGAGATTTACTTTATCCTTTTTATCTGTTCAAGGTCAAGATTTAAATATTGATGCTAAAGATTTTATGCTTGGAGCTAAATTTGCAAACAAAGTTTTTAATGCTTCTAAATTTATTCTTTTAAATTTAAAAAATAGAGAAATAGTAAATGATTTGGAATTTAATGACATTGACAAATGGTTGCTTACAAGCTTAAATTCAACCATTCTTGGTGTAGAGTCTTCTTTTGCAAATTATAAATACAATGAAGCTTCAAAATTTGTTTACGAGTTTTTTTGGAATGATTTTTGTGATTGGTATATTGAAATTAGTAAAATTGATTTGAATAGTGAAAATGTTGATATTCAGAATATGGCTGTTTCTAAGTTGTTATTTTTTCTTAAAAAAGTATTGTTAATTTTACATCCGTTTATTCCTTTTGTTACAGAAAAAATTTTTTCTGAATTTTCAGAAAAAGGAGATATTTTAGCCTTAAGTGAATATCCAAGTTTTGATATTGCTAACAATTTTCAAGAAGAATTTGAAAGTTTTAAAGTATTTAAAACTTTCATTGTGGCTGTTAGAACACTTAAGAGTGAATTTAATATATCTTCTAGTGTTGAGATCGATGTTGCTTTGAAGTTTGATGTTGACTTTAAATATGGGAGATACTTTAAGGCTAATGAAAGCATTGCAAAAAAGATGATTAATTTTAAAAATATATTTTATAATGAAAATTATGATGACATGCTTGGTGTGCCTGCAGTTGGTTTTGAAATTTATGCAGATGTTAGGTCATTGATAAATAAAACTAAGGAGTTAATAAGGCTTAAAAAGCAGCTTGAAAAGTATAAAATGCTTAAGATTTCTGTTTCAAAGAAACTTGAAAATGAAAATTTTTTAATGAATGCTCCTAAAGAAATTATTGAATCTGAAAAATTAAAATTTGTAGAATTTTCTTCTTTAATTGATAAGATAAATAGGTATATTTTTAATTTAAAAAATCTGTAAAAAAGGTGAAAAATTATTATGTAATTAATTTATTGGGCTAGCCTTTAACTTTAAGCAAAAAGGTGTGCTTTTTGTTAATAGCATTTGCACTCCTAATTGTTTATGTAATTAATTTATTGGGCTAGCCTTTAACTTTAAGCAAAAGTTATGCTTTTTGTTAATAGCTATTTTGCACTCCTAATTGTTAGGGAATGTTTGAGGGGATAAAAAGTTTGAATCTTGTAGTTTTATGAAGCTGTTTATTATTGTTGATACATCTTCTTCTTTGATATAAATTGATGGAAACGTTTTTCTTCGACTAAAGAGAAAATCAAAATCAAGAATTAAATAAATTTGATTACCTTTTCGAGTTGTGCTTAGCTTTAATTCAAAATCATCATCGTCTTTGTATCGTCTATTGGGATTTTCTTTAATCATTTTTGTGCCCAATAATATGATTTCATTTTCTTTAATGCTTTTTGGTCTCTCGTCAAATAAGCTTAAACTTCTGATTATATTGCTAGTATTTAAAAGATTGAAAAAGCTAAAATTTCTTCTATATCCGTTTTCTTTTAGGATAAGTTTAACTTTTGAATCATAATCTTTAATGTATGATCCCTTATGTTCAATTTCAATAATACCCTCAAGGCTCGCATTACTTAGGACTTCAGAATATTTTTCTTTTTTTATTGATATATCTTTTATAAAAAACAAATCCTTGATTGTGTCTTTTGCAAAAATATAATTATTAGATATTAAAAATACTAAAACTATAGCAAATACTTTTTTTGACATTAAATTTCTCCTTTTTGCTATTTTATAGTGTATCATATTCGTTGAATATTTTTGTATTAGGTTTTTGTCTAGAATTTTGATTTTTGTCTAAGGCATTAAAAAAGTAATTTTTTAGTTTTTTGAGCCCTTATCATATGCCTTTTATTTCCAAATCCTTTTTCTATATGGATGTATTTGAAATTAGCAAGTTTTAAGCCATCTTTTACGATTCGTGCAGAGGAAAATGTTGAAAGTTTGCATTCTGGACTGCTTTTTTTAGCAATTAAATTAAATATTTCATTGTTCCACATTTCAGGGTTTTTTTTAGGATTAAATCCATCTAAAAACCAGTATTCTACATTTTTTGGAATTTCTTTAATTTTTATTTTAGCACTTCCAATTAAAATTTTTAAATTAACATTTTCTGTTATTTTTAGTTTTAAATTTTTTTTTGGAATTTTAGGATAACGTTTTAACATTAATTTGAAATAAGGGATCTCTTTAGTGAAGAATTTTGAAATTTGCATTATTGTGTGTTTTTTAAGTGGAAATTTTTCTATAGAATAATAATTAATCTTTGAGGTTATGTTGTTTTCTTTTATGAATTTTAAAAGACATATAAAGTTTAATCCTGTTCCAAATCCTAACTCTGCTATTAAAAGATTTTCTTTTGTTTTTAATTCTAAATCCAGATTGCAACCTTTAATAAATGTATAAAAACTCTCTTCAATTCCATACTTTGGATTGTAATATATGTCATCAAATTTGCTTGAATATATGGTTTTCTCTTTAAAAATTAGATTTTTCATTTAAGTTCACTTTTTCAAGCTTACAGCATCCTGTAAGCTTGAAATTTTTAATTTGATTGATCAGAATAATAAGTTTTTATGATAAACTTGCAATCTTAATTCAAGGCCGCAAGTCTTAATAAAAATTTTGATTTATAAGTATTTATAAATTTTAATAATTCTTCTTTTAAAAATACAAAACTTTGCACCATTTTTACTTTCTTTTTAAGTCGCAGCCATTTTTTTATTCATACTAAAACCCTATTTTCAGTAATTTTTATGATACATTTTTTATTAAGCTTAAAGCTAAGTGGCTAAACTTAGCTTCTTACTCTTCTATTATTGCAACTATTTCTTTTGCTTTTAGTATTAAATGTTCTCTATTTTCGATTTTTACAGCAGCTCCTGCATACTTTTCATAAAGTACAGTATCGCCAACTTTTACAGTGATCTCTTCTTTCTTAGAGCCGATGGCTATAACTGTTCCAATATTTGTTTTTTCTTTTGCATTTTCTGGTATGTAAAGTCCTGAGATTGTTTTACTCTCAGCTTCTTTGATTTTTATTAAAACTCTATCAGCTAAAGGCTTAATATTCTTCATTTCAAACATCTCCTTATGTTAATAATATTAAATATACGAAAAAATTGAGAGTTGAGTCAATATATTTATATAGTGCTTGAAAATTAAATTAATTTTCAAGATAATTTTCTTATTAGAATATCAATTTTAGGCAGGGTAATGGTTTGATAACTGTAAATAATTTGGAAGTTGCATTTGGAGAGAGAGTTTTATTCAAAGATGTAAATATTAAATTTTCTTCTGGAAATTGTTATGGAATAATTGGTGCTAATGGGGCAGGAAAAAGCACGTTTTTAAAAGTACTAGGTGGAATGATTGAATCTACTAAGGGTGAAATATTTATTCCTAAAAATCAAAGAGTAGCGGCTCTTGAACAAGATCAATTTGCCTATGATGCATATAAGGTTATAGATACTGTTATTATGGGTCACAAAAGACTTTATTCTGTTCAAAGGGAAAAAGATGAAATTTACAATAAACTTGACTTTAGCGATGAGGATGGAATTAGAGCCGGGGAGCTCGAAGCAGAATTTTCAGAGCTTGGAGGATACGAGGCTGAATCTGATGCGGCAGTTCTTCTTAAAGGTCTTGGAATAGATGAGTCAATTCATAATAATTTAATGAGCGATATTGAAGGGTCTTTAAAGGTTAGAGTTCTTTTAGCGCAAGCGCTTTTTGGTGATCCTGATATATTGCTTCTTGATGAGCCTACCAATAATCTTGATCTACAATCTGTTAAATGGTTAGAAGAGTTTTTAATTAATTTTGAAAATACAGTTATTGTTGTGTCTCACGATAGACATTTTTTAAATCAAGTTTGCACCCATATTGTTGATATTGATTATGGAAAGATTCAAGTGTATCTTGGAAATTATGATTTTTGGTATGAAACAAGCCAGATTTTAAACAAGCAACTAAAAGATGCTAAAAAGCGATCTGAAGATAAAATTGCTGAACTTAAGGCATTTATTCAAAGATTTTCTAGCAATGCGTCTAAGTCTAGGCAAGCAACATCAAGGAAAAAGTTGATTGAAAAAATAAGGGTTGAAGATTTGAAACCTTCTTCAAGGAAGTTTCCTTATGTTAATTTCAAAAGCGAAAGAGAGCTTGGTAAAAATGTTCTTACAATTAAAAATTTGATAAAAGAATTTGAAGGGAATTTAATTTTAAATAAATTTAGTATTGTTGTTGAACCCCAGCAAAAGATTATTTTTTTGGGAAATCCCATGTTTGCAACTTTTTTGTTTGACATTATTACAAATGAAGATAAAAATTATAAAGGTCATTATGAATGGGGCTCTACTGTTAATTTTTCATATTTTAATAAGGATAATGGAAAATATTTCGATTTAGATTTAAATTTAGTTGATTGGTTGCGTCAGTATTCAAAAGAACAAGATGAAACTTATATTAGAGGATTTTTAGGTCGAATGCTTTTCAGTCAAGACGAAGCTTTAAAAAAAGTAAATGTTCTCTCAGGAGGAGAAAAAGTAAGATGTATGCTTGCTAAGGTTATGCTTAGCGGAGCAAATGTTTTAATACTAGATCAGCCTACAAACCACTTAGATCTTGAAGCAATTACATCTTTAAATGCTGGGCTTAAGGAGTTTAAAGGAGTTGTTCTTTTTACATCTCATGACCATCAATTTATAGATACTGTTGCTAATAGAATTATCGAGTTTACTCCCAATGGAATAATTGATCGACACATGAATTTTTCTGAGTATGTTGATGATACTAAGATTAGGGATCTGAGAAATAGCCTTTATGGTGATAATGCTGGTTTTAATCTTTAGCAGCAGTTTTTTTAAAAGTTAAAAGGTTTTTTATTTTGAGATGTGTACTTTTCATATTTGTCTTTTCAACTTCTTTTTTAAGGCTTTATTCTAATATTAATTTATATTTTCAAAAAGCATTAACTGGTAAAATTGTGGGCAATCCAATTATTGATGAAAAACGTGATACTATTACGGTTTTAACAAAAGATAGGTGGTTGACTACTTATACAATGTCATTTGAAAAAAAATATTCTTATAGATTAAATAGGGTTCCACATCCTTTTCTTTTGAAAGATTTTGATAATGGGTATTATGTTATTACAGTTAGAAATGAAGTTCAAAAGATCAAAAGAGGAAAGCTTGTTTGGAAGTATAAGCTCAAATTTTCACCTTTGCATCCTCCTGCCATAGGTAATGCTAGCATTTTAATCCCTCTTGTTAATAAGGAGGTTGTTTCTATTGATTTAAATAGTGGGAAAAAAATATTTGAAGTCAACTTAGGTGGCAGATCTGTTACTTCTCCTGTAGTTTTTGATAATGGTGATTTTTGCATTGCAAGTGAAAATGATGAAATATTTTTGTTTGATTCTTTGGGTAATAAGAAATGGTTTTCCAGGCTGGTTGCTTTTCCTTTTTTGTTAATGATAAATACAAAAAAAGAGGTAGTTGTTGGTCATAAGTCAGGTCATATTGTTGCTTATGGGAGAGATTTTGGAGAAGTTGTTAACTCTGTTAAGCTAGGCTTTCCTATTAATTTTTTGTTTGAAAAGTTTAATGGCGAATATGTAGCAATTTCAAGTGTTGGTATACTTTTTAATTTAAGTAGAAATTTTAAGCTTAAATTCAAAAAAAAAATGAACCTTGAGATTGAGAAAGCTATTCTTTATAATAATAGAAATCTTTTAATTTCAACCAAATCAAATGGAATTTTGTCTTTTGAAGAAGATTTTGAGCCATCTTTTGTAGATGCTAATCTTAAGGATTTGTCAGGACTTACTGCTAATTCGGGTATTATTGTCGTAGGGGGGGGCGATTGGGTTCTTAGTACTTATTATTACGAATACGACAAAGAGTTTGATGTTAGTGTATGGAATCATTTTAGAGGTAATAAATACAATCAAGGTAGGATAGATTTAAAAGAGAAGGGTTTTGTAGATTATGATGAAAATTATTTACTTCTTGATGAAATTCTTAATTCTAGCTATAGTGATGCTGCTTATGATAAATTTTTAGGGATTTTAGATTTTCTTGCAAATAAAGATGGAAATTTCCCCAAAAAATATTTAAATTTATATAAAAAAGCTTTTAATGTGTGGCTTTTGCCAGAAAAGGGATTTGATAGAATTATTTCAAGGGGCAAGCTTTATAGATATTTTGTATATGTTAATGATGAATTTTCAATTAAGAGTTTTATTAATTTAGCAATTAGAGAAAGAGATATTAATAATATAATTACCATAGTGCAAACTATTACCAAGTTTGAAAATTATTATGGGCAAAATTGTATTATATATAACTACATCCAGCATATAGTGTTAAATTACCAAGGCAATTTAGAAATAGCTTATTCTGTAATCTTAAATTTGAGAAATATAATTTTAAATTCAACAGACAAACTTCTTAAACTTTGTAAACATAAGTATCTAAATTTATTAATGTTTATGAGACGGCAAAATTTTTCTGAAAATATTAACAATTATATTAATGAAATTATTTCAAGCATTCAAGACTGAATAGCTGTTTTGTATATAAATCTGATTATGTTAAAATTAGGTTTAAATTAGTGAATTTAGTTGGTAAGGTAGATTATAATTAAATTTATAGGAGAATTTCTTTTATGAAAAAAATGTTACTAATCTTTAGTTTTTTTCTTATCTTTTTGAATGGACTTCCTCTTAATGCAAGGGAAGTTGATAAGGAGAAATTAAAGGATTTTGTTAATATGGATCTTGAGTTTGTAAATTATAAAGGTCCTTATGATTCTACAAATACATACGAACAGATAGTGGGTATTGGGGAGTTTTTAGCAAGGCCGTTAATCAATTCCAATAGCAGCTCAAGCTATTATGGTAAATATTTTATTAATAGATTTATTGATGATCAAGATAAAAAAGCAAGTGTTGATGTTTTTTCTATTGGCATTAAGTCACAGCTTGATAGCATCTTAAATCTAAGAAGAATTCTTACAGGGTATTTAATGAAGTCTTTCGATTATGAGAGATCTAGTGCGGAATTAATTGCTAAGGTTATTACAATATATAATGCTGTTTATAGGGGAGATTTGGATTATTATAAAGGTTTTTATATTGAGCCTGCTTTGAAGTCTTTAACCAAAGGAAATGCAGGTCTTTCCAGGGTGTACAGTCAATGGGCTGGTAATACACAAATATTTATTCCTCTTAAAAAAAATATTTTATCTGGAAATGTTGAGTCTGACATTGATATTGACAGTTTAGTTACAGATAAAGTGGTGTCAGCTCTTTTGAGTGAGAATGAAGCAGGTGTTAACTTTGCAAGAGATATTACAGACATTCAAGGCGAAACCCATAAAGCAGATCAAGATAAAATTGATCTTGAATTAGACAATATTCATGAAAGTGATTCTAATATAACAGAGACTATTGAGAATTTAAGAGATCAGCTTGAAAAGGCTACAGATGAAGAACATAGAAAAGAGATTGAAAGTCAGGTTGATGCTAAAAAGAAACAAAAAGAAGAACTGGATAAAAAGATAATCAATCTTGATAAAGCCCAACAAAAATTAGATTCTTATGAAGATAATTTAGATATTCAAAGGGATACTGTTAGAGAGAAGATTCAAGAGGATATTAACGAGATTAATAAAGAAAAGAATTTGCCAAAACCTGGTGATGTAAGTTCTCCTAAAGCTGATAAACAGCTACAGATAAAAGAGAGCCTAGAAGATTTGCAGGAGCAGCTTAAAGAAACTAGTGATGAAAATCAAAAAAGAGAAATTGAAAAGCAAATTGAAATCAAAAAAAATGATGAAGAGCTTTTAAAAAGTAAAGATAAAGCATTAGATCTTAATCGAGATTTAAATTCTAAAGATTCTAGTAAAGAAAAAATTGAAGGCAAGGAAGAAGAAGTAATCAAAGGCAAATCACAGGCAAGTTTAGATGATTTAAATAATAACAAAAATCTTATGACACTTGAAGATGAAAAATTATCTGGGGATAAAAAATTAGATAGTAAAAAAGATTTAAAACCTGTTTCTGAGGTTGATAAAGTAGATAAAATTTCCAAGTCTAACAACAATGATAGCGAATCATCACCTTTAGATAATTCTTCTTATAAAGACATTGATTCAAAATCGGGCGTAGATAACAAAGATGTTGACTTGCAAGAAACTAAGTCCCCAATTAAAAGCCAATCTGATTTTTTAAATAGGGATTTGACTACTATGTCTACAGATTCCAGTAGTCCTGTATTTTTGGAGGTTATCGATCCAATTACAAATTTAGGAACGCTCCAACTTATTGATTTAACTACTGGTGTTAGACTCCAAAAAAGTACTCAACAAGGCATTCACCGGTATGGAATTTATGAACGTGAAAAAGATTTAGTTGTTATTAAAATGGATTCAGGGAAAGCCAAGCTTCAGATACTTAATAAACTTGAGAATTTAAAAGTGATATCAGAGTCTAATTTTGAGATTAATAAAAATTCATCTCTTTATGTTGACTCTAAAATGATTTTGGTAGTTGTTAAGGATAGTAATAATGATTGGAGATTGGCTAAATTCTCTCCTAAAAGTTTAGATCAGTTTATTCTTTCAGAGAATAAAATCTTGCCTTTTACTAGTTTTTCTGTGAGAAATAATTTTATTTATTTGCAAGACGAGTTTAAGAGCCTTATTACTTTAGATTTAAATTCTTTAAAGAAAGTTGAATGATTTTGTAGTTTTATTGGATTTGTGAAAATTATTAAAAAGCTAAAAACTTTGTTTTTAGCTTTTTAAGTTTTAAGTATTTTTTCGGGATGGTGGGATTCGAACTCACGATCCCCTGCTCCCAAAGCAGGTGCCTTAGCCACTAGGCCACATCCCGAATGAAGCGCACCAATTAGGACTCGAACCTAAAACCTACAGATTAGAAGTCTGTTGCTCTATCCAATTGAGCTATTAGTGCTTTTAAAAACGCTAATGATGAGTATATCATTTTGAAAAATCCTTGTCAATAAAATCTAGATACCTTTACTTTGTATATTTTTTGTTTTGTGTTTATAATGTTTTATAATTTTTTTTATGATTAATCTTGATTTGATTGTTGATGAAACTTTGTTTAGGTATCCTGATGTTAAACCTTTCTTAAATTATAAAAATCATTATGAACTTTTAATAATGGTAATTTTAAGTGCAAGAACAACAGATAATTTGGTAAATAAAATTTCTCCGGATCTTTTTGAAAGGTATGGAAATTTTGAAAGTTTGTCAAGAGCAGATGTGAGAGATGTTGAAAAATTAATTTATAAGACCGGTTTTTATTCAAGGAAAGCTAAAAGTATTGTAAATTGCTCTATTGATGTTTTGGAAAAATTTAATGGTGTTATTCCAAATAATATTTTTGATCTTGTTAAGCTACCCGGAGTAGGTCGGAAAACGGCAAATGTTATTCTTGGATCTGTTTACAATAAGCCTGCAATTATTGTAGATACCCATTTTAGCAGAGTTATTACAAGACATGCTCTTTCTTTGGAAAAGTCTCCTATTAAGATTGAACTGGATCTAAAAAGAAAAATAGAACCTTGCAAACAGTATAGATTTTCTATGGCTATTAATAAGCATGGAAGAGAAATTTGCACTTCTAGAAATTTAAGTTGTGTTAATTGTTTTTTAGAAAGACTTGCTCCAAGAGTTTGCTAATTTTTTTAGTTAAGATGAGATTAAATGTTTCATTTTTTTTCTCAGCTTTAAATTTATTATTGCTAGTATTATGTTTATACTTATTAATATGAGTAGGGGGTTGATCCATATCCATAGATATTTGTTACCCATTTCCATATAGTTGAGTAGTTCTCCAAGACTGGGATATAAATTTTTATCTTGTTTTTGTAAAAAGCTTACTACTTCAAAAGTGGTAAGACTTCTTGCCATTTGCAATGGGATTATAGATGATATTGATGAGAATACTTCTGGAAAGATGTGATTTAATACTATTCTAATTTTGCTTGCTCCCATAGCTTCACTGGCTTTAATATAATCTAAATTTTTTATTATCAATGTATTGTTTCTTGCAATAAAAGCAAACCTAATCCATCCATGAATTAATGCCAATAGTGTTGCTGTTTGAAGCATATTGTAAGTTTTTTGTTTTAAAAAGTAGTAAAAAACTAGAGACACAATATAAAAAAAAGGCAATGTTTGCAATGTTTCGATTGGTTTTGAAATTAGCATGCAAATTTCAAAACTAAACATGCCAATTATTGTTCCAATGAAGATTCCAATTATTGCAGAAATTGTTGCGTAGCTTAGTGAGAGTAGAATAGAATTTCTGGTTGCAATTATTAATCTTGCCATAATATCTCTTCCCATTTTGTCAATTCCTAGTGGATTATCTTTTGTGGGTGGCATAGGAATTTTTTTGATAGATTTTAAATAAACTTTATTTGGATTTTTTTTGTAGATTGCAATTTTTGAATTTTCATTAACCAATTCTGGAGTAATGATTAACAATATAATAAATATGTTGAAGAGTACTATATAAATTTTTTTTATGATTATATCTGATTTCATTAGCTTAGCGTATCCTTATATGGGTTGATTTTGTAAATTAGTATATCTGTTATTATATTTGGAATAAGCATAATGAAAACACCAATAAAAATCAAATCTTTAGAAATAACATAATCGTTGTATTTTAAAGCATTTAAATATAAGGCCCCAACTCCATCAATTTCAAACATTGATTCAATCATCGATGCTCCAAAAAAAGCCGTTGTAATAATAGGCCTCATGTTTGTAAGTAATGGTGTTATTGATGGAATTAATGCATGTTTTAAGATTATTTGTAATTTATTTATTCCTCTTGATTTTGCAGCTTTTATGTAAAATTCTGATAAAGTTTTGTCAAGAGATTGTTTAAAAATTACAGAATTGAATATAAAGAATGAAAAAAACCATGCAAATCCACCTATTATTAAATTTTTTGGATTTAAATTTAAGCAATATATTAAAGACAGTATTAAAAATACTGTTAAGTTTCTTGGCATGGAGTGGAGTAATAGCATTAAATATTCTAGAAAATTATTTATTAGGTTATTTTTTATGTAAAGTTTCCAAATTATAATAAGGACTATTGCTACAATATAAGAGAGTAGGGCGCCTGGAATTGAGATTTTTAAAGTATTAAATAGTTTGTTAAAAATTATTTTAGTGGTTGATTTTCCTTTACTCAGTAAAGAGTACCGATAATCACCCCATAGTATTCCTTCATTTTTTGTTTTGTATACTATATATGAATTGCCGGCTATATGCTTTAAAAAGCAATTTTTTTCTAATTTTAATTTAGGATTGAAATCATGTATCAGGGTATATTTTTTTATACTTTTGCATATTCCAATGTATTGCAAATATTTTTTTAGGATATTTGTTTTAACAAAAGGATTGTACTGGCTTTCATTTGAAAAAAAATTTACTAACGATATGCAAAAAAATGATGCACAAATTAAATTAATTAATAAATATATTATATTTTTAAAAATAAATACTTTCAATAAAGACTAATCCTTAGAACTGTCGGAAGCAAGGTTATTGCTTTTTGTAATTTTTTTGGTTTGGATAATGCAGCTTGATAAAAAATAATAAATTAAACCTATTGCTATTGATATAAGGCAAAAATTTTGATTCTTGGAAATGGGTTTTTGTAAGGTTAATATTTGCCCTTGGTTATATTGATCTTTATTATTAATCTTTATTACTGTTGAGTTTTTTGGGTAGTAGCCCAATTTGTTGGCTTCTTTTAGAATTTCGGATTTAGATACTTGCAAATTAATATATCTTGCTTTTAATTCTTTTTGAATTTCTTTTAGTTTTTCGATGTGATTTTTTATTAATGTTAAATTGTTGTCCAATTTTTGATAATTGACAAATCCTCTCTCTCCAAATATGGGAGCTATTATAAAATAGCTTAGTATTCCTGAGTAAAAAGACATTGCAATTTTTTTATAAATAGTCATATAGCTTGTAATTATATTCTTAATATACTATATTTACAAGTAGTTAAAGTTGATTTAGATTGTAGTTATATTGGGTGGTTTTGGAGAGCAGGTTTGGCATGAAGAAAAACATTTTTTTTATCAAAGAAGGTCCTAAGGAAGTTGATTTTGATATAGAAAAAGTATTCTTAAGAAATGATTCTGTTGATATTGTTCCTACAGCATCAGATAATATTAAATTTTTTTTGGATGAAAAGCTTTTAAAACTAGATAACATATTAAAAGAAAGGCATGGCGAGTTGATTAATTGTTTAAAGGATGTTGAGCTTCGTGTTGAGAGAGTTGAAAAAGAAATGCTTGATAATGGGCTTAGGCTTGCAAAAAGAGATTTTATTGCTTATGATTCGAAAGATTTTGAAAAAAATTCTTCTGAGATTGACGATTCATTTTCTAAAAAAGAAGACAATTTGCCTAATATTTCTATTGGACAAGAAGAATTAGATGCGTTGCTTGAAGGTATCAATTATGTTCCAAAAGAAAATGAAGGGGTTCGACACGGTGTTAAATTTAATAGAGATAAAGATTCTAATTTGACCAACAATTTACATATGTCTGATAATTTTTCTAATAATTTTCTTGAAAAAGAAGGTATTGATTTTGCAAGCGATAATGTCTTTTTAGAAAATATTGAGTTAAATCATAATGAAAAATTGGAGAGTTCTTTAGATAAAAAACAGCATTTAGATTTAATTGATGAGAATGAAAACAATAACGGTCATAATGAAAAATTGGAGAGTTCTTTAGATAAAAAACAACATTTAGATTTAATTGATGAGAATGAAAACATTGAGCATGAGGACAGCGGTAATTCTACTATTCTTAAGAGTTCTGATGAAAGTCTTGAGTTAAAAGAAATTGATGACTTTGAAAGCATTTTAAAAAAGGACTTGAATTCTCAAGCTATTGAAGGCCCTTTTTCTAATGATTCAGATAAAAATTTGAGAGATGAAGCAGATCAAGGCAAAAGCAGTGATATTGCTAATTGTGAAAAGCCCAGTTCTCAAAATATAACTGAGGATCATTCTTTTTCTAATATTAATTTTAATGATGTTGAAAAAGTTGTGAACAAATTTAATGCTGAAGAATCTTTAAGTAACGTTGCGCTAAATAACGATGAAAAAGCCATATTAATAAATTTCATTGATAGGGTAGAAAGCGAGCTTGAATTAAATCCTAATAGAAATGTTTTTAAAATTAAACAAGAGTATGAAGTTTTAAAAAAAGTTAAATTTTTACTTACTAAAGACACTAAAGGTTAAAAGAATCTATTCATTTAAATTTTATTTTTTCTATTAAAGTATTAAAGTATTTATTAAATTAATTTTTGACAGACAGACTATTTTTTGTTTTAACTAACATATTAATTTTAATTTAAAAGATTAACTTATCGGTAAAAAACAAAACAACATCTTATTTTTTGATAAAATGTTGTTTATTGTTGTGGTTGCATTTTATTATATTTATTTTTATATGTTTTGTTTTTTATTCTTTTTAATGCATAGCAAAATTAATCTGTATTATTGTGATGTTCATGGCTATCTTCTTGATTATCATTGTTAGAGGTATTATCTTTTTCCATTAATTTTTTTTCTAAGTTAAATACATCAAAAAAAGTCCATTTACTAGTCATATAGTAATATTCATCTTTATCTTTTTTGATTAATATATCTTTGTCATTTTCTTCGTCTTTATTAAAATAAACCTCCATATTGTTAACACTTTTATTGCTCCATTTGATTTCAATTTTGTATTGAAGCTTATAGTCATTTATTTTAAATTTATCAATTTCAAGTCCATCAGCTTTAAATTCAGCAATAATATTTAAAGGCCTTTCCTTTGATATTTTTTGGTTATTTAAAAAATAAAGACCATCTTTAGTTGTAACCTCATAGTTATTATTTATATTATTTTCATTTTCTTTGTTTAATTTTCTTATTATTTTGAATGATAAATTTTCCAATTTTGTGTTTTTTTCTTGAAATAATGTAGTATCTGAAAATGTATTATAAGAATTCCCTTTGTATGATAAGAAAATATTTTTTGTTAAGTAGACATTTTTGTCACTACCTTTGATGTATGCCAATCTTGAATCGCCTTCTCCTGATTTTCCAACAAAAATTTCTGTTAACAGTTTATTATTATTGTCAAATAATTTGAAACTTGGGTTTTCTCCAATTCCCAGTTCTTTATGTTTTTTTTGATCTCTACTTACAAGTTTATTTTTTTGAAGCTCGTCTAATGCCTTGATTAGAGAATTAACCTTTTTATTGTCAACGGGAATATTTTGCTTGTTATATGTTAGTATCCAATCTTTGCCAAGTTTTGTTAGTGTTCCTTCAAGTTCTGTTTCAATCTTAGAAATTAAATTCAAGTCAAAATCAAAAAATTTTTCTTCCAGTATTCTTGCTACTTTATTTTCATTTGAAAAAATTATTCCCAATAAGAACGTAGATGTTAACACTATTATTATCAATATTTTTATTTTTTCTTTATTGATTGAGAATATTTTTAGCTTTGTCATACTCACTCCTTTATTCTTAATTTGCTTTTCTTTTTCTAGTAAATCTAACAAGTCCAAATATTAATATTATCGTTGGAAGAATAATTAAATTAACAATTATTAATGAAAACTTTGCATTGACCATTTCGTTTGAAGAGCCTGTGAATTTTAATTTAGCTCGTACTTCTCTGGACTTAATATTAAAAAATTCTTCCTTTTGCATTAAATAATCTGAAATTCTTCCTGATAGTTCAAAGTTTGATGGAGAACCATTGTACATATAATCACTAAATATCATGCTTGATCCTGTTAGGATGATTTTAGAATTTTTGGAATATTGTTCTTTATAAAGGCTTTTAATTTTTCCTTCAATTGCGTATCCTAGTATTTTGAGTTTATTCTCTTCAAATTTATTTGGAACTTCAAATGCATTCAAAGATATGTTTGAAAGATTAGGCTCTTTAACTTGCCATGATTGTTTGGAGCTTGCAAATAGAGGTAAAAATTTTACTTCTTCTGTATCTTTTTTTACAGGTTCTAATGAGCTACTCCAAGGAATTGTAGCAGAATAAAAATTTTTCAGCAGTGGTATGTCTTTTTTTACAATATTACTTTTGTCTATTAAGATCCATGGATAGTAAATTTGGAAATTGCCACCTAAAAAGATTGTAGGCGCTCTTTTATCAAGAATAATATTCTCGCCGTATTTTATACCATAGCTTTCAAATAGATCAAATAGTTTAGATTTAATAGGAGTTATGCCATATGGATTTTGAGGGTTGTAGTCAATTGTGCTTGTTGCAACAAATATTTTTCCATCATTAACAATAAAATCGTCAATTTTTTTTGCAATCTCTTCATCAATTTCTTTAGCCCCAATAATGAATAATCCATTTATTTCTTTTCTTATGTCTTCTAATTTTTCAGTTTTTAAATCTATTTCTTTTATTTCAATATCAAATGCTTTTTTCATTATTTCAGAAAAGTTTTTGTGTGCTTCTTTTAAAGTGCTGTCTCCAAAAGCAAGTCCTAAAACTTTTTTTGTATTGTTTATTAGCTTGTCAAGTCCATTTGCAAGGTCATATTCTAAATTGCTGATTTCTGTTACAACCGGTATTATTTCTCTTTTTCCCTCGTAAATAATTTCAATTCCTGAGTATATTTTAAGTATTGAGAGTTGATTAATATCTCTTAAGTCGATTTGCTGAGAAGGAATGCCAATGTGCTCTAATGGTGTTGAAATTTTATCAGCATCAAGTTCTTTATAAATTACCTTACCTTTTGAAGCATCAGAAAAGCTTATTAAAAAATTTTTTATTTGATTTGGAAACGCAAAATAGTTTTCAAGGCTTCCTGAATTGTAATATGTTATATATATTGTTTCATTTGCGCTTGAGAACAAATTTTTTGTAACTTTAGATATTGTAAAAGCTTTGTGCTTTGTAAAGTCTATTTTAAAAATGAAAATAGATATATTGCAAAAAATCAAAAAGATTATTGTAAGGTTTAAAGTTAGGTTTAAAACTTCATTTTCTTTATTTTTCATAATTTTATCTCCATTTTTTTAGCGTTATGCTGTGTGTGCTTAGTATTAAAAATGTGATTGTGAATGTAATAAAATAAATAAAGTCTGATAAGTTTAATATGCCCATATTAAAATAGCTAAAGTGATTAGTTATTGAAATAAAATTAAGCATTTCTCCTATTATATTTTCTTTACCAAAGATCATGACCAATTTTCCAGAAAATAATATTAATATCAGGGTAAATACAGTTAGAATGTAAGAGACTATTTGACTTTTTGTAATAGAGGAGATAAATGTTCCCATGCTTAGTACAGAAAGAGAATAAAGAATTATCCCTATATATTGAAGCAATATTATCCCAAGATCAAATTCACCCATGAAAATTGTCATTATTGTAAGAGGCAAGGTAAGCGAGAATAGTATTAGTGTAAATATTTTAAGAGTAATAAATTTACCCAAGACTATCTCTTGAGGACTTAGTGGTAGAGCATAAAGAAGCTCAATGCTGCCTGTTTTGTGTTCTTCTGAGAATACCCCCATGCTAAGTGCTGGCAGTACTAACATCAAAATAATAGGCATTGAAGAGAAATAAGAGGTAAGAGATGCATTGTCTTTAATAAAAAATCCTGATAAAAAAATAAATGAAAAGTTTATAAATATTAAAAAAAATAGCATCACAACGTATGCAGTTGGAGTTCCAAATAATATTTTTAGTTCTTTTTTAGAAAGCGATAAAGATTGCTTTAAATCTATTTTCATTTTTCTCTCTCCTTGGTTAATTTGCTAAATATTTTTTCAAGGCTTTCGTATTTTGGAATCATTGCTTTTAAGATTATATTATTTTTTACTATGTAACTAAAGAGATCTTCTTCTGTTTTGCCTTGAGATAGTTTTAATGAAATATTTAAGTCTTTCTTGTGTTCTTCAAGTTGTATTAATGTAAAAATATCATTTTTACTATTGAAAATTTTTTTTTCATTTTCAGATTTTTTTAAAACTATTAATTCTATTTCAATCTCTTTGAGCTTATTTTTAACAATATTTTCTTTTGTGTCATCAGCAACAATTACTCCGTTGTTGACAATAATTATTCTTTTACAAATGGATTCTACTTCGCTTAGTATGTGCGAAGAGAATAATATTGTACTTTCTTTTGTAAGTTCTCTTAAGAATTCTTTAAATTCAATTATTTGATTTGGATCAAGACCATTTGTTGGTTCATCAAGTATTACAAGTTTAGGATTGTTTATTAAAGCACCAGCTATTCCTACTCTTTGTTTAAATCCTTTTGAAAGTTGAGAAATCAACTTATCTTCAACTTCTTTTAATTTGAATATGCTTATTACCTTGTCAATCTCTTTTTTTATTTTTTTAACACCTTTTATTTCTGATATGAACTTTAAATATTCTTTAACAGAAAGCTCTGGATAAAGAGCTAATTTTTCAGGAACATATCCTATTTGTTGTAATATTTCTTTTGAATGTTCTACAATGTCTTTTCCAAAAATTTTTACATTACCTTTGCTTGGATAATGAAATGATGTTAAGATTTTGATTAATGTGGATTTTCCGGCTCCATTTGGTCCAAGTATGCCAAGCACTTCTCCTTCTTCAACCTTAAAGCTAACATTAAATAGCGCTGTAAATGAACCATACATTTTGGTAACTTTTTCTACATTTATCATATACCCTCCTATTTAATAATAAATTTATTTTTGCTTGCTTCAAGTCTCATTCCATCTTTTGTTAAAAAAATTTCTCCATCTGGATATTCCAATTTTGCCTCCTTTAGTAAGTTTTCAAGATCTTTTCTTAATGTATATCTTTCACTAAAATGAATAAGTCCTGTTTGTAAAACTTTTGCTTGCTTTGCAATATTTGCAGCTCTGCCAGCTGTTAAGTGGAGTTTTTTATCTGCTTCTTTTTTAAGCTCATTTTTAAATGTGCTCTCAATTATTACAAGGTTAAAATTTTTGATTTGTTCTATGAGCTCTTTAAAATAACCAGTATCTGTAATGTATGCGACTTTTAATCCTTTTTTAGATTTTCCAAGTATTTCTGATGGTTTTATAATTTTTCCGTTTATTAGTATTTCTTTTCCATCTTGCAAGGATTTTCTAATAGGCCCTTTAGGAATATTTAACTCTTCTGCTTTTTCTGTATTGAATTTACCAGGTTTATCTTTTTCTATAAATAAATATCCAATACATTCTATTGAATGTTTTAGTCTAGTATATTCAATTTTTTTTGTTTTATCTTCATATATTATTTTTTCGGTTTTATCTATGATTATTTCTTTATAAATTATTTCATAGTTTTTATAGATTTTAAGCATATCTATATTAGCTTTTGTATAGTTTTTTATTCCAACAGGTCCAGCAATTATTAATGGATCTTTTCTTGTTTCTCCACTTTGTGACATTAACATTACTATTCCAAGTAGCCCCGTGATGTGATCAGCATGTAAGTGTGTAATACAAATCATTTTTATTTTTTGCCAAGATATTTTTTGTTTCCTTAAAGACATTTGAGTTCCTTCTCCACAATCGAATAAAAAATTATCTCCATTGTATTCGATTAGTACGGATGACAAATATCTATTGTGGAGGGGTCTTGTTCCTCCAGTTCCTATAATATTAATATTGAATCCCAAAGATTATTCTCCTGGTTTGTTTTGAAAGTGTTAATTAATTTTAATTGTTTTATTAAATCTTGCTTCACTTTTAGTTTCTCTTTGGATAAGAATTATTTTAGCTTAACCTAAACATTATATTATTTTTTTATGAATTTAGAAATATTAAGATATGTAATCATTTGTTAGCACGGATTTAAATTTTTGATTTTAAGGATGATACAAAATATTGTAATATTTTGCGTACCTTTTAATATTATAATGATTTGGAATTTTTTCATTTTTTTCAATATTATTAACTAATAAATTGGATAAGTATGGCGCCATAGATATACCCCTTGTTCCAAAACCATTTAATATAAATATATTTTTATGCTTGGGGTGTTCTCCTAAGAAAGGTTCTCTATCAAGAGTTGAGGGCCTTATGTGTGCTTTTTGATCAATGACTTTGCATTTTAGATTTGTTATTTTTTTAAATTTTTTCAATAATTCTAATTTTGCCCATTCATTTGTAAGCGTATTCCAAGTGTTCCATTCATAAGTGCCCCCAAGGTAAAATTTATTGCCTTTTAAGTGAATTAAAGATACGTGCCTATTGTAAACTTCTTTAAAATTTAATTTTTTGCATTCTAATATAATGATTTCGCCTTTTGCAGGTTCAAATGGAAGGTAGGAAAAAAATCCTTTAATTTTTTCTTTATATCCTTTTGCAAATATTAATTTTTCAAATTTGAAATTTTCTATTTTAAAAAGACTTTCTTCAAGTTTAATTTTATTTTCGTCGATATTTTTGTTTATGTATGAATTTTTTTTGATTAAATATTTTTTAATATTTTTTATATAGATTTTTGTGTTAATCCTAGCGCCTTTTATTATCATTCCGCCGTTAGAGTCATTTGAGAAATCATAAATTTTTTCATCTTTTATTTTTAAAATAAAGTTTGTTATGTTTTTATCATTTTTAAGTTTATCAACCAGTTCATTTTTTTGATTTTCAGTGGTAAATGGTCTAAAAATATTTTTTTCTATAAAAAAGTTGGATTTAATAGTTTTTTCAATCTCTTGATAGTAGTTTTTTGCAAATTCAAAAATATGCGATTCTTTCCAGGCAATATTCATTTTTCTACCCATAATAGGATTAATAAGTCCACCTGATATTATTGTTGCTTTTGTATCTTCGTCATCAAAAAGAATTACCCTTTTATTTCTTTTAAGTAGTTCATAAGTAATGGTGCTTCCTGCTATTCCTCCCCCGATAACTGCAAATTCATGATGCACTATAAACTCCTTTTTAGATTTTACTTGTTTATAAATTTAGAGTATTTTTTAAATATAATGAAGTTTAATAAAGATTTATTAGTCTTTTGCTTTTCAGAAATTAGGTGTCATTGTTTAGTTTTTATGCTTTCTTATCATTTAAAAACCTTTTATTTTCAATTATAATATATCATGATGTTTTTGTATAAGGGATGTTTTATGACTGGTAGAGAAGATGATAATATTTGTGTTTTGCATGATAAATCATTGAAATTGGCTTTAAAGAGTAGATCAATAGTTATTGCTGGTGAGATTACTAAGGATGTTTCTCGACTTTTTCAGGAAAAAATATTATTGTTGGAGACCTTAGATTTTAAAAAGCCTATATTCGTGTATATTGATTCAGAAGGAGGCGATATTGATGCTGGATTTGCTATTTTTAATATGATCCGTTTTGTTAAGCCTAAAGTTTTTACAGTTGGAGTAGGACTTGTTGCTAGTGCTGCTGCTTTAATTTTTTTGGCTGCAAAATTAGAAAATAGATTTTCACTACCTTTTGCCAGGTATTTATTACATCAGCCTTTGAGTGGATTCAAAGGAGTTGCCACAGATATTGAGATTTATACTAATGAGTTAAATAAAGTTAAAAAAGAGCTTAATAATATTATTTCAAAAGAAACAGGACAAAAGATTTCTAAAGTAGAAAAGGATACTGATAGGGATTTTTGGTTAGACAGTAGTGCTGCAAAAAAGTATGGACTTGTATTTGAAGTTGTTGAGACAAAGTGTCAACTTGAAGAGTTTATTTCTGCTTAGTGTTTTATTTTTTTCCTGTAATTTTGTAAATATAGATTTTAGTGTTTTGGAGCTTAAGGTTGCAAGTTTTAATTTAAATGATAATTTTTCTCAGGAATTATTAGATTCTGCTTATAATATTCTAAATCAAAGTTTTGATTTAATAATTATTAAGAACCTTGAGGATAAAAATGTTCTTGATTTAATCAATAATAGACTTTTATTTAGAACTTTTAAGAATGCTTATTTTATTGATCAAGGGAAAGGGCTTTCTGTTAGCATTCTTTCTAAGCGTAAAATAAAAATTAAAGTTTTAAGTGTAATTCAAGATTATGACGATTTAAAATTAGGGTTGCTTGTCGATTTTAAATTTAAGGATAATCGCTATGGTATTGTTATTTATAATTTAAGCAATGATTTTATTAAAAATCCTACTAGCTTGCAAATTAGTGAGCAAATTTTATATTTAAAAGACCAAATGGATAAATTAATGTTTATTTTAGATAAATCTGAATTTGTTATTATTGATTTATTAATCAATAATGGATTTTTTAGCCTAATAAATGATTCAAACAATGTTTCAATGTTGGCAAATAAAATTGATTTTAGAGTTTTTTCTAATTTTTTTGCCAGGGTTTCTTTATATTCATTTATGTTTGTAATTACAGATTATTTGCATAACAACTATTCTATTGAAAATTTTCCCCAAAAAATAGTTATCAATTGAGTTTTTAGATTTATTTTCTTGTTTAACTTGACATCGCAATATATTATTATTTATTATATTATTCTATGCCGAAGTGGTGGAAGTGGTAGACACACAGGACTTAAAATCCTGAGGAGGAAGCTCCGTACCGGTTCAAGTCCGGTCTTCGGTATTTCCCAGATTTTTTATTTACATTTTTCAGCCATTTTTTTGTTTATAAACATTCCTAGCATAAATGATGTTCCTAAAGATGCAAAAGATGTAAGGCTGATTTTAAAATTTAATTTTAAAACTATTAATATCATTTGTAGAATTGATCCAAAAATTAAGCCTCTTGATAAATAAATAAAATTATTGAGGTGATTATCTATTATTTTCTTTATTATTAATATTGATGTAATTATTCCTATTAGTACGGCTGTTGCAAATATTATAATAAGAGCGATGTTAAATTCAGATATAATAAGTATTATTTCTTTATAAAATCCAAGTAGTAAAAGCATTGCAGATCCCGAGATTCCTGGCAAGATCATTGATGCTCCACTTATTGTCCCAGAGGATATTAATAATAAGTAATATTTTATTGAGTTTTTGTCTTTAGATATTATACTTTGTAATTGTATATTAGATTCTTTAATTATTAAGAAAAATACAATGATGGTCATACCAATAAAAAACAGTAAATGCTTTAATATTTTTGTATTACTATTTATTTCTTTTATAGATATTTCTTTTTTTAGTGTTAGCATATTCCCGAATGTTAATCCTATGAAAAACATTATTAGCAATGCTTCTATTATTCCATTATCAAATGCATAAGTTTTAAATGTTTTTGCGGTCAATAATATGGAGGTTAACATTCCTGTTACCAAAATAGCTAAAAAAGTTGAATTTTTTTTAATTTCTTTGAATTTTAGGAGTTCTGAAATAGAATTTATGACTTTGTAATAAATTCTTAATATTAAAGCTAGTGTTCCTCCAGAAACACCTGGGATTATGTTTGCAATTCCAAGTAAAATTCCCTTGATATAAGTATTAAGCATTTTTATTTTTGGACTTTAAGTTTTTTCAATTTAAATGCTTTACCTGTCATCACCCTCGCCATTTATCGTTCCATCTTCATGTCGCTTTTTTATTTTTTTTAGGTTTGTAAGGGCAACATCTTCAAGCGTAATGCCTAAATTATTACTTAAAGTTGACAAGTACCATAAAACGTCCCCAAGCTCTTTTTTAATTGATATTAAATATTCATCATCAATAATATAATTTTTGTCTCTTCCTAATTTTTTTATTTTTTCAACAACTTCTCCAGTTTCGCCAGCAAGACCAAGTGTTGTTAAAATTAATTCTTCTTTTTTATTTTTGTACTTAGCAGTTTTTTTTGCTTTTTCTTGGTATTCGTTTAGCTCCATGTTAAGAGACAGTTTATTATAGTTTGTTATTATTTACAAGTCCAACCCCGATTTATTTTTTTTATGTTTTTTATTATATTTGATTAATTAAGCGGGAAATGATTTGCAGTATGAATAAAATTTTTTTTTTATTTAAAGTAGTTTTCTTTTTTTTTAAAATAATTTGTGTTTTTTCTTATCCAGAAATAAAAAATTTTTCAAGAAAAGATCCTATTTTTTCTGATCTTAAAATTAAAGTTTTAAAATATAATAAAAAACAGCATATTCCCCTGTTTTTTTACTTATATAAGGTTAAAAAAGGAGATACTTTTTTTAAAATTGCTAATAAAATAAATGGATGGCAGTCTGGCATTGCTACCGTTAATTTATTAGATTCTCCTTTTGTGAGTGTTGGTCAAGAGATTCTTATTCCTAGTAAAAAAGGAGTTTTTGTTTTTGATAGTAAAGATTATAGGTTTAATAATTTACTTTTAGCAACAAGGGATCTTACCAAAGCCGAAAAAATAAAAATTAAAAGGAATGGCAAAGTTTATGAGTTTTATTTTTTTGATTTTATTAAGAATTCAGATTATGGACTTTTTTCAGGTACGGAGTTACTTTTTTTCTTAAATGCCAACTTTATTTTTCCTTTAAAAAAATTTATTGTTAGTTCTGATTTTGGATTTAGAAATGATCCTTTTACTGGCAATAAAAGTTTTCATACTGGAATAGATCTTGCAGCTCCAATGAATACAGAAGTATATGCCTCTTCTTCTGGAATAGTTATTGAAGTTGGATACAATGATCTTTACGGTAATTTTGTTGTAGTTGGCCACAAAAATAATATCAAATCTCTTTATGGGCATTTAAATTCATATTCTGTAAAGATAGGAGATTTGATTAAATCGGGTGAATTCCTTGGAAAGGTAGGGCAAACGGGGCGTTCAACGGGGCCTCATTTACACTTTGAAATATTAAAAAAAAATATTCCTATTAACCCTTTAAAGCTTTTAAAGTAAAACTAACCTGTAGTCAGCTAAATATAATATTATTAAATTGTATTGATTATTAATAAATAATAATGTATAATTAATTGTTTGATAAAAATATTTTTACACTTTTTTACCAGATCTTTGAAAGAAAGTGTTTCATTTTAATATAATTATTGATATTAAAAAATTTTTTGGTTTCAAAACTATACATTTAATTTAAATTGATGTTATTTTTTTATATTGATTATAATTTGATAATTTAGAATAAATCTTATTGATCAATGCGATATTCGATTATTTTATTATGTAAAGTTTTTCTTCCTATTTTTAATATTTCTGCGCATTTACTTTTGTTGTTTTTGCAATGAAAAAGTGTTTGTTTTATTATCTCTTTTTCAGCTTCTTTTAGGCTAATTCCTATCGGAAGTGTTATCTTAAATATAAGATTTTCATTATTCTTAATTTTTGCCGGTAAGTCTTCTTTAGTGATTTGCTTACCTTTTGATAATATCAATGCGCTTTCAAGTACATTTTTTAATTCTCTAATATTCCCTGGCCAATCGTAATAATAGAGGGCTTTCATTGCATCATTAGAAAGGGTTTTTTCTTTTCTATTATTTTCCTTTGCTACGTCTTTTATTAGTATGCTTGTTAAATAGGATATGTCATCTTTTCTCTCTCTTAAGGGCGGTATGTTTATATTAATGATATTTAATCTATAAAATAAATCTTCTCTAAATTTTTCTTTTTTAATTTCCTCTTCAAGGTTTTTGTTTGTTGCAGCTAGAAGCCTAATGTCAACTTTAATTGTATTTTCTCCCCCAACACGTTCAAAAGTTTTGTTTTGCAATACCCTTAAAAGTTTAACTTGAATTTCAGGTGAAATTTCTGCTATCTCATCAAGAAAAATTGTACCTTTGTTGGCAAGTTCAAATCTGCCTTTTTTTTGGGAAATTGCACCAGTGAATGCTCCTTTTTCATGTCCAAAAAGTTCGCTTTCAAGAATGCTCTCAGAAAGTGCAGCGCAATTTACTTTTATAAATGGTTTGTCATGTCTGTTTGAAAGATCAAAAATGGCATCGGCTATTATTTCTTTGCCAACACCGCTTTCGCCTGTTATAAGAACAGATGCATTTGATTTTGCTATTTTTATTACAAGTTCAAAAATTTTTTGCATTAATAGTGATTTCCCCATGATTTTTTCATAGTATTTTAAATCTTTTCTTATAAGAATATTTTCTAAATTGATATTTTCTTCATTGTTATGTTCTTTTTTGTTTAACGATCTTTTTATTATTAGTAAAAGTCTTTCAAGATCTAAAGGCTTTGTTAAAAAATCGTAAGCTCCCTCTCTCATGGCGTCTACAGCAGAATCAACTGTTCCGTGGGCTGTTAAAATAATAAAAGGTATTTCTAATTTTTTTTCTTTAACTATTTTGAGCAATTTTTCTCCAGATATCTGGGGCATTCTCAAGTCAGATATTATTACATCAAGATTTTCATTTTCAATTGTTTCAAGAGCTTCTTCTCCGTCGCTAGCAGTGAAAACAAAATATCCTTCATCTTCGAGATAGGTAGCAATTCCTTCTCTAATATTTTTTTCATCATCAGCTACAAGTATTTTGCTCATTTTCAATACCCTTCAATTAAAATATTTTTTTTATTTAGTTTGGGAAGTGTAATTGTAAAAATAGTGCCCTTACCCTCTTTGCTTTCAGCAAAAATTTCACCCCCAAGCTCTTTTATTATTTTATAAGAAATAGTAAGACCTATTCCACTTCCTTTTTCTTTTGTGCTAAATTGAGGTTTAAATATTTCCTCTTTTACTTCATCTTTTATTCCGTTTCCGTTATCTTTTATGTTTATATGTATTTTATTATCTTTTTCTAAAAGAAAAATTTCTATTTTTTTTATTTCTTTTTTTGTTTCAAGTAGTGCTTCTTCTGCGTTTTTAACGATGTTTATAATAACTTGTTTTAATAGTTTCTCATCAATGAGAATATTGCTTATTTTGTTTAAATTAAGCAATAGTTTTATATTTTTGTTTTCTAATTCAGGATTTAACAATTCACATACACTGTTTATTACTTGTTTAATGTCTTTCTCTTGTAAGTTGATTTTTATTGGCCTGACAGTTAATAAAAATTCTGTTACTATTTTATCTACCCTGTTTATTTCTTCTTTTATTACTTTAAAATAATTGTCAGCTTTACCATTTTTTATTTTTTGTTTTTTAATTTCTTTTTTTAGCAGTTGTAAATTTATATCGATTGCTCCAAGTGGATTTTTGATTTCATGAGCAATATTTCTTGCATGTCTTGTAAAAGAGGCTAAAGCTTCAACTCTTCTAAACAGTTCCTCTTTTTTCTTCTTCTCTTTAATGTCTTCAATTAAAATAATGTTGCCCTCAAGTTTTTTTTCTTTTACATAAGGCATAAATGAAATTTTAATATATATGTTGTTTGAGATTGGAACTTCTAATCCTATTATTTTATCTTCTGTTCTAACTAGTTCTTTTATTAAATTTATTAAGATTGGAATTTGAATATCATCAAGAATTTCTATTTTTGATTTAGATGTTAAAGCTAAAATTTGGTATAAAATCTTGTTCGAATAGATTATATTGTTTTGCTTATCAAGTACAATGATTCCTTCGTTAATTGATGCAAATATACCATCATATATTTCTATTTTTTTATAAATTTGTTCAATAAATTTGGTTTTTTGTTCATTAGATAATTTGTTTAGCTTTGTTAAGGCTTTTTTAAAAAAATTATTCATATCTCCTCGTAGTTTAGCATTAAGTTTTCTATTATTAATTTTTTATTTTGATTATAAGGGCGATATTTGTAAATATTTTTTAAATGTTCTGTGTATTTGAGATATTGGTTAATATTTATCTTATTTTCTAAAAAATCTTTTCTAATATTAATTGTAAGTTCGTTTAAAAATATTTTTAAGCTTTGATCATCTTTTATAAAGTCGATTTCTTCAAGGTTAAATATAGATTTTTTTTCTTTTATTATATTTAAAATTTTTATCAATTCTTTTTTTATTTTTTTGCTTTCTTCTTTATAAAATGAGGCGAAATACTCTTCAATTGTTATATCTTTGTTTATTAGAAAACTTTCTTTGAATCTTTGAATTTCTAAGTTTCTTTCTGGTTTTGCAAAATTATAGATCCTAAGTCTTGAAAGTATTGTTTTTGGTATTTTGTTTTTATTTCTTGCTGCTAAGATAAAGTAAATATTCAAAGGAGGTTCTTCTAGTATTTTTAAAAGCGAGTTGTGTACATTGAATGATAAATTTTCGATTTCGTTTATGTAGATTACTTTGGGTTTTTCTTTTTCGGAAAAAATCCAAGTTTGAATTTTTTTTATATTATAAATAGTAATGCTATGATTTAGTTCTTTGTTTATATTTTCTATATTTTTTATAAGTTCATTTTTTATTTTTATATTATATTCTTTTTTATAATAAACAGAATTGATGTAGTTTATATTTTTCTCTATTTTTTTTAAATTTTTTTCATTACTGAAATAACATTTGGTAAAAATTATAGTTTTAATGTATTCTAAGTATCTATTTATTACCTTATGCGAATCTACAGAGAGATGTGCTTTTGTTTCTATTGTATCGATATTTGAGAAAATGAGCAAATTAGGGTTTGTTAAGTTTTTTTCATTTAATATTTTTTTTGCAAGCTCAATTGCGCTGACCTTTTTTGATGAAAACTTTTCTCCTAGTAAAAGAATTGCATTTGGCAATATTTTTTGATCATATGCGTTTATTATGTCTTTGGCAATCTTTGGGAGTATTGTCATTATTGGGTCCTTATTTTGTTTTTGAGATTTTAAAGAGATAGTTTATTCCGGGGTTTAAATAATCAAGGAGTTTGCTTTCTTTTAGAAAATATTCAGGCTTAAATATTTGTTGTGAGTGTATTATATAAACCACGATTGCAATTATTCCAAAAGCTTCAAGTAGGCCGAGTACTAAACCTAGTATTCTATTGAAGAATAATAATTTAAGTTGGCTTATTATTGATTCTATTAAGGCTTGTAGTATTAAAAATCCTATATGTATGAGCAGAAAAAATACAAGTAAGGCTTGAATGTAAGATAGTTCAATAATAGGTTCAACCAGTCTTCTAAATTCTTCAGTTTTTTTGTAAAGTAATAGTATTAAAACAAAAACCTCAGCAAATCCGCTAATTTCTTTAATAAATCCTCTTAAAAATCCTCTAAACCCCAAAGATGTAAAAATTATTATTATTAGTATATCTACTATTCCGGTTATTTTTACAGGATCGTTTATTATCATTTAGATTTTGTCTCCTTAATATCTTTTATTAGTAATTTGGCTATTAAAGTTGAAGAATGCTTATTATTGAATTTTTTGATATTTGTTTTGAGAGAGTTGATTTTTTCTTTATTTTTTAAAGTTTCTTTTATAATTTTCAAAATATTTGTATTTAAAATTTTATCTTCATCTATATAAATGCAAGCATTTTGATTTTTTAGTAATTTTGCATTTTTAATTTGATCTCCTCTAGAGCCTTTTTTAAATGGAATCAAAATTACACATGTGCAAGCATTTGCAAATTCCTTTATTGCTCCAGCACCAGCTCTACTTATTATTATATTGGAAAATTTAACTATACTTGCCATTTCTTCTGCATTAAAAAATTGCCTTCTCAGATAATTATCTTCTCTGAGATCATTTAAGTTTTTTCCTGATTGATGGATAAAGTAGATTTCAGCATCCTTTTTAATACAGAGCGCAAGGTTGTTTAAAGCATTAGCGCCAAGAGATCCCCCAAGTATGCTAACAATTGGTTTGTTAGTATTTTGAGTTAATTGTTTGATTATTTTTGGATTTGGGATTAAAAATTCTTTTCTTATAGGAGATCCTGTATAAATAATTTTTTTGTGGTTTTTAAAGTATTTTTCACTTTCTTTAAAGCTTGTGTATATTTTATTTGCGAATTTAGAGTTAATTTTTGTTGCAAGTCCAGGATCCAAATCCATTTCATGGGTTATTCTTTTTATTTTTAGCAAACTAGATGCAATAATTGTAGGAGTTGATACAAATCCTCCAGTTGCATAGACAATTTGAGGGTTATATTTTTTTAAAACGTAGAAGCTTTTTATTATTCCAAGTATTACTTTAAAAAAGTCAGTAAAGTTTTGAAAAGAAAAATAGCGTCTAAGTTTTCCGCATGGAACTGAAATAAATTTAATATTATTTTGTTCGTTTATTAATTTTTCTTCTATTGAATTTTTTTTACCTATCCAAAAAAATTCAATTTCATTGTCAAATTCTTTTAATTTTTGTATTATGGAAATTCCTGGAAATACGTGACCCCCAGTTCCCCCTCCTGTAAAAAATATTATTTTTTTATTTGACATATATTTATTTACCTATAAAAACAATAAAGACTTGCTTTGTAACAGATTTTTATACATGTTATTTTAACAATATATTACAATGCAAATATTGCCTTTGTAATAAAAAATCGATTCAATCTTTTAAATTAAATTTAATGAAATTAAAATTTAAAATGTATTTTTTAAAAAATTTTCAATTTGAACCCCCTCTTTTTTAAAAACATTTTTTTTAATTGAGTCTTTTATTATTAAGTGAATAGCTTTTGTTGTTTTTTCTAGAGCCTGTTCCATTTCGAATTTTTCCAAGTATCCTATAAGTAAGCTAGTAAATAAATCTCCTGTTCCACTGAAATTTTGTTCTAATTTTTCTAAAAAAAACTCTGAGTATTCTTTGTTTTTAGGATTGTAGCAGATGTTTCCTAAAAGATCTCCTTTTTTGACGCTTGTAACAACTACTATCCCTTTTGTATCAAGATTTAATATTGCTTTTATGATATCATCTTTGTTGTTAAGTTTTGAGCTTTTGCTTAGCATTTCAAGCTCTGTGATATTAGGTGTTATTATGTTTGCGTACTTTATGATTTTTCTAAATCCACTAATTATTTTATTATTAAATAGAGGATAAATTTTTCCATCGTCAGCAAATACAGGGTCAATTATAATTTTTTCAAATTTTATCAATTTAATTATTTTCTTTATTATTATTTGTTGTGTTTCACTTCCCAGAAATCCTGTATAGAGCATGTCGAAATGTTCATTTTGTTCTTTCCATGTTTTGATAAATTTTTCCAAATGATTAGTTAAATCAACTATTTCAAATTTTTTATAAGCTGTGGAAGCAGAAAGGACAGCTGTTACGAAAGGACACACTTGAATATTAAACGAAGATATTACGGGTATGCATATTGTAAGAGATGTTCTTCCCATACTTGAAATATCATGCATTGCTAAAACTCTTTTCACTTCGCTATTTTCTCCTCTTATATTGGTTTTTATAATTTTCTATTCTTGAATTTGCTTCAGTTTCGATTGGGCTTTCTCCGTATTTTAAGTACATATGAAATCCAAGTCCCGCAATCATTGCTCCATTGTCTGTGCAAAGATCAAGAGGAGGGTAGTAAGTTTGTATTTTAAGCTTATCTATTTTTTCCCTTAAGTATAAGTTACTTGCAACGCCGCCTGCTATTACCAATTTGTTGATTTGAGTATCTTTTATTGCTCTTTTTAGTGGTGTAATTAGATTTTCAAAGGCAGCTTTTTGGAAGCTCGCAGCTATATTGTTTTTTGTTGTTGGATTATCTTTGTTTTTGAATTTTTCGAGTTGGTGTATGCAAGCTGTTTTTAGTCCAGAGTATGAAAAATCATACCAGTTTTCTTTTTTTCTAAAGTTGGTAACTGGAAATTTAAATGTGTTTTCATCTCCATTTTTAGATATTTGTTCGATGTTTGGACCTCCCGGAAATCCCATATCATAATATTTTGCTACTTTATCAAAAGCTTCTCCGCAAGAATCATCTAAAGTTCTTCCAAGTATTTCAACATCATCGAAATTTTTTTGTTTAGCAATCAATGTATGTCCGCCGCTTAATAATAATGATATAAATGGATATTCTATTTTTGAATGCATTAAAGGGGCATAAAGATGGCCCAAGATGTGGTCAATGCAAATAATAGGTTTTTTTAATGAAATTGCTAGACCTTTGGCAAAGTTTAATCCAACTATTAAAGACCCAATGAGTCCAGGTCTAGATGTTACAGCTATTAAGTCAATTTCAGATATTTTAGTGTTTGCCTTTTTGAGAGCTTTTATACAAACAGACATAATGGCTTCAGTATGAAGTCTTGAGGCAATTTCAGGTACTATGCCGTAATATTTTTTATGTTCTTTTTGATTTAATTTTATATTGCTTAAAATACGAATGCCGTTTTCTACTACAGCTATGCAACAGTCGTCACAAGAGGTTTCTATTCCAAGTACTTTCATCTGATTGATTCCTCGTAAAGATTTAATAAGTTGTCAAATTCAAATTCTTGGTTTAAATTAGGTTCTTCTTTTTTGAGGACTTTTAGTGTATTTTTAGACCAAATGTGCCCGATTACTTTTACTATTCCATGCTTTCTGGCAATATTTTTTGCTTTTTCAAGTTCCTTGACTACGGCTTCTTCTGTGTCTTTATTATCAAGAAATACGTCTCTTTTTTCTACTCTAACTCCAATTTCTTTACCTATTGTTTCTGGTACGCCTCCCGCAATAGTCACGCTGTCGAAAAAATATCTGTCAATCTCTTTAAGCTTTATTAAAATGATTTTCATCAAATCTTTATTTGAAGTAATTAAACTACCCATGTGGTTATTCATTATTTTTATATCAGGATACATTTTAAATGTTTTTTCTATTTTTTTATGTATTTCTTCCTTTTTATCTTTTATGTTTATATGAAATTTTTCTATTGAATTTCTATGTTTTGATTGCATTGGGAAATGTATTATTACTTTTTTGTTATTGTTTTTTAGTTTTTTGTATAAACTCATTGATTTTGGTAAAAATGGAATAATTGCATAATTTATTTCAAGGTTAAGTTTTATAAATCGTTCTAACATAAATTCATCATAACCTACGTCATCAATTATTAAGTAAAACTTAGGCTTAATTTTGGCTTTTTTATTTTTTATTATTAAGCTGTCTGTTTGTATTTTTTGGAACTCATCTTTAAGTGGTGCATTTGCAACTTTTGAATTATTGTTAAAATAGAAAAAATTTGTAAATGCCTGAGTTCTTGCAATAACAATAGAAATTATAATAAAAATTACAATAATAAACTTGTTTTTTTTAACATAAAAATAAACATTCATGACCACTGACTTAAAAGTAGATCAGAACATGTCATGAATGTCAATCTTAATTTATCTCTTCTTTTAGTTTTTTAAGAACTCTTTTTTCAATTTGTCTTACAGTTTCTGATGATATTCCAAGTTCTGTTGAAATATCTTTTAAGGTGCTTTTTTTTGGACTATTGTCTAGGTTGTATCTTTTTTTGATTATATATCTTTCCTTTTCGGTCAATTTTGTTTCAAGTATATAATTCAAATGTTTTAGAGTTGAGTCTTGTTCAAGAGTAATTTCAGGATTAAAAGAATTGTCCTCGTATAGATTTAAAAGTGTTGAATTTTCAGATCCCTCTATTTCTTTGTCCAGAGAATATTCTTTTTCAAGATAAGGAATAATTTTAATATATTGGGAAGGAGATAAATTGAATCTTTTCATTATTTCTTCTTTTTTGGGCGATTTTTCTTCTTCTGTTAAGTATTTATTTATTTGTAGTATTAGATTTTCTTTTCTGTATGGGACTTTTACTAATCTAGTTTTAGTGTTTAATGCTCTTTGTAGCGATTGCTTAATCCAAAAAGATGCATAAGTTGAAAATTTAGTGTTTTTATTCGGGTCATATTTTTCAGCAGCTCTTATTAATCCTAAATTGCCCTCTTGAATTAGGTCTTCAATTTTTAGTCCTTTTCCCGTATATCTTTTTATTATTTTCAAAACAAGTCGCAAATTTGCGTTTATCATCTTGTTTTTTGCTTGTGCGCTGCCTCTTTGTATTTGTCCTGCAAGTTTAATCTCTTCTTCGTGAGTAATTAGCTTATGTTCTCTTACCGATTTTAAATATATGTTTAAATCTTCGTTGCTAAATATGTTCATAGTAGTATATTTTTCTCCCCTTTCTTGAATATTGTGATTAAGTTTTTACTACTTAACTTCTTTAACTTCCATGCAAAAATTGTGCCAATTTAGTTTAATAATATCTTTAAATTAAATTGGCTATAATTTTTGAGGTGAGGAGTGTTTTCGAATTATTTATTTTTCTGCAATTGATTGTAAATCAAATTGGCAATTCCAAAGCTTTGAGATTGTGCTATTTGCTTGGCTCTTTGCTCGTAAAGCATGTCTTCAAAAATTTCTTCTACTTGGCCTCCGCTTAGCAGATTTTGATCTTTGTTAAGAGTTTTTTTCATGCTATCAAGCATTTGCTTGATAAATATAGCTTCAAATTCTAAAGAGGCTTTTTGAAGTTCTTCGTTTTTTTTAAAGGATTTTTTTATTTCTATGGGATTTTTAAAATTATTTATTTGATTTTTAAATTTTAGATTTTGTGAATTAATTTTAGTTTCCATCAACTTCCTCCAAGATAAGTTCTCCATTTAATTTATTGATTTTTTGCGCAGCCTGAATTATTTGAATTAATTCTTTATTACTAAGATTGTTAGAATTTTTCAATAGAAATTCGTTTAATTTCATTGAATTTACTTGAATTGTTATTTTATTATTACCGTTTAAAATATTTCGGTTGTCTTTTTCAATGGAAAATGTAAACTCTCCTATTTTAGCATTTTCACTTGCTAAGATAATACCATTTTTTTTGTCTATTAGTATCTTAGGATTAGTTTCTATTTTAATATTCTCGATCTCTTCTAATAAGCCTATGTTTTTCACTTCTATTTCTATTGTGCTCTCCGATTTAATTTTGTTGTTGATTTTTTTAGAGGTCAATATTTTATGAATTCTGTTTGTTAATGTATAATTCCCTTTTTTAAGAATTATATTATAACTGTAATTAATATCTTGATCCTCATTTATTATTATACTGTCTAGAGTGTATCCAGAACCTTTTAATTTGTTATTAGTCTTTATAATTCCTGATGCAATTGCTATTATTTTTCCCTCTTTATTTTTAAGATTTGTTTTTAAAAGTATTCCATTTGTTAAATCTTTTGAGTCTAACATTGGTGCAATGCAAGTTTTATGTTTTGAACCCTTGATTGTATTGCCTTTTACTTGGAGGCTTACACTTACTAGTGCGATATTTTTGCTTTCTATGTTATTAAAGCTTATTTTATCTATTGTATTATTTTCTTCTAAAATTTTACTTATAAGGTCTTTTTGTTTTAAAGAGTCTCCTTTTCCAGCAAGACCTGCTACTATTCCAATACCTGTTAAAAAATTTGTGTTGGTAGGGCAAATATTAGCAATTTCTTTTAATTTTATGCTTTCAGACATTTTGTTGTTAAATGATTGTTCTGTGTTTAATCCTGTTGAAGCTTTATTTGTTTGGGCTAATAGACTTGTTGTAAATGCAATTAACATTAACATTAGTTTGTTCATTCTTTACCCTATTGATTTTATTTATTTTAATATCTATTATTTTATATCAATTATTGCAATTAATGAATTTTTTTGGCAAATTGCTAATTAATCTTAAAATTATTAAATTGACAAAATAAAGCATTATTCTTTTTGTACGTTATTTAATCGTATTTCTTCATTTTTGATTGTGTTGCGTATAACTTTATATTTACTATTATTTAATTCATTTAGACTTAAAACATCATTTATTCCAGTTGTGTTTATTTTGTATTTAAAGTAGATATTATGCTCATTAAGGATTTCATTTTTTTTTAGATTTTCTTTTGCAAATGCAATAGGCTCAATTATATCAATATACATGTTAACGTAATTGTGTCTTTTATAGCTTTCAAAGTTTTTTGCATAATAAACTAGAGTTTTTTGAATTGGAATATTTTTGTATGAGTTATTGCTTTTTACTTTAAATTTTATTTTTTTGAAAAATTTATCGTCTATGTTTATTTCAGATTCATCAAAGTTGAATTGAAGTATGTAGATATTTTCATTTGATAAATTTTTTGTGATGTAATAAATCATTTCAAAAATTATTGATTTTTTATTTAAATGCGGAGGAATATATATTTTTGATAAGTTTTGATTATTGCATATTTTTGAATACTTTCTTGAAAAAAAATATGCTTTACTAGGAGTAATGTTGAAGCACAAATCATGAGCAATGCTCATAATTGAGTTTGTTGTTAAGAATAAAATAAAAATAAAGAAAAAATTATTTATTTTTATTGCCTTTTTAAATTATTTGCGATTCCTAACATATTGTCAGAAGTTTGGATAGTCTTTGAGTTTATTTCATAAGCTCTTTGAGCTACTATCATTGTTACCATTTCTTCAGCAATAGATACATTTGACATTTCAAGAATGCCTTGTCTTAATATCCCCATGCCTTCGCTTCCTGGTATTCCTGCTATTTCTTGGCCTGATCCAGCTGTTTCTTTGAATAAATTGCTTCCAATAGCACTTAGTCCTGCAGGATTAACAAATCTTGATATTTCAATTTGTCCAAGTTCTATTTGTTCGTTGTTGTTATTAATTTTTACCGACACTATTCCTTGCTCAGATATTGTAATTGAGTTTTGGATATATTCTTCTGGGAAGAATATATTAGGCAGCAATTTGTATCCTTGACTTGTTACAAGCTCTCGGTTAGAATCGATTTTAAATGACCCATCTCTAGTATACGCATAAGTTCCATCAGGTAAAAGAATTTTGTAAAATCCATCTCCTTCAATAGCAACATCAGTGAGTAAATTAGTGGATTGCATTTTTCCTTGTTCAAATATTCTCTGAGTAGCAGCAATTTTTGTTCCATGGCCAACTTGATTTCCAAGCGGTCTTAAAGTATTTTCAGTTGCAGGAGTTCCTGCTCTGTTTTGGGTTTGGTAAATCAAATCTTCAAATTCTGCTCTTATTTTTTTAAATCCTGTAGTATTCACATTTGAAAGATTATTGGCAATTGTGTCTACATTGTATTGCTGTGCAGTCATTCCACTTGCTGCTGTCCATAATGCTCTCATCATAAAATATGCTCCTTAATATTTTCCAATTTCATTTATTAATTTTCCTAAAAGACCGTCTTCAGTTTGTATTGTTTTTTGATTAGCTTCGTAAGCTCTATTGATTTCAATCATTAAAACCATTTCCTTAATGGCATTAACATTGGAAGCTTCGAGTGCTTCTGTTTCGATTTTAGGCCTTAATGATATATCAATTTCTTGTGCTTTGCCAGATGTTTTTGTATCAATCCATAAAGAATTTCCTTGTTTTTTGAGAAATCTGGGATTTTCGAAATTTACAATTCTGATGGTATCAAGCAGTTCGTAATTTTCCCAAGAATTTTCACGTTCGCTAACAAGTCTTTTAGGGTTTGGTTCAAAGTTTGAATTGTAAAAGATTTGCCCTTGGGGCGTTATCTTAAAATTATTTTTTTTTAAATATATATATCCCTTTTCTCCAAGAACAGGAAATCCGCTTTTTGTAACGAGGATTCCCTCTTTTCCAATAGTAAAAGAACCATTTCTTGTATATCTTTCTCCATCTGAAGTTTGTATTACAAAAAATCCTTGATCAGTGAGCGCCAAATCTAATGGATTGCCAGTGGTTTTTAATGGGCCTTGTTCAAATATTGTATATATCTCATTTTCTTCAACTCCTGTTCCCAGTTTACCTACAATAGGAGCTGTTTCAAGATGCCCTTTGGGAAATTTATAAAGGCCATCATCATTTAGTCTTCTTATTAGCATTTCTGGAAATGCTTTTTGAATGGACAAATCTTTTTTATACCCAATAAGATCTATATTTGCCAAATTGTTTGACACTACATCAAGCTTGCGCCTTTCTGCCATCATTCCGCTAGCAGCTGTATAAATTCCTCTTATCACGAATTAAATCCTTAAAGACAATTAACTTTATTAATACTACCATTAATTGTCTTATATAACAATTAATTGATCTATTGTTTTTTTGCTTAATTATTATATTTTTTGGGTCAACTTTTGTTTAGGTTTTTACCTTAATAATTAAAATTTATAAAATAAGTTGTATAATGATTTTTGTGGCTAATTTTTCAATTAGCCATCTTAAATGAGTAATTTTAAAAAAAAGAACTATAGTTTAGAATTATTAGTTTTAAGGAGAATTGATGAATAGGATTTTGTCAAAGTTTTTTTTTTGTTTTGCAATGTTTTTATTTGCAAATTCAGAAGATTTAAATGAAAGTAAAATTATTAATAAGGCTGAAAACCTTAATTCTGGAGATGAGGTTTTAGGATATTGGGTTGGGTATGATGATGTAAGTAAAATAAAAAATTCTATTATTTATATTTATAAATATAATGAAGAAGTTTATGGACGAATTTTAATTGTAATAAAAGATGGTAAAAAGTATGATACTAAAAGTCCTTCAGGAGACACTGTGGTTGGGTTTGAAAATCTTGCAATAGAAGGCCTTGATTTTATGTGGGGGCTTAAGTATTCTCCTTCTTTTAAAAAGTGGGATAGGGGTAAAATAATAGATCCTAAAAACGGCAAAATTTATAATTCTGAAATGAGCGTTGATAGTAAAACCGGGAATCTTATTACTAAGGGTAAAGTTTGGATTTTTGGCAGAAGTAAAATTTGGACAAGAGCTGAAGTTGATGAAATACCAAAAGTAGACTTGCATAATCTTGTTCCAGCTCCTCCTTTAAAAGAATAAATTTGGTTTTTGTTTTTACTTTACTATTTTGAAAAAAATACATAAGCATATAGATGGGATAAGTAGGTTTATGAAAAATAAAGCAGAGTATTATGATCAATTTATTACAAAAGTACCCGATTTTCCTAAAAAGGGTGTTCTTTTTTACGATATTACTAGTGTTTTGTTAAAACCCGAAGTTTATACTTCATTAATAAATGAGGCATATTCTTTTTATAATTTTAAAAAAATTGATTGCATTGCAGTTGTTGAGTCTAGGGGATATTTAATAGGCGCTCCTTTGTCTTTAAAAATGCAGCTTCCTCTTATTTTAATTCGAAAAGAGGGTAAATTGCCTAGAGAGGTTTTTAGCGAAGAGTATGAGCTTGAATATGGTTTTGGGAGAATAGAGGTGCACAAAGACGATGTTAAAATGTATTCCAATATTCTTTTAATAGACGATATATTAGCTACTGGTGGAACTTTAAAATCATCTGCAATTTTGCTAGAGAAATCCGGAGGCAGAGTTAAGGATATTTTTTGTTTTATTGAGCTTTGTGGTATTAATGGCAGACACATCCTTAAAGACTATGAAGTTAATTCCCTTGTAAGGTACAATTAATTTAATGCTTGACTTTTCTTTTTTATTAAATTTACAATATTTAGTTGAGGTAATGTAATGTATGCATTGGTAGAAATAAATGGCAAACAATATAAGGCTATTGAGGGCGAATTTTTAAAAATAGATAAAATTTCTCCTATTGAAAAAGAGAAGTTAGAATTTAATAGCGTTTTGCTTGTTAGTAAAGATGGAGAGATTAAAATAGGAAAGCCTTATGTTATAAATTCTCTTGTTAGGTGTACCTATAAAGAAGACAAAAAAGATAAGAAGGTTATTTCTTATAGATATAGAAGAAGAAAATCAAGCGAGAGAAAAGTTGGACACAGACAAACCTATTCTTACATTTTGGTTGATGAAATAGTTTCTTAAGTTTATTGATTGATGTTTTAGTAAAAGTAAAAGATGATGTAATCATTTATCTTTTAGCCAATGGGCATGCTATAAGTAAGAATAATGTCAACGTTGTCTGTTCTTCTTTTTCTTTTATTTTGAGAACCTTTTTCAGTGTTCTTGATCTTGAGGGTGAGGCTTTTATTGTAAAGAATTCAAAAAGAGGTTATTTAGAATTTAAGTCCTTTTTTAAGGATTTAAGTAAAGAAAGCCTTTTTTATTATAGCAGATTTTTAATTAGAGGCATAAATGATTTGTGCTTTGAGTATCCTAATGATATTAAATTAGTTTTGGAGGAAAATTAATGGCAACAAGTAAAAGTGGTGGTAGTTCAAAAAATGGGCGAGATTCTATATCTAAACGACTTGGAGTTAAAAGAAGTGGTGGTCAGTTTGTTAAGGCTGGAGAAATAATTGTTAGACAAAGAGGTACGAAATTTCATAAGGGTAAAAACGTAGGTCTTGGAAGAGACTATACAATATTTGCACTTTCATCTGGTAAGGTAGAGTTTAAAACTTTGAAGGGACGAAAATATGTAAATATTATTTAGTATGTAACTAATATTTAGTTTTAATTTTTGAAAAATTGGAGAAAGTTTGTATAACTTTAAGGACTCTGTAAGCATAACAGTAGTTTCAGGCAATGGCGGTTCTGGGTGCGTTTCTTTTTTGCGTGAAAAGTTTAATGCAAAGGGCGGTCCGGATGGTGGAAATGGTGGGAGTGGCGGGAGTGTAATTTTCAAGGTGAGAGAAAATCTTCGCACTTTATCTTCTTATAAAAATGGTCATGTGCTTTGTGCTAAAAATGGTAAACCTGGAATGGGCTTTAAGAAAAGTGGTGCTAATGGTGAAGATTTAATTCTTTTTGTTCCCCCAAATACAGATATTTATAATGAAGATGATGGAACTCTTTTATGTAGGCTTGAAAAATTAAATGACGAATTTGTTATTTTAAAAGGCGGTAGAGGCGGTCTTGGTAATTGGAATTTTAAAACTTCAATTAGAAGGGCGCCAAGGTTTGCTCAACCTGGAGAATCAGGCATTAACTTAAATGTGCGTCTTGAGCTTTTTTTGGTGGCTGATATTGGACTTGTTGGTCTTCCTAATGCTGGTAAATCTTCTCTTCTTAATAGAATAACTTCAGCAAAATCTAAGGTTGCAAATTATCCTTTTACAACAAAGATTCCTCATCTTGGTGTACTCAGATATTCTTATGATAATTTAATAATTGCAGATATTCCGGGAATAATTAAAGGTGCTAGCTTTGGAGTAGGACTTGGGACTAAGTTTTTAAAACATATTACTAAAACTAAAATTTTAGCTTTAATAATTGATATTTCTGAAGCAAATTTTTTAGAATCATATAATATTCTTTTAAATGAATTAAAATCTTATAGCTTTGATCTTTTTAATAAAAAAAAAATTATTATTGCCAATAAGCTTGATTTGGATAGTTCTAAGAAGAATTTTGATTACTTGATAAAAACCTTGGGAAAAGAAAAGATTTTGGGCATTTCTATTTATGAGAACAAAGGGATTGATGAACTTATTAAAGAATTTTTTATTTTGGCTAAAACTTTTTAATAATAACCGATTTTATTGTTGGTGTTTTTATTTTTAAGACTTGGTTTTTGGATGTCAAATTCATTTGTTTAGGGAAAAATAACTTATGAGAATTGCAATATTAGGAGGCACTTATAATCCAGTTCATATTGGACATATTTTTTTGGCTAAAGAGATAGAGTTTTTATTAAATATTGATAAGGTAATATTTATTCCTACTTGTAATCCTGCTCATAAATTGATTGGGGGGGATGTTAGTGTTAAAAATAGAATAGATATGCTTAAGCTTGCATTAGAAAATGAAAATAAAATGTTTGTAGACGATTGTGACATAATAAATGGCGGAATAACTTATACTGTTGATACTGTTTCTTGTGTTAAGAAAAAATATAAAAACGATAAGCTTTTTTTGGTTATTGGCGATGATCTTTTTCAAAATTTTGATTCATGGAAAGACCCCCAAAGTATTGCAAGTTCTATTGATCTTGTTATTGCTCACAGAATTTACAAAGAGAGGCTAAAAAGTTCTTTTAAGCATATTTATGTAGACAATAAAATAATACCGATCTCTTCGTCAGAGATTAGAAATAGAATTGCTAATGGATTTCCTGTTAGCTATTTACTACCCTTTGGTGTGTTAAAATACATTAAAGATAATAATTTGTATGTTAAAAAGGTAAATATTTGAGGAAAGATTTAATTTTTTTGCTTTTAATTATTCTTATAATAGCAGGTGTAGTAATTTTTTTTATTAGAAGTTCTAAAAAAGAGTTGGTTTATTTTGAGCTTAATACAAAGAGCAATATTAGTTTTTTGTTTCTAGTAGAAGATCTTAACAAAAACCTTGTAAGTATGCAAGAAATTTTTATTAATATAAAAACAGGAAATATTGGATTTTTAGATATTCCAATTCATACTGGATATGAGGATTTAAAAGGTAATATATCTTGGTTTAAAGATCTTTATAAAAAAAATTCTTTTAATAAATTTTTATCTAAAATTTATACACAACTATCTCATGAATCAGATTATTATATTCGTTTTCAAAAAGAAAATTTTGTTAAACTCATTGATTACTTGGGAGGAGTTAGGCTTCTTGTTAAAAACCCAGTAAAAGTTTATAGCTTTGAGGATTCTATTTTAATACCTTCTGGTACTTCTAATTTTGATGGTGATAAAGCATACGATTACTTAAGATATTTTAACAATGTTAATCAGTTTGAAGAGAGAGTTGAGTTTTTTAAAGAGTTTTTTAAAAAACTTCTTTTTCAAATTTCAGATTTTGGCATTGAAAATGACAATTTTTTTAAAATATATTCCATGTTAGATACTAACCTTTCAGAGGTTGTTTTTAAATATATTGTTAAAAATTATAAAATAAATAATAATAAAATTATTTCTATTAATATTAAAGGACAAGAAGAGATTTTTAAGGATAGTGATAATAATTTAATAAAGGTGGTTTTCCCTTATTATGGGGGCGCTATTTTAAAAGAATCTGTTGATAAATTGAATAAAGAGTTGGTTAATGAAGGTGTAGAAGAGATAGTAAAGATTGTTGTTTTAAATGGAACAAAAGTTGCTGGGCTTGCAAAAAAAACAGCAAATATTTTTAATTCTTTAAAATTTAAAGTTTTAAAATTTGGCAATGCAGATAAAAATTCTTATAAAAATACCTTGATTATAAATAATTCGGATAATTTGGAAATGGCTGTTAGAGTTGGGGAAGTAATTAAAGCTGTAAATATTAAGCCAATTTCTGAAGTTCAAACTAAAAGATTCTTAGAGCTTGATAACTTTGATATTAATCCCGATGTAATAGTTATTTTAGGAGCTGATTTTGATGGAAGATATGTTAAAAGCAAGTGATATTAATAATTTATGCAAAATAATAAGCGATTTTAATGGAATTGACGTTATAGGTATTAATGTTAGTAATATTTGCAATTGGACTGATTTTTTTATAATAGCTACCTTTGTATCATTTAAGCAGATGGAAACTTTGTATTTTGATAAGATAGTTAAATTTTTTAAAGAAAAGAAAATTAATTTTAATGTTCAAGGGAAAGGATTGGTTTATGACTGGTCTGTTGTTTCGGGTGGAAATTTGGTAATTCATCTAATGAGCGAAAAGGCTAGAGAATACTATGAGCTTGAAAAAATATGGTCCAAAGGAATTATGATTTATACTTAATTACTGTTTAATTAAAAAAACTAAAAATATCATAAAAATGTGTTTACAAAAAATAGAAAATATTTTAGATTTAAGGTATGTACTTTTTGCGGGAGGCTTATAAGTGGATATTACAGACATAAGGATTAAGAAAGTTGAAAGTAAAAATTCTGGTTCTAAATTGCTAGCATACGTTGCAGTTACTTTTGACAATTGCTTAGTTCTTCACAATATTAGAGTTATTAAAGGGCAAAAGGGAGTATTTATTGCTATGCCTAACAGAAGGACTAGAGTTGGCGAATATAAAGACATTGTACATCCTATTAGTCAGGATTTTAGGAAAATTTTACAAACTTCTATTTTTAAGGAATATATAAGAGAAAATCCAGCCGATCTTGAGCTTGAATTAGATTTTTAGATAATTATTGACAAAGCGTGTTGTATCTTGTATGCTTGTCAATTGTAAGTATTAAGGTATTTTGGGACGTCGACAAGCGGTAAGTCAACTGGTTTTGGTCCAGTCATTCGAGGGTTCGAATCCTTCCGTCCCAGTATTTTACATTAGGAGTTTTTTGGTGGAAAATAGCAGGATTTTGAGTTGTAAATGTAGATCAAGCTTTGGCTCTTCTAGTGCTCGAAGAATAAGATCTAAATATGAAATACCGGCGGTTGTTTACGGACAGGGTAATGATGTTTCACACTTGAAAATTAAGAGTAGTGAGTTTAATAAGAAATTTGCAAAGTTTACAGATAATACTGTCTTAATATTAGATGACGGTAAGCTTGAAAGATGCGTTTTTATTAAAGATGTTGCTGAAAATATTGCAAGCAATCTCATTTATCATATTGATTTTTATGAAGTAGATAGGCGTGTTGAACTTGAAAGATATATTCCTATTAAGCTTATTGGGGCTTCTATTGGGGTTAAAGAGGGTGGAATTTTGACTGTTTTGAAAGAGAAAGTTAAGGTAAAGTCTTTACCCTTGGATTTGCCAGAATTCATAGAGCTTGATTTAACTCCTGTTAAAAAAGGAGATAGCGTTCTTCTTAAAGATCTTGTGTTGCCTTCTAATGTTAGGCTTGCAGAAAGTGATGAGAATTTGGAAGTTGTTATTATAAAGTGATTTTATGGGGTTGTTGATACTTGGATTAGGAAACCCTGGATTAGAATTTTCTTTAACGAGGCATAATGTTGGCTTTTCTCTTTTAGATAAAATTGCTTCTAAGAATGGCCTCTTTTTAAAGAGAAAAAAAAAGTATGAATATTCAGAGTTAAGAATGATTTCTAGAAGGGTAATTTTGGTTAAGCCATTGACTTATATGAATCTAAGTGGATCTTTATTTCCTTCAATATTTTCAGATTTTTATATGAGTATAAAGAATTTATTAGTGGTTCTTGACAATGTTGATCTTCCTTTGGGGAAATGTCGACTTAAAGAGCGGGGTGGTGCGTCTACTCATAATGGTCTTAAGTCAATTTCAAGTGCTCTTGGAAGCCCTAATTACAGTAGACTTTATATTGGGATTGGGAGCAATGTTGTGAACGATATAAAGAGCTTTGTTCTTTCTAGATTTTGCAAGGATGAAATAAATAGGCTTGAAAAATTGTATGACTTTTTAAGTGATGAGTTAATTGATATTAGTGAGGCAAATTTTAAAGATAAGGTTCAAAAAATCAATTCTAGTAATTTTTAATGCATTTTTTAGACGATAATATACAAATTAAAATAGATAAATTTTATAAAAAAAATTCTTTAAATAAAAATCGGGTTATTGTTGCTTTTTCTGGAGGAGCCGATTCTACAACTTTATTATTGAATTTAAAATGTTACTTGGACAATAATATTATTGCATTTTATTTTGCGCATTTTATTAGGTCTGATAATGAGCAAAATCAAGAAATAAAGCATGTAAAGGAGTTTTGCAATTTTTACAACATTGCTTTGCAAATTAAAAAATGCGATATAGATATAAAAAGCGAATCAGCCAGGTTGGGAGTATCTATTGAAGAACTTGCAAGGAAATGTAGATATAATGCTTTAGAAAATGCCCTTAAAGAAAATGATGCAAATTATATTGCACTTGCTCATAACGAGAACGATCAAATTGAAACAATAATTATGAGATTTTTTCAAGGATCTTTTTTGGATGGTCTTGCAGGCATTCCTAGTATTAACAAAAATATTATAAGGCCATTACTCGAAGTTTCAAGATTAGAAATTGAGAATTTTTTATCTTTGAATAAAATCAGTTTTTTTATTGATAGTACAAATGCTCAAAATTTATATCTAAGAAATAGAGTTAGAAATAATTTATTACCTTCTATAGAAAAGATTTTTAAAGGGTATGAAAAATGTCTTAAGAGAATATCTGAATTTTCAAAAGAATTTTCAGATTATTTTGAAAAAGATGAATTTTTTCCTGTTGAGAAGGGTAGATACTATTATTCTTTTGATTTGAAAGCTTTTTTAGATTTCCCCAAGTATTTGGTATTTAGATTGATTTTTAAAATTTTAAACTCAGAAGGAATTGTAACTAAAGTTTCCTATAAAGCTCTTAATGAAGTGTTTAAAGTAGAGATTAGTAAAAAGAAAAACAATGTTTTGTTAAAAACCAATGATTTTTTTTTAGAAAAAAGGCATAATAAAATTAATTTAATTTTTAAAAGGGATGAAAAACTTTACAAACCTTTTGATTTTATTTTAGAAGTTGGTAAATGGTATAGTTTATCTTTAGGTAAGATTTTGCTAAAATGTTTAGAGTGCAATACAGCTTCTGTATCAAGGCTAGAATGTTGTTCTTATGAGTTTAGATGTAAGTTTTTTAAAAATAAGTTGAAAGCAAAAAAATTTTTTTCTAAGTTTATAAGGTTCAATCCGATTTATTTAATGTTGTTAGCATTAGATAATAGGTTAATTGGAATTATTGATTTAAATACTTTAAACTTAGTATGGAGTGAAAAAAGCATTCTTAAAAAAATTAGTATATCTTTGATTGGAGGGCTTTTAAAGGAATGAATGGCAATAATAATATAAATAATAATGGCAAATCTAATAACAAAAAGAAGAATAAAAATTGGATTTTAGGGCTTGTTGTTATTTTTTTAATTTCAGCAATATTTATGTCATATTTTATAAGGGGAGGGGAAAGCTATAAAAATGTTCCTTATAGCACTTTTCAGAGTTATTTGGACAATGGTTTAGTTGAGTCTGTAGTAATAATTGATAAAAATTTGATTCAATTTGTTGTTAAGGGCTCCAACTTTGTAAAATCTTATTTTTCTACCACTATTCCCTATCTTGATATAAATTTGCTTTCAGAGTTAAAAAGTAAAAAAGTTGAGCTTAGCTCAGGGAAAAGTCAAGCTTCATTAATTGGGGTTTTATTGCAAACTTTGCCATGGATTTTATTTTTTATTTTCTTTTTCTTTATATTTCGTCAAACCCAAGGTGGTGGTGGAAAAGTTTTTACATTTGGAAAAAGCAATGCTCAAAAGTACGAAGCTGGAAAGAATAAAATCACCTTTAAAGATGTGGCTGGGCAAGAAGAGGTTAAGCAAGAGCTTCGTGAAGTTGTTGAATTTCTTAAAAATCCAAAAAAATTTGAAAAAATAGGCGCAAAAATTCCCAAAGGAGTGCTTTTGGTTGGCTCTCCAGGTACTGGCAAGACTTTGCTTGCCAAAGCTGTTGCTGGTGAGGCTGGGGTTAGTTTTTTTCACATGTCAGGTTCAGATTTTGTTGAAATGTTTGTTGGAGTTGGTGCAAGTCGTGTTAGAGATTTATTTGATAATGCTAGAAAAAATTCTCCATGCATTATTTTTATTGATGAGCTTGATGCTGTTGGTCGAAGTCGTGGCGCGGGGCTTGGCGGTGGTCATGATGAAAGAGAGCAAACTCTTAATCAACTATTGGTTGAAATGGATGGATTTGGAACACATACTAATGTAATTGTTATGGCTGCCACAAATCGTCCAGATGTTCTTGATTCTGCGTTGCTTAGACCTGGGCGATTTGACAGACAAGTAACAGTTTCTTTGCCTGATATTAAAGAAAGAGAGGCAATATTAAATATTCATTCTTCAAAAACAAAGCTTTCAAAGGATATTAATTTGCATGTAATAGCAAGAGCTACTCCTGGAGCTAGTGGTGCTGATCTTGCAAATTTAATTAATGAAGGAGCCTTAATAGCTGCAAGGAATAATCAAGATGAAATTTTAATGAAGGATATGGAAGAGGCCAGAGATAAAATACTGATGGGAGTTGCAAAAAAATCTATGACTATTACTGATAGGCAAAAGCTTGAGACTGCTTATCATGAGGCAGGGCATGCTTTGCTTCATTATTATCTTGAACATGCCGATCCACTCCATAAGGTTACCATTATCCCAAGAGGCAGGGCACTTGGCGTTGCATTTTCGCTTCCAAGAGAAGATAGACTTTCAATAAACAAGTACCAAATTCTTGATAAAATAAAAATATGTTATGGTGGTTATGCTAGTGAGCAAATAAATTTGGGCTTTACAACAGCGGGTGTTCAAAATGATTTAATGCAAGCTACTAGCTTGGCTAAAAAAATGGTTACGGAGTGGGGAATGGGCGAAGAGGTTGGGCCAATATTTTTAGTAGATGATGAAGCACCCATTTTTCTTCCAAAAGAGTTTTCAAAGGCTAAGGCTTATTCTGAGAATACTGCTGATAAAGTTGACAGAGAAGTAAAAAGAATACTTGAAGAATGTTTAAAAGAAGCATCAGATATTCTTGTAAAGCATAAGGATCAGCTTGTTAAGCTTGCAAAAGAACTTGTTTTAAAGGAAACTTTGACAGATAAAGAAGTAAGAGAGCTTTTGGGTTTTGAAGCTAGTAAAGATGAGTACGATTTATTTGTAGTGGATTCTACTACTGCAAAAGAAGTAAAGGAGGAAGAGATAAAAGGTTAGGATAAGTGTTTATGTTTTATTTAAAGATGGGTTTGATTCTTTTTATTTCTATAAACCTAAATGCAGCTCTAATCAAAGAAGATGAAGATATTTCAAGTATTCTTTTTAATGAGTCTAAAAATTTTTCCAATTTTCAAAAAGGAAGTGACTTGATTTATGGATCTCTTGATTTTAATTTGCTAGCATCAGACTCTCTTTATGAGCTTGCATTAAAAGAGGATATTGCTTTAATAGATAGAATTTATTTATTAAAAGAAGCAATTAAGATTAATAACTTTAAAACAATAGCTACTAAAGAAATATACACTTATTATTTTGCATTGCTTTTAAGGCAAAATAATAATGAGGATATGTATAAAGAAATTATTACTTTGTATGGAAGCTTAAATGAAGAATTACAAATAGATAAAGATTTAATTTGCATGAGACTTGAAGCTTCTGGAAGGCTAAAAAGCTTTGGGAATGATTTTAAAAAAGTTTTATTTAAAGCCTTTTCTTTGTATGGCAATGATTTTTTATTTTTTAAGTGGTTCTTAAAAGAAGATAGGTTTTTTTTCAGCATTTTTAATACTATTAGATCAAAAGAAGATTTTTTCTTTACGACTGAAAATATTAATTATATATTTAGAAATTCAGATTTTAATTATGACAATTCTGTTTCTTTGTTTTCTTTTCTTAAGGGTAAAATTAAAGAATATAATGGAATTCACGGCATTTATTTTTTAAAATACAAGCTTTTAGACCCCGTTGAAGCTTATAGAATTTTTAAAAAATTTCCTCCTGAGACAATAAATGAATATAAAATGTTTTATGATCTTTTAGAAGATCCTGAGATGAAGAGTAAATTTTTAGAAGATTATAAAAGGTTGTCAGGAATTTATTGTATTGACAATAAAAATAATATTGCCATACTCAAAGATGGAATTTTAGTAGGTATTTTTTCAGGAACAGCAGATTTTGGCAATAAATTTAGTTTAAATAACAGATATTTTAATAAAGTTTATTTTAAAGACAAGTCTCCAGTTTATTATGAGAATAGTTTATTTGGTTATAAAATAAACTATTCTGTTTATCCTTATGTTGATATGATTGAGGTTCAATATCCTAATAAAAGAGATGTTTATACATTTGCTTTACATTCTTTTAAGTTCAATCTTTTTAATCATTTAGGTTACGATTTTAATAATCTTGGGATCAGGGAATTATTCTTGATTAATATTAAAGATTTTTTCCTACCCACTGCTTTGAATTTATTTTTTGAAAAAATTTCTGTTTTAGATATTAGATCAAGCTTGATAAGTAAAAAAAAATACTTTGGATTTAATTTAGTAGAAATTAAAAATTATGTGGTTGGAAGTTTGGTTTCAATTTATAGAAAAGTTAATGGTTCTACAAGATTTAATTATATTGAAATTTATGAGAAGGGCAAATTAAAAATAAAAAAAGTTTTATTAGATGATGATTGTTTTGAAAGTTATTATTCTTTTGAATGATGACTTTAATAGAGCCTTAAATTATTAATTTTAGGTTTTTTGTTGTTCTTTATTTGTATAATTGAATTTGAATTTACTTCAGGGAGGATTCTTGAGTTTTTGTTTAGACTTTGCTAATAAAGAAGATACTAAATTATTAAATAACATTATCTCTGTTAGTCATTTTGATTTTAAAGCCAAAATAAATTTGATTCTTGTAGTTGGTCCTATGGGAAGTGGAAAAACAGAATATGCCGCAAAAATTTATAAAGATTCTCTTGTTGTAAGAAAAAAATCTTTCAAGGTGTTAGGCAATGTTATTAAAGGTAATAGGAGCAGGGTTAATGTATTTTTTATTAGAAATTTTTTAGACAAGAGGAGATTTCAGGATTATCCAGAAAATGTAATACCATATAGAGGCGGCGGAAAAGATAAAATTGATGAGATTGGTTTTGCCAGCAGCTCGTTTGATATTGAAAATTTAATAGCTTCTAATCCTAGTTGTGGTACTTTTATTATTGATGAGGCATGTTTTTATGATGAACGTTTGATTTTTGTTTTAAATAAAATTTCTTTAAATGAGAATATTTTATTTATATTGCCCACATTACTTTATAATTTTAGAAAAGAGTCTTTTAATGATACTGCTAAACTTTTGGTAGAATATTCAGATAAGATTTATAAGCTTGGAGCTTATTGTGGTCACATTGATTGCATGGAAGAATCTTTTTTTTCGTATAGGTATTATTTTTACAACAATAAAGAAATTCCAGCTCCTTATTTTGATCCTTTGCTTATTGTTGGTGGTGACGAAGAGATTGAATCTGCTATTTATCCAAATTATGCTACAAGATGTTCAATGCATCATTATCTTGTGGGTAAAGAATATTTTTTTTCTTTTTTAAAGCCATTTGCCCTACTGTATTCACAAGGAGATAAAAAATTTCTTGAAAATGAAATTGTAGAGTTAAGCACTGATGTTGAAAATTCCAATTTTGTAAATTCTTTAAATAGCGAAAAAATGTGTGAATTTAGGGCTGAAATTTTGAGAAATATTGTAGAATTACCTTTTTTAGCAGAAAGAGCATTAATAACCCTTTTCTCAGAATATAGTATCTTGAGTAAAGAAAATTTTAAAGATCTTGTTTTTAAGTTTTCATTAAACAAGGATTATATAAATAAAATTTTTTTTTCCAAAGAGGGCAAAGAATTTTTTTAATAATAGTTTAAACTTTTTTCAAAAAATGCTTTAGTTTCGTCAATTCTTAGTAGTTCTTTTTTGATAATGTCATAGTAATCGAACTCTTTAAGAGAGATTTTGTGATATTCGTTTTCCCAATTTGTTATTCCATCGGTTTCTAGTTTGATAGATTTGTAGCTTTCAAGTTTTTTATGGTATTTTAGCGCTTCATCGTAGTAGTTAATAGCCATTTTATATATTTTTTTTGATTTTTCTAAATTGAGAATAATTCCATTTTTTTCTGGAGTTTTGAAAAAATATAAATTTCTTGTGTCAAATAAATTTCCCAGATATAAGTTTTGTTTAACCAGGAGCAGATTTACATGCATTTTGAAAAGAAGTTTATATTTTGTCCATTGCTCTTTTGTTTCTATTTTAGTTAGTGAGTATTTTGGATTTCCAAATGGGTATTTTAAGGCTTTTTGAAGAAAAAATATATTTTTTTTATAGTTTTCAGGTTTTTTTTTCATTTGAGCGCTAAAGATTACATACCATTGTTCTGCATAATAAAATTTGGACGATGCATTTATCTTTGCAACTGCTACTAAAAGGAGTAGAAATAAACTTATTTGAAAAGTTATACTTTTGAAAATATAATTAATCATACGATTAATTATATTAGAATTTTATTAGATTAAAAATTTTTTTTGCGTTTTTATTTAAATTATCTTTTGTTGAATTATTAAGGTAAATCACATCAATTTTTTTTTCTAGGGTTTTGAATGCTTTTGAATACTTTAGAGCAATTTTTTCAAAAGTATTGTATCTTTCAAGCTCAAAAAGATCACTTTGTGTTCTATATTTTTGTATTCTTTCGTAAGCTATGTTTGGAGCTGTTTCAATAAAGAATACTTTTTCAGGCAGTGGAAAATTTTTATTTAATTCATATCCTAATTCTCCTTGATAGGCAATTGATGAGAATAAATAGCGATCTGTTATTATTTTTATGGATTTTGTTTTTAAAATTTCTAGTATTCCACCTTTTTTATATAAATGATCGTGTCGATCTGCTGCATAAAGATATGCAAATGTTGATTCTTTTAAGGGATTTTTAAAATTCATTAATTGCTTTTTTATCATTTCTCCGATTATTCCGCTTGATGGTTCTTTTGTAAAATAATATCTTGATTTATCGTCGCAAAGAGCTTTTAGTTTATTAATTATGCTTGTTTTTCCGCTTCCATCAATTCCTTCTATGCAATAAAAGTTTTTTAAAATTTTAATCACAAATATTTTTTCTTCCTTTCCTTTGGCGCCAATAATTAGGTTATTGATAATTATTATATAATAATAATTATCAATATATGAGTGTATGAATTTGGGATTTTTGAAAAATAAATCGTTTTTATTGTTGATTTCAGCATTTTTTGTTTTTGTTTTAATAATTTTTTCCATTAATTTATTTGTTCAAGTTCAAATTTATTCTGCCAAGTTTTTTGTTGTAAAATATCTTGAGTCAAAATTTGGCTTTAAGATTAAATATGATAAAATTTCACCGTATTTTTTATCATCTATTAAAATAGACGGTTTAGAGTTAAGCTTGGATGGAAAAGATAAAATATTAATGGATGTTGTTAGGGTAGATTTAAATCTGTTTAAATTAATTTTAGGTGATGAAAATATTATTTTAAATGTTTATGTTAAAGGGAGTAATTTGAATTTTGATATAAGTGATTTTGGTTTATTCGATGATTCAAATTCTAGCAGTGCTTACAATAATAGAAATGTAATTTTTAATAAAGTTTTAAACTATCTTTATAGGTTAAATATTAATTTAGAAAATATCAATATTAATATTAGGCTTAATAATAATAGTTGGTTGAATTTTAAAGTTAAAAATTTTTCCTTAAGCACCGTAGATGAAGATTTTTTATTTAGCTCTGTGATTGATTTTAGTGCTTTTAAAAATTTAGAAATTAATTTACCGCCTGAAAGAGTTGATGATGGAATTTTAGATTCAACTTTCTATTTTGAGGGAAAATTCAAAAAAGGCTTTGAGGATGGTTATGTTAATTTTAGTTTTTTTGAATTTAAAACAAGATATTTTTCTTTTCTTGAGCAAGGATTCCAAATAAATTATTCAAAAGGAAATTTAAAAATTTTTAATTTACGAAGGGAGAATTTTGATTTTAATTTAAGTTATGACAAAGCTAATGGTTTTATTCGATTAGATGCTTTATTTTTTAATGTTAATCTTTTAAATTGGATTAAGTTAAACAAAGACTTTGAAGTTTATAAAGATTATTTTGATATAAGTTTAAATGGGCAGGTGGCATTTTCTTATGATTTTAAAGATAAAGATTTAAGATATGCAGGGATAATGAATTCTTCTTTAAATGTAGATACTATAGGTAAAGAAATTCAAGGCTTACAACTTGAAATCAAGGGGGATGAAAGCGTTGTAATTGTTAAGAATGCTTTTTTAAAGCTCAAAAGGGGAGTTGTAAACTATAAAGGTTATTATTCTTTAAAAGACTTGCTTCCAATAGGACGCCTTAACTTTAAGTCTGCAAAAATTTTAAACTTTAAGGACTTAAATGGGTATTTGGATTTTAAGAAAGATAAGGATATTTTCTCAGTTAAGTCTAATAATTTTAGCCTTGGAAATCTTAGTTTTCAAAATTTAAGCTTAAAAACTTATTTTTTAAAGGATAAAGTTTTTTTTGACTATTTGATTTATTTAGAAAATAAAAATTCTCAAATTTATTTAAAGGGTGATCTTAATGATGAGGAATTTTCTTTTAGTTTAGGCATTAAAGAGTTTCCTTTGCTTTTTTTAAAAGAAGTCATTCCTAGTTCTTACTTAATAAATTTTTTTCCCCAGATTTTATTTTCAGGTAAATATTTAAATTTAGTTTCTGATTTTGATTTAAACAAATTTGACTATCATAAAAATAGATTAAAAAAATTTAATTTTATAGTATTTTCAAAGTTAGATAATTTCAAATTCATATTTGATGCTAGTGGAGAAAAAAATTTTTACAAATCAAATAACTTTGATTTACAGTATAATGATTACAATTTGCATTCTAGTTTATTTGTTGAGTTATTTGAAAGCGGGTTTAATATTGGTATGAACTTTTCTTATTTGGACAAAAGTTATCTTTTGAACTTTAATGTGAATCTTAAAGATAAGTTTATTGTTGCAGAATCTCCTCTTGGTATTAAATTAGATATAAATTATTTTGATTCTAAAATAATTTATGCTCTTAATGTTAATGGTTTTAAGGTTTATAATAAAACTTCTGATCTTTTGATAAATATAAATTCTCATGGAAACTATTTAGGCATTAATAATGATTTGAAATTTAAAATAGATAAGTTTAATATAATAAAAGTTTCTAAAATGCCCGCCTATAATTTTAATTTTGGTTTTAAGGGTTTATATGAATATGATAAGTTATACATTTCTGATGTTAAGTTTGTAAACAAACTTTCAAATTTGCAAGGATACGGACAATTCAATTTAAAAGATGATTTTAATGGGAGTTTGAATCTATTTTCTAGCGTAAATTCAGAACGATATTTTTTAGGGGTTAATTCTGATGAATATGGAAGCTATTTTTTGCTTAAATTCCAAGATTTAGATTTTTGCAATTTTAATTCTTTGTCTCTTTTAGAGGGGAAGGTCAATGGTAATTTTTTACTAAATTTTAAAAACAATGATTTTAAAAATTATTCTTTGAGTGGATATCTTGAGGCTGATAAATTAATTTTATTAGGCATTCCTGTTCAATTTTCTCTGAATTTAGGATTATTGGACAATAAACTTAACATATATAATATAAAAGCTAAACGCAATAAAAAAGAGTTTCTTACTGGCAGCCTAAGATATGATCTAAGCAGTTCTATAGGTGTGTCTAATATGGTTTTTAATAGCGGCCTGTTTTCTTATAAGCTTAGTGCAAATTTTAGAAACTTTGAAAGCAGAGACAAAGATCAATTTGGAATTTTGAAAACCAAAACAGAGGGCGAATTCTCTTTTAGAGATATTAAATATAAAAATGAGTTTTTATCTAATCTTACAGTTGAGTTTAGCAATGATTTTGAAAAATTTAATATGACTTCAATTGATTATGATCTTATTAATATTTTATATCATTATGATAGTGGAGAATATAGTTTTGTTTTAAAAGATTATTTTCCTCTTAGTTTTAATTCGTCAGGCAAAATAATTAAAAATAAAATTCTTGGGAATGTTAAAGATATTAAATTTGATTCAAAAATAATAACTAAAGATTTTTTAGATTCACATTTTTTATTTAATATTGACACTCATTTTATTCTTTATGATCTTGTTTTAAATGGTGAATTTAATATTGATGGAGATTTGTATAATCCTAATATTAATGGAAGTTTAAATATTCAAAAAGGATCAATAAGTACTGAGTATTTAAGAGCTTTTAGAAAGTTTGGTGGTGATAGGGTTTTAGAAATATTTGATGTGCCAGTTGAAATTCAGGATAATAAAATCATTTTTAGCAATGAGTTTAACCTAGATCGATACTCTAAAGTTTTTGTTTCTACCAGTTTAAATTTAAATTTTCTAAGTGATACTATTATTGATTATTACAAAATAGATATTAATGTGACTGGTAGAACAGGAGTTCCTATTAAGTTTGACAAAATTGCTTTAAGCTTTACAGGCTATGCTTTAGGTAATTTTTCAATTGAAGGAAATCCTGATGAAATTATGTTTAAAGGCGTTTTAAATGTTTCAAATGCTTGGGTTTATTCCCTTGAAAGTTCTATTGTTAATTTATTGATAAATCCCTTCAAGCAAGTAAAAAAAGTGCAAACAGTTGATGTTAATATTCGAGATTTTGATATTTTAACCCATCTTGAGATAAATTTTGACAGTGGTGTTACTTTTCATTGGCCAGATAGTAATATTTCGTTTTTACAAGCTACTATTTCAAGAGGGGATAAGCTTATAATAAAATCTGATACAAAAACAGATGATTTTATTCTTAAGGGAGATTTGAATATTGCAAGTGGTTTTGTTAATTATAATAATAAAAAATTTATCTTTAAAAGTGGCTCTTATATTTCCTTTAATGAGAGCAGAACTAAATTTGATCCATGGATAAAAGCAGAGGCTACAAATACTATTAAAGATAGAAATGATAAGCTGCTTGTTACAATAGGCATTGATTGTCCTTTGAGTTTATGGAAAATTGAGTTTATGTCTTATCCTTCTAGAACTGAACAGGAGATTAAATATTTGCTTTCAGGTTCAACAATGGAGGGGGGGGCTGAAGGGGGATTGCGATCGGCAGGGACTAATGCTGCTGAAATGGCAATTGGAATAGTAAGTGACATTGCTCTTGATTTTTTAATTCAACCCATTGAAGATTATATGCGTTCTGTATTAAACTTAGATTTGTTGAGTATAAAGACAGATATATTGAAGAATTCTATTAATAGTAATTTTTTTAAAATTGGAAATCCTACTTTTGTTGATGTTCTTGACAATACAAGCGTTAAGGTCGGGAAATATCTTGTTGAGGGTGTTTTTATTAGTGGAGGTTTTGGATTTTTAAAAGAGCAAATGACTCCTTTTTCAAAAGATTTAAATTTTGTTATTAATTTAGGTATTGAGTTTGATTCTCCATTTTTTTTAGTTAATTATGAGTTTGATTACAATTTTATGAAAAAAGGTTTAGATGGAATAGGAAATAATATAGGTATTTCTTGGAAATTTAAATATTAAATTGTTAAGAGGTTAAGATGGGTTCAATTAGAGGTTTATTTTTTATAAGTTTTTTAATGTTTTTTGTTGTTTTTGGTTTTGCTCAAGTTGAAAATTACAAAGGGAAAATAATAAAAGGTATTAATTTTGAAGGACTTAAGAATAAGAAAGAGGCAGATTTTATTAATATTTTAAAACCTTACATTGGTAAAGCATATTCTAATGAAATTTTTGATAAATTGCAAATTGATCTTTATTCTCTTGATTATTTTTCTGGGCTTATTAAGCCGATTTTCAAAATAGATGGTGAGGATCTTTTTATTACATTTATTGTAAAAGAGAAATCTTTGGTTAATTCTGTTGTTTTTTCTGATAGCAGTAGAGTTTTTTGGAATAGTGAACTTGTTGAGAAGGTAAATATTAAAACTAATGAGCCTTTAAACCTTGCAAGTGTTAACAAAGGTGTTAACAAGCTTGAAGAGATGTATAAAGATATGGGGTATCTTGAGGTTTCTGCAAATTTTGAAATCAAGGAAGAAGGAAATTTAGTTGATATTGTTTTTAAGATAGTAGCTGGGCCCAAATATGTTATTAAAGGTATTGATTTTGAAGGAAATTTAAGTTTTAAAAGTAGTACTTTGAGAAAATCTTTAGCATCAAGAGTAGTATCTCTTTTCTCAGATGGTAAATATTTAAAAAGTAATGTTGACAAGGATAAGCGACAATTAGAGTCTTTTTATAAAAATAATGGATATATTGATATTAAGATTATAAATAGTACTGTTGATATTAAAGATTCTCTTAAAGATTCTCAAAGGTTAGAAAAGGAAGTTTTTTTGAAATATTTTATTTCAGAAGGTAATGTTTTTAGATTTGGAAAGTTTGAAATTTTTGGTAATTCAGTTTTTAGTTTGGAAGAATTAAAAAATTTTATCACATTTAAAGAAGGCGATATTTTTAATAATTCTAAATTTGAGCAGGATTTTATTAAAATTAAGGAAAGTTATTTTAAGGAAGGGTATATTTTTACAGAAATTATTCCTTCACAAAAGATAAGAGGAGAGTTTGTTGATTTTTTAATTAAAATCTTAGAAAAGGATAAAGCTCATATTGAGTCTATTACTGTTTCTAAAAATAAAAATACAGCCTCACGTGTAATACTTAGAGAGATTCCCCTTCAAGAGGGAGATGTTTTTAGCTTGGATAAGTTTAAGATGGGCATGGTAAATTTACAACAGCTTGGTTATTTTTCAAACGTAATCCCCGACATTGTTCCAAGCAATACAGAAGGGCTTATGAAAATAAATTTAAACATTGAGGAGCGAGCAACAAGTAATTTTGGATTTGGTATGAATTTTGGAGGTAATTCAAATTCTTCTTTCCCATTCTCAGTATTTGGACAATGGGAGCTTTCTAATTTTTTAGGCGAAGGCTATTATTTTGCTGCAAGACTAAATTTATCTTTTTTAGAGCAAAGTCTAAGTTTGACATTTAGAGATAATTGGTTTTTTCAAAAAAGATGGACTGTAGGTGGATTTGTAGATTTTTCACATTCTGTTAATACTGCTTATCAGGATATTAATGGACCTATTTTTTCTGGCAAAAGGGAAGTTCCTGATCCATTTACAAGTTGGGAAGAATATCGAGATGCCAAAAGCTTTTCCGATTTTAATGCTATGAATTATTCTTTGCTTAAACTTAGTTTTGGAGGATTTACAGGATATACTTTTTCTAATTATCTTGGTAAGCAGACTCTTCTTGGGACTTTACAAACCGCTTTGAAATATGTTTTTTATGACAATGAGGTTAACAGGCCTTCAAATTATTATTTAAGAGATAATTATAAGACTTTTAGATTTGAAAATTCTCTTAGTTTGAGTGCGGCTTGGGATACAAGAAATTCTACTTCTTTGTCTAATAATGGATTTTTACTTAAGCAGCAGTTTGATTTTTTTGGCGGGTTTTTATTTGGTCAGAGCCATTTTATTAAATCAGCTACAACCTTTGAAAGGTATTTTTCTCTTTTAGGATATGAGGATGTTTTTAGTCCTTATTTTGACATTATTTTAACTTTAAGGAGTGTCTATTCAAATATATTACCTCCTCTTGGCAATGGTTTTGAAATTGAAATTCAACCCCATCATCATATAGTTCTTAGTGAAAATTTTATGCAGGCTAGAGGTTGGGGGATTTTGAAAAATATTTACAGTTCTTTTGTAAATACTGTTCAAATATCTATTCCTTTGTTAAAAAATATTTTAGTTTGGGATGTTTTTTTTATAGATTTTGCTTCTTATTCTTTAGAAGGGCAAGAAAATTCTTTATTTAGACCTTTTAGTAGTTTTGCTTTTAGCTGGGGAACTGGAATTAGAAGTCTTTTGCCTCAGTTGCCGCTTTCTTTTGTAATAGCTTATCCTTTTTATTTTGACAATGATAAAGTTAACAGTTATTACAAATATTTTTCTGGATTTAAATTTTTCTTAGGAATTGAGATGAGATATTGATATAATACTATAGGGAAATTTGTGTGTTTTTTGATTTTACCATTGTTTTTTTTATTGTCTTTAAATGTTTTTTCAATAGATGTTATTAAAATAGGCATTGTTGATTTTGATAGGATTGTGATTGAAGTTTTAAATCCTCAATTGAAAGCTAATCTTGATCAAATAAAAAATAGATATCAAGAACAAATAAATCTGTTAAATTTAGAGCTCAAGAATTTGAAGCAGATGTATGATAAATCAATTGCCGATAATGATTTAGATAATGCAAGATCTTTTGGAAACCAGTATAATTTGAAAGTTGATGAGATAAAGAGAATATCTAGTTTAGCAAAGAATAATTTAGAACAACAAAGATTGGCTAATATTAATAGTTTAAACAATAATAGTGAATCTTTAAGCAAAATACTTCATGGTATTCAATATATTGCAGAAGCTAATGGGTTTTCTTTGATCATGAAAAAAAATAATCCGTATATTCTTTATCATAACAGCACTGTTGATATAACAGACAGTGTTGTTAAGTATCTTTTAGAAAAGGATAATAAAAATCCTTAAGACTTTTCCTTTAAGATTTTACTTTATTAAATTTGCTGTAATTAGACTGCAAATTTTTTTATTGTTCCTATTCATTAAAACAGTCAACTTGCCAATGATTGGGTTATTTTAATTGTAAAAATATTACTTTTAGAGTCCTTTTCTCATTTTATATTCTTTATTTTTAATTGAAATATATTTATTTTATAATATCAATTATAATTCAATATTATTTAGGAAACATATGGAAAATAATGTTACCCCAATGATGAGGCAATACTTAGATATCAAAAAAAAATATAAAGATTCTATTATTTTCTTTAGAGTAGGGAGTTTTTATGAAATGTTTTTCGAAGATGCAATTGAGGCAAGCAAACTTCTTAATTTAACATTGACAAAAAGAGAAAATGTTCCAATGTGTGGAGTGCCTTGCCATACTAGCAAGGAATATATAAGAAAATTAATTTTGTTTGATAAAAAGGTTGCAATTTGTGAACAAGTGTCTAATCCTACTTCTGGGGGTGGGCCTTTAGAAAGAGAGGTTGTTGAAGTAATAACCCCGGGTGTTATTATTGATGAAGATTTTTTAAATGATGACGTTAATAACTATTTAGTTGCTATTAGTGATTACAAAAATTATTATTCGTTTTCTTATATAGACTTATCTACTTCTAGTCTTGGGATAATGTTTTATGAGAATAGTTTTTTTGAAAAACTTAAAAGGGATCTTGAGAAATACTCTCCTAAAGAGATAATAATTTCTGAGAACTTTTATTATGAATACTCAGAGAAGCTTAATCTTAGTCGGTTTTTAATTAACAGGGTTCCTGATTGGCATCTTGACAAGGATGTTGCAATAAAAGCAATAAAGGAGCATTTTAAGATACTTGGATTGAGTTCTCTTGGTTTTGATGAGGAGAAACCTTATTACATTTCAATTTTTCTCATTATAAATCATATAAAAAATAATTTAAAAAATTTATTAAGCAATATTGATAAAATAGATATTAATAATGATTCTTTGCATATGTTTCTTGATGATGTAACTCAAGTGAATCTTGAGCTTGTAAAAAATAATAAAGATTTTTCTTCTCAATACTCATTATATTCTGTTTTAAATGATTGTAAAACCGCAATGGGAAAGAGGCTTTTGCGTGAATTTATTTTAAATCCAATTTTAAATATTTCTGAAATCAATACTAGGCTAGATCATGTTGAATTTTTTTGCAAAAATATTAGCTTAACTGTGACCTTAAGAGAAGCTTTTGTTAATATATGGGATATTGAGAGAATAATATCTAGGATTCAGATGAAAAGATATCTTAAAAAAGATTTTTTATTTATTGAAAAAGCACTTTCTGTATTTTTTTTGGTAAAAAAGTTATTTGATAAGCATAATTTTGATTATTGGGATTTTGATAAGTCTGAAGAGGATAATATTTCTGAAGTTTGTTTTTTAATAAAGAGCGCAATTTCAAGCTCATCAGATGAGCTTATTAAAAGAGGTTATGATTTAAAACTTGATAGTTTAAAAGATTTAAAGATTAATGCAAATAAATATATTGATGAATATCTTGAATCAGAGAGACTGCTTAGTAAGATTAATAATCTAAAGATTAGAAAAACTAATAATAGGGGATTATTTTTTGAAGTTACAAAGAGTAATTATGCTCAAGTGCCAACACATTTTATTGAAAGCCAAACTTTAAATTCTTCAAAAAGATATAAAACAGAAAAACTTATTTCTCTTGAAGTGGATATTAATAATGCTGAGGACAGTGTGGTTGCTTTTGAACAGGAAATTTTTGATGAAATAGCATTAAATGTTGTTAAGCATAATAAAGTTCTTAAAAAGGTTTCAGAATTTTTTGCATATATTGATTTGGTTGTTAACTTTGGGTATTTGGCAAAAAAAAATGAATATAAAAGACCTGTGTTGACACAAGATAAAGAAGTTTTTCTTGACAAGTCGCGCCATCCTGTTGTTGAGCGTTATGTAAAAAACACCGAAATCTTTACTGAAAATTTTGTAAGGATTAATAAAGAAGGGTATTTTTGTTTGATTACTGGCCCTAATATGGCGGGTAAATCAACCTATTTGCGTCAAGTAGCTTTAATTACTTTAATGGCACACATAGGCTCTTTTGTGCCAGCTTCTAATGCTGTAATAGGTATTACAGATAAAATTTTTTGCAGAATTGGAGCAAGTGATAATCTTGCTAAAGGGGAATCTACTTTTTTGGTTGAAATGAACGAAACAGCTAATATTTTGAGAAATGCAACAGAAAAGAGCTTGATAATTATGGATGAAGTTGGAAGAGGCACTAGTACAAACGATGGACTTGCTATTGCTTATTCTATTATAGAATATATTTTAGAGCATATTAAAGCTAGAAGTTTATTTGCCACACATTTTCATGAACTATCGGCTATTAATCATAAAGCTTTTATCAATCTTTCAATGAAAATTGAAAAGCAGGGTAATGATCTTGTTTTCTTAAGAGAAGTTGAAGAAAAACCATCTCTTAATTCTTATGGGATTTATGTTGCTCGTATAGCAGGACTTCCTTTAAGGGTAATAGACAGGGCTAATGCTATTCTAAAAAGTTTGTTGAGCCGAGAGAGTAGCTCTTGTTTGGAATTTATTCCTTATATTTCTTCTAATAGTTGTGATAAAGAGATCTTGAAAAATGACACTGATGTTCATGTTAAATTAAATGAGTATTTAGAGTTGAAAAAATTTATTTCTAACATAGATATTAATAATATTACCCCTTTTCAATCAATTGAGCTGCTAAATCAAATTGTTTTAAAAGTTGTTTCTCAGTCTAGTTAGTATGAGTTATTTAAGTGTTTTAAGAAGTATATTTTTGCCTTTTTGTGTTTTTTGTAGAAAAAGATATGTATCTTCAAATGCTCTTTGCAACCAATGCAAGTCGCTTTTTAATTTTAAAATTAAATTTGATGAGAATTTAATTTATTTTTTTGAATATAAAGAGCATTATAAATCTTTAATTTTGTCTTATAAGAGAGATGGTCAAAAATCAATTGGCAGATTTTTAGCAAGTGGAATTGCTAAATGTTTAAGTAATATTGATTTTGATCAAATAGTAACTGTTCCTTGTAGCTTTAAAAGAAAATTATTTTATGGTTTTGATCACATGGAATATATTGGTATTTTATTAAGCCGTTTTGGTTTTAATTATATGAATATTTTTTCAAGAAAGTATGGGAAAAGTCAGAAGTTAATGAAAGGGAATCTTAGATTTAAAAATCTTGAAAATAAAATTAAATTAAGATCAAAGTATAAAAATTTCCAATTTAAAAAGATTGTTTTGCTTGATGATATTGTTACCACAGGAACATCTATGTGTATCTGTGAAGACCTTGTTATGCAATGTGGGGCTTATAATGTTATAAGGCTTTCTTTGGCCAAATCTTATAATTTGCTTTAATATTGACATTATTTTTTCCAAGTGTTAACCTTGATTTAAGGTTTAGTTATGTATTTAATAAGGTTCTTTTAAAAGAACCTTATTATTTTTAGGAATATAGTTGATTAAATGTTTTGATAAAAATAATGAAGTTTATAATTTAATAAAAAATTTAGCAGAGCGTTTAAATGTTGAAATATTAGAAATTAATATTTTTAAAAATAAAAATGGCGGAAAAATTCAAATAGTTCTTTATGGTAAAGATTTTTCTTTAGGTATTGATTTGATGACTGATTTGCATAAGATGATTTTATTAATTTTGGAAGCAAATCTTAAATATAATTTTACCTTAGAGCTTTCTACACCAGGAATAGGTAGAAGGATAAAAAGTGACAGAGAGTTCCAAATTTTTGAAGGTAAAAAGATTAAGTTGATGCTAGATAATGAATTTGAAGAGGGTTTTATATTAGAAGCAAAATTAAAAAGTTTTATTTTTAAAACAGATAGCAAAGAATTAAATGTTTTTTATAGTGATGTTAAGAAGGCTAGACTAGTTTAAGGAGGAATTTTGGATGATAAAGGGCACGGGACATATGATTGTAAGTATTGCAAATGATCGCAGTATGAGCGTAGAGTCTATTAGAAAAACAATTAAAGAATCAGTATTAATAGCTTATAAAAAGTATTTTGGAAGCAATGAGAATGCTTTTATTAAGTTTGATGATGATACTGGAGATTTGGTGGTTTATGCAAAAAAGAAAATTGTAGAAGAGGTGAAAGATTCTTTGCTTGAAATATTGGAAAAAGATATCTCAAGAGAAAATATTGTAGAAGGTGATTATGCTTACATTGAAATTGATCCTAAAGTTTTTGATAGACTTTCTATTCAGGTTGCAAAACAAAGAACCAAAAACGATTTACAAGGAATTGAGGATAATGAAATTTTATCAGAATTTAAAAGCAAGTTGAATAAGGTTGTTATTGGGTATGTTCAACAAAATAGAAATGGAGATCTTTATGTTAATCTTGGTAATACTGATGGTATAATTCCTAAAAAGTATCAGTCGCCAAGAGAAGTTTATAGCCTTAATGATAAGATTAGAGTTTTAGTTCATAATGTCAAAAAGGGTAAAAATGGCATTGAGGTTATTCTTTCTAGAACTCATCCAAAGTTTATTGAAGAGCTCTTAGCACTTGAAATTCCCGAGATTGAAGAAGGTATTATTAAAATTCATAAAATAGTTCGTGATCCGGGTTACAGAATTAAAGTTGCCGTTTATTCTGAAAAAGAAGAGATTGATCCTATTGGTCCTTGCATAGGACAAAAAGGGGTTAGAATTCAATCTATAATTAAGGAACTTGAAGGAGAAAAAATAGATATTATCCCTTATAGTAAAGATATTAAAGAATTTATAAAAGATTCTTTGACCCCTTCTAAGATAGAGCATGTTTATATTCTTGATGAGGATTTACATAAGGCCTTAGTAGTTGTTAGCGATGATCAACTTTCTCTTGCTATAGGTAAAATGGGTCAAAATGTTAGACTTGCTAATAGACTTCTTGACTGGGCTATTGATGTTAAAACTAGCAGTCAATTTGCAGAAATGAAAGCTAATTCAGAGTTTAAGCAAGAAACACTTGAAATGTTTGATAAAGTTATGCAAGATGTTGTTGAAGAGGAACAATTTGAGGAGATTAGTAAAATAAGTGATCTTAAATTGCTCGATTCTTCTGTGATTTCTAATTTATCAAAAGAGGGGCTTAATGATATTAACAATTTTTTACAAGCAGATGAGGGAGTGCTTTTTAATCTTGGAGTAAGTTATGAAAAACAAGAAGAAATTAACAAAATATTAAAAGAGGGGATGATAATAATTTCTAATGACAATGACAATGGTGAGTCTATGGAAAAAATAGAAGAAGGTGAAGGGGAAGAGCTTCTTTGTCCTGAATGTGGTGTTGTTATTAATGAAAATATGACCTCCTGTCCGGGTTGTAAAATAGGGCTTAGTTTCGAGTTTGAGGAGGAGTAAGTTTGTCGAAAGATATTGATAATAATAAAAATGAAGATGGTAAAAAAATTAAGATTATTAAGTTAAGAAAGAAAGTAGTAAAGATTGTAACGCATAACGATTTAAGCAGTAAAAATAATTCAAATAGCTCTATTGATGATTTGTATAAGCACAACAACAAAGTTGGATATTCGCAAAATAGAGACAACAGAACTGGTGAATATTCACAAAATAGGGACAATAGAACTGGTGGGTATGCACAAAACAGAGACAACAGAACTGGTGAATATGCACAAAACAGAGACAATAGAACTGGCGGGTATGCACAAAACAGAGACAATAGAACTGGCGGGTATGCACAAAACAGAGACAATAGAACTGGTGGGTATGCACAAAACAGAGACAATAGAACTGGTGGGTATGCACAAAACAGAGACAACAGAACTGGTGGGTATGCACAAAACAGAGACAACAGAACTGGTGGGTATGTACAAAACAGAGACAACAGAACTGGTGGGTATGCACAAAACAGAGACAACAGAACTGGTGGGTATGCACAAAACAGAGACAGCTTAGCTTCTCAATATCAAGGTTCGATAAAGAAAACATATGTTGCCAAAAATAACCCTCAGAATAAATATACTACTCCCATGTCTTTTAGAAGAGTTATAAAAGCCAAAGTTCCTTCTATTGTTAGCAGCACGTCTTCAGTAGATTCTGAGAATAGCAAAGAGTTAAATCGTAAGCTTGGTGAGAAGAAAAAACAGCAACAAGAAAGTCAAAAAAGCTATAAGAGGAAAAAAGCAGAAACTGAGAGTAAGACAATTGAGCAAAAGGTTTTTGAACAACTTCAAAAAAAGAAAAGAGAAAATTTAGCTAACCCTATTCCAAAATCAATTGACATTATGGGTAGCATTACTGTCTCTGATCTTGCAAGAAAGATGAATTTAAAATCTTCTGATTTGATTGCCAAATTGATGGCTTTGGGCGTAATGGTAACTATTAATGAAAAGATAGATTCTGATACGGCAACTATTTTAGTTGAAGAATATGGCTCAAAAGTCAATGTTGTTTCTATTTATGATGAAACGGTTATAGAAGAAGAGGTAGAAGATCATAGTAAAAGAATTGAAAAACCCCCTGTTATTACAATAATGGGACATGTTGATCATGGTAAAACTAAACTACTTTCTGTGCTTCAAAATATAGATATAAATCAAACAGAGTCTGGCGGTATTACTCAGCATATTGGAGCTTATACCATTGTTTATAATGATAGAGAAATAACATTTTTAGATACCCCTGGTCATGAAGCTTTTACTATGATGAGAAGTCGTGGGGCTCAAGTTACAGATATTGTTGTTCTTGTTGTGTCAGCAATTGATGGAGTTATGCCTCAAACTATTGAGGCTATTAATCATGCAAAAGAAGCAAATGTTCCGATTATTGTTGCTATAAATAAGATTGATTTACCAGATTCAAATCCTGATAAAATTAAACATCAGCTTTCAGAGTACGACTTGGTGCCTGAGGATTGGGGAGGAGACACTATTTTTGTGTTGATTTCTGCTCTTAAAAATATAGGAATTACCAAGCTTATTGATATGATTCTTTTGCAGGCAGATATGATGTTATTAAGGGCAAACCCATCTAAAAGGGCTATTGGGAAAGTACTTGATGCCAAGATTGATTTGGGGCGCGGAATAGTTTGTTCTGTTATTATTGAGGATGGAACTCTTTATGTAGGAGATTCTTTTGTGGGTGGAGCGTGTTATGGTAAAGTTAAGGCATTAATTAGCGATAAGGGTGTTTCTGTTAAGAGTGTTGGACCTGCTAAAGCTATTAGTGTTTTAGGATTTTCTTCAATGCCTCAGGCTGGGGATCCTTTTCAAGTAACTAAAACTGAAAAAGAAGCAAAATTGATCAGTTCTAAAAGACAAGATCTTAAAAAGTATGAATCTTCTAAGAATGTAAAGAAAGTTACTATGTTGAATCTTTATGATTCAATTAAAGAAGGAGCGCTTAAAGAACTTAAAATAATTTTAAAAGCAGATGTTCAAGGCTCAGTCGAAGCTTTAAAGAATTCTCTTGAAAAATTAACAAACGATGAGGTTAGAGTAAGAGTTGTGCACTCATCAGCGGGCGTAATAACCGAAACAGATATTAGCTTTGCTTCAGCAAGCAATGCTATTGTTATTGGGTTTCATGTAAGACCTACTGTAAAAGCCCAGATACTTGCAGATCAGGAAAAAGTTGAGATTAGAAAGTATAATGTTATTTATGATGCTATAAGTGATGTTAAATCAGTTCTTGAGGGTATGCTTGAGCCAGATGTTGAGCAGCAGTTTATTGGCTTTGCTGAAGTAAGAGCTGTAATTAATGTTCCTAAAGTTGGGGTAATAGCTGGTTGTTATGTTTCTCGGGGTTTAATAAAACGAGATGCGATTACTAATGTAATGAGAGATGGTTTGCAGATACATTCTGGTAAAATTTCATCTTTAAAGCGATTTAAAGATGATGTTAAAGAAGTTGCTGAACAATATGAGTGTGGTATTATGATTGATAACTATGCTAATATTAAAGAAGGAGACATAATTGAAGCATTTGAGGTAAAAAGGGTAAAAAAATCTTTTAAAACTTAGCGTTGCTTTTATTTATATGTGTTTATGTATAAGAATATAAAAAAATTTAAACTCGAGAGTTTAATTGCTCAAGAAATTGGCAATTTAATAGTGGGTAGGGGAATTAAAGATCCCAGAATTCATTCATTTTTAACTGTGGTTAAAGTAGAATTTTCAAAAGATTTAATAAATGCCAAAGTGTTTATTGGTTCTATTAAAGAAGGTGCTTCTTTGGATAATGCAGTTAAAGCTTTAAATAATGCTAAGGGATTTATTCAAAGTCAAATTATTAAGCGAATTAAAGTTAGAAGTACTCCTAAGTTATTATTCGTTAAGGATGATTCTCTTTCTAAATCGTTTTATGTTAATAAAATAATCGAAGGATTAAATATTACAAGAGAGAATTAAATTTGGAAAACGGATTCCTTTTAATTAATAAAGAACAAGGCAAAACTTCCTTTGAAACTCTTTTTCCTATAAAAAAGTACTTTAATACAAATCATGTTGGGCATTCTGGTACGCTTGATAAATTTGCAAGTGGAATTTTAATTGCTCTTGTAGGAAAATATACTAAGCTTGCAAGCTATTTTATTTCTTTAGATAAAGAGTATATAGCAGAATTTAGATTTGGATTAGAAACAGATACCCTTGATCCAAATGGAAGAATAGTTGATAAAAAAGATTATATTCCCAATTTAGAGGATATAGATTTAAAGCTTAAAGATTTTGTGGGAGAGATTTATCAAAGTCCCCCTAGATTTTCTTCTGTTCATATTGATGGCAGCAGGGCTTATAAACTTGCTTTGAATGGAAAGTTTTTTGAAACTAAAAAGCGAAGGGTAAATGTTTATGATATTCAAAGATTAAGTTACGATTGTGATTCTTCTTTGCTTAGTTTAAAAATTAGTTGTTCAAAAGGTACTTATATTAGGAGCATTGCAAGAGATTTAGCTTATTCTTTAAATACTTGCGCTTATGTTAGCAATTTAAAAAGAACTAAGGTAGGTATGTTTAGATTAGAAGATTCCACGTTGTGTGAAAATTTGAGTAAAGCTTCTTTGATTAGATTAGAATCTTTAAGAATTTTTGAAAAGGTTTACATTGATTCTAACAAGGTAAACCTTGTTAGAAATGGGGCTTATGTTGAAATTCAAGTCAATATTAATGAATTTAAGATTTTAAAATCTAGAGAAGAGGAAATATTAGCGGTCATTAAAGGAATAGGTTTGAATAAATATAAATATGTTGTTATATTATAATTTTATTTTTTTTAAACAATTTAATAATTTATTATTAAAAATAATTTTAAAAAGGTAAATTGTTTTTGTGATTTTTTAGAAAAAAGATTATAATCTATCATAGTAGTTAATTTAAATTATAGCAATAGGTTGTTAGAGCTTTGCTATAATGGTATAGGAGTTGCTTTATGATAGATAAAAAGCAAAAGCAAAAAATAGTTTCTGAATTTGGGAAAAATGAAAACGATACTGGTTCTGTTGGGGTTCAGATTGCACTTATTACAGGTAGAATAAAGTATTTAACTGAACATTTAAAGATAAATAAAAAAGACCACAGTTCAAAAAGGGGCTTGTTAAAGTTGGTAGGGCAAAGACGAAGTTTATTGCGGTATTACCAGAAAAAAGATTTAGAAGCTTATAGGATATTGATATCTAAGCTTGGGCTTAGAAAATAAAAAGAGGTTGAATTTTGAGGAAAATATTAAAGTTGAAAATAGGCAAAGACGAGTTAGTATTTGAGACGGGATTTATGGCTAAGCAGGCTAATGGATCGGTTCTTGCAACTTATGGAGGATCTTCGGTTCTTGCAACTGTTTGTTGTTCAAGTAATGTAAGAGAAGATTTAGATTTTGTTCCGCTTTCTGTTGAATATAATGAGAAATATTATGCAGCTGGGAAGATTCCAGGAGGATTTATCAAAAGAGAAGGAAAGCCCAAAGATAAAGAAATACTTGTTTCTAGATTAATAGATAGACCAATGAGACCTCTTTTTGATAAAAGATTTGGTCGAGAAATTCAAGTAATTCCTACAACTTTAGCTACAGATCAGCTCAATCCTCCTGATATTGTTGGAATGAATGCCGCTTTTACGGCAGTTTTTTTATCAGATATTCCGTTTAATGGTCCAATTGCAGCTGTTAGAATGGTTTATTTGAATGGTAGGTTTATAGTAAATCCTTCGTTTGAAGAGATTCATGATTCTGATCTTGATATTGTTGTTGCAGGAAGTTTAAATGGAATTACAATGGTAGAAGGCGGTGCTAATGAGGTTAGTGAGGATATTTTGTTGTCAGCAATAGATGCTGCACATGAATATATTAAACAAATTTGCAATGCTCAAAAAGAATTTTTAGATATTGTAGGGAAAAAAGAAAAACTTCCTTTAGCTTTTGAAGAAAAAATATTTGAATTTAAAGAGGAGCTTAGGGATTTTATTTATGCTGACCTTAAAGAAGCTTGTTTTGTTAAGGGGAAGCTTAATAGAGATAAAGCTATAACTTTGTTGAGAAATAAATCTTATGAGCATTTTTTTTCTCTTGAGAAATTAACTGAGAGCAATGAGTCTCTTTTCTATAAAGCCTTTGATGATTTTGAAAGAGAGATTGTTAGAAATTCTATTCTTAACGATATGATTAGAACAGATGGTCGAGCTCCTAATGAGATAAGAGATATTCTTGCAGAAGTTGATATTTTAAATAGAACGCATGGATCTGCACTTTTTACAAGAGGGGAGACACAAGCTTTAGCAGTAACTACTCTTGGTACGAGTATCGATGAGCAAATAATGGATGATATTGATGGTGATAAGCGTCTTAATTTTATGCTTCATTACAATTTTCCTCCATTTTCAGTTGGTGAAACTGGTAGACTTATGACTGGTAGGCGCGAGATTGGCCATGGCCATTTGGCTCAAAGAGCTTTAGAATCAATAGTGCCTGGAAAAAACGATTTTCCGTATACTATTAGAGTGGTTTCTGAGATTTTGGAGTCTAACGGATCTTCTTCAATGGCTACTGTTTGCGCTGGGAGTATGTCTTTAATGTCTGCAGGGGTTCCTGTTAAAAGGCAAGTTGCAGGAATAGCCATGGGGCTTATTAGCGAAGGGGATAAATATGTAGTTTTAAGTGATATTCTTGGAGAAGAGGATCATTTAGGAGATATGGACTTTAAAGTTGCTGGTACAAAAAATGGAATTACTGGATTTCAAATGGATATTAAGATTGAAAATGTTACTAAACATTTAATGAAGGATGCTCTTGAACAGGCAAGAATAGGAAGAATGCACATACTCTCTATTATGAATGCCGTAATTCCGGATTCAAGAGCTGGTATATCTAAATATGCTCCTAAAATTGTTCAGCTACAAGTTGATATTGACAAGATATCTCTTGTAATAGGGTCCACTGGGAAAACTGTTAAGGCCATAACAGATGAATTTGAAGTTAAGGTTCAAATTGAACAAAATGGAAAAATTATTCTTTTCGGCGATGATGATTTTAAGATGCAAAAGGCTAGGGAAAAAATAGAGAGTATTGTAAGGGAACCAAAGGTAGGTGAAATTTATGAAGGAATTGTTAAAAAGATTAATAGCTTTGGGGCTTTTATTGAACTTACTCCTACAAAGGAAGGATTTTTAAGTACTCGCTTGAAATCCAGGGATAGCAAGTATGGTTCTGGAAGATTTGGGAATAGTAATAGATATTCCAGATTTGGTGGTAGTGGGGACAATATAAGGGGCAATGCAGGATTAGTTCGACCTCCAAGATTAGAAGAAGGGCAGAAAATTAAAGTTAGAATAATTGATATAGACAAATTTGGAAAAATTGATCTTGAAATTGTTAGAGATAAAGATTATTAAAATTAATATGAAATTTGTTTTAAATAATTTATTTAAAGGTTATCTTATATGTTTTGTCTTATTTTTTTCCTGTCTTACCACAAATAGATCTATTCAAAATAGGGTTATTCAAGATTCTAAAATTAGTGATTTTGTAGAAAATAAAAAAGAAGCGGTTATCATTGATGATAATAATGTTGTTAATGAGAGTGAATTTAAAAGAGACTATTTGGTAGGATTAAAAGATAATGAATCTTTTTTTCTTAGTAATGCTTTTTTAAATGAAGATAATTTTTATTTTAAAAAGGCCAGAGAAAGTTATGCTAAGAAAAATATTGGCTTGACGAACTATTATTTGAACAAAATAGTGGCTAATGAGAATCAGCATGATAGGGAATTGTTAGCTAAGGCAAATTTGTTTTTTGGATATGTAAATTATGAGAATGGCTTTTATGATCTTTCTGAATATAATTTTGATCTATTTTTAAAAAATTATAAATATTCTCATGCTAGCTTAAGATTAGCTGAATTAAAATATCTTGTTAAAGAAAAATCAGATGCAATCTCTGCATTTAAAGAGATTAATGAATTTTCTATTTCAGGTTATGATAAAGAGATTTATGATTTTTTAAGTAATAAGCTTGGGGTAAGTCATTTAAACTTAGAATCCTTAGGCTTTCTTGACAATAGTGTTTTTGATATATTTGTCTTTAACGAGAATATATTTGTAACTAATATATTGGGTGGGCTTTTAAGGTACAATATTAAAAAAAATGATTATAGAGTCTACCTTAAAGATAAAAAAAGCATTTTTCTAAATGGCATTAGGGGTTTTTCAGAGTATAATGGAACAATTTATATTGGGGGAAAAAATGTTGTTTATTATATAGATAATACTGATGGAGATTTGAAGCAAATAAATGTTCCTAATAATGCTGATTTTAGCAATGTACAAGTTTTGCTTGGTGTTAAAAATGGAGTATTTGTTGGTACTTTAAATTCTGGGCTGTGGTTTTATGATTTAAAAAATTGGAAAAATATACCACTTGGATCTAATAAAATTTCTTCAATGTGCTTTGATAGTGTGAAAAATTTATTATTAGTTGGAACAGTTGACAAGGCTATTTACAGTATTAATGTCGATAATTTAGGGAAGATTGAGCATTTGGATTTTTTTAGCAAGAATGATAATGAAAAAAATATTAATTTTATAAAAAGATATAAAGATAGTTATTTTATTGGAACATATGGTGGGGGTCTTTTTGAATTAAATTTAAATAAAAATAGCTATAAAAAGCACGTTATTGCCAATAATATTAATGTTAATTATTTTATGGATATGGAGATTAAAGATCAAAAGCTGTTATTTGCAACCTTTGATCATGGACTATTGATTTATGATTCTGAAAATGACAATTGGGATTATTTTGGGCCTAATAATGGACTTCTTAATTTAAATTTAATCAAAGTTTCTAGATTTGAAAATTATGTTATATTGGCCACTCTTAATAATGGCTTGGTTTTTGTAGATGAAAATATTAAAAAACAGTTATGAGTCTTACATAATTACTGAATTTTTTAAATATTTTTTAATTACGTTTTTATTTTTCTTTTTCGTATTTTTTATAAATCAAATTTTATTCTTTATGAGAATACTTCTTCAAAATTATGTTCCCTTTTTTAAAGCTTTTATTTTTATTATATATTCTCTTCCTATGGTAATTGCGCTTTCTCCCCCTTTTGCTTCTTTGATTTCAGTAATTCTTACTATTCATAAATTCAAGATTAATAATGAAATTTTAGCTTTTCGTTCAATTGGTATATCAATTTTTGATTTGCTTATTCCATTTTTTAAATTGGGAGTAGTTATTGTTTTTATATCTTTTATATCTAATGATATTTTACTTCCACTTGGATCTATTGGTAGGCTGAAAATTTTCAATGAAATAAAAGAAGAAGTCCCCCATTTAGTATTAAAACCTTATTCAAGCAAACAGTATGGAGATTTAATTTTTGTTTCTGGTGAGAAATCGGAAAATGGTTATAAAAATGTAACTTTTTTTGATAACACAAGGCTTAAGGGATTTGATAGAATATTTATGGCAAAAAATCTTGATATTAGAAAAGAAAATTTTCAAGTTTATTTTATTTTAAATGATGTTCTCTCTATTGCTTTAACAGACAGCGAAGGTGGATTTTATGATTATTTTTATGCAGATAAGATGAAATATTCAATTGATCAAGTTACATTTAGCGATAGTTTTTTATTAAATTATGTGACTCCTTCTCAAATGAGCATGAGAGATGTTATAAAATTAATTAAAAAGCAAAACAATTTAATCGCAGATTCAAATATAAAAAATAATCTAGAAGGGGACTTTTTAAGTTTAAATTTTTCAAATCTTTATTTAAATTACTTATACAACCAAAACTATTATGCAGATGAATCTTATGTTTTTGAAAATTTAAACTATATGTATAATTTAAATTTAAATTTTAAGCCTTATCAGGATAAAAGCATGAATCAAAATTTGGCTCTGTTTAATCTTGAATTTTATCAAAAAATTAGTTTACCACTCTCAGTTTTATTTTTTATTTTTTTAGCTTTTTCAATGGGAATGTATTCTAATAGGAAATATTCTATTATTCTTGAGCTTGTAATTTCAATTATTGTTTGTGTTTTTTATTGGGTAATGTTTATTGGTGGAAAAGTTTATACTGTGCAGTATGCACCAAATCCTATTATTGTTACTATTTTGCCAAATTTAATTTTAATTATTGCAGGAGCAATTCTCTTTTTGAGATTATTGAAAAAATGAAAATAGATAAGCTTTTTGTAAAAAGCATCATTCTTACTTTTTTATCCATGAACTTACTTTTTATGATTTTAATTATGCTTGGTGATTTATTTGTTAATCTTCTCAATTATCTTGAAAAGAATGTTGGTTTTAAGGATATTCTTTATATTTATTATTTGTATTTGCCAAAAGCTTTCTCTGATGGAGTTGCTTTATCTTTTCTTTTTGCTATTTCTAATCTTATTGGTAATCTTTCTATGAGAAATGAAATAATAGGTCTTTTTAGTTGTGGAGTTTCACTTACCAGAATATTAAGACCAATAATTTTAATTAGTGCATTTATTTCATTTATTCTTTTCTTTTTTGATAATTATTTGGTAGTAGATACTGTAGCAAGAAGAGATATTCTTATTAGGAATAGTATTGGCAATAGTGGATCTAGTGATAAAACTATAATAATTAGAGATCTTGCTAGAGAAATTTATAATATTAAATCTTATGATATTGATGAGAATTCTTTTTCTAACTTAATGATTATAATTAAAAACAGTAAAGATGAGTTTCAAATAAGATATGATATAGATAAAGCTGAATGGAAAGATAATAAGTGGAAGCTTTATGGTATTAGAGAGTTTGTTAAGGCGGGTAGAAAAATTAAAGAGAATGCCTATGATGTTCTTGATGGGACAGGAATTATTAAGCTAGAACCTGACTACATAAGAACTGTGATGATGTCATCAAAGGCGTTAAATTTTACTAAACTTATTAATTGGATAAGTTTTCTCAAAAGTGAACATTTAAATTATTCTAATGCATTGTTTGATTTGTTAAATAGGGTATTTTTTTCATTTAGATTAATACTTCTTAGTTTTACTGTGGGCTTTATTGCTCTTGCTCTTAAAAAAAATATTTTTATACTCAGTTTATTAAATAGTATCGCTTTTGCTGTTGTTTATGTCATATCTATTGTAATTTTTAATTTTTTAGCGGATCTTGGTTATTTAGATATATATGTGGCAAGCTCTTTTACAACTATATTTTTTTTGATTGTTAATTTTTTTGTTTATAGGATTGTTAGGAAATAATATATTATTTAGGATGTTTATATGTTTAGAGTAATTAAGAATGACAAACATTCTAATGCAAGGGTTGGATTTTTAAATCTTCCTCATGGCAGAGTAGATACCCCTTGTTTTATGCCAGTTGGTACTTTGGGGGCAATGAAAGGATTAAAGCATACTGTTCTTGAGAAGTTAGAATGTAATTTGATGCTTGCAAATACTTATCATCTATATTTAAGGCCGGGTATTGAAACTATTGAAAAATATGGCGGTCTTCATAATTTTACAACTTGGAATAAAAATTTTTTAACTGATTCGGGCGGATTTCAGGTGTTTTCTCTTTCTAGTCTGAGAAAAATTGATTTAAAAGGTGTACATTTTAAATCTCATCTGGATGGATCTTATCATTATTTTACTCCTGAGGGAGTATTTGCTATGCAAGAAATTTTTGGCAGTGATATTATTATGCCACTTGATATTTGTAGTTCTTATGGGATTAATTATAATGAAGCTAATTTATATACAAATATTACAACCAATTGGGCTCGTAGTACATTGAAGTCTTATAAAAATAAAAAAGAAGGATACAACGGTCTTTTATTTTTAATAACTCAGGGAAATTTTTTTAAAGATTTAAGGAAAAGAAGTATCAATGATATATTAGAATTAGATAGTCCGGGTGTTGCTATTGGGGGTATTTCTGTTGGAGAGCCAAGAGAAAAATATTTAGAAATTCTTGAATATAGTTCTTCTCTTATACCAAAAGAAAAGCCAAGATATGTAATGGGCATTGGTACTCCTCATTACATACTTGATGCCATATACTATGGCATTGATATTTTTGATTGTGTTAATCCTGCAAGAATTGCTAGGCACGGGTCTCTTTTAACAGATAATGGGATAATGCGTATTAGTAGGAAAGAGTACAAAGAGGATACTTCTCCTGTAGAGAAAAATTGTGGGTGTACTTTATGTAAAAGGTATTCAAGAGGATATTTAAGGCATTTGATAAAATCGAGAGAGCTTTTTGGAATAATTTTGGCAAGTGAACATAATATTCACTATATGTTTCGGTTGATTTCAAAGATCAGAACCTCAATTTTAAATGATAATTTTTTAAACTTTAGAACTTCATACTTAAAAAAGTATGAAGAGGGAAATTTTGATGAATAAATATGTTGTTTCTACAGTTTTGGTCATGATTTCTACTTTTTTTTCACGAATAATGGGGTTTGCAAAGGTAAAGATTTTCTCTTATTATTTTGGTGCAAATCTTGATGCTGATATTTTTAACTATGTTTTCAATATTCCTAATAATTTGCGCAAAATTCTTTCAGAGGGCGCAATGACCTCAGCCTTTTTACCCGAATTTACATATGAAAAAAACAAATCGAAAGATAAAGCTGTTTCTTTTTTCAGGACTGTTATAACTTTTAATGTTATTTCTATTGGTTTAATTGTTTTAGTTATGATTATTTTTGCAAAGCCTATTATGTATTTTTTATCTTATTATAGGGGAGAAAGCTTAATTTTTGCAAGTTCTGTATTTAGTTATTTGGTATTGTATATTTTATTAATAAGTCTATCATCAATTTTCATATCTGTTTTAAATTCATATAAAATTTTTTTTATTCCTTCAATTTCACCTATTATGTTTTCTTTTGGAATAATATTGAGCATATTTTTATTTTATGATCGTTTTGGAATATATAGTGCTGTTATTGGAGTAATTTTTGGTGGGTTTTTGCAATTTCTGATTCCTTTTGTAAATTGCCTTATGATTGGTTTTGCTTGGAAGCCAACATTTTATTTTAAAGAAAAGGTATTTTTAAATTTCTTAAGTAGATGGATTCGTATGATTTTTGGATTTTCTATTTCAATTGTTACTCAGCAGATTTCATTTGCATTAGCATCTACCCTTGAGATAGGAAGTGTTTCTATTCTTAGTAATGCTATAGTTTATTATCAGCTTCCTGTAGGAATTTTTTATATTTCTATTGCAACAGTAATTTTTCCTAAAATGGCAGAGTATGCTGTTTTGGATAATAATATAAAATTAAACATCCTTTTAGTAGATGGAATTAAAATTTTATTGTTAATTTTTATTCCAGTGTCTTTTTTGATGTTTATTTGGTCTGATTATATTTTGAATTTATTTCTTATGGGGGGTAAATTTTCTATTTATGATACTCAAAAAACAGCGGGTGTTTTAAAATGTTTCCTTTTAGGCTTACTTTTTTATTCGATGTTTAGTTTTTTTCAAAAATATTATTTTTCTATTCGCGATGCAAAAACACCATTTTACTTGAGTGTTTTATTTTCTATTCTTGATATTTTACTTTCTGTTTTTGGTATTAATTATTATGGTTTGAATGCTTTGGCATTAGCCCAATCTATTTCTTTTATGATTTGTGTAATTGTTTTTTATTTTATAATATTAAAAAGTGGAGTTAAAATTGACTTAATTGAAATTTTATTTGTTCTTGTGAAGTCAATTTTAACTCTTTTTCCTTTATATATAGTTTATTTAATTTTTGAAAAGTTTCAGTGGGATGTGGGTTTTAGTTTTAAAAATTTTTATTTTTTAATTTTGGCAGGAATTGTTAGTATTTTTGTTTTGTTTGTTTGTTATTTTCTTTTAGGAATAAATAAACTTTTTAAGTTTATTAGGAGGGATGTTTTATGAAATTCTTTATTTTTTTATTTTTGTTGTTTATTTTAAATGTGTATGCTCAAAATGTTAATTCCCCAGTTCTTCCTAAGCCTCCTTTGTTGCCTGAAGTTATAGAAAATAAGCTTGAGAGAGAAAATTTTTCTAAAGGCGATAATTTTTCTAATGTTGGTTTAGACAGCAAGTATGTTAACGATACAATTCTTTACGGACTTGATAGTCAAGTTACAAACATTATAAAAGCTCTTAAAAAATCAAGTGACAGTCAATATAACTTTTCTCTTAAAAAAAGACTTGAAAAAACCTTTAATGCCGAGATCAAAAAGGAAATACTTGAATTGTTTATTTCTCTTAAGTATTCAGGGGGTATTGATACGGCAAATTATATTCTTGAAAATTATGAGAGCAAAAGATATTCAAATGCTTTATTTAGTTTGGCAATTTTGTATCTTAAGGAGTTTGGTGATAAAGATAAATTAAAAAAAACTCTTATTGAGATTCTTGAAAATAAAGAGGGTAATGTGGTATCTATTGCAGCTTATTATCTAGGAGAACTTAATTCTCTTGAATATTCTAAAAATATGATGGAAGTTTTTGAAAAATATTCTGGAAATGATGGCACTAGAAAAGAAATACTTATTGCTCTTGGGAAAATGTCCGCTGTTGATTATCAGAATAAAATTCATGAAATTTCTCTAGATAACTATGAGAGCCCATCAATTAAGGCTGCCGCAATTGAAGCGTTGTCATATCTTGCCCCAGATAAAGTGACTACAAATGCTGATTTGTATCTTCAGAGTAATAATAATAATTTAAATGTTAAATTGGCTATTATTGCTTCTTTATCTAAAGATCCTTCTTTGAAGTCCAAAGAGATTTTACAAGGATTTTTAAGAGATTCTGATGATAATATTAGATTTAAAGCTATTAATGCAATTAAAGGTCATAAGGACTCTTCAGCAAAGGATATTTTGATTTACAAGGTTAAAAGCGATCCATCTTTTAAGGTTAGGGAGGCTTCTGCTAAGGCTTTAATTGATATGGATCTTGGGGATATTGAGATTAAAAATATCATATTTGATTTTAAGATTGATAATAGTTTTAAAATATCAATGTTTAGCTACCTTTTAGATAAGGACTCTCTAAAAGCATTGTCAATTGCTTTAGAAGTTGTTAACAAAGAAAATGTTAATAGACCTTCAAATGTTTTAAAAGGTATTGCTTCAATGTTGGCTGGTAAAAAGGGTAATTTTGATAATTTCTATTCTAAAATCATTGACAGTAAAAATGTTGATTTAAGGCATTTTGCATTAAAAGGAGCTATTTACAATAAATCTTCATCACTTTCTGATAAACTTAAAAAAATTAAAAGTGAAACTAACTCTGAATATATTAAAATGCTTTTAAAAGATTATTAATTATTGATAAACTATTATAAAGTAGTATTAGTATAAAATTTTTAAAATTTCTTTAGCTACTTTTGATTTTTCCATTTCTGGTAATTCTTTTATGCTTTGTTTATTTATTATATAAATTTTGTTTAAGTTTGAGCCGAAATATTTAAGTTCATTTGCAATAATAAAGTCCAAATTTTTCTTTTTTAGTTTTTCTTTTGCTTTTTGAATTAAATTTTTAGAATTCTCAGCGCAAAATCCAACAATAATTTGGTTTTTAAGCTTATTGTGTCCTATGTGTTGGATTATGTCAGGATTTTTTACTAATTTTATATATAATCTATTTGTTTTATTTTTTTTAATTTTACTATTAAAAATGTGTTTGGGTCTAAAATCAGCAACAGCCGCAGCTCCAATTATTATTTCAAATTTATTATATATTTTGAGAACCTCTTTGTACATTTCCATTGCAGTTTTTATTTTTATAATATTTGCTCCTTCAGGTTTATTTTCATTAGTTGGTCCTGTAATAATTGTGACCTGGGCTCCTAGCTTTATAGCCTCTTGGGCCAAACAAAATCCCATTTTTCCCGTTGATGTATTTGAAAAATAGCGAATTGGATCTATTAATTCTTCAGTTCTAGATGCCGTTATAAGTATTTTTTTGTTTTTTAAGCAATTTTTTTGGTTAAATTCATTTAATATTGTTTTTATAATTTTGTCTTCATTTTTAAGGCGTCCTAATGCATTTGATGAGCAAGCCAAAAATCCTTTATCAGGCTCAATAAATTTATAATGATAAGTTTTAAGCTTTTTTATATTTTCTTTTAAAATAGGGTTTGAATACATTGCGTTATTCATTGCCATTGCAAAATAAGTAGGGGCTGTGCTTGCAGATATTATTGTAGTTAACGCGTCATTAGCAATTCCTGATGCAATTTTAGATATTGTATTGTAGGTAGCAGGAATAATAAGAATTAGGTGAGCCCATTTTGCAATTTTTATATGTTCGACCTCATTATGGTCTAAATCCCATAAATTAGTAATTATTTTGTTCTTAGAGATGGTTTCTAAAGTTAATGGAGTAATAAATTTAGTTGCATTTTTTGTCATTACAACTTTGACATTGTATCCTAATTTAACTAAGCTAGAGACTATGTAAACTGACTTATAAGAGGCTATGCCTCCACATATACCAATTAATATATGCTTATTTTTATTCATATAATATATTATATAATATACATTATATTTGAATTTATAAGTTTTGATATCCTTTTGCTAAGGTTGTTTTAAATGAGAAATAGGATTTTATATGTTGTATTATTGTATGTTTGTATATTTTTTTTATGGTGTTGTTTTGCATATTTTATTGATAGATCAGCTACTATATTTAATATTCCTTTGTGGTTTTTTTGGTCAGGAATTTTGTTCCCCGGTATAATTTTTTTTTTGGTTTGTTTTTTTATTTTAGTAATTAGTAAAACTTAATATATTATTGATAATTTTTCATTTTTAGATTTTTTTAAAAATAAATAGAGGTAGTTTTTTGTTATTAAATAAATACTTTCTTGCAAATCGAAATATTAATTTTATTGTTATGGCCTTGTTATTTTCTTCTAGCTATATTAGTGCTAGCAGTTTTATTTCTGGTCCTTCTTCTGTTTATAAGTATGGTTTATCTTTTATATTATTAGCTACCATACAAATTCCTACAACTTTAATTACTTTTATTATTGTTGGGGAGAGATTAAATCGCGAATCAAAAAAAATTAATGCAATAAATATTGTTGATTATATTAGATATAGATATGAAAGTGATTTTTTGGCGTTAATGAGTGGATGTGTATTAATTTTTTTTTCAATGTTTTTGATTTCTGCCCAATTAATAGGTGGCGCTAAGCTTATAGAAGTTTTTTGGGGTATTGATTATGCAGCGGGTCTTTTGCTTTTTGCTTTATTGGTTTTTATTTATGTATTTTTTGGTGGATTTAAAGCAGTAGCCTATACAGATTTGATTCAAGGATTTTTAATGCTAGTTTCATCTGTTATTTTGTTTTCCAAAATGTTAGATTTGGGAGGGGGTATTAATAATTTGTTCAAGACAGCGGCGTCTAGTTTAGATAAAAGCCTATTGCTCCCTTCAAATGTTGATCTAAGACCACAATATATAATTTCTTTTTGGATATTAATAGGAATAGGAATATTGGGGCAGCCTCAGATTATTAATAATTTTATAGCATTTAAAGATGAGAATGCCATAAAATTTTCTCTTCCCATTTCTACTTTTATTATCAGTTTTTTAATTGTTTTAATGCATTTAATAGGGTTTTTTTCTATTATTCTTTTTCCAGATTTAAATCCAAATGATAAAGTTGTTTTAAATGTAGCTTTAAAAGTTTTAAATCCTTTTTCCCGTTTTATTTTTTTTATGGGCCTTTTATCTGCAATAATGTCCACAGTAGATTCAAATTTGCTCTTAATAACATCTGTTTTAATAAAGTCAATATTTATTTATAAAAAAGATTTAAAAGAAGACGTAAAGGTTAGTAGGGTAATAATGATTTCTAATGTTTTTTTTATTTCAATAATACTTCTATTTTCTTTCTTTCCTCCCAATTTTTTATTCTTTGTTAATATTTTTGCTTTTGGGGCTTTAGAAGTTTCATTTTTCCCTATTATTGTTTTTGGACTTTATTTAAATTTTGCAAGCAAAATAGCAGCATTTGCATCTATGTTTTTGGGTTTGATATTTTATTTGTGCATTTTATGCTTTGGTTTTAATATTTGGTTTTTTCACCCTGTTGTTCCAGCATTTTTTATTTCTATATTTACATTTTTAATAGTTAATTTTTTTTGTAAAAAAAATAGCAAAGTTTATTAGGATGATTATTTTTTGCGTTTAGATAAGTATATTTTTTTAGAAATTCTTGCTAATGATGATGGCAAGCGATTAGATTCAATTTTAATTAAAATTTTAAATTTGTCTAAAGTTAGGATAATAAAACATATAAGAAAGGGCGACATTAGGCTGAATGGGCTAAAATCACATTTTTCATATAGAGTTTGTGAAGGTGATAAAATTTATTTGTATAAATCTTTAGCCGAAAGTTTGAACTTAACTATGGATGAATTTTATAAAAGCAATATTGATTTTCAATCTATTAGAAGAAGAATAATTTATGAGGATAGTGATTTACTTGTTTTGGATAAGCAAAGAGGCATTTTAGTTCATGGAGACAGAAGCTCTCTTGATTTTTTAGTGAATGCTTATCTTTTAAGAGAAGGTCTAAGATCTCTAAGCTTTAAGCCTTCAGCAGTTCACAGGCTTGACAGAAATACTTCTGGTATTATTATTTTCGCAAAAAATATAAATACTGCAAGGAAGCTAAGTACAGCATTTAGTAGCGGATCTATAACTAAAAAATATTTCGCAATACTTTTGGGTGAGGTTAAGGCATCTGTTGTTTATAAGAATCATTTATTTAGAAATAAAAGGCTGAAAAAAACTTTTGTTTTAGAGGATAAAGAGTTTATTAATGCAATTACAAGGGTTAATCCAATATTGTCTTCCAAAAGAGCTACTCTTGCTGAGATTGTTATTGAAACGGGCTTTACTCATCAAATAAGGTCTCAATGTTCGTTTAACAATCATCCTTTAATTAATGACAAGAAGTACTGTGATAAATTCAAAAAAAGCGATTACTTTTTACATGCTTTTTTGGTAAAATTTAATCAAGCATTCTTTAAAAAGAATGTATTTTATGCTAAGCCCGGTTTAGAATTTTTAAAGCAAATAAAAGATATTTTTGGTGTTTATGAATTTTCAGAATTTTTCAAGTGATTTTTTTTTAAAAAAAATATTAAGCAAGGTTAAAAACTTTGCAACTAGCATTAAGCATAAATTTGTTAAGGTTAAGGTGTATGCACTAGTAGGATCTGCTGGAACTGGCAAGAGCTTTAGATCACATTTAGTAGCAGATAAGTATTCAATACCTTTAATAATTGATGATGGTGTTTTAATCAAGGATATGAAAATTATTGCTGGGAGCTCTGCTAAGTTTGAAGATAATGTTTTTAGGGCAGTAAAGAGATCTGTATTTGAAGATTATGCTCATTGCAGTGAAGTGCTTGAAGTTCTTGGAAGAGAAGAATTTAATAAAATATTAATATTAGGAACAAGTCTTAAAATGATAGATAAAATAATCTCAAGACTTTTATTGCCAAATGTTTATAAGATTATTTACATAACAGATGTTTCAACTAAACAGGAAATAGAAAAAGCAAGGATTTCAAGGCAAATGGGAGAGCATGTTGTACCAGCAGCTGCTTTTGAAATAAGGTCTGTTAGACCCAATTTGCTATTAAATCCAATTAAAGTTTTTTTTAAAAGCGGATGGTTCTTTGCTAAGAAGAGAAATTATATTCGATCTGTTGTAAGGCCCCATTTTTATGAAGAAGGGGTTTTATCTATTTCTAAAAGAGCTGTAAGGCAAATTATTGAGCATTGTGTTTCTGAGTATGATAGAAGTTATATTGTTTATGATCTTAAAATTAAAAAAGATGGAAGCAATTATCTTTTTAAGCTATTTTTGAATGTTCCTCTTGGAAATAACTTATTCAATAATACAGAAATGCTTAGGACTTATATTATTACGAACGTACTTAAGTATACAATAATTAATATATTATCTATTGATATAGTTATACATAAATTTTATGACAAAAAAGATTATTTAGAAGAGAGCTATGAAAATTAATTTTGACAGTTTGAATAATATTTTTTTTGTAGGAATAAAGGGGAGTGGGGTTTGTTCTCTAGCTTGTTTTTTAAATTCAAAAGGTTATTTTATAGAAGGGGTAGATATTCCCGATAAATTTTATACTGATGAGATTTTGAGTAATAATAAGATATCTTATTATGAAAATATTTATGAGTTTTCATTAAAAGAGCTTGATAGGTCTTTTGATTTAATAGTATATTCTTCAGCTTATGATAAGGATGGTTTGCAAGTTTTACTTGAAGCAAAAGAATTGAATATACCTATTTTATCTTATCCTGAGGTTCTTGGTGAACTTTCTAAAAAATACTATAGTATTGGAATTGCAGGCTCTCACGGTAAAACCACTACTACGGCGTTTTTAGGTATTCTTTTTAGCAAATTAGGATTGAATCCCAATGTTATTGTGGGATCAAGTGTTAAAGATTTTGAAGATAATTCTGCAATAGCTGGTATTAGCAATATTTTTATTGTTGAGACTTGTGAATATAAAAAACATTTTTTGCATTTTATTCCCAATATGCTCATTTTAACCAATGTTGATTATGAACATGTTGATTTTTTTAAAAATTATGAGTCCCTTGAAGATGCTTTTTTACAATATATTAATAATTTGAAAAAAAATGGAATATTAATAATTAATTCTGATGATAATAATTTACTTAAAATTAAAAGGAAAATCAATAGAAAAGATATAAATATTTTTAGCTTTGGATCTAGAGATTTGTCGAATTTTCAAATAAGTAACATTGCAGTTAAGAATGAATATTTTTGTTTTTCTTTTTTAGGCTTTTGTAATATTGAACTTAAGACTGTTTTATTTCATAATGTATTAAATTTTTCAGCAGCGCTTTTAGCTTTAAATTTTTTTTTGAAAAGTAAGGGAAAATCAATTTTTAATTTTGAAGAATCGGTAAAGAGAGTTGCAAAAAATTATAGTGGGATAAAAAGAAGGGCTGAAGTTGTTAAAGAGGAAAAGGGAATAATTTATATGGACGATTATGCTCACCATCCTAGGGAAATTAGAGAAACGCTTTTGGGTATTAAGAATTTTTATAAGAACAAGCGTATAATTTTGGATTTTATGCCCCATACTTTTACAAGAACAAAAGAATTTTTTGATGATTTTGTTGAAGTTCTAAGTGTTGCTGATATATTAATTTTGCACAATATATATCTTACTAATAGAGAGAATTTTAATCCAGACGAACTTTCTGTAAAATTATTTTCAAATATTAAAAAAATAAATAAAAACACTTATCTTTTTAAAGATGTCAAAGACTCTATTAACTTTATAAAAAGTTTATTAATATCAGGAGATTTGTTTATTACAATGGGCGCTGGAAATAATTTTATTTTACACGATTTTCTGTAAGGGTATTATAGTGAAAAGTATGACGGGATTTTTTTATTTGGAAAAGATAATCGGTAACTATATGTTTAGCGTTAATTTGAAATCTTATAATGGAAAATTTTTAGAATTTAAATTTAGGTTGCCAGAAATTTTTTCTGGGTATGATCTTGATATAAGAAATTTGATTTCAAAATATATCAGTAGAGGTAATGTTTTTTTAAATGTAGGATATAAAGAATTGGTTCCTCGTATGAATTTTACGGTTAATCCTAATTATATTGAAGCTATTTCTAGACTTAGAGATTCTTTGGCGCATACTAATCTTAATATTAAGAACGAACTAAGTTTAGGTGATTTTTTATCCTTAAAAGGCGCTTTGATAATAGATGAGGATAGTGATCATCAAGAAGAGATTTATGGGTTGTTTAAAGGTGTTTTAGAGGAAACCTTATTTCATTATAATAATGGGAGAAGTTTTGAAGGAGAAAATACTAAATCAGATATAGTGTCAACCCTTGTGCTAATAGAGCAGGATCTTAAGGTTGTTAAGGATGCTTGTAATGATATAAATGCCAGATTATTTGCAAGTATTAAAGAAAATATCTCTAAATTAATGGATGAATTTAGAGATATAAGTATTGCAGAAGAGGCAGCTAAAATGGCGATTCGTCTAGATATCAATGAAGAGATCATGCGTTTAGATTCTCATATAGAAACTTTTTATAAAAACCTTGAATATGAGATATGTGGCAAAGTTCTTGAATTTATTTCTCAAGAAATGCATAGAGAAATAACAACTATGAGTAATAAGGCGGTTGATCTTGATATTAAAAATTTGATTTTTAATATGAAGTTAAATTTAGAAAAAATAAAAGAGCAAATAAGGAATGTTGAATGAAAATAGCACTTTCTGGTAAGAGTGGTTGTGGTAATACTACTGTTAGTAATATGCTTGCAAAACATTATGGTCTTGAGTTTATTAATTATACTTTTCACGATATTGCAAGAGAACATAATATTCCTTTTTCGGAATTTTACAAGAAAGAGATAATAGGAAGAGATGATTATTATTGGGATAGGTATCTTGATAAAAGATTGTCTTTACTTTCTAAAAAAAACAATACAGTGCTTGCTTCGCGCCTTGCTATTTGGATCTCTAAGAGCGCTGATTTAAAAATATATCTTTATGCTAAAATGGAAGTCAGAGCTGAGAGAATAATGACTAGAGAGGGGGGGATGTATTCTGATGTTTTAAGTAGTACTTTTAATAGAGATGAAAATGATAAAAAAAGATATTTATCTATCTATAATATAGATATTGATGATTATTCTTCGCAGACCGATTTAGTGGTTGATGTTACAAACATTAGTTCAAATGAAGTTTTTGAATTAATTCGAGATGAAATTGATAAAAGAAACTTAAAAAATTAGCTAAACTTATTTAATATGTTTAGTTTGTAAGGAGATTAGATGACTAAAGTGCCTTTAAAAAAAATACAAGATTTTGATGGAAATTTTTATGAACTTGTTGTTGCAACTATAATGCGTACAGAACAAATCATAGACAATATTTCTTTAGCAGAACACGTTGTCTATGATGATAAAATATTAGGACAAGCTTTTAATGATGTTTTAACTGGTAAATTTATCTATTCAATTGAAGGAAGATAGAATAGTTTTTATTTTTGGCCCTACAGCTGTGGGCAAAAGCAATATTTTGTTTCATTTTCCAAGAAATAAAGCAGAAATTATTAATGTTGACTCTATTCAAGTATATAAAGAGTTTAATATAGCTTCTTCAAAGCCAAGTAAAAATTTAATGAAGCATATAAAGCATCATTTAGTAGATTTTTTAGATCCCGAAAAAGAGTATGCTCTTGGAATTTTTCACGAGCAAGCTTTAAGAATAGTAAAAGAATTAAGACAGAAAAAAAAAATTCCTATATTTGTAGGAGGTACCGCTTTTTATTTTAAGCATTTAAAAGATGGATTTCCTTCAACGCCTTTGGTTACTTCTGAAATAAGAATTTATGTAAACAATCTTTTGGATCTTAAAGGTAAATACTATCTTTTAAAAGAATTGCAAAATGTAGACCCCATTAGATTTAATATGTTAAATAAGAATGATATTTATCGTATTAAAAGATCTCTTGAGGTCTACTACCAAACAGGAATTCCTATTAGCCAATTTGAAAAAAAACAAAATAGCGAATTTAAAAATATTATGATTATAGGGCTTAAAAGGTCTTTTGAAGATTTGAAAACTAGAATATCAATAAGAATTAATGAAATGCTCGATAGTGGATTACTTTCTGAGATTAAAAGTTTGTTTAGAAGGGGTTACAATGAAAATACTCCCGCTTTTAAAGGGATAGGTTATAATGAGTTTTTATTATGGAAAAGTAGACCTTGTTATGGTTTAAATGATATAATAAGTTTGATAAATAAAAATTCGTTTTTATATGCAAAAAGGCAAATGACCTTTTTTGCGAAGATTTCTGATGTTTTATGGCTTCATCCAGAGGATGATTTGGACAACATTTTGAATTTAATTTTTAAAGTTGATAAGGAGATTTAAGGAGTGCCTTGCGGAAGAAAAAGAAAATTAAAAAAAATTTCTACTCATAAAAGGAAGAAAAAAAGAAGGAAAAATAGACATAAGAAAAAAAATAAATAATTTGTTTTATTGATAGGACTTTTTTTGGTTATGTAGTGGAGACTATTTAGAATGTTCAATTATTATGTTATTGACTATGTTTATGTCTTTGCTAAAGATATAGCTTTTAGTTCCCTTATAATTGACTAGGATCCAATTCCCTTTAATTCCATAGCGTTCTGTTTTTTCTAGTGTTTTTTCAATTTTTACGATTTCGTCTTTTCTAAGTAGAATTGCGTAGTCATAATCCAATTCGCTATTTTTCTTAGTGCTTTTACTAAGAAAAGTATAGTCTTTTATTATTATACCTACTTTATTGCTAAAGCCAAGAATGCTACTTTTGGGCAAGTTCAATTTTTGAATGAGAGGAATTTTGTTATTTTTATTGCAAGCTAAAAGAATTAAGGATATTAAATATAATGTTTTTGTATTCATAATTTCCCTGATTTTTTATATACTACTCTAGTATGTTACTATAATAATATAGTATTTTTTAGAATTTTTAAGGATTGTTAATGAAGAAATATCTTTTTTTTATTTTATTTCTCATCTCTTCTAATAATTTAATTATTTCTTATCCACTTTCTTTTGGCGGGGGGCTTTCTTATCAATTTACTAATTATACTGATAAAACAGGCTCCAATAAATTTGCTCCAAATTTTACTAGGGTAGATCATGGGATTAATTTGAATTTATTTTTTGATGCAAATTATGTATTTTTTGAAATGTCTTACAAAGATGCTTTTGTTAATACTCATAATGGGAGATATTTCTCGTTTGGGCTTTATGGAACATATCCAATGGTTTTTAAAGAACAAGTTAGAATGCTTTTTCCATTAATTGGGTTTAAATATGCTTTTGATTTGACTTCTAATAGCTACAATCTCTTTTTCTTAAGCATGGGGCTTGCTGCTGATCTTTTTATCCCAGATTTTGAAGGTTTATACATTAGGCCCTTGTTTATGCTTTCTATTTCTCCATTTTCTAATTATGAAAATTTTTCTGGATTAACAACTGAGATTATGCTTGGATTTAATATTGGTTGGAGATTTTCTAATTAGGAAGTTTTATTCCTAAATGAAATGGGACATATCTTTCTTGTCCAAAGATGTTTGCGGTGAAGTTTAATTTGCGAGGAGCGTTATTTGATTTTACAACTAGCGTGCTTGAGCCTCCTCCATCTAAGTTAATGGCATTGTCCATTTCATAACTTAATGCAAAATCAATAGCTTCATTTAGAGAAGCCCCTTTGCTATTGTTGACGCCTCTTCCTTCTATTGTAGCAAGAAATAAATATTTGTTATTTTTATCAGTTCCTATTATTGTTCTTGGGTGTCTTGTGTCTTTGAAGTTTTTTTTATAATTTCCGTTTTTGATTAAAACAAAAAATCCGCTAAATCCGTAATCGGAGTCTTTTATTTCTTCTTCTTTAGGATTTAATACAATTTTATTGTGTTTTATTGTGATCTCTCCATAGTTAGTTATTTGTTTTGAAATCAATTTTTTATTATATATGTATAGTCCTTTTGGAAAAAACATGTTTTGTTTAACTTCGTATGGACTTGTGTTAATTGCAATGTCAACATTGTTGGAGATTAAGAAATGACTTGTTGTCTGCCCTTTAAAGTAATAATTATTTAGCTTTTTATCGTAAATAGGTTTTGATATGGTGAATCTTAGATCTTTATTTTCAATTTTTACTAGAACATAATTGCTATTTATAAAATACCCTTTAATAATTTTGTATTTAACTTTTTTAGCAATTGATTTGGACAGCATTAGTCCTGATGAAATACTTAAAATAAATATTAGTATTGTTAATATTTTTTTATTCATTTCTTTTTATTTTATAAGAATAAATGCTTTTGGGATAGCTTGTTAGTATGAGATTTTTAATCTGTGCTGCTAATTTTTTATTTTTAAATTTTATAAGATTAAATATTTGATAAATTATTTTGACATCTATATTTTTTTCATTATTTAAAATTTTTGCAATTTCTTTTTCATTAATATTATTTTCATTTATTCTTAATTTTAGTGAAATAATTTCGTTTTTTATTTTTTGATTGTTAATCTTTTTTTTGTTTATTTTGTTTAAAAAATCATTGGCTTCTTTGTATTTTTTTATTTTTAGATAGTATTTTGTAATTAGTAGGTAATATTGTTCTAAGTCAAAATCTTTAATTTTATTTATTATTTCTAATTCTTTTGGTAAGTTATTAGTTAAATCATAAAGCATATATAGCTTTATTAAATTTTCTGTATTTTCCTTATTATTACTTTGTAATGCAAAAGGAGCAATTAATAAAAGTAATAAAATATAAAAAAAGGATAAGTAGTTCATAATTTATTATAAACTTTGTTTTGAGAATAATGAAAATAATTTAAAATCATTCTTAGCATTGCCGATAATAATGAATAATATTTGATTATTATTTTTTCTATTATAAAAAGGCTTTCAAGGTTCAGTTTTTAAAAAAAGTAATTTAATTTTTTGTAAACTTTATTTATTAATTTCTTTATAGAATGTAACTTTTGTATGTATTCTTTGTTTTCTATTAGGCTTTTTATACTCTCCATAGATTCTTCTATTGCCATTATGAAATTTTGTTTAGGTTTTAGTCTAAAATTTCCAAAGCGATCTGTTTCTAATGATAAGAAAAGAGCATTTTTTTTGGGAGGAGAGATTATGAACTGCATTGTACACTCTAAAAGATTTTTCATTTTTTCAGGTTCATCAATGTTTACATTGCTTGTTTCATATTTTTTTATACAATGCCAATTTTTTCCCATACCTTTGACTATTTCTATAGTTTCTAAAAATTTTTTATTGCTGAAAACTGTTACATTCTTATGCATTAATTGTATTTTAATTTTTTTAAAATTTTCATTATTTTGATTATTTAATTCGTTTTTTGAAATTATTTCTTTTAGTTCTTCTATGCTAATTTTTATTACATAAATGTTATTTTTGTGCTCCACTTTGAAGATTTTTTTTCCTATTTTGATTTCGTTGACAAGTTTTGTCTGTTTGGTATTTGTTATTTGTTTCTCTTTCTCGGGTATGTTTTTATGCTTAAACTCTTCATTAAGGTTAATATCATCAATCCATTCTTTTTTTAAGACGCCAATGGATCTTGCATACATTTTTGTAGTTTCTATAATTTCTCCTGCAACAAAATATTTAACAGAATCAGTACTAATAAGTGATCCAGGATGAATTATTACGTTTTGAGCTTTGATTGTTTTATATTTCTTTTTTGAGGTTTTAAAACAAATGTAATCCCTCATTCCTCTCATTATAGATTTTAAATATCCTTCGTTGTCAAGAGTATCTTTTTGTATTATTGGTATATTTAGTTTGCTAACAATGTTTTCAAGCTGCATTTGTACATTTACTATTTCTTCAAGTCCTTGTAAATCTAAATAATTTTCTTTTGTAAAAGCTTCTTTATTTGTAGCTTTTACAAAATCTTCAAAGATATTAATAAATCCAATTAAATCTCCCATTGGATTTTTGTATTTTAAGTGGGCTTGTCTAGCTTCCATCTCTTCATTTTGAGGTAATAGAAAAACTCCACTTGTGGATAAAAATGATAGCCCTATTGTAGTTTGATAGATAGCTTGTGGGTAATTTATCATTGCTTCGACTAATGCTCTTGAATGTGCTGGAATTAATGGGAATAGTATCATATATTTACCAATTTCTGTAAGTTCGTTGTTATTGGTTATAGCATCCAGAGATTTTAATATTTTGCTTGCAGTTTGAATCGAATGCGTTGATGGTTTTGATATGAAGTCAAAGTGTGTAAAATCTCTGATTCCAATATCTGCCATTCTCAGTACTACTTCAGATAGGTCTGTTCTATATATTTCTTCTTTTTGATAATCTTCTCTTAGTTGATAATCTTCTCTTTTGTAAAGTCTGTAGCAAGTTCCTTTTGAAAGTCTTCCTGCTCTACCGGCTCTTTGAGTTGCTGATGATTTTGAAATTGGAACTTCTTGGAGTGAATAGGTATGAGTTTTTGTTTGGAATTTGTTTGTTTTAACTTTTCCGCTATCGATTACTATTTTAATATTTTCAATTGTGATTGAAGTTTCTGCGATGTTTGTTGAGACTATTATTTTTCTTTTATTTTTAGGAGTAGCTACAAATATTTGTTCTTGAGCTTCTTTAGGCATCCTACCGTATAAAGGAAATATTATTAAATTTTTTTTTGAGTTTAATTCTTGTAATTCTTTTATAGTTTCTTTTATTTCTTTTTCTCCAGATAAAAATATAAGAATATCTCCTGCTTTTTTTTCTTTTATTACGTTCAAGACAATTTCTTTTATTTTTAATATCATTCCTTTTGATGTGCTTAAAAGAGGAGGATTGTATATTATTTGTACTGGGTACGCAATAGTTTCAATGCTAACAACCGGTGCATTGTTGAAATATTTTGAAAATATTTTTGTGTTTATTGTAGCAGATGAAATTACGATTTTAAAATCGTCCCTTTTTCTTGAAATATCTTTAATAAGACCTAATATAAAATCGATGTTTAAACTTCGTTCGTGTGCTTCGTCTATTATAATTACATCATATTCATAAAGCAATGTATCTTTTTTTAGCTCTTGCAAAAGCACCCCGTCAGTCATTAATTTAATTTTGGTTTTTGGGCTTGTAATTTCTTCAAATCTTATTTTGTAACCAACTTCTTCTCCAACGTTTACACCAATATGCTTGGCAATATATTCAGCTATTGATATTGTAGCTATTCTTCTTGGTTGAGTTACTCCAATTTTTCCTAATTTTGCAAAACCCGCTTCATATATTATTCTTGGTAGTTGGGTAGTTTTTCCACTGCCTGTTGGACTTTCAACAATTAAAACATTATTATTTTTTAATACTTTGATTAATTCATCTTTGTATTTATAAATTGGGAGTTTGAAATCATTCATATTTACAACAAACTGAATACATATTTCTCATTTATTTCGTCAAGACTAATGTTATCAGGTAAATCAATCTTCTTTCTTTTAATTTTAGCATAATATTTGTCGTTTTTTTTGTAAATATATATTTTGTTGCCAATTTTGTTTTTAGAAAATGGGATCATTTTAACTATTGTCCCTACTTTATTAACTCTTTCGTTAAGTAGATTGATAGCCTCGTCTAGCGTTATGTCATATGCTTTTATATCTTTTTTTAGTGAGCAAGCAATACTTCCGCTTTCAGTTTTAATATAATCTCCAAAAACACCAGTTGCAGCAATGATTTGTTCATTGGTTTGAGGATATTTGCCGATTTGTTTTGGAAGTGAAAGTAATTTTAAAGCAAGCTCTAATGTTATGTTTTCAGGATCAATTTTTTTAGTTGATGCTTTTTTTGCTTTTATTATTTTTAATTTTTTAGGTTTTCCCTTTTTTGTATATTCTTGAGGAGCATAAGTGTCTTCTCCAAGTTGTACAATGTTTCCATAAATTGTATTTTTGAAGATTACATTAAGTCCCGTTAAAGGATCAATACCAAGTATATTTGGTTTTAGCTCTTTTTCATTTATTATTTTTTCTATTTCATCTTTTTTGTACAAATTTTCTAATGGAGTTGTTGTTTTAATTGAATAATTATTCCCTTTAAATATTAAATAAGGCCCATATTTACCAATGTTTATTGTGTAATTAATGCTATTATCTTTATTTTCTATTTTTTTACTTTCAATAACAGTTCTAAATTCAGAAGAATTAATTTTAGGTTCTAGTTGCATTACTGTATCTTTAAGTCCTTTTTTACCATTATAGAATTTACTTAGATATTTTATTTTATCCAGTTTTCCTATTGCTATTTTATCTAATTTTTCTTCCATATTAGAGGTGAAATTTAGTTCAATTAGTACTGGAAAATATTTTTCAAGAAGATTTATTACAGCAGCGCCTTTTATAGTTGGTATTAACGTATTGTTGAGTTTAAATGCATATTCTCTTTCTAAAAGTGTTGATATAATTGTAGAATAGGTTGAAGGACGACCTATTCCTTCTTTTTCCATTTTTTGCACAAGAGATGCTTCTGTGTATCTAAATGGAGCTTTTGTTTCATGCTCACTTGTTTTCATTTTGACTATAGAAAATGTATCTCCTTTTTCAATTAAGTCAAAGTTTATGTTAATATATTCATCTTTTTCTTTAGTATGTTTAAGAAATCCATCAAAAATTATTTTTGTAAAACTTGATTTAAAAATTAAGTTTTTATACTTAAAAGTCAGCTTTATATTTTCTTTTATTGCATCTTTCATTCCAGAAATAATAGTTCTATCCCATATTATTTTGTAAATTTCTTTAGCGGTTTTGCTTTCTATTTCTATGTTTTCGTTTGGAATAAACATTTCAGAAGGCCTTATTGCCTCATGTGCATTTTGAGTCATTTTTTCTTTTTTATAAATTCTATCTTTTTCCTCTATATAGTCTTTTCCGTATTTGTTTTTTATTATTTTTGTTATTTTGTCTTTTGCAATTTTAGCAATATTATGAGAGTCTGTCCTCATATAGGTAATGTATCCGTGTTCGTAAAGTTTTTGGGCGTGTTGCATGATTTGCTTTGTTCCAATTTTAAGGCGCTTATTTATTTCTTGTTGAAGTGTGGATGTAGTAAATGGTTTTGGGGGAGGTATTTTTATTTCTTTAGTTTCTATTGAAATTAATTCAATTTTTTGTCCATTTTTTAATTCTTTTTGAAGCTCGATCATTAAATCTTGAGTTATTATTATTGTCTTTTCGCTATTTTTAAGTTTCCCAGTTTCGTTTATAAAGTCCTTACCCTCTGCTATGTTCTTGCCGTCAATTTCTTCTAATTTTGTTTCAAGCAACAAATCTTTTTTCTCGTGTTTACATTGAAGTAAAATTGTATAATAATTAGCCTTTTTAAAATCTATTCTGGTGTTTTCTTTTTCTATTAATAATTTTAAACCAACAGATTGTACTCTTCCAGCAGAAAGTCCATAAGCTATTTTTTTCCAAAGGAGCGGAGAGATGGTATATCCGTACAGTCGGTCCAATATTCTTCTAGCTTCCCCGGCATTAACAAGGTTCATGTCTATATTTCTAGTATTTTTTAGTGATTCGGTTATTGCAGTTTCTGTGATTTCATGAAATACCATCCGTTTATAATTTTTAATTTTTAATACTTCTTTTAAATGAAATGCTATAGTTTCTCCTTCTCTGTCTTGGTCAGTTGCAAGATATATCTCATTGATTGTTTGTATTAATTTTTTTAGTTTTGATACAACTTGTTTTTTATTGCTAGGAATAATGTAAATTGGATTAAATCCATTGTTATAATCTATAGAAATATTTGCCCATTCGTATTTCTTATATTCTTTGGGAATTTCTTTTGCATTGTTTGGTAGATCTACTATATGTCCAATGCATGCTTCTACTAAGAATGAGTCATCAAGAAACTTTTTTATTGTTTTAGCTTTTGTTGGTGATTCAACTATTATTAATTTTTTATTTTGCATAAATTCCTTATGTTTATATATTGTATTATAATATATAAACATAATTTAAGAATTAAAAAAAGTGAGAGTATTTCATGAGCAATTATAAAATTCTGCACACTTCAGATTGGCATATTGGAAAAAAAATTGAAAATTTTTCAATACTTAAGGAACAGAAAAAATTTTTATTTTTTCTGTTAGAATTTATTCAAAAAGAAAAGATAGATCTTTTACTTGTTGCTGGGGATGTTTATGATTCCAAAAGGCCCGGATTTGAAGAGCAAAAATTGGTAAATAATTTTTTTTATGATCTTTCTTTTACTTCTTGTAAATGGTGTGTGGTTATTTCTGGAAATCATGACAAAAAAGATTATTTGAGTATTAATAAAAAACTTCTTTCGAGATTTAATTTTTTTTTAATAACAGAGCATGATTCTGATGAGCAAATAGTTTTCTTAAAAGATAATGGAAATCTTAAGTTTATTGTTGTTTGTCTTCCGCATATAAATGAAAGGCTTATTTTAGGGCAAAATTTTGACAATACCTTTGGATTAGAAGATCAGCCTTCCAGTAATCTATTTCTTGAAAATTTAGAAAATGCTTACAGAGAAAAGATATCAAGTTTATCTAATTTTTTAGAAAACAATCATAAAGGAATTCCTAAAATATTAATGGCACATTCTTTTTTTGCTAACAGTAAAAAGATTGATACCTTGGGAGGTAGTTATATTATTCCTTTTAATGTTTTTGGGAATAGTTTTTCTTATGTTGCTCTTGGGCATATTCATAAATTCATGAAACTAAAGGATAATATTGTTTATTCGGGGTCTCCCATGCAATATTCATTTAATGAGTCTCATGATAAATATATAAATGTTTTACATTTTAATGACAATAAATTAATCTTGCAAAAAGCATTTCTTGTGCCGGTTTTCAATAAATTAATCTTTGTTAAAGGTTCTTTGGATGAAGTTCTTGACTTTTTGACTAATTTTAAAAAAGAAGAGTCTTTTGTGATTTATTTGAAAATTGAACTTAATGAAGCGATTGATACTAGTGCTGAGGAGACTATTTATGATTTAGCAAAGCTTAATTTTATGAATTTAGTTTCTATTTCCTATTCTTTGCTCTTAAGTCAGAATTTACAAGACGATTCTAGTTTTATTGGAGAACTCGAAGTGCTTGAAATGGATGAAAAATATTTTTTTGAGAAAAAGTTGAGACGAGATTTTGAAAGTGGCGTTATTAAGGATATCAAATTTAAGGAAGAAGAACTTATTTCTCTTTTTAATGAGGTTTTAGCTAAAGGATATTTAGGCGAATATGAGGATAAATAAGCTCATATTTAAAAATATTGCTTCTTATAAGGGTGAGCATGAGTTAAATTTCGATGCTCTTTTGTTAAGGCAATCGGGCATTTTTTTAATTTCTGGCAATACTGGATCGGGTAAAAGCACAATTTTAGATTGTATAACTTTGGCATTATATGCGCGTGTTTATAGACTTGGAAAAAAAATTGTGGATATTATATCAAAAGGCGAGACCAGTGCTTATGTTAAATTAACATTTACTATTTCTGGTAAGATTTATGAATCTTTTATTGAGCTTAATGTAAAAAACATAGAGACCCCCAAGAGCATGTTGCTTAGTTGTTTTTTTGATGATAGGATTATTGAGGGTCGAACTGATGTTTTAGAGCATATTAAAAGTCTTTGTCGATTAGACTTTAATCAATTTTGTCAAACTGTAATTTTACCACAAGGTAATTTTCAAGAATTTTTAACATCAACTCCTAAAGAGAAAGCCGCAATAATTGATAATATTTTTAATTTGAAAAAATATGATAATTTAGAATTTTATTTAAAAAGTGACTTTGAACGTACAAAGTTTAGCATAGATAAATTATTAAATTCTGAGTCTTATGAAAAATCAATCCTTGATTATGATGAGAAGGAATATAAATCTCTTAAGGATTATTTAGATTTAGTTGATATTGGTCGATTGGAAATTGATCTTGAAAATATTAAAAGAGCTATTTCTTTGTGTAATCAGGCAATAGTATCTAATGAGAGATATTTAGGTTTAGAAGTTGAAATATCTTCTTTAGAAGATCAATTGTCTTCTCAGGTTAAATACCAAGATTCTTTAGAGGTGGACTATTCTTTTCAAAAGAAATTAAAAGAAGAGTTGGATTTGGATTTAAAAATTTATTTGTGTTCAGATTTTTGGAATTTGAAAAATCTTGTCGCTATGCAAGGCGAGTTATTTAATGATATTAGATTACTTGATTTAGAACTTTCAAAAGTGATAAATAATTTAAAAGAAATTAAAGATTTGGATATTAATAATTTTAATTTTAATTATGTTAAGGAGCTTTATAATAAGAATTGCAATATTTTTAATTTTAAATTTATTGAGAATAATTGTCAAAGTTTGCTTTTAAGGAAAAATAGTCTTGAAGATGAAAAAAAAGAATTATTGAAGGCTCAAAGCAGAAAAAATGATGAGATTAAAAGTATTTCTTCTGAGAAATCTAATTTCGATTTTGACAAATATGTTTATTATGAAGCATTGAAATTATTTCAAACTTTTAATGATGAGTTGATTTCAAAATATAGAGATAGGTTGGAATTTTTATTAAAATCTACTGACAAAGAAACTTTTAATAAAAATAAGGAAAAAAATATTATTAAGATTGATTTGTATAAAGAGTTGTTAAAATATCTTAATGATAAAAATTTTTCTATTGAGAGTGATAAAGAGAAGTTAAAATATATTGAGGTTGAATATGAAAATTATCAGCATAAAGATAAATTATCGGTTTGTAGTTTGAAAGAGCTTTACGTTTTAAATTCAAAACTTCATTTGATACAAAGTCAAATTGATGAGCTTAAATATCAGTTATCTTGTAGGCAAGAAGAAATTTCTAAGCAAGAGATTAATACTTTAGAATTTAAAAAGAATAATGCTGAAATTTTAAGATTGATTGGAAAAAATTTATTTGATAAATACATAAATTATTTTGACAGGGAAAAAATTTTAGCATTTGAAAATAAATTGGAAAAGTTTGAGCAATTTAAGGCTAGAAAAAAAGATTTAAAAATTGAGATTTCTTTAAAAAATCAGAATTTTGATCAAAATCTTTTAAAAATTAAAAGCTTATTATTAAAATTTAATTTAAATTTAAGTTTTAGCGATTATTCCTCCTTGGAAAAAGAATTTAATGTTATTTTGGCTAGGCAAAAAAGTGTAGAAAATGAATGGAATACGCTTGTTTTAAATCTTAAAAATTTAGAAGATTTAAAAATTAAAACCGAAACCCAAATTAAATTTATAAAGAAATCTATTTTAACTTTAAAAGCAAGACTAAAAGAAGAGCAGAATAGTTTTATTAATATAGTCTCAGATTTAAAAAGTATTTTTTTTAGTTCATTTTCTTTTGAATCAGAAACTGCTTTAGAACAAATCAATAAGAATAGCCTTGATTTCTTGCAAAAATTGAGCTTGTCAATTAGTTCTAAGTTTGAATTTTTATCTAGAGACATTGAAAAGTATAAAATAAAGTTTTTAAATTTTCAAGCTCTTCAAAAAAAGATTAATCAACAAAAAATTAATTTAGACGCGCTACGAGGAGAATTAAATCTTGCCAAAGAAAGGAAAGATAAGCTAGATGTTTTGAGAAAGGTGGTTATTAGGGCTTCTGGATTGAAATATTATGTTCAAACTTTTTTAATTAATGATATTTTAAGACTAGCAAATGAAAAGTATTTAAGGTGGATTTTCCCTGATTTTGAGCTTAAAACTAATAAAGAGAGTAAGGAGTTTGATTTTTTAATTGAAGATAAAAAAGATGTTAATAAAATAAGAACGGTAAAAACTTTGTCTGGGGGTGAAAAATTTCTTGTATCTTTAGCCTTGTCTTTAGCTTTGTCGGATAAAATAAGGGATAGTGAGCTAAAGATAGAAGCTTTTTTTCTAGATGAAGGGTTTGGCAATCTTGATGAAGATACTTTAGCTCAAATTATGCCTAAGCTTTCTAAGTTTCAAATAATGACTGGACGACAAATCGGTATAATTTCTCATGTTTCTTATTTGAAGGAGATGATTAAAGCACAAATAGTTATAAACAAGATTTCTAAAATTTCTTATATTGCTATGGAAAATTTATGATCATTTATGTAAAATTAAGCTTTGAGGGTGAGTATGAAATGTTATTTAGCAATTGATATTGGTGGGACTAGCACTAAGTATTCGCTTGCAGATTCAAGTGGTGTTTTTTTTGATAAAAATGAAATAAGTACAGCTGCTACTTCTGATGAACAAGTAAATATTTTAGTTAACCTTATTAATTCTTACAGGGAATCAAGTAATATAGCGGGAGTTGCAATTTGCATCCCTGGGTTTGTTGATATTAATGGAAATGTCATTAGGGTAAATGCTATTTCTGGGTTTGTTAATTATCCTTTGAAAGAGAAATTAGAATTTTTAACTGGAGTAAGTACAGAGATTGAAAATGATGCTAATTGTGTAGCCTTAGCAGAAAAATTTAAGGGTAATGCTGTTGATTCTAATGATTTTATTGCTATAACTCTTGGTACAGGAATTGGTGCTGGAATTTTTACAAATGGTAAACTTTTAAGAGGAAATTCTTTTATGTCTGGAGAGGTTGGATTTATGATTACTAGAGGTATTAGTAATAATATTCCTTTTAATTGTAGATGGGAAGCCATTTCTTCTGTTTTAGCCTTAAGGAAAAGAGTTGCTATGCGCCTAGAGAAGCCTTTAAAAGAAATTTCAGGAGAGTATGTTTTTGATCTTGCTGAGAATGGAAATATTCATGCCAAAAATGAGGTTGACAGATTTTTTGAGAATTTATCATTTGGTATTTTTAATTTAACTTTTATTTTAAATCCCGAAAAAATTTTAATTGGAGGAGGAATAAGTGCAAGGCCTGATTTAATAGATAGAATATATGAAAAATTAGAAAATTTATGGTCTTTAGAAATGGCTTTTATTAATAATAATGATATAAAAAATCTTGTAACACTTGAGCCGACTAAATTTAATAATGAGTCTGGTAAAATTGGAGCTTTGTATCATTATTTTACTCGCAAAAAGCAAAATAATTTCTCTTATTAGAGGCTTATTTTAGGTTTGAATATTTAGCTAGTTTTGTAATAAAGCTCTCAACGCTAGATTTTTGAATATTAAATTCTATTTCTACTGTATTTTGGTCTTTTATTGTAGCTTTTATGTTGTTTGATATTGTGAGATTAGTCGTGTTTGTCAAGATAGTTGGGATTAACTTTTTTGACAATACTTTTAGCACTGATGGGTTATTTGTTTTGAGCAAAGATTTAAAAATATATTCGTTTTGATTTAGGCTGTTTATAGACAAGGTTCCGCCGTTAAAAGGAATTAAATTTTTATTACTATTTGCTATTTGGTCTGGGAGCAATAATGCTGAATCTTGAATCCAAAAAAACATTTCATTTTTTTCTATTTCTTTAATGTATTTTGTTGTTAGTATATTGTGTTCTTTTAGGGTATTATCTTTTTTTTGGTTTATTGTAATACTAGTTCTAGCTCTGTTTGGGGTAATGTATATGTTTGAATTTTTAAGTTTCCATTTTGGGCTTGTAAGTATATTGCCTATTGATTTCATATTTTTATTTTTGTGAATTCCCCAGAAAATATCTTTTGGAAAATTTCCCATTATTAGTAGAGCAAAGTCGTTATTTTCTTTTTTATAGCTGAAGTATAAATCGTTTATAAGTCCTAAAATGGATTTATATTTAGGACTTAAAGATTTGTAAATAAATCTATTTTTAATTAAATTTACATGGGCATATAAATTTGCGTCGGGCAAAAGTTCCATTAAGTAATTTAGATTTTTTTGGGGAGGACTGTAAGACAGGCTGGTGCATCCTATTATGAGGTATGAAATTGTAATTATTTTTGTTAATGTTTTTAACATTTTTCAATTCCTATTACTGTAAATATGTTATCGTCAAGGTTGATTTTCTTTTCTAGCTTGCTTTTGTTTAATATAATATTTAAGGTTAATGTTTCAGATTTAATATATTCTTCAAATTTATTAAGTATTTCTTTCAATGTTGTATTATTTTCTATGTATAAGTTTATTCTATCGCTAACATCAAAATTTTTTTCTTTTCTTAAATTTTGGATTTGTCTTACAAATTCTCTTGTAAGCCCTTCTAAATATAATTCTTGTGTTATTAGTGAGTCTATTCCTATTGTAATAGACTCTTCATTTATTACTTTTAAGTTATCTTTTTCTTCTCTTTCTAATATTATATCATTTAATGATAAGTAATATTTTGCATTATCCACTTTTATTTCATAAGATATTCCATTTATTATTTTTATTACGTCTTCATTTTTTAGCTTGCTAATCTCAGTAGACACCGTTTTCATATCTTTTCCAAGCTTTTTCCCAAGTGCTTTAAAGTTTGCTTTTGCTTTGTAAGTTATAAGCTCCTCTTCATTAGATTTTATTTTCATTTCTTTTGCATTTATTTCGTCTAATATTATTTCTTGCATTTCTATTAGCATATTTTGTTCATTTTCATTTTTTGTGACAATGTATATTGTACTAATAGGCATGCGTATTTTTATATTGTGTAGTGATCTGAGTGATCTTGCCATTGAAGTTATTTTTCTTGCGAGATTTATTTTCTTTTCAATTGTTTTGTCGATGAAATTTTCATTTGCTTTTGGATAATCGTTAAGGTGTATTGATTGTTTATCTTCATCGGTTTTTAAATTTTGATAAATCTCTTCTGTTATAAATGGAATAAATGGTGCAAGTAAAATCATTAAAGTTTTGATTGCATAATATAATGTTTCGTAGGCATCGTTTTTGTCTTTATCATTTTCTGATTTCCAAAATCTTCTTCTAGATCTTCTTATATACCAATTATTTAATTTATCTATAAATTCAAGTAAAGATTCTATTGATTTTGTTAAATTATATTTGTCTATTTCTTTATTTAGTATTTTTTTTAGACTCTCAAGTTCGCTTATGATCCATTTGTCAAGGCTATTGCTTTTAACCAAGCTTATATTTTTTGGAGGTTTGAATTTATCAATTATTGCATAAGTTGTAAAAAAGGAATAAGCGTTCCAAATTGGTATTATTATATTTTTAAGAACGTCTCTTACCCCATTGTCGCTATATTTTAAATCATCAGCTTTAACTACAGGGCTCATTATTAAATAAAGCCTTAAGGCATCGGCTCCAAAGGTGTTTATCACTTCCATTGGGTCTGTATAATTTTTAAAAGATTTTGACATTTTCCTTCCATCACTTGAAAGTACAAGTCCATTTACAATGACGTTTTTGAATGCTGTGTTTTCAAAAAGAGAAGTTCCTAGAATTGTAAGAGTATAAAACCATCCTCTTGTTTGATCTAGACCTTCTGCAATAAAGTCAGCAGGAAATATATTTTTAAAATTACTTTCATTTTTGAATGGATAATGATTGCTTGCGTAAGGCATTGCTCCAGATTCAAACCAACAATCTAGAACTTCGCTTGTTCTGATAAATGTGCCGCCATTTTCGCTTGGCCAGGTTATTTTATCTACTTTGTCTTTGTGTAAGTCTTCGATTTTTTGACCAGATAGCTCTTCAAGCTCTTTTTTAGATCCAACACAAATTTTTTTTCCTGTTTTTGAGCATATCCAAATTGGAATTGGGTTTCCCCAAAATCTGTTTCTGCTTATTGCCCAATCTTTTGCATTTTCTAGCCATTTTCCAAATCTTCCTTTTTTTAAATGAGCTGGCATCCAATTAATTTCTTCATTTATTTTTAAGAGTTTGGTTTTTATTTTTTCTACATTTACAAACCATGAGCTTATTGGTCTGTAAATAATTGGGCAGTTTGTTCTGTAACAAAATGGATACCTGTGTAGATAATTTTCTCTTTTGAATAAAAAATTGCGTAATTTTAGGTTTTCTATTATTTTTTTATCAGCATCTTTTACAAAAAGTCCTTTAAAATCTTTTACCTGATTTGTAAATTTACATTCAGCATCTAAGGGATCTATTATATCGACATTTGTATGTTTTTTAAGTATCTTGTAGTCTTCTTCCCCAAAAGGAGCAATATGAACAATTCCTGTTCCATCGTCAGTTGTAACATAATCGGCTGTATGGACTTTAAAAGCACCTTTATTTTTTTGTTCTAAAAAGTAGTTAAAAATAGGTTCATATTCTATACCTGCAAGCTTGCTTCCTTTGAATTTTTCTATAATAGTATATAAATTTTCATCATCATAATAGCTATTAAGTTTTTTTGATCCAAGTATTAAAATTTCTTCTTTTTTTTTGTCAAAAATTTTAGAATATTCTATTTCTTGTCCAACTGCAATTCCAAGGTTTGAAGGTAATGTCCAAGGAGTTGTTGTCCATGCTAGTAGATATTCGTTTTTATCTTTTATTTTAAATTTTATTGTTAATGATGGATCATTGACTTCCTTATATTCTCCAAGATTCACTTCGAAGTTTGAAAGCGGAGTTGCTAGTTTTGGAGAATAGGGTAGTACATAATAACTCTCGTAGATTAAACCTTTATTATAAAGGCTTTTAAATACCCACCACACAGATTCCATGAAGTCTATATCCATAGTTTTGTAGCCTTTTTCAAAATCTACCCATCTTCCAAGCCTTAAGATTATATTTTTCCATTCTTCTGTATATCTGAGTACTATTTTTTTGCATTCTTTGTTAAAATTTTCAATGCCATAATTTTCTATTTCGTATTTGCCAGAAATTCCCAATTTTTTTTCTACTTCGTATTCAACAGGTAGTCCGTGAGTATCCCATCCAAAATTTCTTTTAACATATTTACCTTGCATTGTCTTATATCTTGGAATTATGTCTTTTATTGTGTTTGGAACAAAATGTCCAAAATGAGGCAGTCCTGTTGCAAAAGGCGGTCCGTCATAAAATGTAAATTCTTCACATCCTTTTCTTTGTTCCATTGATTTTTCAAAGATCTTGTTATCAGTCCAAAATTTTAATATTTTTTCTTCTATTTTAGGAAAATTTTCCCTGTTTTCTACTTTTTTAAACATATTAATATTATAATTCTCCTTTACTCTATTATTATTTTTTCTTTTTCTAAATAAATTGTTATTTTATTTATGTTTTGATTTTCAGCTATTTTTGTGATAATATTTTCTTCTATTTTTTCCTTTATTGCAGCAATTATGCTTCTTGCTCCCGAATTTTTTTTATAGTATTTTGTAGTTATAAAGTTGTTAACATCTTTATTTATTTCTACTTCTATTCCTTTAGAGTTAAATTTTGTTTTAAGGGTATTTAAGTAGTTTTTACAAATTTCTTCTACATTGTCCTTTGTAAGGACATTTAGTATAATTTTTTTTTGGATTCTGTCTAAAAGGGATAGCTTAAATCTTTTCTCAAGATCTTGCTTGATTTCTTCTTTAAAGTTTTTTATTTCTGCGATTTTTTGTTGATTTTTGTTGAATCCCATATTTTTTTCTCCAAGCAGCATTCTAGATCCAACGTTTGTAGTCATTATTATAATTGTGTTTTTAAATAGTATTTTATCTTCTTTGCTATCAATAAGTTCTCCATTTTCAAGCATTCGACTTATTAAGTTTAATATAGAGTTGTGGGCATTTTCAATGTTTTCAAACAATATTAAAGTTTCAAATGAATGTTTTAATTTGTTTGTCAGAATGCCCCCATCAGAATAGCCTACGTATCCTGGATTTGTGCCAATTAGTTTTGAAATAGAGTTTTCTTCTCTGTAATCTGACATATCTAGTTTTAATATTGAATTTTGATCCTTGATAATTTTTTTAGATAATTCATCAATTAAAGTGGTTTTTCCGCATCCATTTGATCCTATTAACAATATTGAAGTTAAAGGTTTAGAATCGTCATTAAGTCCAAGTTTGACTTTAATAATTTCTTTAATAAGCTCGCTTACTGCATGTTTTTGTCCGATCACTTTTTGATTTATTTTGTTCTCTATTTCTTTTAATTCTAAAATTTCTTCTTTTATGTTATTTGTTGCTTTAATAGATAGTATTTCATTTATTGCTTTTTGTATATCATTTGATGTTACAATATTGTCCTTTGTAGGTTCTTCCTTTTTAATTGCGCCGGCAATGTCTATTATATCTATTGCTTTATCCGGAAATCTTTTATTTATTAGATATTTGGATGAAAGTTTTATTATATCTATAAGCGCACTTTTTTCATAGATCACTCCATGATAGTCTTCGAAATTTTTTGCAATGTTTTTGATTATTTTTAGTGTATCTTTTTCATTAGGTTCTCTTACAGTAATTGTTTGGAATCTTCTGGCAAATGCTTTGTCTTTTGAGATATATTTTCGATATTCATTATAAGTGGTTGCTCCAATAATTTGTATTTCAGCCCTAGAGAGCGATGGTTTTAATATATTTGATGCATCAAGAGCCCCTTCGGAATTTCCAGCTCCTATTAAAGTGTGTATTTCATCAATAAATATTATTGTGTTTTTGTTTTTTTCAATATATTTAATTATATTATTTAAGCGGTCTTCAAATTCACCTCTATATTTTGTTCCCGATACCAAGTTTGAAACTTTAAGCATTAGAATTGTCTTGTTTTGGAGTTTGCTACTTATTTTTTTTTGTACTATGCTTGATGCAAGTCCTTCAACTATTGCTGTTTTTCCTACCCCAGGCTCACCTATTAACATTGCACTATTTTTATTTCTTCTTAAGAGTATATTTGTAAGAGTTTTAATCTCCGCTTCTCTTCCAATCAAGGGATCTAATTTTTTATTTTTTGCAAGCGCTGTTAAATTTTTGACATACTTTTCAATTTCGAAGTGTTCGTTTTCAAAGCGTATTTCTTCGTCAAATTCTTTGTAGGTTTCAATTAATCTTATTTTATTTTTTTCCATGTATTCTAATATATTTTGATCTTTAAAGTCGAAGCTAGATTTACTTAGTTTGTACTTTTTTAAAAGTTTTTTATTTTTTAATATTTGATAAAAAATTTCTTTTGCCCCTATTAAGGGTTTAGATTTAAACTCCTTTTTAGCTTCCTTTATAAGGGTAAAGACTTCTTTATTGATTTTTGGAATAATTATTTCATTTTTTTCTATTAAAATTTTCTCTAATTTATCTATTTCACATAGAACTTCTTGTTTAATGCTTTTTAGAGTTTTGGTATCTATAAATTTTATTTCAGATTTTTTAGGAGTAGTAATTATAGACATTAATAGATGCCAAATTGAAACTTCTTTATTTTTATTTTTTCTTGCAATTTCTTTTGAATCTATTTCTACCAAATTTATTAAATTTTCTGTTATGTTAATATTTTTTTATCTCCATCTTTATTGCATTTATTATATCAAATATTTTATGTTTTTCCTTATACTCTAGCTTTACAGATATGTAAAATTTAATTTTTGGTTCTGTTCCAGAGGGTCTTATGGTTATTACAATTTCATTTTCAAGTATGAATTTTATTGCGTTTATAGGATATCTATATTCTTCAATTTCTGAAATTTCTTTTTTGAAGTTAATTTTTTTAAGAGTTTTATAGTCTAATTTTTCAATTATTTTAATTCCTGCGAATTGCATTTTTTGTTCTTTTCTTAGCTTTGACATTAGTTCTTCTCTTTGAATTTCTCCATTAACCCCTTCAAAGTTTTTTTCTATATTAAATTCTTCATAATATCCAAATTCTTTGTATATCTTTTCAAGATAATTTTTAATTGTTTGTTGTTTAGCTTTTAAATCAAGTACTAAAGAACAAATCCCTTTTATGGCTGAAAATGCATCCTTATCTCTAACTTTTCTTCCTATTAGATATCCATGACTTTCTTCGCAGGCAAAAGCAAATTTTTTATTTGGTTCATTTTTTTCCATTTCATCAATTAAATTTCCTATCCATTTAAATCCTGTGTAAGTTCTAAAAATTTGAGAACCATATTTTTTTGCAATTTTTTCTAGCATTTGTGTTGTTACAAAGGATGATATTACAAATGTATTTTTAGGATTTATTTCTTTTGAAAGTATATAGTTCATTAAAATGCATGATATTTGATTTCCATTTAAAAATATCCATTCGTTTTGATCTTTAAATGCGACCCCTATTCTGTCAGCATCTGGATCTGTTGCAAGAGCAATGTCACAATCTTTTTTTTTTGCAAGCTCTATTACTTTAAGCATTGATGTTTTTTTTTCTGGATTAGGATAGTTTATTGTTGGAAATTTAGGGTTAGGCATTATTTGACTTTTTTCTAAAAAAAGTTGTATTTTGCTATTTGCAAAGAGTTTTTTTATTATAGTTCCACCGGTGCCATGTAGCGCTGTGTAGGCTATTTTTAAGTTTGTTTTTCTACTGTTTTTTTCAAAATCAGGGAATTCTTTGTTGATTGTTGCCACATATTCTTGGTCGATCTCATCGTCTAGTTCTTTGATAATCTTTTTTTCAACACCCTCTTTTATAGTAATTGTATTTATTATTTTTTTCACTTTTTTAATTTCATCAGTTATTAGTGTGTCATGAGGTGGCATCATTTGAATTCCACCTTTCCAATATGCTTTATAGCCATTATATTCTTTTGAATTATGACTTGCTGTTATCATAACGCCAACATCACAATCAAATTTTCTTATTGTATAAGATAGTTGGGGGGTAGGTCTTAAGCTTTTGTATATATATGTTTCAAAATTATTTGAGGCAAAAATTTGAGCAGCATTGTAAGCAAATTCTTTTGAAAAGTATCTTGAATCATAACTTATTGCAACTTTGGGGGTTTGATTTACTTTAAGTACATAGTTGCATATTCCTTGGCTTATTTTTTTTACATTATATGTATTTATGTAGCATGTTCCAGCTCCAATAATCCCCCTCATTCCAGCAGTACCAAATTCTAGATCTTTATAAAATCTGTTTAGAATTTCTGTCTCATTATTTGTTTTTTGAATTTTTATTGCTTCTTCTTTAAAATGCATATCTTCTTCAAGAAGAATATAGTTTTTCAATTTTTTTTTGGCTTCGATTTTTTGCATAAATTATTCCTTTTATTTTATTTAATAAAGATTAATTAAATTATATTGATTTATAATGAATTATATACTTGATATAGAATTTATTATTAGATAATTTATGAGAATGTGTATTAAATTTTGGTCGTTAAATTAATGATAGATTTTTTTTTGGAGTCTGAATATCTTCCTGCTGGTGATCAACCTAAGGCAATAAAAGAGGTTGAAAATTCTATTTTACTGGGGAATAAGTATCAAACATTAAAGGGTGTTACAGGGAGTGGAAAGACTTTTACAATTGCAAATATAATTAAAGATCTAAATAGGCCTGCTTTAGTTGTCAGTCATAACAAAACATTAGCGGCACAACTTTATAGAGAATTTAAAGATTTTTTTCCAAACAATGCTGTTGAATATTTTGTTTCTTATTATGATTATTATCAGCCAGAATCCTATGTGCCTTCAAAAGATTTATTTATTGAAAAAGAAGCTACTATTAATACTGAGATAGAAATTAAGCGAATAAGGGCGGTAACGTCTCTTGCTAAAAGACGAGATGTTATTGTTGTTGCAACTGTATCTTCGATTTATGCTCTTGGATCTCCAGATTTTTTTAAAAAATCAGCGCGAGAATTTTTTGTAGGCCAAAAAATTTCTATTAAAGAAATATCAGATATTTTTGTAGAGCTTTATTATGAGAGAACTTTGATTAATCTAGAAAGGGATAAATTTTCAATTAAGGGAGATGTTGTTGAAATTTGGCCTAGTAGTGAGCACGGAGAGTTTGCTTATCGAATTTGTTTAGATTTTGATGAAATTGTTGGAATATACAGGATTAGTTCATTTTCTAAAAAAAATTTAGGAATCACAAATAGTTTTACTCTTTTTGCTAAATCTTATTTTGTGATTCCTTATCAAAAAGTATTAGAAGCAATACCTAAAATATCTTATGATTTGGATCTTCAATGTCAATATTTTAAAGATAATGGTAAGCTTGTAGAAGCTGAGAGGCTTAGGCAGAGGGTAGAATATGATTTGGAAATGCTTAGAGAAACAGGATTTTGTTCGGGTATTGAAAATTATTCTAAGTATTTAAGTGGAAGTACAATGGGAAGGCCTTATTGTCTTTTTGACTTTTTCCCAAAAGATTACTTATTGTTTGTAGACGAATCTCATGTTACATTGCCGCAATTTAGGGGAATGTATAATGGAGATTATTCTAGAAAATTAAATCTTGTTAACTTTGGATTCAGGCTTCCTTCAGCACTTGAAAATAGACCTCTTAGATATGATGAATTTGATACATTGATTAATCAGGTTGTATTTATATCTGCAACCCCAGGCTTTGAAGAGATTTCAAAGAGCAGTGTGGTTATTGATCAAATAATTCGACCTACAGGACTTGTTGATCCTGAAATTATTACTAGGCATTCTGATGGTCAAATGGAAGATCTTTATAGCGAGATTAAAAAAAGAGTAGCTCTTAAAGAGCGGGTTTTAGTTACTACTTTGACAAAAAAAATGTCTGAGGATTTAACTGAATATTTAATAAATCTTGGCATAAAGGCAAGATATTTACATTCAGAACTTGACGCTCTTGAAAGAGTGGAAGTTATTTCATTGCTTAGAAAATCTGAAATTGATGTTATTGTTGGTATTAATTTGCTTAGAGAAGGCTTAGATATTCCAGAAGTATCTCTTGTTGCAATATTAGATGCTGATAAGGTGGGGTTTTTAAGATCTACTACTTCATTAATACAAACAATTGGTAGAGCTGCTAGAAATTCTAATGGATTTGTAATAATGTATTACGACAAAATAAGTTTAGCTATGCAGGAGGCAATTGAAGAAACTAATAGAAGGCGTCAAATTCAGATTGATTATAATAAGAAAAATAATATTATTCCTAAGACAATTGTTAAGAAGATTCAAAATATTTTAGAAAAAGAACTTAATAATAAAAATAAAAATATTAATTATGACCTTGAAAAAATTATTTCAGGCAAGAGATTGTCTAAAAAAAAGCTTATTGATAAGCTTAAGTTTGAGCTAGAAGAAGCTGTTAATGATGAAAGATTTGAAGATGCAATTGTTTTAAGAGATAAAATAAAAGAGCTTAGTAGCAAAATTAGTGCAGCTAGTAGTAAATAAAAGAGAGGTATAATCTTTGGTAAAAAATTTGGAAAAAAAAATTATCGTCAGGGGAGCAAAAGAACATAATTTGAAAAACATTGATGTGGATATTCCAAAAGATGGTTTAGTTGTAATATCTGGTAAGAGTGGCTCTGGTAAATCTTCTCTGGCTTTTGATACTATTTTTGCAGAAGGGCAAAGAAGGTATATGGAGTCTGTTTCAGCTTATGCAAGACAGTTTTTGGGTGTAATGAAAAAACCCAATGTTGATTATATAGACGGACTTTCTCCTTCTATAGCTATTGAGCAAAGAACAATAAGTAATAATCCTCGTTCTACTGTTGGAACAATTACTGAGATTTATGATTATTATAGACTAATATTTGCCAAAATAGGCAAAGCATACTGCCCAAATGATGGTAGATTAATAGAAGAGCAATCTTTAGATAAAATAGTTAATACTATTTTAAGTTATTCTGAGGGATCTAAGGTTATACTTTTTGCACCAATTGTAAGGGGTTCTAAAGGTTCTCATAAAAAAGTTTTAGAAAAAATATTAAATCAAGGCTTCAATAGAGTGAGAATAAATTCTGAAGATTATTTAATAGAAGATGCACTTAATTTAAATTTGCATAAAAATAAAAAACATACCATTGAAATTATAGTTGATAGGATTAAACTTGACAATAATGTTAGAGTTAGGCTTGCAGAATCTATTGAGACTTCTCTTCTTGTTTCTAATGGATATTTGCGAGTGGAGATTGAGAATGATTTAGAAAAAATAGATAAGCTTTTTACAGAGCATAATAGTTGTCCTTTATGTGGGTTTTCGCTTCCTTTTATAGAGCCCAGGCTTTTTTCGTTTAATAGTCCATTTGGTGCTTGTAGTGAGTGTTCTGGCCTTGGTGTTACACTTGAGTTTGATTTTGAGAGTATTTGTCCTGATACTAGCCTTTCTTTTAATGATGATGCTTTTATTACGTTTAAGACAAGTTCATCTTGGTCCGTGGCTATTTTTAAAGGACTTGCTAAGCATTTTAATTTTGAATTAAATACCCCTGTAAAAGACATTCCAGACAAAGTTCTTAAACAAATTTTATACGGCTCAAATGAAAAAATAGATTTTATTTATCAGTCTAAAGAAATGGAAGCAAAGGCAGTAGATGGAGGGTTTCATTATTCTAAAAAGTTTGAAGGGCTTTTACCTCTTTTAAAAAGACGATATCTTACAACAGAATCAGAGAGTACTAAAATTTTTTATGAAAATTTGATGTCTAAAAAAATCTGTAATTCATGTAAGGGTAAGCGTTTAAGCGTTGGAGCTTTAACTGTGAAAATCAATGGGAGAGACATTCAAGATCTTAGTAATTTATCTGTATTTGATTCTTATATGTTTTTTGAAGATTTACAGCTTGATTTGGTGGATGAAAAAATATCTAAAGAAATTTTAAAGGAAATTAAAAGTAGGCTTAAATTTTTAATTGATGTTGGTCTTTCTTATTTGTATTTAAATAGAATATCAGGCAGTTTATCTGGAGGTGAAGCTCAGCGCATTAGGCTTGCTACTCAAATAGGGTCAGCACTTTCGGGTGTTATTTATGTTCTTGATGAGCCAAGTATCGGGCTTCATCAAAGAGATAACGAAAAATTAATCTCTACTCTTGTTAATCTTAAAAATCTTGGCAATACAGTAATTGTTGTTGAGCATGACGAGCAAACTTTGCGTACTGCAGACTATATTATTGATATGGGCCCTGGTGCTGGAATTCTTGGGGGGGAAATAGTTGCAAAGGGAGCTTTAATTGATATTTTAAATAGTAAAAATAGTTTAACCGGGCAATATTTAAGCGGTAAGTTTAAAATAGATATTCCAGACTCTAGAAGAAAGACAAATAAGGGAGAAATTTTGCTTTTAGGAGCTAATAAAAACAATCTTAAAAATATAGACGTAAGCATCCCTTTAGGAGTTTTTACTGTAATAACAGGTGTTTCTGGTAGCGGAAAAAGTACTTTACTTAACGAAGTACTTTTTCTAGCTCTTGATAGCAGATTAAAGCTTGATGAAAAGTATTGTGATGGTTTTAAAGATATTGTTGGATACGAAAAAATCGATAAAATTATTCAAATAAATCAAAAACCAATAGGCAGAACTTCAAGATCAAACCCAGCAACTTATGTAGGATTTTTTACAGAAATTAGAGAGCTTTTTGCCAGACTCCCGGAAGCAAAGTCAAGAGGGTTTAAAGCTGGTAGATTTTCTTTTAATGTTAAGGGTGGAAGGTGCGAGAAATGCCAAGGGGACGGATATCTTAATATTCAGATGCATTTTTTACCAGATGTTTTTGTTCCTTGTGATTTGTGCAAGGGAAAAAAATTTAATGAGGAAACTTTAGAAGTTAGGTATAAAGGAAAGAATATACATGATGTTTTAGAGATGAGTGTATTTGAAGCTAGAAATTTTTTTGAGAATGTTCCAAAAATTAGCCATTATTTGAAATTTTTAATTGAAGTTGGGCTTGAATATATTAAGTTAGGGCAATCTGCAACAACTTTGTCAGGAGGCGAGGCTCAACGCATTAAGTTAGCTTTTGAGTTGAGCAAAAAGAGTACAGGCAAAACCTTTTATATTATTGATGAACCTACAACTGGATTGCATTTTGATGACATAAAGAAGTTGTTAGAGGTTTTGCAGCAGTTAGTTTCTAATGGCAATACAGTTGTACTAATAGAGCACAATTTGGATGTAATTAAACAGGCAGATTATATAATAGATTTGGGGCCTGATGGTGGATTGGCAGGGGGAAATATTGTTGTTTCTGGTATTCCTGAAGAGGTTGCAAAATGCGAGAATTCCTATACAGGAATGTTTTTAAAAAATTTTTTGTAATATTATTAATTTTTTTTACATTTTCTAATGTAATTTTTGCTCAAACTGTAAATGACGAAAATTCTAAAAAAAGAAGTAAGCTGACTTTAAGTCAAAAATCTTATTTAAGAGAACTTGAGCTTTCAACTGATGAAGATTTGAAAAAATGGGCCTTACAAGAAGGCCTAGAAGAAACGGATGTTTTAAAAATACGAGAATTGCTTTTAAAAAAGTTTGGAATAGATCCTGGGCTTTTTGTCAAAGGAAAAGGACTTGCTGGATCTGGTAGATATAAAATAATAATTGAAGCTACAGACAATCTTGAAAATTTTACCTATGGGCTTACTAAGGACGAAAGTATTGTTTTTGAAGGAAGAGTTAATATCTTGGTTGAAGATATTAAAGAGAATAAGAAACATAATATTAAAGGTGATAGGATAGTCCTTAATAAGGACTCTAAAAAACTTTATTCTATTGGAAATGTTGAATATATTCTTGATATGGATAGCAATGAAAAGCTTTATTTTTATGGTAATGAATTTTTTGTTGATTTTGATTCTCAAAATTTTCTATTAAAAGATGGTATTCTTCAAAAAAAAATGCAAAAAAATCAAATAGATCATATTCTTTCGTTTGGAGGAAAGGTTATAAAAAAGATAGACAATGATGTTACTATTTTGGAGCAAGCTTTTGCAACAACTAGTAAAATTCCTGAGCCTTACTACTCGATCAAAGCTGCTAAAATATGGGTATTGCCTTCAGGAGATTTTGGCTTTTTAAATGCTATATTTTATATGGGAAGAGTCCCAGTATTTTATATTCCTTTTTTCTTCAGGCCGGGAGATGGTTTATTTTTTAATCCATCTTTAGGCTTAAATCCACGAAAAGGTTTTTCTGTTTTTAATACTATTTATCTTTTTGGCAATAAATCTTCAAATGAAGATTCTTCTTTTTTAGATTTTGATTTTAATTCTGTTTATAATTCAGGTAAAAAACCTTATATAAGAAATGGATATTTAACTTATTTTTTTGCAGAAAATTTAGCACATAATCTTAATAAAGATTATGTTAAGTTGATTTTTGATATTTATGCTAATTTAGGATTTTATTCTGGAATTGATTTTGATTTGAGCAATACTTTTGGGCGTTTTAAAACTTTGGAAGTAAATTTCGGATTAGGTTTTACTAGGAATGTTTATAGTTACGATGAAGGATATTATCCTTTTGACAATAGAACTTTAAAACAATCCCTTTTTAGTTTTTCCAATCTTAACAAAGGAGATATATTGGGGTTTGAAGTTCCTTTTAGATATTTACTTAAATCAAAAACAGAATTCCTTTTAAGCGATGCACTTTTTTCAGTTGTTTTAGAACACTATTCTGATCCATATGTTAATATTGATTTTAGAGATAGAATAGAGAGTGCTTCATTTTTTTCTCTTTTAAATTTAGATAAAGATTCGGTTAAAGAGCAAACTAAAATTAACACTTTTGATTGGAATTTATCTTCTTTTTATAGTCGGAAATTTGATGATGGTTCAATTTTAGATTACAAATTAAATAATTTGGGCTTAAGTTTTAAATTGTCAGATTATGATAATCTTTATATTAGATCTCCTTTAGAAAAGCCAAAAGGGATTAATGATCCTACAAGAAAATGGTTTTATTTAGAGAGAATTTATGTCCCATATATTGATTTAAATTTTCAAAAAGACCTTTACAATAATCAATGGACATTTTCAGCTGATGCTAAAGAAATGATAATGGGCCCAGAAATTAAAAATCTAAAAGATAAGGATAATAATAAACAGAGTGCAAAAGACAAAAAGGCCGAAAAAATAAAAGATTTAAATAAAAATTTATATGTTCCTCCAGAACTAATTACTTTAGAAAATACTGATCAATTTGATTCTTTTTTTATTAGGTTTAGCATTAATCCTTATTTAAGAAATAATGTTTTTTTCAATAATTATGGTATTACAAGTCCAAAGGACTTTAATTATGAGATAAAAAATTATTTATTTGATATAAAAAATAAAACGGATATAAAAATTCATGCAGATTTTTATAATCGTTTAATTACTTTTGAAAATTCATTATATCTTAATACTGTTGAGTACAATCCTTTAAATAAAAACTTTGAAGTTGAAGATAAAGATAAAAAAAGTGAACACTCTATTATTAATCAAATAAATTTAAACTTGCTTCCGTTTATTAGGTATCCTTTATTTTCTAGGAGTATTTTAAAGTTTGAAAATAAGTCTACTTTGTATTCATTTAATAAAAAATATGATACTGATGCCAAATCTTTAGTTAATAAGAATGGTAGTATTTTTTTATCTGATCCGGAAACTTTTTATCAAAGCTTAACAGCTTCTTTTATTTATGATTATAATTATTTTAATGCTGAGCTTTCAGGCGAATTAAAAAATAGTTTTGAAGATATTAAGGCTTCTTCTGAGCTTAAATTTTCTTTAGATTTTCCTTATTTGTTACAAGAAGCTGGAATTGGAATTAAATATTATAAAAAATTTAAAGAAGACCCCATTAAAAACCCCGAAATTTCTGTTAAGCAATCTTTATTGAATTCTTTAGAGCCCCAAAAGCCATCATCACCTTATAAAAATTTAGAAATGTCTCCTGCTTTGTATTATAAAATTGAGCCGAAATATTTAAACTATTTTAAATTTGTTTTTTTAGCTGCTTATGATCCTTTGATAAATAGAATTTCTGAACTTTCATTTAAACTTAATGTTTTTGATTTTCAGTTTTTGTTTGCTATGAAAGATGACTTTGAATATAATTATGATTCTTTAAAAGGGAATTTTTCTAAGGTTGGTATTACGACTAAACTTGTTCCGTATTCTTTAGATTCTAGTTATAAGAAGGAGTTTAGTGTTTTAAATTTGTTTGATAAGAAACTTTCTTTTACTTTGGGGATAGATGCTGGCTGGAAAATAAATTTACAGAAATTTACTGATAATGAACTTTGGTCTGCATTAACTTTTAAATTTAAATATACAGAATTTTTAGAAATTTACTTTTCTACTTTTTCTGTCAATACTAAGATTTTTAGATACTTTAAAGTATATATGGATCAAATTGGCCTTGAGACCGTTAATATCTTTACTGATTTGTTGAAATCTTTTAATTTCTTTAATCTCCAAGACAGAAAAAATTCACTTTTTAAAATTAAAAAATTTTCATCAGGCTTTAAATTCAATTTTTATGATTGGAAGTTTGTTGGCGAATATCATTTAGAGCCAGATTTGATAAAAGGATCTGACGGGATTTATTCTCCCATTTGGAGAAATAATTTTACAATTTATATCTCTTGGAATTTTTTTGCTCCTGTAAAAGCATCATTTGAAAACAATAAAGATACAAACTATGATCTTATCATTAATAGAAAAGCAAAAAAATAATAACGGTTTTTATATATTGGTAGCATTGGTTTTTATAGTTCTTGTTATTAAAATATTTATTGTTTTTTTTGTGTCAATACCTATTTTTGTTATGTTGAGTTTAAAAATAGATGGATATTTAATAGCTAAGTTTAAGGTATTGTTATTTTTGTCTTTAGAGAAAGTTTTTAGTGGATATGCTTCAAATTTAAATGAAGTTTTAGGGCCAATAAAAAATTCACTATATTTATTTTTATACCTTGTTTCATTGTTTATTGTAAGATCTTCTTTTTTTAAGACAATTTTATTATTGTTAAGGCTAGTGTTTTGCCAATTTATTTTTACTGCGTCTAAGCTATTGTTTGTAATTTGAATATAAATATATTCATTTGTTCCCTTGATTATATCTATGTCAATATATTTAAAGGGAGAATCTAAAACTTTAAAATTAGTTTCATAATCATCTGGGCTTATTTTTATTGTAGCGCAACAATAAAAATAAGCCATTGAAATCAGGAATATTGTTTTTATGTATTTTTTGGTACTATTTTTACTTAGCTTTGTGAAAGCCAAGATCTGCAATATTTTCATTTCCTGAAATAAGAGAAATTTTTCCACCTTGTTCTTCAAATTTTTTCCTTAGTTTAACTGTTTTTTTGATTAAATCAATAGTAATTTGTTTTAATTTTTTGCCATTATAGATTCCTTTTGACCAATAGTCAATTATTAATTTACTATCGCCAAATATATTTGTTACATTTTCTTTTAATGCTATTTTGAGTGCTGTATATAAGGCAAGCAGTTCTCCAAAATTATTACTAATCCCTTGAAAATCTTTGACATAATGATTACCATATTCATTAATCAAGGATTTATCTAGGATTTTGTCCAATATTGGAATCCTTTTTTCGTTTACAACCCTAATTTCTACACCCTTTCCTCTTCCTGTTCCAGAATCAAAATATATACCAATTGGGTGATGATGAATTTTATCCTCATTCCCATTATAGAATAACCAATTTTGAGCTTGTTCTATTGTTTTAAAACTTTTTATTTTATTATTTTTCCCCTTAATGGTATTTTTGCATTCTTCCCATGATTTGAAAATAATTTTTTCATTACTATTGATCAAAATGCATGCATAATATTTGTTCATATGGATAGTAGTATTAACTTCCTGAGCACCATAGGTTTATTATGTTACAAGCTCTTCCAAAGATTTTTTCTTTCGATTTTTTAAATTCCATTGCATCTACTATTTCTTTGTTATAACCAATGAATTTTTCTTTTAAGCTTGGTTTAATGAGTCTTTTTGGAAGCACGCTTGGGAGTATTCCTGTAATCGTATAAGACATGTAAAAATTGTAAGCGGCTGCATTTATTTCTCCAGGAGTAATTATTCCTGAAATTTCGTAATTTCTTGATACATTAAGTCCTGCTATTTTATATATTCTATCAACTACTAAAGAACAATAGGTTTTGTTATGAATTTCTTCAAGATTAAATGAATCTGTCCATAAATTAGAGGATATTAATGGAATCATATATCCAAAGTTATTGTCAATGTATCTGCTTCTTCCAAAATTAATAGCTTTTTGAATTGTTCTTGTGTCTGTTATTGGCGAGAATATTTTTAATATTCTTGATTGTACGTATGTTGAAAGTTTTTCATATCCTGATCCTTGAGTAGATGCTGTATCAAATTTGATTTGATTGCTTGTAATTATTGACTTTATATCAAAATTATCATTTCCATCAAATGCAATTTTTTTAGTAGCTTCGTATTTTTCTTCATCAAATATTCCTACATGTTGCCAAAAATAAAAAAACTCTGTCCAATCTATTTTTGGTTTTATTAATATTATATCGCCATTTGATAAAAGAGATCTTAATTTTTTAGGGGTTATTTCAATGCCTGTATTTGGGTCTATTATTTTGGGTATTAGATCATATTGATTGTTATTATCAGAATTATCAATAGTTGATCTTTTCCTTCTTCTTGGTGGTTGTTTTGAATAATACAATTCATTGTGAAGATCTGCAATTTTTTGTTTTTCAAGTATTGTTTTTATTATGTTGTTTTCAACTTTTAAAAAATACATAAATTGTTCAAAATATTTTTTATCTTTTATTTTTAATAATTGATTTGCTATTGTATGCGGTGCAACATATTCTTCCCCATCTATTATTTCTTTTGTTATTGAATTTATATTTTTTTGAGGGAAAAATGAATTAATATGGCTTAATTGTATGTATCCCAAATTTTTATCATGGAATGTTTGTTCAATTAGGTTTAAAATTTCTTTTTCTAGATGCATTTGTAATTCTATTAATGCTGTCAATTTTTCATTATCTGAATTTGTGTGATTAAAATTTGTTTTTTTTTCAAAAGCAGTATCAATTTTAATTGTTAGATTGCCATTGACGCTGCTTTGATCTATAAATTTTATCCATTCTGTTTCATTGTTTAAATAATTTTTATAAGCATTTAAATAGTTTTTGATTTCTTCTAGTTTTTGTGGGCTTATTTTTATTTTTGCTGCTGTTTGTTTTATTAAAAAAGAACTATTATTATTGTTTAAAATTTCTTGGATGCTAGATATTGGTATTCGATATTCTGTACTAGAAGGATTCTTTATTAAAGAGCTTTCTAGTGGTGTGTTTTGTGTTAATATGATTTCTGATGTGCTTAGATTTTTTGGTTTGTTATTCGCAATTAAAGCACAAGAGAATGTGAAGACGTGTATAGCTAATATTAATATTAATCCATTGATTTTCTTCATGGTAGTATTTTAGCATAATTATCGTTAATGTTTTGGATTTAAAGTTTTATTTTAGAGCTTTTTTGTTTTTAGTAAGTTTTCTATCTAATATATAATTGATATTTTTGAATATAAAGTATAATATTTCAATATATGGCAATTTTATAAAGGGAAAATCTATGAAAGGATGTTTAAACCCAATAAATATATTTTCTGAAATAGGCCGTTTGAAAAAAGTTTTGCTTCATAGGCCAGGAGAAGAATTGGAAAATTTAACGCCTTTTGTTATGAAAAATTTTTTATTTGATGATATTCCTTATCTTGAAGTTGCAAGACAAGAGCACGAAGTCTTTGTAGGTATTTTGAAAAATAATTCAGTTGAAATTGAGTATGTTGAGGATCTTGTTAGTGAGGTTCTTGCTTCTTCTGTATCGCTCAAAAATAAATTTATATCTCAATTTATTCTGGAGGCAGAAGTAAAAACAGATTGTACAATTGATTTTTTAAAAGATTATTTTTCTAGTTTGACTATCGATATTATGGTCTCTAAAATGATTTCGGGTGTTGCAAGAGAGGAGCTTAAAAATTATGTATCTTCTCTTGATGATATGGTTAATGGAGCAAGTCTTTTTATTATTGATCCTATGCCTAATGTTTTATTTACTAGGGATCCTTTTGCTAGTATTGGTAATGGAATTACAATAAATAAAATGTTTACTAAAGTTAGACATAGAGAGACAATATTTGCGGAATATATTTTTAAATACCATCCCGTTTATAAAAAAAATGTTCCAATTTGGTTTAACAGATGGGAAAAGGCTTCCTTGGAAGGTGGAGATGAGTTTGTTTTAAGTAAGGATCTTTTGGTTATTGGGATTTCTGAAAGAACATCAGCAGAGTCTGTAGAAAAATTAGCTACTAGTCTTTTTGAAAATAAGACCTCATTTAACACAATTTTGGCTTTTAAAATTCCAAAGAATAGGGCTTATATGCATTTAGATACAGTTTTTACTCAAATTGATTATAGCGTTTTTACAAGTTTTACGAGTGATGATATGCATTTCTCGATTTATGTTTTAACTTATAATCCAAGTTCTAGTAAAATTCATATTAAAAAGGAAAGGGCTAGACTTAAAGATGTTTTGAGCTTCTATCTTGGTAGAAGGATTGACATAATAAAATGTGCAGGTGGAGATTTAATACATGCTGCAAGGGAACAATGGAGTGACGGTGCTAATGTTTTAGCTATAGCTCCAGGTGAAGTGATTGCTTATTCTAGAAATCACCTGACTAATAAGTTGTTTGAAGAAAATGGTATTAAGGTTCATAGAATTCCGTCTAGTGAGCTTTCAAGGGGGCGTGGTGGTCCAAGATGTATGTCTATGCCTTTAATAAGAGAAGATATTTAATATTTGGGCTAAATTAGTTAAATAAGATTTAAAAATTAATTGTAAAGGTTAGAGGTTATTATGTATAATTTAAGAAATAGGAGCTTTTTAAATCTTTTGGATTTTACAAGCAAAGATATTGAATATCTACTTGATTTATCGATCGATTTAAAAAAATCAAAATACGCAGGAATTGAGGTGCAGAAGCTTAAAGGTAAAAATATAGTTATAATTTTCGAGAAAGATTCAACAAGAACGCGGTGCGCTTTTGAGATTGCAGCGTATGACCAAGGAGCAAATATTACGTATTTAGGACCTAAAGGCAGTCAAATAGGCATAAAAGAATCTATTAAAGATACTGCTAGAGTTTTGGGGCGCATGTATGATGCCATTGGATTTAGAGGATTTTCTCAACAAAGTGTTGAATGCTTGGCTAATTATTCTAATGTTCCTGTTTATAATGGATTGACAGATGTTTCTCATCCAACCCAAATATTAGCTGATTTAATGACAATAAAAGAGCACAAGGGAAGTTTAAAAGGAATTAAAATAGTTTTTTGTGGCGATGGCAGGGGAAATGTTGCCAACTCTTTATTGAAAGGCTGCGCTATTATGGGTCTTGATTTCAGAATTTTTGCCCCCAAAGAGCTTTTCCCAGATCCCAATTTGACGCTTAAGGCCAAGTCTTTAGCCTTAAAGAGTGGGGGTAAAATTACAATTACAGATTCTAAAGAAGAGGCTGTTAGATGTGCTGATGTTGTTTATACGGATGTGTGGGTATCTATGGGTGAGAGTAATTGGGAAGATAGAATAAATCTTTTAAAGTTTTATCAGGTCAATAAAGAATTGATGAGCATAGCAAAAGATGATGCAATATTTATGCATTGTTTACCCGCTTTTCATGACTTAAATACTGTAGTTGGTAAAGATATTTTTGATAAATATGGACTTAATGGAATTGAGGTTACAGAAGAAATTTTTGAAAGTAAAAATTCAGTTGTTTTTGATGTTGCTGAAAATAGGGTGCATACTATTAAAGCTATTATGGTATCGACTTTGGGATAATGGTAATTTATTTATATGAAATTATTTAGAAGGAATAAACGTTATGATCAAAATGCCAAGTAGTTTTACAATGATATTTTCTTTAATTGTATTTGTTACCATTTTAACATATATAATTCCTGCTGGTAAGTTTGATAAAGAATTTAGGCAAATAAGTGGCGGCTCTAAAAGGGAGATAATCGTTGCCGGAACTTATCAATCTATAGATCGAGGTCCCAGAGGATTTTTACACCCTATTATGACTATTTTAACCGCAATGTCAAAAGGCATGGAGCATGCAGCCGAAGTTGTTATTTTTGTTTTAATTGTTGGAGGTGCTTATGGGGTTATTATGAAAACAGGAGCAATAAATGCAGGAATTTATTGTTTAATTAAGAAGTTGGGACATAAAGATAAGTTGCTTATTCCTTTGTTAATGTTTATTTTTTCAATTGGTGGAACTGTAACGGGAATGAGCGAAGAGGCTCTTCCTTTTTATTTTGTTATTATTCCTCTGATAGTGGCTTTGGGTTATGATAGTCTTGTTGGAGCGTCTATTATTGCTTTGGGAGCTGGGGTGGGTACCATGGCTTCTACTGTAAATCCATTTGCTACAGGAATTGCATCCGAAATAGCTTCTATTAGTTTACAGGATGGGTTTTATTTTAGAATTGTTCTTTATTTTGTATCAGTATTAATTGCTATAATTTATGTTTCTGTTTATGCATCTAAAATTAAAAAGGATCCTTCAAAATCACTTGTTTATTCTCAAAAAAATGAACATTATCAACATTTTGTTGAAAAAAATGAGCTTTCTGTTAGAAACAATACCCAGAATGTTATTAACTTTACTTTTGCTCATAAACTAGTTTTACTTTTATTTGGACTTATGATATTGATTTTGGTATTTAGTATTGTTAAGCTTGGTTGGTGGATGCAAGAAATGACAATGTTATATCTTGGAGTTGCCATTATAGCCGCTTTTATTTGTAGGTTGGATGAATCTGAAATGTGGGATGCTTTTGTAAAAGGCTCTGAAAGTGTAATAACAGCAGCTCTTATTATTGGACTTGCTAGGGGTGTTATGATAGTGTGCGATGATGGTTTGATTACAGCTACTATATTAAACGCTGCTACTAATTTTTTATATAATCTTCCCAGACCTTTTTTTATCATTTTAAATGAAATTATTCAAATATTTATAGGATTTGTTGTTCCATCTTCATCAGGGCATGCTAGTCTAACTATGCCAATAATGGCGCCACTTGTCGATTTTTTGTCAATGCCAAGGTCTTCGGTTGTTATTGCTATGCAGACTTCATCTGGACTTATTAATTTAATAACACCTACAAGCGGAGTTATAATGGCTGTATTAGGGATATCTAAATTAAGTTATGCTACTTGGTTTAAGTTTGTTTTGCCATTATTTGTTATTGAGTTCTTTATTTCCATTTTAGTTATTATAGCCAACGTTTATTTGAGTTCTTAGTCCACTATATGTCATTCCATAAATAGGCTCCACAATAATATCAGCAGCATTAAACTCGTTGATAGCTTGCTTAAATTCGTTACAAGATAAGCTGATGTTACCAGTAACAAAAGTATCAGCATAAGACAGGCAGGCTGTTTTAATAGTTTCTTTAATAACAGAAATAACATCCCCAGCTGTTTTTAAATGGTCTACGCTTTTTTCTTTTTCTCTTCTTCAGCAACACTTTTAGCCCCTGTACAATCTTTTACTACCTTTCTATTTTATTTTCAAGCTTTACTAGTTTGCTCTATAGCTTTCATATACTTCTTTATTGCTGCGTTTTCTAAAGTGTTGTCCTTATAACTAGAAACAAGCAGGCACTCTTTAGCATTTTACTAAGCTTAGAATACTCTTCTTCTAAGTTTATTTTTTCTAGTTTATCAAGAGTTTTTTATGCTTTTTAGAAAGGCTCTGTACTAAAACATCCAATATCTCTAACAATCACCACAACTGCCGTAGGTATTAATGATGCCATGAGATCTTGTATATTTGCTATAAATAGAATCTAGACTATATTGATATGTTTTGGTTTTGCTAAAAAATCCATAAACTTTTTATTGTCTTATTCAGTTAATTTATCTTTAGTTTCTTGCTTTTTTCTTTACTAGTGGCGGTGGAGGGGGGCATTCAGCAAATATTTTAGGGTTACTCTTGTTCTTTTTAGTTTTGCCTGTAATATTTCTTTTCATCATTAATATTCCCTTCTGTTCTTTAGTTATTCATTATTCAAATATTATTTTATTATAAAGCAAATGCAGAGTAGAGACAATAATTTTAAATTTATTTGCCATACTTTTAAAAACCGTAGAATTTAATTTGGTATATAAAGAGTAATATGGTAGCATTTATCTTTTATGTGAGTTGCTAGATTTTTTAGATTGGTTTTAAGGTTGTTGGAATCTTTGCTACAACCCTCAATGGTTGCGTTTAAGGGTTTGTTTTTTTTAGCTTTCTAGGATTGGTATGGCTCTTTAGCTTGTTTGGATTAACCTCGTCAAGAGGTTCTACATGATATACAAATTGATGTTAATATTGCTGCAATAATGTTAAGCTTAATGATATTTAATTTATTTTTTTTCAAAATGTTATCCTTTTATATTAAATTTAGTATTTATTAATTTTAATATAAAAGGATAATATAATATTTAATATAAAAGGATAATATAATAATTTGATATTATTTTCAAATAATATCAAAACTTATTTGATATTAAAAATTTAATTTCTACTTTGTGGTTTTGTTTTGGGCTTGGTTAGCTTATATGAAAAAAAAAGAGAAGAATTAACTTTTCTTTTTAAAAATATTAAGCGCAGAATTATTAATTTTTTTGTTTGGATTAATCGGTTTAATTTAGTAGATAAAGAGTTTCGTAGCATTTAGCCAAAGTATTAATGATTTAGTATGGTATTAGTTTGTAAGACAATTATCATAAACCAGAATGGTATGAATCCTTTTTGCATAAATTAGATAGACACTTTTTATTAAGCAAGCTATGCAACAATTGTGGTATTAAAAATACAACTCTAAAATTAAGTGATACTAGGTGAACACTTGCGATAGTTGTAATATTTATATGATAGAGATATAAATGCATTTCTAAATCTTAAAATAGAAGTAAGTAAACGATAAAAATTCTATAAAAACAAATAATAGCACTACGCTTCAATCTCATGTAATCAAAATTCAAAAACAGATCTAAGAAAAAGAAAACGAAGCAAAAAAGCTAAAAAATGATTTATTATCAATAAAAACCCTTTGGGTTGTGTATTAAAATTGAAATACTCTAAGCTTATCTATAATAAAAGATTAATATAAACCACAATTAAAGATAGGCTTGTTAAATTGATTTATTGATTTTAATATGCTTTTTTCTAATATTTATAGAAACTCCTTTATCAGAAAAAAAGACAATGATTTTAAAAAAAGTTAATAAAAAATTATCTTTACTGCACATATTATGGAAATTATCACTATAGCAATAAATTTAGTTGCAATATATTTAAGGGATTCAAGCAAAATTAGATAAAAACATTACAGATAATTGAAACAAAATTTTAAAAGAGCTTAAAAAACAAAATAAAGTTTAACTTTTAAGACTTAAAAAGAATTCCAATACATAAATCAAAATAATAAAAAAAATTAAGTGGATTAGATGATAAATCTACTAAAGAAATAGAATTTCTAAAACAAGGCAAAAGTAAAGGATAAATATCTAATAAAAAATTTCAAAAAAGATTAAACGACATGCAAGCTAAATATAAAAGATATAACTATTATAACTAACTTAATACCTCCTGAATATATTAAAAATTAAAAATTAAAAGTAAAATATAAAAAAACTTCCTAGTATATAAAAAGCCAGAAAACAAAAAAATAAAGGTTAAAATTGATAGATAAAGTAAAGGCTTATAATTAGTATTTTATCAAGATATAAGTAAGAGAGCCTTCTTTAAGGAAAGGCTCTAACTAATTTTAAATATTAATATATTTTTATATATTTTTTTATCCATTTTAACTTATTTTCATTTTCCAATCTTTTAATAATGCCTTCTTTTAAACTTTCCTTAGCTTCATTAAAGAATAAATCTGTAGATCCTATATCTTGTTCTGCAATATCAATGCGAGTCATAATTTCATCAAATTCGTTTTCTGTATTTAAATTATTTTGTAATTGTCTTAGCTTAGTTATTTTAGTTCTATTTTCACGACGATTTTTCATTAGTGATGTTATTTTATTGTTAATCTTATCTATTACATCATAAAAATCACTTTTTATCGAAGTATATTCATGTTTAAGTGACCTCATATCCTCAATTAACTTGGGAAATCCAGAGCCTCTAATAGCATTTTCTATATTTTTAATTTTTTTATCTGCTCTCTTTTCTTCATTAGTAGAAGGAAAAAGTTGTTCTTGTTTTATCTCTTTTTTTGATTATTCTCAATTGGAATGGTTGTGGTTGTTGTTGTTGGTATACTAGCTTTATTGTTAGGTAGCCTCTAAAGACGCCACAGTATACTGCGGGGTTTTTTCATTTTGAGGGTGGCTCTTTATTCCCATCAATTCCCATCTTAGCACTTTGTCTCCTAAGAGTTGTTATTGTGTTTCTACACTATATATAAATTATGAGAAAGTGCCAATATCACTATATAATAAATTATTTATTATATCTATCTTTAATTCATATGCATTTGACTATTTAATAAGAAGATTTGCTTTAAACCGATATTGTAAAATCAGTTTATATCAATGTCCAATGCCTCAACCCGAAGAAAAAAAAATCTTAAGTAATTCTTTATATTTAAATCTTGCAAAAATACTTCTCTGCTGATAGCTAAAAAAGACCCTGAGAACTTTAAATATTTACTTTACTTAAAACATTTTGATTTTAATAAAAAAAAGTTAATAAAATGCTAAATCTAGATATAGAAGATGAATTCTTTAAAGAAAAAAAACATGAAAATAACTTTATTATAGCTAGTCTTTATTCACTAACCAAAGAAGATTTCATTACTTTGCTTAGCGATTTCAAAGCATTAAAAAATAAAAAAGGAAAAGATTATATTTCGTCTTTAATAAAAGGATATGAGAATTATTTAAGAATAAAAATAAACTTAACTAAGCTTAACAATTCAAGCTTAGTTAAGGTATTTAAAAGAAATTTATATTTATTTAATTAGATCAATGTTTTTAATAAAAACATTGATCTAAAATAATTGAAAAGTTATTTTCAATAAAGCGGTTTTCAAAGAAAGCAATAGAGAAACTAAAAACTTTTACAAATTAAAGAAAATAATGTTTATATGTTAAAAATGTAGCAATGTATCATGGCAGGTGTTTTTTAAAGCTAAAGATATTAGAAATAAAGGGTTGTGGTTTGCACAGAAGGTCACAAAGAGTATGTATTGACGATATTTTGCTTTCTTTTTATACTAAATTATCTCTAATATCGCTGGTGGCTTCTACAGCATTTTTTTATCATTGCTATCTTTTATTTTGCTTCTTAAAGTACTTCTAGTATACCTCTAAAAAAGAAATCTATTAGTTAAAAATGTCAAAGAGTTATTTATTATTCATCAATAGGGAACTTTAATTTCTCTTTTAATTTTAAAATGGGCTGCACTAGAAGTATCGTAGTTGTTTAAACGTGTTTCAGTTTGACTACCTTTTATGGTAATTTGCAAAAAATCGTAATATGGGAACATAACTAAGTTCTTTAAGTAGAGAATTTAGCTAGGTTCCCACTTTTTTTGCAAAAATTTTTGTAAAAAAGTTAAAATTAAAGCATAATAGCATGCGGTATATATAAAAATATGCCGTTATTTATCTTTATGAAGCATTTTAAGCTGGGTTAGGCTATTTTACAAGGTTATGGGATGTATTTAAAACCGTTAAGGCTACTGAACAAGTTTATAGGGCATTTAAAACTGGTTTAGTCTACTTTACAAGTTTATAGTGTATAGATATAAGCTTAATAGATAGGCTTAATAGATGAGCTCAAAATTATAGGCTCAAGTATTAGAGTAATTATATTAAAATTAGGTTTTTGTTATAACTTCATTTTAAGTGTTAATAATAATTATTACTAATGATATTTTTTATAAAGCTTAAGTTATCTTAAGTATTAGTGCGATTATATCGAAATATTAAGGTTTTCCGATTTTTTGAGATACTTTATTATGTCGTTTATGTGTATTGCTAGGTTTTTAGACAGTTCTTTTGTGTTGTGGATAGCTTTCCTATAAAACACACACAAAAAAATGAGATTAATGTTTGTCCCAACCAATGCTGCTTTTGGCCGTATCATGGTTTTTCATTATTGTGCTATATATTATTATAATAATATATAGGAGGCTGTAATTATGCTAGGTAAGAATTTTAATTAATATTTTAATATTTAAGGCTAGGTGCTATTAGATTATTTTAAATGTTTAATGTACTTAGTCTTAAGTATTAAAAAGGGGTAAAATGACTTATATAAAAAATCCAACTTCATTTTTTAATAAATCAATTTCTGGCAATCTTGTTAATTTAGGCAAATTTCAAATGAAAGTAAATGATAACATTTTTGAACATTTGCTCGATATCGCAATATTTGCAAAAAATAAAAAAACATACAAGGAATTAATATTATTTGCTACTGAAAATGATATTAGCGATAAAACTATAAAATTAGCATTAGAAAATAAAGTATTGATTCCTTTTTATGAACATCCAAAAAATAGATGTTACTTAAAGAATAAATATTTGGTGGTATTGGAAATTTTATGTCTTATTCTCTTTCTACTTTAGGATTAGGAGCTATAACTTTTATAGATGAAGATGAAATAGAAGAATCTAATTTAAATAGACAATTTTTATTTAGTTATAATGATATAGGATCTAGCAAAGTAGATATAATTAAAGAAAAAATAAAATCACTAAATAAAACCATTCAAACTAAATCTTATAAGGAAAAAGTTTCAGCAAAATTATTAGAGAATATTTTTACTAACTCAAAAATTAAACCAACATTAATAGTGCTATCAGCAGATGATGACTACTGTTTACCTTTAGTTAATAAATTTTGCATTGAAAATTCTATTCCACTTATAAATATTGGATATCTTAATGATTTTTCAGTTATTGGTCCATTTTATATTCCAAATATCTCATCTTGCTACTACTGTACTGACATAGGAGTTATCAAAAAGTCAGCATCTTCTAAATTGAAAAGTAAAATAATATTAGCAAATAAAGACTATCAAGCCCCTTCTTTCTTTACTAATAATGCAATTGCATCGAGCATGGCTATTATTGATATCATATTTTACTTTGGTAATGAATATGAAAAAATTAATTCTTTAAACAAACGAATTGGCATTAGTAATCATAATTTCTCATTTCATTTTATTGATATTATTAAAAATAAATTTTGCAAATGTAATAAATAAGGATTTATGATAGAAAGCAAACATAAAAGATATTATTTTTATTCATTGTTTTTGTCAGAACTTGCAAGAACGTTGCCCCATGCTGTACTAACTATTATTTTAATAAATAAGGGGTTATCACTAAAAAATATTGCTATAGTACAAATTTGCTATATGGTAGCAATTATTATTTTTGAATTTCCATCAGGCGTAATATCAGATATTTTTGATAGAAAAATTGTTTACTTGGCATCAATTTTCTTGCTAATGATTTCTTATTTTATTATTTTTAACGCTTCTTCATTTGTACTTCTTTGTATTTCGTGGTTTATATATGGGATGTCAGCTGCTATTAACACCGGGACAATTGATATTAGTTTTACTAAAATATACCAAAATAATTCAAAAAAGCTAAAAGCTTTTATATCATTTGTAAAAATAATACTAAGTATTGGTGCCATTTTAGGTGGATATATCGGAAGTGTACTATATTTGTACATTGATATAAAAATTTACCTAATTTCATTATTAATATATTTAATATCCTCTTTAATTACAATTTTTTTCATACCAAATGATAAAAATATAGATCATAAGCACAATAAAGAAGATTTAACTTTATATCTTATAAAGTTTAAACAAAAAATAATAATATTATTAAAATCTAAAGAACTTTTAGAATTGTTTATTTTAAATAGTGCTATTCAATTTTTTTATCAACCTTTTTATTTATACTGGCAAGCAATTTTTATTGATAAAAATATAGTTATTAATATATTTGGAATTATATATGTACTATTTCGCTTATCAAATATTATAGGAGTATGGATATTTAGAAAAATTAAACATTCAAAATATGATATTTATGTTATTTTGGCTATAATATTTTTATTATCAGTTTTAATAAAAATAGTTTCACATATTTACATATTTATTACTATAATAATATTTTTAGTAATTTTAATTTCTGTATATTCTAATAATTTAGAATTTTTTTTAAGAAAAAATGTGGATTCAAAAGTCTTAGGAACTATAACCTCTATTAATAGTACATTATCTCGTATATTTTCATTTTTAGCACTAGGTATATGTTCAATTTTAACTAATTTTATAAGTGCTGTTAATACATTTTTTTTATTAATGCTTATTTTTTGCACATTATCTATTGTTATGACATATAAATTTAAAAATAATAAAAAGAGTTAAGAATAGGTATTATTATCTTCGGTTCTCCTTTAAATAAATAAAAATACCCAAGTGACATTTTTAATTTATTTTTATTTATTTTTAAGTGCCTTTTTAAAATCTTAGACCAAAGAAGCAATGTTAATTAAATAAAATAAAGAATGCTTTACCCCTATATATAAGGTATATAATATATACCCAATAGTAATATGTTAAGTTTTATGTTCGCGTTTCATAACCTAGGTTGGCAATTGTCAATTTTGTGTAAAAACAAGGGTTTATGCAAAGTGAGTTATACTGATACAAGTTTAAGCCCTAATTGGTGTGGTGTAGGGAAAGAGATTGTTTTAACGTTTTATACTAAAAAATAATAAATTTATTTATTATTTTTTAGTATATAATTGATCTTAACTCATCTAATACTTTCTAAATACCCTTTCTCGTTAGTTATTTATAAAAACTTTTTCAAGAATATGTTTATACAACTTTTAAAAAAAAGTTAACCAGTAAGATTTAGGTGACAATAAGTTTTTTTAAAATCCACTTTATAGTAGAAAATTCATCTTATTTTGAAATATTTTATTAATTTTATTATTAATTTTAATATAACTTGTATTAAAGAAAAATTAATAGGGGGAATAAACCAGCCCTAAAGAGTTAAGTTCATCTCTAAGGCCCACACTAAGTAGAAGCAGTGCGGGGGCCTTATTATGATCTTCTTCTTCAAGAATCTTAACTATCCTATCAAGATACTCTTTTACAACTCCTTTCACCAAATCCGCTAAAGCCGTAACAGTTTTAAATATTGACAACTGTGCTGATTGTTTTACATCAGAAGCAGCATTATCACTAGCAAAGAACCTGCCCCCCTTAGCCATTCCCCTCAAAACAATAGCAGTAGCAATCTCATCATTCCTCTTAATTTTACTAAATGATTGATTACCACTAGAAACACTATTCATCCCAATAGCAGCCTCAATAGGATTTTTAGCACTCTGAGCATCCTTACCGCTAATATTCAACTCATCACTAACGCTACCAACATCCACATTACCGTTTCTAGCAACAGAAACAATCGTATGTAGTATTTGATCACCACTAACCGCACTAACAGCAGCAACAGCCTTCCGTGCAGCATCCTTATCTGCACCACCACCACTAAATAATTTCTCTGCATCTTCATTGCTGGTACCAGTAGCATTGGAGCCGACTTTATTCTCTATTTTTTTCTCAGCAGCGCCATAAGCAACCTCAACAATCCACCTTATTCCCCTTCGCAATTCCATTAACACTACCACTATTTACTACACCAGCATTATTGCTGCTAATGAAAACTATGCCGATCACTTTATCACTTGCAGCAGCAGCAGCGGTATTGGCGCCTTTTATTAACTCCTCTACAATTTCAATAGTCATGCTTACTGTCTTCCTAAGCCTAAAAGATTTTTTTTATTATCGCGTTTCTCACCCCTACTATTAACATCTGAGCCAACCCCGCCATTTTCTTTAAGTAATTTTACAAGACCTTCTTTAGTTTTATCTAACTCTTTAGCCATATTAGAAAAGTATTCTTTTATATCGGATTTTTTTGGATCTGCTTTAAGTCCAAACACATCTGCAATTAATCCACTAAAAGTATTAAATGAATCTAAAAATCTGTTATCCAAGCCTGCTTCTACATTATTTTTACAACTAACAAGAACTAATAAAACCACTAAAAATACTAAACTTAAAATTTTTTTCATACTAAATTATCCTCATTAATAAAAAGAATAAAACCTCATTTTAAATCAAAAAAAGTATTTTAATAAGTTTATGATTAAAAATACTTTTAACTCCTTTTATTATTGTATCTTGTATTAAGAGACATTTCTATTTCTTAAAAAACCATCTCTCAAGGTAATAAAAAAAATAAACAAGAAGTATTGTGTTTTTTAATACTGAACTAATGTTTCTAACACAAAAAATATGAAATTTTTGAAATACTACATATTGATGTTGATGTGGCGCCATTGCTAGTATTCATGATGAATATAGGGATGATGATGGATTTAAAAAAGCAAAAATTTTTACTAGAAGGAAGACGGGCAAGGAAGTAGAAAAGATTATTGTTGCCTGTCAAGGACATTTTTAATATCACTCAAAACACAATGCTTAACTGCGTTCAATTTTAAACTAAAGAGTGTGTCTTTTTAGTAAAAAGACATTATGTACATCAACATCAAGGTCTCCTTTTTCATTAGTATATTGATTTATAGTAAAACTAAAATCTTTAACATCTTTCTTATGCTTCTATAGAAGATAAGCCTATCTACTATAGAAGTATAAGCTTCGCATAAAGCTATGCTATATTTCTATAGTCTTTTTAATAAAATAATAGGAATAAGATTTCTTATTGTTTTGCAAATGAGTTATGTTTTTTCCCTTTATCGTTTCATTAGCTTCTATAGTATTAATAGTATTATAAGATTTTGTATTTTTGTTATAGATAGTATCTAGACTAATTGATATGTTTTAATTTTTTAAAATTAGTAGCAGAATCATCAGTAATCATGGCAAAGCTACTATCATGATCATAAACTTAAGCTAGAGTAGCTTCACCTGTAGTATACCCTTTTTCTTTAGTTATTTTGCCTAAATATTATTTATATTATATATTATAAGTTTATAAAAGTTTCTAATAAATTTGTAGAGTCTGCTTGTGAATTTGCAGAAGAAAATTATCTTATAGCTATTTAGTGTTTTATATTTATATCAATATAATAGTTAATTAAGTTAATAGAGAGGATATAAGTACAGTATCTTGGCAAATAAGCTAAATATAAGATGTTGTTTAAATTAACAAAATAGTATTAAGAGGGTGATGGGGAGCAGAGTTTGATTTAGCTGCTACTTAATTTATAGATTTTCAATAAAGATAAAAGCAATAAAGTTGATTAAGCTGTTATGGTATATTATTTTAATATGTATAGGTTATAAAATGAGATTAATAGTTAAGGTTTTAATTATAATTAGTTTAATTAGTGGCAATTTTATGTCGTGTAAGCTATATGAAAAATTAGTAGATAAAAAAGAAGCGCCTTTAGATAATAAAGGAAAGTATTTGAAGAAAAATAAATTAATTGTGGGATCTACTGATAATGTAGATAGAAACCGATACTTCAACTTATTATGTACAAGATAGTGATAGAGGTAAGCGTAGGACTAGGAGTGCAATTGAAGGAGGGAAAAGCGACTAAAAAAGAAATATATTAGAAAAGTAGATAGGCAAGGACATAAATATGAAGTTTTCAGTTGATAGTAGATCAACTAGCAATGAGAATGCTAGTTATAATTATTCTGAACAAGTTGCTAATAAAGCTAAGGAAGCAATATCTATATCTACGTCTAAGGTAGATATATTGTTTTTAAACATAGAATTATTTTCACCCAATTCTATACTATCTTGATTTTTAGTCTTATCCTTATCTTTTCTTAATATCTCAGAAATTTCTATACTTTTATTTTTAACAGTCCCCCAATCACAGCCAACCATTAAAATTGAAACTACTAAAATATAGAAAATTTTATTACCCAAATACCTCTCCTACAATTTCAGATATATAACATCTTTCCACGTCTATTGCAATTGCATTTTGAAATTCTCCTGAGATTTCTTGAAATACGGTATAATGATTTTTTACTAAAAAGACATGCTCTCTAGTTTGAGAGTACCGCATTTTAATATTTTATTTTGAATAATATGAAGAAGATTATTAATAAATTGAATAAAAATGATTTAAATCATCTTTCACTATTATTTGAAAACCATAATGAAAAAATTTTGACATTTTTTTTGAGTTTGAATTCTAAGAGATCCAAAGAATTATTTAATCTGTTTCTCAAGATTAAAATTAAAACGATTTCTCTTTTCTATTAATAAAAATATACAGTCCAATAAAACAAATCTAGACTTATCATTTTTAACTCGAATCTTATAAAAAAATAAATACGTATTAAATGTAAAAAACTAAGCACAAAAAAATAAAAAAATTTTTGGACGGAAACTTTCTAAAAAATAACATGTCTAAACCGGTATTTATTTAAAGGAATCATATTACTTTAAATATGAATAAATAAATTCTTTTTTTTTAAGTAAACATATTATCAAAAGCACACCAATGCCAATTAAAAGATTTGCCCCTGATCTTTACAGCGTTAATATCATTAAAAAGGCTATCAGTCGAAGCTAATAGCCTTTTTCTTTTACTTATTCTTAGAAAAAAGCAATCTTCTAATATAAAAATAAGTAAAAATTCTTATATATAATATAAATTATCGATTAGTGGCCGCCATAATAGCTATCCCAATATATTGATTTTAATCATTGATATTTTTTTATTTAATAAAATATCGGTATTCTTTATTTTAAGCTTTGCCATGATCTGTTCTCATAAACTGAGAGCAAATAGAATCCTTTTTTTTGCATATTCTAAAATAAGGATATTTTTTATAATACAAATTAAATATCATTAATTACACACCCAAAAATATAAAATATTAAGAAATTTTTAAAAAATAGAAAAATAAATTTTAACTAAAAATTAAATAGGTGGCCTGTGAATTTAATTATTTTACTGTAAATCAATTTATTTTATTTTTTTCATTATTATATTTTATTACAATATTAATATCCATTTAGTATATTGTTTAGATGTGCGTCATCAAAACAAAACATTAAAGAATCATAATATTTTTTATAACACTCATTAATTAACGTATGCAAAGATTCAAAATTGTTGGCCGAATTTCCTTCTATAATTATTATTTTAATATGACCAAATTTAAAAGTTGAGAAAATAAATTTTTATATTTTAATATGTAAGATTTTGATCTACTAAAATTTCTTCAGATTTATTAATATCAAGTAATATGTTAAAATTAGCCTACATACATAAATTCTAATAATATTTACTATTGTTTGTAGGAGACATAATCTATGTTTAAGATAAAAGAAATACATTTCTTGTTATTTTCTCTACTTTTATTCATATCATCAATTATAATTTCTCACGGGATAGAGATATAGTGGTTTTAAAGATAAGGGGGTTAAAAGAGCAAAAATGTTTGCCAACAATAAAAAAGGAAACTAAGTAAATAATATGATTAGAGCTATTGATGATTTACATGCTATTTATAAGAAAGTTAAGTCCTAATAACTTATTAAGCTTTTAGTTATCCCTTCTAGTTATTTATAAACATGTTTTAGCTTTAATAAACAAATTAATTAAATCTTTCAATCTTCTCTTAAAGTTTGTTATATTAATAATAAGATTGGAATAATGAGTAGAAAGAGCAATTAATTTAAATGTCGTATGTATATTTAATTCTTATATACCTTTTATTAAGGAGACTTAATATGGCTACTGGTATTTCTGATAAATTAACAGCTGAAGCTGCTAAAACTATCTATTATTCATTAATAGGGAGTTTTAATTTTTCTTTCGACAAATTTGAATACTTAACAAATAGCAATAACAATATCATTAAATAGTTTTAGATTTAATGCAATTTGTAGGTTTTATTTTTATCCGTTTCTTTATTCCTTATAGTAAGACATGCCAGCACAATATTATATTTCTTCTTATTATAAAAAAGTTGAAAAAAACTGTTAAGGAATTGTCAAAAACCCCAAAATTATATGAATTAATGTATTCAAGTTCTCCATAAGCTTTAGACTAATTTTAGGAAAACCAATTCTATATTTTTCAAATTTTTCAAAATCAATATTTGATCTTTCAAAATTTAACTTTAAACTTTTAGCTTCGTATTTTTTTTCAAACTCTTCAGTTGGCTCAAGTGCTATTATCTTAGCTATAAGCATCTCGTAACCAAATATCTTATAGATTATTTTCATTTTTCAAAAAATCTCATACTTTTGCTGATAGAAACAGCAGTTTAATATCAAAAAAACAATATTTCTTGTTGGTCTTTTTTTATAGCACTTAATACGATATACACGATAACGTATTATTGATGAATAAGAGATCTTTATTTTTTTACTTAGCAATTTTGGATACTTTATAAATATTTTAAAATACCACACTTTTGATATTAGAAATGCCAGCTCAATATCCAAAAAAACAAGACCGATAACCAGCCTTGTTTTTTTGTAACACTTGCTAATGCACATCTTTAAAGCCACCAAATAAAAAACGAGCCTAATATTTAGTATTCCATATTCTTTGCTTTATTAAGAATCTTTTATGATGTTGTTACAATTTTTCTATTTCTTTTTTTAGATAGTTTCCACATTGAAGAGAATAGATTGCTTTTTTCATATTTTCAATGCACCTGTTTGCATATATTAGTGAATCTTTTACTAATTCTTTTGCATGTTTATTTTCTCTTTTGATAAATCTTCCTTCACCTATCATATGCTCTTCTTTGTTTTCATTAATCATTCTTTTATAAATAGATTCTCCTAATTTATCCTTAGCATTTTCTAGCACGTTTTTAGCAGAACCCCAGTAATTATGTGCATTTTAAACATAATTCTTCACCTCTTCTAAGTTTTTTGTTATAAGCTTAACACACTGCATTTGCTTGATTAATAAATGTATACCTATTATTATATGAAGTTTTCATAGCATTTTGCGCGTTTTTAAAATCTATTTTGATATTATTTTATTAACTTTTATCAAGTGTGTTTGTTTAAATGATAGCATATGTTGCTTCTAAATAAATTTTCGATAATTGTTTAATAGAAACAAGTTTATAAACTTGTATATTTAAATTTATTTTGGTATTAAGATAGGTAGAAAATATATATGAAAAATTTTGCTCAGGGACTTTAAAGATGTTAGACTTCATTAGCACTGATTTTTCTTCCTTTTTTATATTTCAAGTATTTTCAAGAACACACCCTCGAATAGTTTGACTATATACTTTTTAGAGCCGTTGATATCTAGAAGTTTGGTTATAGTAAAGTTTATTTATGTTTCTCTTATCTGATTGCGAAATTACTTTTATAAATGGGAATTAATCAACTATGTTTCAATTTTGCCAAAAATTGCCAATACTTCATCGCCATTTACAAGAACACCTTTAAAACGTTTATTTTTAAGAAAGAAATCTTAAATTTAGTTCTATGAATATTTGAGTAAAGAACCGCATAGGTATATTTAAATATTTTTTTCTAGAGTAAATTCTTTTTTATATTTAAAAAACGATTGGTTGTTAATAAAAGTGAAGGCAAAGCTGTTGTTGTATTATGCGATATTGTGACAACTTGCATGAACGACTATTTATAAATCGAATAATACGCTTTTGTGAAGTCAATTAATATTTTTTACATTAAAGATAAAATATTCAGGGCATTCTTGTTGATGTTATTGTTCCCTTATATTCTCAAAAAATATGATTTAGATAAATTGGAAATTTCAAATTTAGAAAGACTTAAAAATTTGTTTATAGAATTTTATTTATAAAGTAAGTAGTCTTCAAGATATCAAAACAACTTTTATTCGATTATCAAAATGATAAAAATTCTTTAAAAACAGATGTCCCTAAGCTTGGTTCTTATATATCTGCACTTTCTAATCAAATTCGAGAAAAATATGATGAAGCAGAAGAGCTGAGAAAAAAGACAATTTTAATACATGGTTCATTAATTACTTGAAATTTTCTAGAATTTCATTAACTTTTTTGAAAAATTTAATTATCTACATTTACATTGTACTAATTTAAATATTTAAAAAAGACCCAAAGTTAAAATTGCAGCTTCTAAACCCAATTTTGATATTAGAATAAGTAGATTCCGACTATCTATTAAAAAATTTATTAAATAAATGTGAGACTTATATAAAGCATAACATATTGTTAATACTAAAAATGAAAATGTACAAAATATTGTGTTATTAATAGAAATCATGGGTCCTGCAACTTTTGAATTTATGTTTTTCTTAAAAAGATTCTAAATGATTTGAATGAAGAAAAATTAAAATTATTAAAAGTATTTATTATAATTATGAACATTTAAATATGTAAAACCAATTTTATTATTAACGAGTAAAATATTATCTAATTGCCAATTATAATTAGCTATATAAAATAGTTTGAATTTTTTAGATAAAGTTTAACCGTTATTATGCAAATAATATAAAAAATAGCTAAAAAAGATATTAATTGAATATTATTTTTTTTAAATAAATTAATTATATTCAATTATCTTATAAAATAATATAATTAATTTATAAGATGACTAATGTCATCATATAAGGAGAATAAAATGAAAATAAAAAATATTTATCCCAAAGTGGCATTTTTAATACTTTTAATTTTTATTTCGGCTTGTAGTCAAGACGGCCACAGTAAAAAAAACAAGGTTTTAAGCTATTCAGAAGAAGATAATAGTCCACATCTACATCCAACTGTTACAATTGCTGTTGACTTCCATTCTGGGTCATTATTCTTAAACAGTATTAAAGCCTCTCAGGAAGCTCTTTACAGATCTGGTTTGTTAAAAAGTACTAATTTATTAAATTACGAAAAAATAGAAAGCCTAAGAGAAAAAAATGGTATGACTCCAATACCACCCGCTCATATTTATTATGCAGACGCGCCTACTGAAAGCACATTTTTTACAATAGGAGTAGTAACTCCCCACGTTGGTGGTCCACACTTGGGACAACTGGAAATAGTCGTAAGAGCGGACGATCTTGTTCCCCAAGGATTCTTGGTTCACAGAGCTAGACATCATGATCGTAGAAATCTTAATAAACGATATTATAGATTTTTTGGTTCTACAATAAAAAATATTTATAGAGCAGAGACTAGTAGTATAAAACTAAAAGATCTCAATGGGGACTTAGACAGCAATAGTAAAGAATTTAGAACTACATTGCATGATAGAGGTAAAATCACTAAGCTTGTAAATATAATTCTTGATGCATTGCAACACGAACCCGAAGACGCTTCACAGATAACTTCCTATTTCTCAGAAGCTGTGTCTGCTGTACTTTTTTTAAGTCTTGCTCCTTTATTGGACTATAGAATTCAAGGTGCTGTTTTAAATCTAGTTAGAACTGATCATTTTTCATCATCTCTGACAATTTCTGATTATTTACACATGATAAGACAATGGGGAACAATAAATTACTTACAATACATTGCAATGTATCCATCTAAAGATGTAAGACATGGTAAACCAAGTATAACTCCTGAAGCACCATTGGTTTATATGAATATAATCAGGAAATAAATAATTTTTTCAAAAAAACAAAGAATACTCCACCTATCTTCCTATGGAATTTAGGTGGATATAAATTTGTATATACTATGAAAGTATAATCTAAATACTAAACCTAAAACGAAATTTATTCGGCTTTTCAAAGGTTAAATTACTCACTTACATAATTTATGATTTTTTAAAACACGATGTATATGACATAATGCAGAAAAAAGGAGAAATTAAATCTATCCTTATATCTAAAATAATTATTTTTTCAATTCATTAATAGTCTTTTTTATAGCACTCTTGAAGCTCAATGTCCAATCGCACTCAATTATCACATTAGAAAGTAAATAGTAATTATTTAGGAGGAATGTACTTAGTTATTATCTAATAAAATAATTAAGGGTGTTTAATAAGTGCTAGAAAAAATGATTCTAAAGGAAGAGACCTCTATAGCAATATCATTAGAAGTATCCTCAAAATCTAATTATCTATTTATTATTTTTAGTTAAAAATCATACTTTAATAAGAAATTATCAGTTTCTAAATTATACTCTTTATTATCATCAGTAATTAAAGTAATTTTTAAAGTTTTTCGTTTTAATAAAAAATTAAATAGAGTAGTATTAATGCTAATTTTAAAAACATTTACTACACGTACTGAATACTGCCCCATTTTTTTCTTATAATTAACATTACTACCACTATCAATTTGGGAATAAGCCACTCTTGAAGATTTAAATCCTTCTTGGTTAACCATATGATATTGATTGTATATTTTAGCATTTATTCCATCAAAAATAACATTTTGAAAATTCATTAAAAATCCATTATCAATTACAACGAACTCCATGTAATAAGATGGATAAAAATCCGTCAGATTTCTTTTACCCCCCCCCTCGTCTAGTCTTTTAAAACTTTCAGAGTAAACATTTACATCTAATTTTTTGAAAAATACGCTTTTAACATTCCCAGAAGCAAATTTTTTAAAATAACATTTTCGCATAATAACACTATCTGCGGGACTTGCTGAATAATATAGTCCTTCACCTTCCTCTAATCTATGCAAATAAAACATTTAAAACAACCAAACAAAGACTACACAATAAAAAATTAATACCCCAATAAGCATTATTAATAAAATGTATTTACTGCTATTATATATATAGCCTCAAATCAACCTATTCCTCTTCTCAAAATTAAATCCTCAAGAAAAATTCTTGACACTCTTTCTATATTCTTCAAGAAGATCAAAGAATTTTTTCAACTTTTCCACACTTAATTTTAAAAAAACATTTCGTATAACACCTGTTCCTCTCTCTATACATTGAACACAAAAATTAATCCCATCCTCCTCTCTTACAAGCTCTGATATTTTTAAATATTCATCTTGAGAATTTAGGTCAACAAAAAATCCTGTCTTTTGTATTGAATCGTCAAAATCCAAAATATACTGTCCTTCTTCAAACCTTAATTCTTTATTAGACGTAAACAAAACCTCGGGCTTAATATCAACGCCATTAAGGGAAACACTTAAAAGATTAAAAGGCTCCTTACCTGTTATAATCTCAAAATCTAAATAAAATCTCTCACTAGCATCCTTATTGCAATCATAAATAATAGCAACAGATCCCAAATGATTTATCAAAGTAATCTTAAACTTAATCGCATTTGTATTACTATGATTTACACCCTCAATCTCCTCTGAATAAACAGAAGATCTACTAATAGGTGTATTTACAATAAATAATAAAACCAAGCTTAAAGAAATAATAATCAAGATGGACAAACTTATATTAAAAAACGGGTCTCATTCTCAATAAAAAGAATAAGAAGTATAATTATTTACGTAATTTTACTTCAAATTTATTTTCAAAACAAATTACAATTTTAAGTAATTGTGTTTTTTATTTTTTATAATGTTACATATAACATATTTATAATATATTGAGCTATGCCTTCTCCTAAGATCTATATGCTTTGAAAAAAAGTTGCAAGCAATGATCTAAAAGGTAGATAGGGAGCTTTATAGACTATTTAAAGCAAAAAGAATACATTATAATACTTTATTATATATCGAAATTATGGCTATTTCTATTTACGTATAAATAACTCGACAATAATAGTTCACTACATTGAAATAGAACACACTATTAGGGCTTAAAGAAATTCTCTTATTTAAAGAGATCTTCCTTAAGCCCCATAATTGTAAATGAACCAAACAGGTAGCCGTAATGAAAACTTTTTTCATTTACTACGCTATTTTTATTATAACTTAACTTTGAATTAAAATCAATTTATATTTATACAAAATTAGTATTTCCCTAATTCCCAAATTTAAACAAATTTTTAGTTTTTATGGTTTTTTTATAAAAGTATTTACTTTTATAAAAAATTGTGCATAATAACATATTATACATTACCAAACAGGAGATTAAAAATGCAAATTTTATCAAAAAATACAAAAAGCACAAATTACCACAACAAGCTACAGCATAAGTTAATAGTTCTTATCTCAACGCTTAACTATATAAATAGTAAATTTAAGAAGTATACTCAAAAAAACATACTATATTACTTTAATGGAAATCTAAAAAGAAATAATCAGCCAGCCGTTAAATTAAAGACAATGCAAAATTATCTTTACAAATTAGAGAAAGAATTAAAAGTAACAACTAACTACTATAAACACCTGGGAGTAAATTTTGGAACTGAAATTTACTATAAACTTAATTATCCTAAAAAAGAGTGTTATCTTATCATAAATCAATATTTTAAAGAAAAAAAAGACTCTAAGTTTAAATTTAGAGTTGACAACTATCTTAAATCCAAATTTAATAAAAATGGGAGTGTAGATTTAGGGGAGTGTTTTAATAATAGTAATAATATTAAAAAAGAAGAAAGAAAAAAACAAATAGAAAAATTTCAAATCAAAAATTATTACAGTAAATGTAACTTTATGTCTAAAAAAACTTTCTCCATACTAAATTTAGATCTTAGTAAAAAAAGATTGATTGAGGTGCTTAGAATTATAAAAAGAATTGAAATTAACCTAACAAAAAACAAGAAAATAACCTTAAATAAATATCCTTTCAAAGAGCAGCAAGAAAAATTAAAAAAAATACTAATAAATACACAAAAGTTATTAGAACAAAAAGGATATAACACAGAACAATTAAAAACAAACATACAAAAAGTATATGAAAATTATAAAAACAAACCACATTTTATTATTGAAAATAAAAAATATAATGATTTAAGTAAAGTGAAACTCAAATTAGAAAAATCAATCGAAATAAACAAAGAAAACTCACAAAAAAATTACGACAATAAAAAGATAAACGTTTTTAATATTCTTGTTGAACGACTAAAGGAGCAGAAAAATACTGGAGCTCTAAAGACAATTATAAAAACTTATTTGAATAGCAAAAATAAATTAGAATATAAGGAGGTATTTGATAATACCTATTATTATGAATTATTGGAAATAATTCATAAGGAAAAAAAATCTTCAATGTTAAAACAAGGTGTATAAAAGTTTGACATGCAAGGCATAGAAAAATTAATACAAGTAAACAAACCGATAGTTAAACGTTCAAATAAAAAAGATCTTTTTATAAAGATTGAGAAAGATGGCGATAAAACAATGTATCACACAAAAGTAATGATGGATATTTACAAATTTGGACTCAATAAGAAAAAAAACAAATGTCGTATATCATTAAGAGGATTATTTAATCAATCAAAAGTTGAAGAATTTAATTTATTTGCATTAAAAGCAGACGATAAATTCTTAGGCATTTATTATGGCTATAAAAGACTAATAAATAAAATTCCTGTAAGGTACGAATTTAACGGAGTTAAAAAATCTTATTTATTGTCAAAAACATATTACCTAGAGTTTAGATTTAAAAAAGGGAGCATCTTTTGCTACTTTAAGAGTCTATTTAGGTTGCTAAAAAAAGAACAAATAAATGTTCCTTATAGTAAAACATTATTTGGTATGTTTACAGCACTAGAAAAGCAAGTATACGAATTTTATGATAAAAAATACCCACAAAAAGGACCTCTTATAAAATGGATAGAAAAAAATTGGATAAAAAACCAAATATTATAGCTATTGCTTCAATCAAAGGGGGAGTTGGGAAAAGCACCTCAGCAATAATGTTTTCAACGATTCTTAATAAAACCAATAAGGTACTACTTATTGATCTTGATCCGCAAAATGCAGTTACAAGTTATTTTATAACTCAAGATCATCCTAGAATGGAATTAATTAATATTTATAATTCTTATTCTTTAATAAAGAAAGAGAAAACTTTTAAGGATGTTGTTATTAATATATCTAAAAATTTAGATTTTATTCCAAGCTATTTAGAACTTGCCAAATTCAGTAAAGAAGGGAATCAGTTCAAAGAGCTTATGCTTAGAAATGCACTGTACAATTATTTAGAAGATTATGATTATGTGATAATTGACACTCCTCCAAGTTTATCATCAGAGCTTGACAATGCTCTTGTGATTGCAGATAAAGTTGTAATACCGGTCCCGCTTGAAAGATGGGCAGTTGAAAATTTACCATTATTAATAAATCAGATAAAGGAACTGGAAAATAATTTTATAGGCAAAGAGACCAAAATTATTTATATTTTTGCGTCTAAAGTTGAAATAGGCAGAGTTGCTTCAAATGAGATTATGGCAGCACTAAAAGCAAAATATTTAAATAAGTTTATTGGAGAAGTTCATAAAAGTGAAGCTTTAAAAAAGGTAATAGATTATGCTATAGAACCAAAACAAAACGAAAATTATTATAAAGAATACTTAAAAATTTTAGAAAAAATCTACTTTTTTAAAAGTACAGTGACTGAACTTTTTTAGAAAGAGGTTTAAAAAATGGCAAAAACTAAAAAAATAGTAATAAATAATAGAATTATAGGAAGCAATACTTCTATTAATACTGAAGAACTAAACAAAAAAGAATATGAGCTTTTAAAAAACGAGCTTAAAAATAGAATCGAAGATGATATTAGAAATAAAATAAATACAATGAAAATTTTACTAAAAATTAGAAATGGGAAGCTTTATGTTTTAGATGGATATAAAAGATTTGAAGATTTTATTTTTGAATTTAAAATAGCCAGAACTCAGGCGTATAAGTATATTAAAATAGCAAAACTCCTTTTTGAAGGAAAGCTTAAAGAAGTTAATATTATAGAAAATGGAATCGATAAAACTTTATTTAATTTAATGAAAGATAAAAAAGTTAAGTCTAGAGCAAATTTAATAAAACCGCTTAGGGTTAGGCTAGAAACCCAAGAAGCATGTGATTTTTATAGAAAAAATCCGAAGTTCACCAACCAGCTTCTTGAAGATTTTTACCAAAAAAACAAAGAACAACTTATTAAAAAATTAGAACGATATGAAAATAAGTAAAATAGTATGTTGCTTTATACTGGCTATAGTATAAAAAAAGGTCGTTAGCTTTTACTAACGGCCTTTTTCAAGGCGCTAGGTTCATAATTTATTATATCAACCATTAACACCAAAAATATATGCTAAAAAATGAAAAATATTAAGCGATTTGAAAATTTTTTTATATTTTTCTACTTTACCATTCTAAAGGTCATCAAATGTTTTTTTGATTTCAGTATTCTAACTAATTTTTTAACATCAAGCAAATCTTCATTGAAATTGCAGTAAAAATTTATTTATAACCGTATCGCTTTGGCTTTTTTGTAATTTAGTAATTTTTTCTGTAATAATTTTGGCCTTAAGTTTGTGCGTAGATTTTCATCTATTGATGCAGGAGCGATTATTTCTAATTCGGGTTGATTAAACTCCACTAGACATTGCCCTTGAGTTTGGTATATATGTCGGGTTATTTGAATAAATCGTGCACTGCCACGAGCAAGTTTTATCTCCTCTTCGATAGATGCGGCTGATTTTACTGCTACAATTCTTTTTATTTTAATATTTCGTCTAAAATTTTCTGTACCCTTTCCTAAATTACTGGCTTTACTGGAAGACCAAATGCTAATATTTACCTTATTAACTTCGGCTTGTGCTTTTATTCGCTCAGTTTATAGTTTAAAAAATAAAATCAATAATTTCTTGTACTAAATAACCAATAAAAACTCTAAAAAATACGTTATTAAACTATAAAGATTTTAAAAATTATCTAAAATACGATTATGAAGTAAATATATTAAGGGATTTCTCTTATTTAAGCTAAAACTTTATAAAAATAAAATTCATTTTATGAGAAAAATTGCACCCTATAAAACTGATTTCTATTCCATTGTTGAAGAATTTAAAGATATATATATATTCTAATAAATGGAAAATAAAAAAAATAACTAGTTTTTTAGGATATGCTGGTATATTAGCTAATAATATTTTATCTGACATTTTAACAAAGGGATAAAAAATTGAGTAGTTTGCTTAAAAAACTTAAAAGAAAGAAAAATAATTTTAAAAAAGAATTTTATTTAATAGAATAGAAGAAATAGATAGTAGAAAGAGCCGCTATATAAAAATTTCTAAACATTTTAGTTGGTTTTAGAATTACAAACAAGGGAGAAAGACTAAGGCTAGCTTTTCAGGAGTTTAGCAATACTAAAGATTTTCTTTTTTCAATCTTTTCCCTTTAAAAAAGTATGATGAGTTTTTAGAAATAAGATACAGGTAGATAGACTTAGTAAACCCTTTTTTCTTAAAAAGGAAAATAATAAAACTTATGCGATAAAAAACTCTATTATATAGAATTTAACTTTAAAAATGGTTCTATTAAAGCATATGTTTAATCCTTAAGAACGCTTTTAAGAAAAAATAAAGAAAACGCAGAATATTATTAATTTAATTTATCACACTTAAAAAAATGGGGAAAAAGCATATGAATTTTATAATAAAAAATTGAAAAATGAGAGAGTTGTAAATAAATGGATCAAAAACCTAATTATAATAACAATGGCGAGTTTAAAAGGGGGGTGGTAAAAGCTCGCTATCCATACTTTTTTCTTATGCTCTTAAAAATTTAAATAAAAAAGTATTATTAATTGATTTTGATTCACAAAATTCTTTAAGTTCTTATTTCTCTCAGTAGAAATTTCTTTTTAAAGAATGCTTTTAAATATTACAGACCACATTATTATTCCAGTTTAAGTAGAAAGGTGGTCAATAGAAAGCTTAAAGGCAAGATCTATTTCCCCAATAGCATAAAAGTCTTTGCAAATGAACTTATGGGATCTTATTCAAAAGAAGGTTATTATAAAGAAGTAAAGGAGATTTTACGAAATATTCTTTTTTTATAGGGGAGATGAACAAAAGGCGCTTAGGTTACTGTATAAATTTTACTAGGCGATAAAGAGAATTTATATTCTTAAGAGGAAATTGATAGTTTTATTCTTGGCAATTTTTAATTTTATTTAAACTCTATATACAATAATCTTTTTAGAGAAATTAAAAGGAAATCAGAATGCAAGGATTTTTAAATATAATAGGGAAATAGGCAAGTTTTTGGAGCCAATAATAAAAAACTCAATAAAATAGAAAATTAATATATAAAGCTTTTAAAATAGTGTTTGTAAAGCCATGTTTATATAGAAGTGTCAAGAGCAATGAAATTATTAAAAATGTAGTATTATAGATATCAAAATGACAATAAATCTAAAGATGATATATTTTATTATTTTGCGGTTAATTATAAAAATATAATTCTGGGGAAAGTGTCAATTAGCGTCATGCAAAAAGAAATTTTTAGGAAAAGTATTAATAATTTAGGATGGTATGAGTTTGTAAGAGAATTATTATATAAATCGAGTCGGGATAAGATTATATTTTTACAGAGTATACAAATTTTTTTCATGAACTAAATTATGTAGTAATTATAATATTAAAAATATCATTCTAAAATTAAATGATATTAGGTGAAATTTTAATAATTAATAATATTATCTATAATAAAGAAATAAATGCAACTCTAAGTCTCAAGTCTTGTTTATTTATAGAAATAAATTAAGGAATATCTTAGGAATGGTAAAAATTATCAAAAAAAACAAAAAGCAGTAACAATAAATAAAGATATTAACTACTAATACATAGTATTAGTAGTATTTTTTGAGTTAAACTATGAGAAAAAACGATAAAAATACGAACTTACAGATTTTAATGAAAGAAAATATTATATTTTCATGAAAATTTTTATAATAGAGAGATAAAATAGTTAAATTTATAAAAGCAATTGCCCGAGTTAGACATAGAATGGGAAGAGCTTGCAGAAATATATTAATGTAAGCAATGCTAAGGGGGAGTAAATTATTGATTAGATAATATTAAAAGGCTATAGGAGAAATAAATTGTGTATAATAAACTTTCATAAAGACTGTTTTTTGATATTAATGAAGCAAATATCAATGCCAAAACCCACAAATATAGGCGCAAATTATAAGCTTTAATAATTAATTATGTGCTGAGTATTTTTTACTTTTTTGATAACGCTAATCATTTTGTTTGTATTATTGTCTTACAAGATGTATGAGTTTTGTTATGGAAATTTGAAAAATTAGATACTCTAGAATAATAAGAATGAGTTTTATTATTGTTATTATCTAATTTTTGAGAATCTTTAAATCCCACAGACTCCTTTTTAGTTAAGCATTTATAATTTGAATCATTCATGTAGTTCTTCCCTACTAAATTGGGAATATTATTCCTTTTGTTTTGAAGGGTATTCTCTGATAAATCACAACCTAATAATAAAAGGTTTATAATGCTATATAGTAATGAAATAATAAATTTTTTGCTCATAAATATCTTTTCCTAATCCTGATTTTAATAATCAAATATTACTTTATGAAAACTCTAAAATAGTATAAACAAACATACGCTAGGAGCCAATTAGTAAATTCTATCATAATAGATATTGCCAATTTTACCCTTTTACGGAATATATATAATTGGTTTTAATTTATATTTACTTTTTTGAATTTTATCCTTAAAAATTTTATTTTAAATTAATCATTTTTTCAATAGTTATTATTTTTTATTTGTTGAGTTGCCGGGTTTTAATTTTTTAACTATTAGCCGAATCAATATTTTTAAAACTATTGGTTTAGTTCTAACTTCTAAAAAAATCGTAAAAATAAAAAAAACTAACCAAGATAACAATTTGTATTGCAAAAATTAATGAATGACTTTTGTATATTAAAAAGGCATAATTATTATTAATATTTTCTAACATTTTTTACTTTTGTTTATGAATTACATACATACATTTGTGATAAAAAAACTTTTAAAACAAATAAACCCATGTTATTACAAATAATAGTACAATGCTAGAGTATTTAATATTTTGTAAAAATTTTGACAATTATAAATTTTGTAATATACTTGTTAAGTATATATAGCAAATAATTAAAGAAAAAATTACTTCTACTACTTCTACTACTTCTACTACTTCTACTACTTCTACTACTTCTACTACTTCTACTACTTCTACTACTTCTACTACTTCTACTACTTCTACTACTTCTACTACTTCTACTACTTCTACTTTCTTTTAAAGGAGTATTAATTTATTTGTTTAAGTTTTTTCCAAGCACTTTTATTAGTGTTTATACTATTTATTTTTTACATTAATTTTATTTTTTAACACTAAATATATTATCTTTGTGTAAGGTCTTTCCCATATTTGTTATTTACTATTTTAGTGAATTCATTTTTTCTTTTAAAACTTTAAACAAAATTGTAATTAATAATATTATTATGGCGTAAAAAAGATACACTGATAATTTTTATATATTGTGTTGATAGCAATAAAATATCAAAGTAAATTAATAATTTTAAAGATTATTTCATTTTTTTATAGTTGAACTTTTAATTTGTTAAAATCCACAATAACTTGTTTTCTGCTTTAGGTTTTTCTTTAAAATTGATTACTGTAGTAGCCTATTTTGAATCAAGATAATTTTTGACACCATTGATTTTAAATTTACACTATTTGTCTTGTTATTAAGATGATCAAATTTTATATCGAATTGCCTGAATTGTTTTTCTAAATTCTCTAAATTTTTATAAGCAAGCTCATTGTTCTATGTCTTTTTGATAGATCTTGTATTGGTTGTTTTATTCCCAATAGTAGGAATTTTTTTATATTTTGTCTTCAGCAATATTTATTATTGACATTGTTTCATAATTCGACTATATATACAAATATATTAGTATTATAATTCAAGCAATAGTAGCATAATTTTGGAATTAACTATTACTGTAGTTTAAAAGTGACGCTTCTTTGATCATTTTGAATTTCAAAAAGCCATAATAATAAGACGATGTTTTTAGAGATTTTAATCTTTTCTATGCCTTCCTTTACAGTCCCGCTATTATGCTTCTTTATTTTGAGTCTTATTATATTTATGATTATTAAATGCTTCTTACTATATTCTTTAACTCCATAATGTTCACTTTAATGATCCTTTACTATTCTTTTATATATTTTTTTTACAAGATCTTAAAACATGTTTCTTTAAATATCCTAATATAAAGATACTCCCATTTTTATGCTTTATCATCATTTAATCTTTATATTTCAACTTATTTAAAGGCTATTCAAAAAGTATACTAATTTGTAGTGAATACTTCTTTAATGAAATCTAGGGATTATTCAAGACATTAAAATTAATTTGATTGGTTATTTTAATGTTTTATAGTGTATTGATACTATAAAACATTATTTATGCTTGATTGTATTCATAAAATCTAAGGGTTATTCGAGAGGATATTTCCGGCTTACCATACATGGGGTTTTTAGATGAATTTTCTGTAATATATTTCAAGTAATTTATTTTTTTCCCATTGTTTAATTATATTTAAATAATAAGTAATTGGTATTGATGATGAAATAGCAATTTTAATACAGTTGAGAAGTCCAAACGAAATCCAATAAAATCTATTAAGATTTCAACTTAAAAGTCAGGAATGTTATAATTTTTATAAGAGTAATGTCAAATTCACTGGGTATTTTTTTAGAGAAATCATTTAACAATAAAAAAGAAGTAAAGAAAAAAATATTAAAAAATATATAAAGAATTAAAATAATAATAATAATAATAATAATAATAATAATAATAATAATAATAATAATAATAAGGCAATTTATTGATTATAAAAACAAAATCAATTACCTATTAATTAAAATTTATATTTATTGCTTTTTTATTATTTCTTTTAATTATTAGTACTTTATAAATAAGGGATTTGGTTAAGTTCTTAAGAAGAGAATTTAACTAGGTTCCAATTTCTTTTTGCAAAAAAAGTTTTGCTACTATTAATGGCAAAATAAGGGGGAGTGTCAATTATGACAAATATATTTAAATAATCCACAAAAAATATAAATAATATTTTAAATACGCGATCTAAAATGCGCGGTGTTAATCATCAGTAAAATTTTGTTAGATATGGGGTAGTTAAAGAAAAATACTGTTTCATAAAAGAAAAAAATAAATCAAGCAAGATAGATAAAAAATTGCCAGGAACAAGTGGTAGATAATGTGTATGCTATTTAAAGGAGAATTTATATATGCTTAAGTGTAAAAGATAAGCTTATAAAGCTTATTGAAGATTTAGTAATAAAAATTGATTTTACCATTCTGGAATTGAGCTTGATTGGGCAAAGGAATTCGTAAAGTAGCATGCTGACAACTCCAGGTAAAAATGTACTGGTATCTGTTAATTTTTATTAAAATCATGAAATTAAATATTCGAGTTTTGATAAAGTTTAGTTCATAGTTTATCGGATGTTCTTTGAGTGATTAATAAGTAAAAAATTATAAAATATAAATAATTTTATTTATATTTTATAATAATTGAATTATTATTATAAGTAATATTAATTAAGAATCATTATTATTTATGATATATATTCTTAACGAAAGTAAAGGAGAATATTTTTATGAGAAAAAATTTGTTTTTATACACATTATTAACGATAGGATTGATATCTTGCAGCCCAGATTCTAAATTATTTGGGAGTAAAGAGCAAAAAAATAACAAAGATATAAAAGAAGTTTTGGGCAGCGTTCAAGGAAATGCTATTAATAAGTTATATGGTAATCAAGAAGAAAAAAAAGGTTTTAAAAATAAAAATTTTGAGGAATTGAAAGATGTGGGGATAATTCTTACTGAAGGTTCTACAAATCCTTCAGTAAAAGAGTCCATAGAGGTGTTATCTGAGTCTTCTTCGGATTTAGAGCCTGTTGTAGAATCTTTTTTGGAAACCGCGGGGTCTGGAGTATTGGATGATAAGGCTGACATACCAAATATTATAATTGAGCATGATCAAAAAAAAGAGATAAAAAAAGATGATTTAATTCCTTCTACTAGGGAAGAAAAGAGAGCGGATCAAGCAATTAAAGAGATAGAGAATATTATTGGAGGTTTAGGGTTTCCCAAGTTAATCGAGAATGTGTGTTCGCTTAAAAATGAATATACTTTAATAAAAAGTGATTTTTATGAGGTAAAGACTGAGGTCAGGGATAAAAAAACATTACTAATGAGAAATTCTGGTAGCAATAATTATGGAATAAAGGAACTGGGACAATTGGAAAATGATTTAAAGATAGATGATGAACTTGAAAATATTATGGTTAGCATTGAGGTTGCAGAACAATATATAAGATCCGCAGCTTCCTTTTTTGATGAAGCTAAGAAAAATTTAGAAGAAGGTATTATTAAAAGATTGAAGCGTGAAGATAAGGAGGCAGCACAGTTATCTAAATCGGCTGCATATAAAGCAGAGGATGCTTTAGAAAATTTAGAATATTATACTTCTAAAAAAGTTGAGGGAATGGGGAGAAAGAGGGCTATAAGAGAACTTATTCAACGTGCAAAAACTATTTTAAGCAAGTTTAAATAAATAAAAAAATATATAAATATATTAATATTTATATATTTAATATTAGGGTCTTCTTTGAAAGAAGCCCCTACCTAATATGTTATAAAAGGCCCCTCCTTCCTTCTCTTCTTAGAAGGATTCCATTTTGGTTAAATCTACTCCTATTCTACTACTTAGATTTATGTTTTTTCCAAATTTCATATTTTTTCTTTCAACTGAGCAAGCTCTTTATTTACTTGATTCATCTTAGCTTGAAGATCTTCTTGATACTTTTTCGCATTCTTAAACATGCTTTCTGCATTATTCATTGCTTTTCTAGCTTCTTTCATCCAATAAAAGTAAGAATAATCATAATATGCTATAGAAGAACTGTCATCTTTGGTTTCTCCTAAAGCATCAACTGCTCTTCTCTTTGCATTTTCAAAACCATTCCTGGCAATTTTTAATACACTAATTGCATCACTATAACATACTTTGTCAGCATAATCCCTACTATTTTTAGCCTTAACAATTGCTTTGTGCAGGTCGGGCAATAATCTTCTCTTAGATTTACTAATCCCAGAGGTTCTTCTTGCTTTCTGAAGATCAGATTCAGCAGTATCAATCTTAGTTTTTATTGCATCAAGCTCTGACCTTATCTTATTTAAACTAGCAGTCATTTTATCAGTCTCTGCTATATAAAAAGAGGCTTTATTCTCAATATTCTCAGCTTCCTTAGCTTTATTAGCAACTTGTTCAGAATAATTATAACTAGCATTCTCACTGCTAGTTGATCTACCAACCGAAAGCTTTATATTTATGTTCTTTTCCATCTGTTTTTCTAATATATTTCCTTTTTGCTCACTTTTTCTTCCTTCAATTACGCTCCTAGTCTTATACCCACTTCTACCACTATCTTGTACATAATAAGTTGAAGTATCAGTTTCTACATTATCAGCAGACTCCACAATTAATTCCCTCTTTTTCAAATACTCCTTTTTACTATCTAAAGACCCTTCCTTTTTATCTGCCAACTTTTCATATAGCTTGCACGACGTAAAATTGTTACTAATTAAACTAATTGCGATTAAAACTTTAACTATTAATCTCATTTTACCTCCTATACATATTGGAATAATATACCATAACAGCTTAATTAACTTTATTGCTTTTATCTTTATCAAAAATCTATAAATTAAGTAGTAACTAAATGAAACTTTACTTTTCTATCACTCTTTCTTGATACTATTTTGTTAATTTAAACACATCTTATATTTAGTTTGTTTACTAAGATATTGCATTTACATCTTCTCTATTAATTAATTAGCTATTATATTGATTAAATCATAAAACACTAAATAGCCATATAAGATAATTTTCTTCTGCAAACGTACAATCAGACTTCACAAATTTCTTAGAAACTTTTCTAAGTTTAGAACATGTAATATAAATAATATTTGGTAAAATAACTAAATAAAAAGGGGGGCTTAATGATAAGAATCAATATGTATATTTTACTACTAGCAACAATAATGTTTGTATTTTGCAAGTTTTTTGGAAAAAATATCACAAGTAAAGAAGGAGCTTCCTTGTTTGACACTACTAGCAATATTAGTAATTCAGGTTCAGTTGTTTCGGGACAACAAGAGGAAAATAAAAATGATGTTACAGGTGGTAAAGCTGCTTTAGCTTAAGTTGATGTTCATGATAGTAGCTTTGCTATGCTTGCTGATGATTCTGATACTAATGCTAGTTTAGAAAAGCAAGGAAAAAAGGATGCTAAATAAGACAGGGATAAGCTTAATAATTTTTTAAAAAAACTATAACATATCGATGTAATTTAGATACTATTTATAACAAATATACAAAATCTTATAATGCTATTAATACCTATACCGGTTGTAACAATTATAGTATTGGGTGTTTTAGCAAAGGGTCCCTTCTGAAAGGCGTAGTCAAGCCCTTGATGCATTAAAAAACATTAAATCTAGACAAAGAATATTCTAATCTTAACAATGTGCTAAAAAAGCTGTTTCTGTTTATAACAAAAAAGATTTAGAAGATACAATAGAAGAGTATAAGAAAGCTATAAAATAGGCTAGTGAGGCTGAAAGTAAAATAAAGACAGTAGAAGATCATCAAGAAGCTATAGATGCTGATGGACCTAAAAAGAAAGAAAATATGGTGCATTTAAAAAATGTTAGAAATCTTCTTCCTGTTATTAAAAAGACTATAGAAATAGCTAGCATAGCTTATGCCAATGCTTATGCTTCTTTAACATCTTGTGTATCTTCTATAGAATTTAAGCAAGCTGTTAAAGATTTTAGTGTTGCTGCAAATCAATATGCTAATGGAAAAGGAGACCATGCTGTTGATGTTATTGTAGGTGCTATTACTAGTATTTATGGTGAATATAAGGGTGGATTTGAAAGAGTAAAAATTTTTGCTAGAAAGGAGACAGACAAAGAGATAGAAAAGATGATTACCGCTATTGATAATCTATACTTTGTTTATAAGAAAGTTAAGTCTTAAATAATTAATAAGATAAGCAATAATTAAGCTTAAAAAGACAGGATTTTGCTCCCTTAATACCCTATTGGATTACTAATTTTTTGGTGCAATCCTTTTGTGTGCTTGGTTGCTTGAAATTTTTTATTTGAATAGCTTAAATAAGGAAAAGGGAGTATTATTATTCACAATAAACCGAATACGATAGTGTTATTATGCTCAAATATTCTTTTAAAGAATTTGATTCTGGAAATGTTAAAAGCCTATTCTTCAAAAAATTAGATGTAAATGTTTACTCTGAAAGTTTTAAAAGATTATCCTAGGAGGATAACGAAATCTTACAGATTTTTATTCATCTTATTACATGGAACTTGTTGTTGTAATTGATAATGGATTTTTAATGAGGTCAATATGTCAAGAAAATAAAAAAGGGGATATTTTTGATTATGATGCTTAATTATAATTCGTTATTGGTTGTAGAAGGTATTTAAGATAGTGTTAAATAGTAAAAACCAAATTGGAGACTTTGCAAAAATAAGTAAAATTTCTTAGAAATTAAATCAAAAGTTAAAAACTTTAAGGCAACAAAATGTTGAGTTATGATAAAGTTCTTTTTATCTTCTTTATAAGTAATTTTATCTACATACTATTATGGTTTTCAGAATGCTTGTTAGTATCACTATCAAATTGTTGAATTTTTCTAGATTTTCTGAATTGTTGTAGCTGTTTGTTTTTTAAAACTTCTGAGTGGTAAGGCTCTTTGTTTTTTTGGATTTTTAAGAGTGGGGCTACTCTGTTTAGTTTGTTTAGATTAACATTACCAATAGGTGTACATGATATGCAAATTGAAGTTAATATTATTGTAATAATGCTAAGATCAATGATATTAAATAAATTTGATATTAAAAATTTAATTTCTACTTTTTGTTTTTGGACTTAGATTGTATGAATAAAAAAAAGAGAAGAATTAACTTCTCTTTAAAAAAATATCAAGTGCAGAATATTATTTTTTATAGATTTTATTTGGTATATAAAGGGTAATATGGTAGTATTTATCTTTTATGTGAGTTGCTAGATTTTTTAGATTGGTTTTAAGGTTGTTGGAATCTTTGCTATAAGCTTCAATGGTTGCGTTTAAGGTTTTTGCGAAATTTTGTTTTCCCTTTAAACTAAGTTCCATATCTTGTAGCAGCTCTTCGGCTTTTTTTTTGCTTAAATCTTCTATTTTTATTGAATGTAGTTTTTCTATATCAAGTTGAATATCCCTAGATGTTTCAAAAAACATATCAGCTATTCGTCGGTTTTGATAATTGTTATCAAGTTTTTCAAGAATTTCTTTTAATGTCAATATTTTTTCTTTTTCGTAATTTAAGGATGAGTAAATTATTCTTTTTAATATCATTTTTGTAATGTGCATAAAATACTCATGGTTTTTAAGTTTAAAAGTTTCTAGGAAATCATATTGTGCATCAATATTAGCTATTTGTATATCTTCTTGTTTTTTTTGATCTTTCAGATCTTTATTAATTTTTGCTAATTTTGGGGGCAAGATTTTTTCTTGAGGGTTTTGATTTGAATATTTTGGATTTTGAGATTCATTTTTAAGATTTTGATTATTTTCTGCTGGATTTTTTGAATTGGAACGTCTTTTTGTTTTTTTTAGCTTTCTCGGATTGGTGTGGTTCTTTAGCTTGTTTGGATTAACGTTGTCAAGAGGTGCACATGATATACAAATTGATGTTAATATTGCTGCAATAATGTTGAGCTTAATGATATTTAATTTATTTTTTTTCAAAATGTTCTCCTTTTATATTAAATTTAGTACTTATTAATTTTTAATATAAAAAAATAATATAATAATTTGATATTATTTTCAAGTAATATCAAAACCTACTTGATATTAAAAATTTAATTTTTACTTTGTGTTTTTGGTTTGGGCTTGGTTAGCTTGTATGAATAAAAAAAGAGAAGAATTAACTTCTCTTTTTAAAAATATTAAGCGCAGAATATTAATTTTTTGTTTGGATTAATCGGCTCGATTTAGTAGATAAAGAGTTTCGTAGTATTTAACCCGTATATGGTTGTAGATTTTTTTACATTGGCCCCGAGTATTATTTTTTTGTTTTAGAGTGCTTATTCATATATTAAGCTAAAAATAGTAAAAGAAAAGCTTCTGGGAAAGTTATTAGAATAGCTCTACTAAAAAGCAGATAGTTTTGGGTAAACAGGGTTTTACAAAAAGGAAATTGTGGGTGATAAAACTATGTTCTATTAGTAAAAGTAAGAAATGGTTCAATCTATTTTCTTCTTTTTAAAAGATGGGGATGGTTTTTTAGGGATATTTTATGGTTTTAGGGAAAATATCAAAAAGCGATGTTCTTTTTAGGGATTAAACTTCTATTTGTAACTTTTCTGAATAATTTTTTGCAACATTTCGTAAATTATACTATATTGAGTTTAGGTTCCACATAGTAAAATAACCTTCGGGATTTTCCATTTCCTTATCATAAATTTTGTAAACCGCTCGTTCTAAATCCTTAAGTCTATGATATAATTGACTGCTAAATGCGTTATATTTACTCCGATTTTGAAGTAAATATACTATCGAATGATAATAGCAAAACACACTGCCTATCTGGAGTTGGAGTTTTTTGCAGAGAAAAATCTTGAAAAATTTCACCTAATTTTTCATTTCCAGCGTATTAAAGTTTTGGATTTAGCAGTTAATGTTTGGGATTTTTTCGTTAAATGTTGTGATATTCAGCATAATCTTTATAATCTTTTTAGATATGAATAAGATATCTATACTAATTAAAAATTATATATATTATTATCTTTTAGTATATATTAAAAATACCTCATCTCTTCTCTTATTATATAAGAAGTTAAATCGATTCGTGATTGGAATAGAAGTGGGATGTTTTAT